>NZ_CP012938.1:0-647248 GCF_001314995.1 Bacteroides ovatus
ACTTTATGGTTATGAATTTGCTATTGCCGGTGAATTATTGAGGGATTATGGAGGATGGGATCGTGCGGACTTCGCAGCGTTCCAGAATTGGTTGCTTAAAGTGTTCTATCCTGCTAATGATGATTTCCTGAAACGTCATCACGATACGAATGCGTTACATTATTGGGCTAACTGGTGTCTTTGTAATATAGCGGCTAAAATGGCTATCGGCATTGTAACCGATCGTCGTGATATTTATAATGAAGGTATTGCCCATTTGCAGACAGGTGATACAAACGGACGTTTACGTCGTGCTATCTATCACGATTATGCACCGGACTATAACTTTGCTCAATGGCAGGAAAGTGGACGTGACCAAGGACACACGTTGATGTGTGTCGGATTGATGGGAGTTATTTGTCAGTTGGCATGGAGCCAGGGAGACGATTTCTTTGCTTATGATGATAATCTCTTCCTACGGGCCTGCGAATATGCCGCTTGTTGTAATTACACTAATGAGACTGTACCATATACTACTTATATATGGCAAAAACAGAGTCAATGGGGATATCCGATTCCGGAAGAACAAACAACACTTGGTGGTGGTAAATGGATCAAACGTGCGATATGGGCGTTGCCTTACTATCATTACAAAGGGATAAAAAACATCTCGGATGATAATCTCAAATATACTAAGATTGCTACCGAATATGTAGGAATAGAAGGCGGCGGCGGTTATTATGATGCTAACTCTGGTGGGTATGATGTACTTGGACTCGGTACATTGATGTATGCACAATAAATGAATAATTCAAAATGAATAGATTGATACGAATAGCGCTTACATTTTTACTTGTAATGACTTCAGGAGTTATACAGGCAGAAATTGTCATCTATCCGGTGCCACAAGGCATCTACTATGCCCGTCACAATGACGATTATACAGTAAAAGTACGACAAGTGGGTGAAAAAGATTGGGTAGACCTTTATGAATATAATGTAAAGGTGGATATGGATACCAAGTCGGATGCAACCATGGTACAGTTTGATTTTTCCGGTAAAGTGGAAGTGCTGGTGCAAAAGAATAACGGGGAACTCCGTTCAGCAGTAGTGCGTCCACTATCTAAAGGAATTCAGCCGGAGATAGACGGAAATTTTCTGCTGTTCACATTGGATAAACCACAAAAACTCTCTGTAGAGTTCAACGGTGACCGTTTGAATAATCTGCATGTGTTTGCCAATCCGATCATTGAGAATGTGCCTGATAAGAATGATCCGAATGTGATGTATTTTGAGTCCGGTATACACGAACCCACAGATGTGGCAGGCAAATGCTTCCGTATTCCTTCCAACACGACTGTCTATCTGGAAGGTGGAGCGGTGCTGAAAGGTTGCCTGACTTGCGACAGTGTAGAGAATGTAAAGATTCTCGGACACGGTATGTTGCTTGAACCGCAGCAGGGAATATCGGTGGCATACTCCAAGAATGTACTGATTGATGGAATTACAGTTGTCAACTCCCGTCACTATACAGTTTCCGGTGGACAATCACAGGGAATTACTATCAAGAATTTGAAATCATTCAGTTATCAGGGTTGGAGTGATGGATTGGATTTTATGTCTTGCTCGGATGTAGTGATTGATGATGTTTTTCTTCGTAATTCAGACGACTGTATAGCCATCTATACGCATCGTTGGAATTATTATGGAGATTCTCGTAATATCCGTGTACTTAATTCTACACTATGGGCGGATATTGCTCACCCTATCAATATCGGTACGCATGGAAATACGAAAACAGGAGATGAGGTTTTAGAAGATATATTGTTCAAGAATATCGATATCTTGGAACATGATGAGGACGATCGTGATTACCAAGGCTGCATGACTATTAATGTAGGAGATCACAATCTGGCACAAAACATCACTTTTGAGGATATTCGTGTGGAACATATCCAGGAAGGACAGTTATTTCATCTTCGGGTGATGTATAACCAAAAATATAACACAGGTCCCGGCAGAGGTGTCAGAAACATAACGTTCCGTAACATTTCATGTACCGGAAAATATATCAATCCTTCTTTGATGGAAGGTTATGATAAGAATAGGAAGGTTGAGAATATTTTGTTTGAGAACATAATGTTGAACGGCAAACGGATCGCCTCTTTGGAAGAACTGAATATAGATAAAAAAGATTTTGTAGGGAAGATACAGATAAAGTAGCTAACAAATAAAAGATTGTGTTGATTTTACCCTCACACTCTCACCCGGCTCTCAATCCCTTTATCCATCGTACTTTCGTGGGTGAGGGTAAAGGTGAGGGTAGTGTGAGGGTAAAACTTACTCTCACACTGTCGACGCTTACCAAATGATATAAGTATGCATTGGCATTGAAAGGTTTAGCTATTGAGAGAACAGTCCGTTGTATTTATTGTATCGGAATTATATGATTATAACTAAAAGCCTAGAGACAGAATGGTTGTTTCTTGTCTTTGAGACAGAATCTTCCTGTAGTGTACTGAATAAGTTGACACTTCTCAAATTCGAAATTCACATGGAAGAATTAAAAAAGAAGTACACTCCTTACACAGAATCTGAACGAATGTCTTATATTCGTGAGTATTTATCGACTTCCGAAACGAAGTATCAGTTTGCTAAGCGTACCGGTATTTGCCGACGTCTGCTGATTCTTTGGCTCGAAAAGTATCATATAAATGATAAAGTTATGAATACAGAACAGCCCTCTTTAAGCAAAGCCTCTGATGAGTCTCTCAATGAACTGGAAAAAGAACTCGCTGCATTGCGTGCCGAAAACCGCAAACTTCAGCGTGCCCTTCAGGAGGAAAGTCTTCGTCATGAAGCTTGTGAGGAATTGATTAATCTTGCGGAGTCAACCTATCACATCAAGGTTCGAAAAAACTCCGATGCCAAGTAATCGACACCTTGTCACAGGGGAACTCTGCCCGTCATATGCGCGGCAGTCTGCAGTTCCTCTGTGATTACTTCGGCATAACCAGACAAGGTTATTATAAGCATGTCAACAGAAAAAAGGAAATAGACATCCTCACATCAAGCATTGTGCTGTATTGTAATGAGTTACGTAAACTTATGCCTAAGGCTGGTATGCGTGAACTCTATGCATGCTGCCTCCGCAAGTTTGGTGTCAGGATGGTCATTGGGCGTGATCAATGCTATAATATTTTTCGTGCTAATGGCCTGTGTCAACGTGTCAGGCATGTGAGACCAAAGACAACAAATTCCAATCATAATTATTACATTTATCCGGACTTGCTGAATGTCACTCCTAAATTTGTAGCTGACACATTCGGTTCAATGGTTGTAGCGGACATAACCTATGTTGCCACGTGCCAGGGATGGGCTTACCTGTCCCTTCTTACCGATGCGGGCAGTCGGGCCATAGTCGGATATGCCCTGTGCAAAACACTCGAAGCGGAAGGTCCTTTAAAGGCACTGAGGATGGCTATGGACTTTTACAACAGATACAATGTTGATTTGAATAATCTGATACACCATTCTGACCGGGGAGTGCAATACTGCTCAAACCTGTATGTAGGTATGCTCAAGAAACATCATATTAATATCAGTATGACTCAGTGTGGGGATCCGCTACATAATGCTCTGGCTGAACGGATGAATAACACGATCAAGAATGGGTGGCTTTTTGACTGTACAGATGACAGCTTTGAACAATTGGATAAACGTATAGCCGATGCCATATATGCATACAATTATGTTAGACCGCATCAAGGCATACAAATGAGAACTCCGATGGAATATATTCGTAAATGCAGTGGAAAGGTAGCTGAAGTCCCGCTCGTCGGGACGGGTGCTCCCGCCCCTATTCTTATGGATTACGCAAGCGAATTTTGATAATTTCTCGAAAAAAAAGCATCCGTCCTAATTACAGCGAACATAATCGTAACTAATTTCGCTCTAACTGCATTCAGAACCGACATCTTATTTTTTCCCTCTTCGACCTTTCTGTCATAATATTTCTTCAATGGACTATTTTTCACTTGTGAAACAGATAGTGCCGCCATATGTAGCAAATGCTTGATGCTCTTGTCAGCCCTATTAGATACTCTATTTTTAGAACGTTGGCTACTTCCTGACACATAGACGAACGGAACAACTCCTGCATGACAGCAAAACTTCCTGGGATCAGTAAAAGAAGTGAAAGCATCTGTTTCCATGATCATCTTCAGTGCAACACGTTCCCCAACTCCATCCACAGACATGAGTAAATCCATTTGATGAGCAATGACAGGTGCCTGATTTATAAGTTCTTTTATTTCAAGGTCTATTTGTGCTATGTAATCCGTAAATGTATTGATAATCCCTTCAACTCTATTGCATTTAGCAATATATATTGAGTGTTCCATATAGTCTACCTGATCTTTTAGCTGGGATTGATATTTAGCCCTATCTGCAACAAGCATACTGCGTTCTGTTGATAAGTTTTTGAGTTTTTGTATTATAAGCTCTGATGCGGTATACGGTTGTAGGCAATCATTATATCTTTCTGCATACATTGCTATTCGGCAGGCATCTATTTTATCATTTTTGCCACGAGGTATTCCATGACAATATTTTATTTTAGCTGCATCTTCCAAACATAAGTAGACTCCTATACTTTTTGTTGCACAGACCAAAGGATAGGTATATTGCCCTGTATGTTCCGCACAGACAACCAAACTGTCCTCAGAGAGGAAAAATTTCTCAAACGTTCTTGTTAACCAAGATTTAATAGAGGATAGATCATTAGGAATAACATCATAAAGGATGTCCTTACCGTTACTCCTTAAACATAAATCCAATTTTTTCTTACTCACATCAACTCCTAAATAAAAAACTTTCATACTTTTGTTTTTGAACATTAAACAAAAAAGAAAGGACCTGAACTTGACCTAATAACCTTAAACAGGTTTACTGAAATTCTTATATGGGTTTGAGTTCAAGGAAGGAGCAAAAGGACCGAATAGGGACTTAGACTTGACTTCTATTGCCGCTGATGGTTTTCCTTTTGCTTTCCTTTCAATATCAATTCAAAGATAAATATTTTGATGCTGCAAATCTAAGGTTGCCGCTAGGGCGATCCCCGAGCGAAGAGTTTTTGTTATTTAATGAAAGTTTACAGCCCGAAGTCTTGCACTTATAAGAGAAGATACATAATTTTGCAAAATATCTAAAATGACAACTTATACAGGAATTACAAAGGGACAAGTAAACTTATTTAGGTTTTAAAAAATATTGAGTAAACTAACTTAGGTATAACAAGCGAAGTTGTCAACTAAATCCAGTACAGTACATCCTGCTTTAGAAACTATAGTTTCCCGCCTTTGGAACTGGAGTTTCGAGCCTTTGGAACTAAAGTTTCAAGACGGGAAACCATCAGTTTCAACGCTTGAAACAAAATGTTTCCCGCCTTGAAACAAATAACGAGGTTATTGCTCTGACGAAGCTCTGACTATATCAGTACTGTAATGATTATAATATTATCTGTCGTCTTTTCTCATCATCTACTACAGCCATCATTCCCTCTACTTGTGCAAGAGCCAGCATACGTCCGTGGAAGGAATATCCCGGATTATAACCTTTATCTTCATCTCCCAGCATCATTCGTCCGTGGTCTACACGCATTGGTAATCCCGGATTCTCATTTTCGAAGATACGGATAAGATCAATCAGATGTCCTCTTCCCGTAAGATGGGAGCTTTCAATGAAGTTTCCACCTTGCATGGCAGCTGTGCTGCGCAGATGTACGAAATGAGTTCTTTTTGCAAATTTCTTAGCCAACTCACGTGTATCGTTATGTTCGTCTGCACTCAAAGAGCCTGCACAGAAAGTCAATCCATTATGAGGATTATCTACGGCATTCAGGAACCATTCAATATCATTTTCATTGGTAACGATACGTGGTAAACCTAATACCTGGAATGGAGGGTCATCCGGATGTACGCACATATTAACTCCATATTCTTCGCATACAGGCATGATTGCAGATAAGAAATAACGCATATTTTCACGCAAAGCATCCCGGTTTATATCTTTGTACAAAGCAAGTAACCGCTTGAAGATGGAAACCGGATTTTTATCTCCTTCTTTGATATTGCCATTAACAAAACCTTGAGTCTTGACAATGATCGTATCAATCAAAGCGTCTTTTTCTGCTTCTGTGATAACCTTATCCAACTCGGCAACTTTCTGAAGTTCTTCTTCAGTGTAATCTTTTTCAGCTCCTTCACGTTCCAAGATTCGGATATCGAAATAAGCAAAGCGAATACGGTCGTAATAAAGTGAACTGGTTCCGTCCGGCCAGGGGTGTTGCAAGTCTGTACGTATCCAGTCGATAACGGGCATGAAATTATAACACACTGTCTTTATGCCGCATTTACCCAAATTGGCAAGGCTTACTTTGTAGTTCTCAATCAACTGTTCACGTTCCGCTCCTGCGTATTTGATTGCTTCACATACAGGAAGACTTTCCACTACCGACCAACGTAAACCATAAGATTCGATGTATGATTTCAAATCGTTAATAGCTTCTACTGTCCATATTTCACCATTCGGTACATCATGCAGGGCAGTGACAATCCCTTCTACCCCTATTTGTCGGAGCATCGGCAAGGTTATCTTATCCTTTTTGCCGAACCATCTCCAAGTCTTTTCCATCATAGTCTTTCTCTTTATAACAGGCTATTATTTATTGCTTAAACTCCGCTGAATGCACTGAAACCACCATCAATAGGTAACATTGCTCCGGTTACGAAGCTAGCGGCTTCACTACACAGGAAATGCACTGCACCATTCAACTCTTTGATGTCACCGAAACGTTTCATTGGAGTTTTAGCCAATACTTTCTTGCTTCTATCTGTCAGTGTACCATCTGGGTTGATAAGCACACGACGATTTTGATCGCCGATGAAGAAACCCGGTGCAATAGCATTTACACGGATACCATCACCGTATTTAAGTGCCATTTCGCTTGCCAGCCATTGAGTGAAATTGGCTACGGCAGTTTTTGCAGCCGAATATCCCGGTACACGGGTGATAGCGCTGTATGCTGCCATTGAGGATACATTAATGATACATCCTTTGCCTTGTTTTGCCATTACTTTACCGAATATCATAGACGGATAGACTGTCCCATTCATATTCAGATTAGTCACTTTTTCCCAGCAAGAGATATCCATATCATAGAAGTGCTGATCTGGCTCAAGAGTAGCTCCCGGCATATTGCCACCGGCAATGTTCAATAGAATATCGATCTGTCCCCATTTGGCTACGACTTCTTCGGCTACTTTCTCCAGGCTGGCGATGTCAAGTACATTACCAATGATACCGATTACATCGTCACCGTATTGCTTAAGTTCAGCCACGCGGTTGTCCAGTTGCTCCTGACGAATGTCAATAGCTACTACTTTTGCTCCTTGCTGTACAAAGTGTTGGGCAATATTTCCACCCAGTACACCACCTGCTCCGGTAATAACAGCGACTTTACCGGCAATACTAAATAATTCGTTCATGGTTCTATCAAATGTTTTTATGATGGATGCAAAAATAGCGGGTTTTTACACATGCTATGATGCGTATCTTTGCAAGATATTTACTTATCTTTGCAAAAGTAGTTTAGAAAGGAGATTTATGAGGAAGATAATGAATGAGAAGTTGACTATTACGACTTCTAATCCCGTCCGTGCCCGCTTTTATGAATATCCGCGTTTCACGTATCCGTGGCATTTTCATAGTGAGTATGAAATTATTTATGTGGAGAAGGGAGAAGGGGATTGTCTGGTGGGTGACAGCATTATCTCCTATTCAAAAGGTGATTTGATTCTTTTCGGTTCCGAACTGCCTCATAGTATGCAAAGTCCACCGGACGACGGGGAAGAATCTGATAACGAAGAAAAATCCGAACTGAAAGTAAGAGGAGTCAATATTCAGTTTGAAAAAGACTTTATGCATTATTCTATATCTCAATACTCCCAGTTTATTCCTATCAGGAATTTATTGGAGGATGCTTGCAGAGGAATTAAATTCACAATTACCCGTTCGGGGAAAATCATTAAGCTATTAAAACAAATACCTTCTGCCAAAGGAGTAGATCAAATCATCCTGTTGCTTTCACTCCTACAAATGATGGCTACCAGTAATCACAGGAAGTATCTGACTACTTCTCATTATACTCCGTCTCCTTCGATTATGCGTAATGAAAGAATGGAAAAAGTGATTGCCTATTTGAATAAACATTATACCGAGTCTATCGGTCTGGATGAAATTGCTTCTTATACAGCGATGAACCCTACTGCTTTCTGCCGATACTTTAAAGAAAACACAGGAAAAACATTCAAAGAGTATGTACTTGATATGCGTATCGGATATGCTTGTAAACTATTGAATAGTAGTATGATGAATATATCTCAAATCAGTGCTACTTGCGGATTTGAATCACCTGTACATTTTAACCGCATTTTTAAAAGGGTGACAGGAATGACACCTACTTTATATAGAGAGCAGATGGAATAAGCTTTTCAGGCAATAAACATTTGAGTATAATTTCTTCCTCGTTCGTATATAATAGAAAAGATGAATAAACATGAACGTAAATAGAATGAAGAAAAGAATTTTGCTTTTGTTGTTGGTGATACCGGCATTGGTAAAAGCGCAAGATGTGATGACAGAAACCCGTCAGGAACTGACGTCTCCTGATGGAGCTTATCGTTTTACCTTTTATCAACGTGCGGTGGGAGAGGATAATGCACAAATGTATTATACCTTGACTTATAAGAATCGTCCGGTGATTGAAGAAAGTAAACTGGGTGTTCTGATTGAAAATCAGTTATTTGAATCGGCGTTGGGTATACCGAATGATACTTGTCATTTTTGGTGTGAGAATCTGAAGTTGACAGGGACTGAACATCAAAAAACGGACGAAATATGGAAACCTGTATATGGCGAGCGTGCGGAGGTTCGTGATTGCTATAATGAGATGACTTTGAAGTTCAAGAAAGGGGAAGGAAAAGGCAATCAGGACGGTGGTTATGATAAGCGTAAGAACTACTTTATGAATATCATAGTTCGCGCCTATAATGAAGGAGTTGCTTTCCGCTATCATTTTCCGGAAATGACAAACGGGCTTTTCTTGCATATTGTCGGTGAGCAGACTAGCTTCACAATGCCTGAAGGAACGATGGCGTATTACGAACGTTGGGCGCAAGGACCTTATGAACTTCGTCCGTTGAAAGGATGGGGTAAAGAGGAGAGTGAGCGTCCATTGACATTGAAACTTCCTGATGGATTATCAGTAGCTTTGTTGGAAGCAGAAATGGTGGATTATGTTCGTGGTAAATTCCGTTTATCGGCAGAGAAACCTTCCACTTTGGAGACAAGCCTGTATAGTAGCGTCGATATTATTTCTCCTTACAGTACTCCGTGGCGTGTAATCATGGTTGGCGAACGTCCGGTCGATTTAATTAATAATAATGATCTTGTCTTGAATCTGAATCCGGCTTGCAAACTGGCTGATACTTCTTGGATCAAACCCGGGAAAGTATTCCGTTCGGGCGACTTGAAACAAGATAGAGTAAAAGCAGCCATTGACTTTGCGGCAGAACGTGGTATTCAGTATGTGCACATGGATGCAGGATGGTACGGACCGGAAATGAAAATGAGTTCGGACGCTACTACTGTTTCTCCTGATAAAGACCTTGATATACCTGCTTTGTGTAAATATGCCGAATCGAAAGGAATCGGACTTATGGTGTATGTCAATCAGCGCGCATTAGTGCAGCAGTTGGATATTCTGTTGCCTTTGTATAAAAAATGGGGATTGAAAGGTATCAAGTTCGGTTTTGTACAGATAGGTAATCAGCGTTGGAGTACCTGGCTGCATGATGCAGTTCGTCAATGTGGAGAATATGATCTGATGGTAGATATTCATGACGAATATCGTCCGACAGGTTTCAGCCGTACTTATCCTAACCTGATGACGCAGGAAGGTATTCGTGGAAATGAAGAAATGCCGGATGCCACACACAATACGACTCTTCCTTTCACCCGCTATCTGGCAGGTGCAGGAGACTATACGCTTTGCTATTTCAATAACCGGGTGAAGAATACGAAGGCACATCAGTTGGCGATGGCAGCTGTGTATTACAGTCCTTTGCAATTTATGTTTTGGTATGACAGACCGGAATTCTACCAGGGAGAAGAAGAACTGGAATTTTGGAAAGCAATTCCGAGTGTATGGGATGACAGCCGCGCGTTAGATGGAGAGATTGGTGAATATATCGTTCAGGCACGTCGTTCGGGGAATGACTGGTTTGTAGGAGCAATGACGAATACGGAAGCCCGCACAATTACATTGACTACGGATTTTCTGGAACCGGGTAAGAAGTATATGCTTCACCTGTACGAAGATGATGACAAGCTGAATACACGAACGAAAGTACGTAGTACTCATAAGAAGATAAAAGCCGGAGATAAGCTTGTTTTGAAGCTAAAAGCGAATGGCGGAGCCGCATTGCATTTTACTCCGCTGAAAAAATGACTCAAATTATTTTGATGGTCATTGAGTATGTGAAAATGATAAGTAAATGATAATTTATTTTCAGACAGAAGAACATAAGAACAAAAAATAAAACAGCAGTTCAACAAGCAACAGAAATAATTTTCTAAGCGCAGCCTTTATGTTCTTTTGTTCTTCTGTCTGAATTCAATTCCCATTTGTAGTCTTTATTGGGATTTACTACTTACCACTATTTACCATAATTAATCAACCACTTCACCATCTCCGGATCATAGTGGGAGAAAAAGAGCGTTTTAGCTGTATCAAGCGCAGCGATAGCCGCCATATCATCCGGTGTTAACGAAAAATCGAAAACATTGAAATTCTCAATCATACGTTCTTTATGAGTCGATTTAGGAATCACGATAATATCGCGTTGAATCAGATAACGCAGTGCGACCTGTGCCACTGATTTGCCATATTCTTTACCGATTTCCTGGAGAGTCGGGTTGGTGAAGAAGTCGTTTCGTCCTTCAGCAAACGGTCCCCATGACATAATTTTAGTACCATATTCTTTCATTACTTCCTGCAACTTTATCTGTTGGTTGAAAACGTGTGTCTCTACCTGATTGACGGCAGGAGTAATTTCACAGAATTCTGCCAAGTCTATAAAGCGGTCAGGATAGAAGTTGCTGACACCGATTGCACGGAGTTTACCAGCCTTATATGCTTCCTCCATAGCCCGGTAAGTTCCATAATAATCACCGAATGGCTGATGAATGAGCAGTAAGTCTATATAATCACTTTTTAATTTGTGAAGTGATTCATCAATAGAAGCTTTAGCTTTTTCGTAACCGGCATTTGAAATCCATACTTTTGTAGTGATGAACAGTTCCTCGCGTGGCACACCGCATTTGCTGATTGCATTTCCTACACCTTCTTCATTATGATAGGCTTGTGCCGTATCAATAGAACGATAACCCACACTGATTGCATCTGATACGCAACGTTCACATTCTTCAGGCGTAACCTGATAAACACCATAACCTAAAATAGGCATTTCAATGCCATTGTTCAATTTTACTTTTTCCATAATCAAGTATATTATTAAAATAAAAGCGTATTCTAATGTTTTTATTATCTTTATTTCCTCTATACAAAGTTAGTCTGTAAAAGGTAATCTGTTTTTATATAGATTACGGGTTTTGCTACCTTTTTTACGGATAACTCTATCTTTGCATTTAATATCTACTATTATATAGTCGTTTTTTGAGTATTTTGTTCTTCATATTCGTAGTATAGGAAGTTAAATCAATTAAAAGAAGCATTATGAATAAATATTTTCTTGTTGTATTGTTGTCATTATTCATGCAGGTTGCTAAGGTGGCAGCAGCCCCCTGGCAGTGGTCCGTAGAAATAAAAGAGCTGATTTCAGAAGAGACAAACGCCCACCCTTCTGCCTATCTATGGATACCGGAAAACTGTAAACAAGTCCGTGCCGTCATCATCGGGCAACACAATATGACCGAAGAAACAATTTTCGAGCATCCTGAATTTCGGAAGAATATGGGCAAACTGGGAATTGCAGAGATATGGATCACTCCCGGAATAGACCAACGCTGGGACGTGACAAAAGGTACCCAACAAATCTTTGAAACAATGATGAAGAACTTGTCTGAAATAAGCGGATATACAGAGCTGGAGTTTGCCCCGGTTATACCTATCGGACACTCGGCAATGGCTACTTATCCGTGGAACTTTGCCGCCTGGAATCCTGAACGTACATTGGCCGTACTCTCTATTCACGGTGATTCTCCCAGAACTCATTTGACGGGTTACGGGCGTGCGAATTTGGATTGGGGAACCCGTACGATTGAAGGTATCCCCTCATTAATGGTAATGGGAGAGGACGAATGGTGGGAAGACCGGTTGATAACCTCTTTCGATTATCGTCGTGAATATCCGAATGCTCCCCTTTCATTTCTTGCTGATGCAGGACACGGACATTTCGACATATCCGATGAATTGATTGATTATCTTTCCCTCTTTCTGAAAAAGACAGTGGAATATCGGTTGCCGGAGCATTCGTCATTGGATGCTCCGATTCAGTTAATTCCGGTAGAAGCAAAGAATGGCTGGCTGGCAGACCGTTGGCGAAAGAATGAAAAGCCTACAGCCGAAGCCGCTTCCTATGATAAGTATAAAGGAGACAAGAACCATGCGTTTTGGTATTTTGATAAGGAAATGGCAGATGCCACAGAAAAATATTACGCCAATGAGCGTGGAAAGACAGAGCAGTATATCGGCTTTGAGCAAAAAGGAAAACTGATAACTTTCAATCCGAAATCCCATGTACGTATGTCTCCTTCTTTTCAACCCGAAGCGGACGGAGTCACTTTCCACCTGAAAGCAGTGTACACAGATACGTTAAGGAACGAATATTCAAAAGAACACAGTACGCATCCCATTCGAATGTCGAGAATTTGCGGTCCGGTGGAAGTGGTGAATGATACAACTTTTACTGTTCGTTTCTATCGGATGGGATTGGAGAATCCTAAACGTACAGGAGGCATCTGCCTGATGGCTTCCGTAAAACAGGATCATAAATACCGGAGTGCCGTTCAGCAGGTAGAGATTCGTATTCCTTACCGGAATAAGGAAGGGATACCCCAACGTATAATTTTCCCGAAACTATCCGATGTAAAAGCTTCAGTGAAAGAAATAAGTTTAAATGGAACTGCTGACTCCGGTCTTCCGGTTTACTATTATGTAAAAGAAGGTCCGGCAGAGATAAAGGGAGATAAACTGGTATTGACTAAAATTCCCCCACGTGCAAAATTTCCGGTAAAGGTGACAGTGGTAGCCTGGCAATATGGGCGTAGCGGAGAACCTAAAGTGCAGACTGCTGAAGCAGTAGAACAGAGCTTTTATATTACTGCCCGTTAGTTTGACAAAGAGATTGTCCAAGGAATCAGAGTACTAATTCCTTGAACAATCTTTCCAAAGTCTTATCTAAATCAGTAGAAAATCCCGGATGTGGGCGAGATACTTGTATGCAGGAACTTTTTACTGCAGTCAGCCAACGAAACCTGTCAGGAATATCCATATTGGCTATGGCTCCTCCCTCTTTATTTCCCATGCATATCTTGTCAAAGACCTGTAACCCTTCTTTCAGGCAATTAATATCCAGTTCGGAAGAAAACAGTTTTAGTTTGTTCTCATCTATCGTATAGAGGGATTTCAGGTATTTGGCTTGTTTGGAAAACAACACAATCCCCATATTGATAAACTCCTCCCGTTCTACTTTAGGAACGAAACGGATGACTGCGTATTCATATAAGTGCCTTTCTTGCATTATGCGCTTCATTTACAAATGTTTCGGAATGTTTCATCCTTTCTTCTAAGAATCGAATATAAATGTCTCTCAAATCCTGTGGAGTTTCTGTGCCTTCTGTCCAGTTCAACCAGTCGTCGGGAATAGCATTGACTATCTCACGGATTTTATCAGAAGTCAATATCTGCTTGAATTCAATATCTACCTCTTCCAGTTTATCGGCAAACGGCAATAATACATGGTCTTTTATCTGTACAAAAGGAACCAGTGCCTGTTTTTGCCAGTTAGTCCAGGAATGGTGGAAATAAAGGGACGCCCCATGATCTATCAGCCATAGTTCTTTGTGCCATATCAACATATTGGTATTTTTAATGGTACGGTCTACGTTAGTCAGCAAGGCATCCAGCCATACTACTTGCGAAGCCGTTTTTCCATCTACTTGATGTACTATCGGATCAAAAGTCAACGAACCGGAAAGGAAATGCAATCCCATATTCAGTCCTCGACTCCATTGAAGTAAATCCTGTATCTCTTCGTCTGCTTCCGTTCGTCCGAAGGCCTCGTCCAGATTCAGAAAAACTATTTCGGGGACTCTGAAACCCAGTGCACGGGCTATCTCCCCACCAATCAGTTCGGCAATCAGCGCTTTTGTTCCGTGTCCTGCCCCTCTGAATTTGACTACATACTTAAATTCATCGTCAGCTTCGGCCAAAGCAGGCAATGAGCCCCCCTCACGCAGAGGAAGAATATATCTTGTAACATTTGCCGTACGTAAATCCATGTAGCTCCTTTCTTTGATTCGGGCAATAAAGATAGGACGTTTTTGTGGAATAGTAGGTGAAATGCTTTTGATTATAATAGTTTTTTATGTTTTTCGGTTGAGTATACGTTAGTGTCTTTGCGAATATCTTTCATTTTTTACTATCTTTGTCCTTGAAGTTTGAGAAGAACGGCATCTGCTTATGAAAAAATATATTCTGCAATTAATCATAGTACTGGTTTTTATACTACTTAAAGTTGAAGGAGTTTATTCTTCTTCTCCTATGAATTATTATAATATAACGACTTTTGAGGGACTGCCAAGTAATACAGTAAACGCAATAAAGAAAGATGTATCCGGGTTTATCTGGATTGGAACGAAGGTGGGGTTATGCCGTTTCGACGGATGTGAGGTGAAAACTTATCCCTTACTGTCAGAAGATGATATTTGGTCGATAGAAGAATTGGATAGCGATACATTGCTGCTTGGTACAGTTTCCGGACTGAAATACTTTAGTCGTAAGACTAATGTAACGGTAAAACTGGACATTCCATCTGCAATAGTCAAATCAATCTGGAAGATTGCAGACAGCCAATTTCTTGTGGGAACGGAAGCTGGTCTTTATTTTATAAATAATCATACTCCTCGCCAGATATTTTTAGAAACCGGGCTTTCACCGTGCAATCATATCACGTCTATTATTTGTGAGGATAAGAATATATATTGGTTTTCTACCGCCGACGGGTTGGGTAGAATAGATATCCGGACGATGCAACCGGAGATTTACCGGATGCCGGAAGAGATATCAAACAGCAATTTCTTCATTTGTCTCACGCGTATGGGCAACCATATCTATTTGGGTAGTTTCAATAAAGGAATATTCAGCTTTGATATGTCCGGAAAGAAATTTGCCAAAGTGAACGGTTTTGAACATAATCTGATAATGACAATAGACGGACAGGATAACCAATTGTTTGTCGGTACAAATGGACAGGGATTGAAAGTGTTGTCTTTGGAAGATGGAAGTATCGAAGTTATTTCACATAAGGAGAAGGCACGGAATTCTATCAGTTCCAATACAATCACTGCATTTTTATATGATAATGGCATTCGTTGGATTGGAACCCAGTTTGGGGGAATCAGTTATACACCTCGTATTGGTGCCAAGTTCTCTTATTACAGTAAAAATGATTTTTACTCAACTGATTATCGGGTTCGTAGTTTTTATATGTTTCCTAATGGAGACAAGCTGATTGGTACAAGGACAGGGCTTTTCTTTATTTGTGAAAAAACAGGGGAAATAAGAAGTTATAGTTTGGAGAAAAACTTTTCTAATTTGCGGTCGGACATAGTAGTGTTTATAAATCGGATACAGGACAAAATATTGATAGGTACTTACGGTGGAGGGGTGCATGTTTTTGATGAAAAAACATGGTCTTTAAGGGACTTCTCCCATGAAGAGTTGTTTCTGTATGGTTGCATTCTTAATATTGTAGACGATGCGAAGGGGAATTTATGGTTTGCTTCTCAAAGTGGACTTTATCAGAGTACCCCTGAAGGACATGTGCTGAAGAAATATGATACGATGAACTCCGTCCTGACAACAAATGCCATATTATGTTTGTGTGTTGATTCGATGAATCGTCTATGGGTAGGTAGCAAATTCGGTCTGTTTTTATTGGATATTGCTACGGGGAAGATGCGTGCGGACTGTTTTAGTGTTCCGATAAAGGCTGAAATTAAGTATATTATGGAGGACTTGCGGAAAGATATGTGGGTTTGTACGGATAATGGTTTGTATAAGATAGGGAAGGATTTGGTTGTTCATGAACATTTTACTACTGATAATCTGCTTCCGGATAATCAAGTGCCTTGTATCCTGGAAGATAGTCATGGAATTTACTGGATCGCTACACAAAAAGAGATTGTACGTTACAATCCGATAGAAGAACAGCATTATACATATCAGAGACAGGATGGGTTGAGCGGTCTGGAATTTAATAATAGTGTCTTTGTTTCCAATGACAGTATTATCTGGTGGGCCAATGAAGGCGGGTTAGTCTATACCACAACCGGGAATATTAATACAGAACGTCGTATTATAAGTACCCCTATAATAACATCGTATGCTATTTCTAATATAGAATATGACTTTCCGTATATGGACATGTCGAAAGGAATTGAATTGCCTTCTTCTGAAAATACTCTTCGTTTTAAATTTTCTAATATGGATTATGCGTTGCCTTATGCCAATTTCTATGAGTATAAGTTGGAAGGGTATGATAAGGAATGGTTGAAACAGACAGGGATTAATGAAGTTTCTTATAAGGACCTACCAGGAGGACATTATGTCTTCAAGTTGCGTGTCCCGGGCGGTGAAAAACAGATGCAGACTGTGGATATCTATGTCCGGAAATCATATACTTTTATGGCAGGCATATTATTGATGGTTCTAATAATAAGTATTCTAGTAATATATTTCTGTTACCGGATATGGAAACTTAAAAAGCGGATGACGGATGAGCGGATGATATTAAGTAAGGTTCAGGAGAGAAGTAAAGATAAAAAGGCGGCATTGCCCGAAATGAAAGTGAATGGTATCTTGGATAATTTGCTTTCCTATTTGGAACATGAAAAGCCTTATCTGAATCCAAAATTAAGTATTGGGGACGTTGCTGCAAAATTGGACTGTACCGAGACAGAGCTTTCTCAATTGCTCAATAACCACATGAATGTGAACTTCTCTAATTTCATTAATGTATATCGTGTCAATGAGATTAAAAAACGTTTAAATCAGGAAAACCTCTCAAAATATACTTTGAAAGCTTTGTCAGAACAATGTGGCTTTAGTTCTAAGGCTACTTTCTATAGAGTATTCAAGAATGTAACTGGCATGACACCACTAGAATATTGTAAGAAACAGAACCTTGTGATAAAAGAAAATTGAGTAAAACCTATATTCTCATTTTTTTTGAGACAAGTTTTATGACGCTTATCTGCTTGTATAACAATACTTTATGCTGAAAATGTAATTCTCATTTTAGTTGAGATAAAACAGCGCTTCTATTGTTTGGAAATAGGGTGAGATTGTGTGTAGTTTTGCATCAGACAGGGACAGAAAGCCTTTCGAATAAGGCACGAATCCTTGCTGATGTTTAACTAAATAATCAATATTATGAAGAGCATTTTGGAAGTTATAATCCTTTTACTTCTTTCCTTTCTGATAGGAAGTAATAAGTCGGTTGATACTGCTTGTTCATTGCCCGACACCTCTCAATGGAGTGTGGCTAATAGTGATATTTGTTTAAAGGTGAATGGAGATTCGATTTTTTGGACTATGAAATCTGATAAAAAGGATATTCCTGCTATCACGGCATCTGCCAGATACAATTTGCTTACTTCCGGAAGAATCAGTCTGACGTACAGCTTACCTTTATTATCTCAAGATTTGTCCTATATCTATGGAGAAAGGAATGAGATACTGCATCGTCATATTATCCATGCATTCTTATGTAAGCAGGAAGATGATAAATTGGTATTTTATTCATCTGCGGGTGATTCTATTGTTTTTTGTCGTAAAAACTAAAATGGAGACGGAAGATATGCAGACAATGAATTCTACTACAAATCAATTATTGACTGAAACTTACACATCCTTATGTCCCATAATCATTCATTATATAAATCGTAAAATCAATGATTATGAATCTGCCAGAGACATGGCGCAGGATGTATTTCTTCGTCTCATGGAATATAAGCAAATACTTCGTAAAGAGACAGTGAGAAGTATGGCGTTCTTCATAGCTCACAATCTGGTGGTTGATTATTTGCGACGTTATTACAAGAAGCAGGAAATGTCTGCCTATTTCTATGAATATGGCGTGAACATTACTGATGATACAGAGAGCGGGGTGATAGCCAATGACCTGTCGGCACAAGAAAATCTGAAACTACTTCTACTTTCTCCGCAGCGTCGGACAGTTTATATAATGAGTCGTTTCCAGGGTAAGACAGCACCTGAAATCTCTGAAGAATTGTGCCTTTCGCGACGTACCATAGAGAATCATTTACTGGCTAGCCGTAAAGAGATTCGTGAATATATCAAGTCATGTATTTGAGAGTTATACTATATCAACAAAATTGTTAATTTTAAATTTTAAAAATGTGAATAAGAAGTTATTGAAATTTTCATCGAAAAGAATATTATATTCTGCGATGATGGCTTCCGCTCTATTGGCAGGAAGCCCGTGGACTGCTTTTGCAGACACGGATAATATACTGGAAGTGTTGCAAAACAGTACCGTACGAGGTAAAGTTGTCGATGCTAGCGGTGAACCCGTTATCGGTGCCAGTGTTGTGGTGAAAGGCACAACAACAGGAGTGATTACAGACTTGGATGGAAACTTTATATTGAATAATGTTTCTGAAAAATCAATTCTGGTTATATCTTATGTGGGGTATAAGTCACAGGAGATTGCTGTAAGCGGAAAGTCCGCCATAAACGTCACGATGCAGGAAGATAGTGAGATGTTGGACGAAGTCGTTGTTGTGGGGTATGGTGCTATGAAGAAATCTTCATTGACCGGTTCCGTAACAGTTGTTGATAGCAAAATATTCGAAAATAAAGGAAGTATGTCCAATCCTCTTCAGGCATTGCAAGGACAGGCTCCCGGTGTTCGGATTACACGTTCATCATCAGCTCCGGGTGAAGAAGGTTGGGGAGTATCCCTTCGTGGTGCAGTTTCCAAAAACACAACAGAACCGTTGCTTATTATAGACGGTGTTCCTTCAGACGCAGTTTCAGACCTGCAATATCTGAACCCTTCGGATATCGAGACTATGAACTTCTTGAAAGATGCTTCGGCAGCTATCTATGGAGCAAAAGCTGCGGGTGGTGTGATTATTGTAACAACCAAAAGACCGCAGGCCGGTAAACTTAAGATAGAGTATAATGGCTCATATACCCGTAAGATGCCGGGACTTCAAGCTGAATTGATGAGCCTGGATGAGTGGGCTGGTTCATTTCTGCAAGCAATGGAGAATGACGGCCTTGACGATACTTATACATGGTATCGATATGTCAAGTTGATGCAGGCAAACAAAGGTGGTTTCATTAATGTACATGACGGGAGCAATCCCAACCCGATTCCAGGTATGGGTGTGAACGATTACGTTTTTCATGATGTCAACTGGACGGACGTGATGTGGGGGCCTGCCAATTCTACGCAACACGACTTGAGCTTTTCAGGAGGTAACGAAAAGGTCACTTACCGTTTGTCGGCCGGTTATTTGTTTGATGACTCCAACCTGCGTTGGGGGGAAAATAACAATCAACAGTATACTTTCCGTTCGAGTAATGTAATTAAGGCCACTGACCGTTTGACTATCGAGTCTGTCATATCAGCAGTCCGTAAAGAGCAAGTTACTCCTACGCAAATCGGAAGGGCGTTGAATGTTACGACTCCGTTGCCAGGTCGGCCTGTTTCAACTATTGATGGCAAGCCTTATTTGTGGGGTACCGACTATACAGCCAATTGGTTACTCGAATTAGGTGGTGAGAATAAATTGGTGGTGACAACTTTCAATTTGAATGAAACATTAAAGTATCAGTTTACAAAAGAACTGACTGCTTCTGCAACATTCGGATATTCAACGAACAGTGCTATACGTGACGAGAAAATGAAATCTATCCAATGGTATCATTATGATGGAACAGTGAATACCTCTACAGCAAATCCCTATCCTACTCAAGCGGAATCAAAATATACTAAACGTGCTTCCCGTACGGATAATTACTCTGTATCAGGTTATTTGAACTATGCGAAAACGATAGGTAAAAATCACAATATCAATGTAATGGCCGGTATGCAATACGATCGTAGAGATTATGAAATCACCGGAACGTCTGCCACTGATATCCAGTCGGAACTAGGTATCATTAATGGTAACGGAGTCATTTCTATTGCCGAAGCCAAAAAGAACAGCTATGCGCTCCTTTCCTATTTCGGACGTTTGAATTATAACTACAACCAAAAGTATCTGATAGAATTTAACGCGCGCTATGATGGTTCTTCAAAGTTTCAACCGGAAAACAGATGGAAAGGTTTCTATGGTGTTTCAGCAGGTTGGAGAATTACCGAAGAAGCGTTTATGGTGAATATTAAAAAGTATATTGAAGAATTGAAAATTAGGGCTTCTTATGGTGAGGTCGGCAACCAAAGCGGTATAGGGCTTTACGACGGGGTGCAACTCTATAACTTCAATACAGCTTCGGGCGCCTATATTGGCGACGGAAAAGTTTCATATATTGCTGCGGCTAAAGAACTGGTGACAACCAATAGAACTTGGGAAAGAATCAAAAATTATAACGTCGGTTTTGATTTTACAGTACTGAACAGCCGTTTGACTGGTAGCGTAGACCTCTATATGAAGAAAAACGACAATATGTTGATCGGGTTGCTGTATCCCGGCACCTTGGGTGGCAATGCTCCGGCAAGTAACAACGGAAAATTCGAAAGTAAAGGATATGAAGGTATGCTTCGTTGGAGTGACAAAATAGGAGAAGTGAGCTATCATATTGGCGGAACATATACTTACATGGAAAATAAGTTGTTGTCAGGAGGTAATGATGTTATCTCTGCCGGTTTCAACAGCACGATAAACGGTTATCCGTTAAACTCTGTTTTCGGTTACCGATATGCAGGAAAAATACAGAATGAGGAAGATTTACAGGCATATAAGAACCTGTATTATGGAAACAATACGCTTTCAATGCCCTCGAATTTACGCGTGGGTGACCACATGTATGAAGATGTGAATAAGGATGGTAAGCTTACACAGGACGATTTGGTCTTTCTCGGAACAGATGACCCCAAAGTAACTTTTGCCTTTGACCTTGGATTGGAATGGAGAGGTTTTGATGTGTCTGCTATTTTTCAAGGTGCGGCACAAAGAACGGTTTGTCGCGATGCAGACTCTTGGAAAGTTCCTTTCAAAGCAGTGTGGATGAATACGTCAAACCATACGATTGGAAAAGTCTGGAGTCCGGAAAACCCTAATGGCAGATACCCTGCCTATTCAACTAAATCAGAAATCAATAACTGGAATTATATGCCTTCTTCATGGTTTATAGAAGATGGTACATATCTCCGGTTGAAGAATCTGACAGTGGGATATACTATACCAAAAGCCATATTGACAAAGATAACCAAGGGTGTACTTGAAAATTTCAGGGTATATGTTACCGGTACGGATATTTGGGAAAACTCAAAAATTAATGATGGCTGGGATCCGGAAGCAACCCGCAAGGTAAGTGACAGACAGCGTTATCCATTCACAAGAACATATACTGTTGGTTTAAATGCAACATTCTAATACTATATATAATATGAAACTATCGAATTTATATACTACCTTACTTTTTAGTTTGTGTTTGTTGTTCCAGTCATGTCTGGACATGAATCCCGAGGAGCAACTCTCGGATGGCGACATGTGGCAGAATCGCGGGCAATTCGAAGCTTTTGCCAAGAATTTCTATGGTTGGACACGCGATTTCGGTGGCTTGGGGGATGCTCACGGTGATGTACAAGCAGACCTGTTTAGTACAAATCCCAGGAATCTTTTCAGTAATGGAACATCTACCATTCCACTTACCGACAAAAGCTATACAGATGCTTATGCCAATCTTCGTCAAGTAAATCTGTTGTTACAAAAGGCAGAATCTTATGCTCTTCCCGAAGAAATTAAGATACCTGTTGGTGAGGCATATTTTTTCAGGGCTTATATCTATTTTGACCTGCTTCAACGTTTTGGAGGAGTCATTAAGGTGGAAGAACCGTTAGATATCACTTCTCCGGAGCTTTATCGCACTCAAAATACAAGAGAAGAAATTAACGAATTCATTATCTCCGATTTGAACGAAGCGATAGCGCTTTTGCCGAAGTTTAAGGATATCACTGCTGCAAACGCAGGCACTATTTCACTTGAGGGTGCACAAGCCTTTTTATCCCGTGTGGGACTTTATGCGGGGACATGGGAAAAATTCCATAATGGTAATGGAAGCAATACGGAATTGTCAAAGAAATGGTTGAAAATAGCATACGAAGCTGCTGATGCAGTTATTGAGTCGAAAACATTCGAACTCTTCAAACCGTCTGATTTGGTTATTGAAGGGGATGAAGGGGCTGCTTACCGTTATTTGTTTATACTGGAAAATGAGAAATCGAATCCGGCCGGTTTGAACAAAAGTGCAAATAAAGAATATATATTTTCCAGAAGACATGATACGACATTGGCACCTATTGGTATCAATATTACCGAAGGTCGTTTTAATAATGCGTTATATGTAACACGTAAATTGGCCAATATGTATCTTCAAAAGAGCACCGGATTGCCGATTGATATATCGAAGTGGAATTACGCTACTAAAAATTCGGAGTATTTCGACCGTGACAACCGCATGACAAGCATAATGATGGTAGACGGAGGTTTTTACTTCAGTAGCAACGGTGGACGTTATCGTAGAACGTGGTTGGGAGATGCAGCTGAAATTAAGGAAGCCGGAGTGACTGCTCACAATGCAGCAGGTGGTACCGGGTACCGTTGTCGCAAATGGTGTTCGGAAAGAGAAGTGGAAAACCGGAAGGAAGGATACGACTATCCTATTATTCGTTATGCGGAGGTGCTTTTAAACTATGCAGAAGCAAAATTTGAATACGATGACAATATCTTGGATCCTGATTTGGACAAATCGTTGAATCTGGTACGTTTGAGAGTTAATCCTACTATGCCTAAATTGTCTAACGGACTGCTTCGGGGTACAGGTACAAACATGAGAACGGAAATTCGTCGTGAACGTACGGTGGAATTGATTGATGAATGTTTCAGACTGGATGACTTGAAACGTTGGAAAACAGCAGAAAACGAAATGCCTGAAGATATGTTGGGAATCAAATATACGGGAACCGCTTTTGAAACTTCCGGTTGGGCAGGGGTTGTGACGAATACGGAAGGATGCTTGATTTGGGAGAGCGGCAGAAAATGGGACAATAAGCAGTATTTGTATCCTTTCCCGCTGGATCAGTTGCAACTGAATACGAACTTGCGGCCCAACTGGCAATCTACAAATCCTTATGTGAAATAATTTTAATGTTATAATTATATGAAAAGAATATATACATTAAGCAAGACGATGGCTTTCCTGTTTTCATGCATGGCACTGATAGGAACTGTAATCTCTTGTGCGGACGATTACAATACCGATCCGCTGACTAAAAATACCATTCTATCATCGATAACGATTGATGAGAAATATGAAGTCTATACACTGGTAAAGGGCGAAAACTATACTTTGCATTTCTCTACTTTGCCGGAAGATGCGACTAATCCCGGGGTGTCTTGGGTATCAGGTAACGAAGAGGTGGCTACGGTAGATGCTAACGGTAAGGTGACGGCTGTTGCTGTCGGAACATCGGTTATTACGGCAAAACCAGCTGTCGGATATGCAGATGGAGTATCGGCTGCCATAACAATTAGTGTAGTTGAAGAACTTGCGCTTACACAATCGGTTGAGATAACCAATTTGCCTGAAGAGCTTACCATGATGGAAACGCAATCGGTTCAGCTCAAAACGAAAACTGTACCGGAGAAACCTAGTTTCTATCTTCTATCGTGGAAAAGTAGCGATGAGAAAGTGGCTACGGTTGATGAAAACGGGCGAGTACTGGCTGTGGGAGAAGGAAAAGCGACAATTACTGCAACAACTACAGATGGCACGGATCTGTCCCATTCAGTTGAGGTAACGGTAAAACCTGTTATTCACGTGGAAACATTCGAGATGAGTTCTATACATAACAAACTTGCCAAAGGTGAAATATCTGTGTTGAAATACACTGTAACACCTGCGGATGCAACTGTATCTGCTTTGGTATGGACTACTTCCGATGCTACAGTCGCTTCCATTGAAAAACGAGTTTTGGGAGAAGAAGAGGTATTCGTCATCTTGGGAGGTGTAAATTCTGGTACAGCAACATTAACGGCAAGTATTACCTATGCTGACGGTTCTCCGGGCTTTGAGAAATCATTTGAAGTTTCTGTGGTAGATGGTAAGATTAATGATGATTTCCTCTTTACGGCAGGATGTTTCGAAGGTGGGGATTATGGAGTATTGGAGAATGGTAGATTAGTGAGGAAGATAGAAAAAGAAGCCAACGCGAAATGTGAAGCACAGTTCCGTGGAACGATGACTTTCTACCCGTCGAAATATCCTATATATGCAGTGAAGACTTTCTTCGAAGATAGTCTCGACCCGGCCAAGACTCCCACATTGTTACTTAATATCTGGAACAATAATCCACGAATCAGTATCGGATTCTATGGTGGTACTGCTGCGGGTAATGCACAAAATTTATATAAAGTAAGCATGACAAGAACCAGTGATGGCGGATATGTAACTTATGCCGACTTAAGCACCCCCAATATTTTCAAGGGAGCAAATGCCGACTTTTTAACAAACGGAGTGCTGAATGACGGAATTACATTAGACCGCTGTGAACACAGGTTCTATGATACTTACTATACTGAAGCTGTAACGGAACCTTTTGCGCTCGATTGGGTTAAGACCTTCGAATCATTGGAAGCATATAAGGCTTATCTGATAGAGAATGAAGGAGTTGTTTTTGAATAATTATTTAAATGAGATGAAATATGAAAAAGAAAATGATAACTCTAGCGATGGTGTTATTTACATTCCTGTCTTGTAGTAATAAGGACTATTTTGATGAGGGGCATGTTGACCTGACACCGGGTTATACAATAGAAGAAGAGGATACTTATAAAGTATACACTTTGAATCATCCCTGTCTGATGCATACCAATGACGATTTCCAATATGTAGTGGGGAAGATAAAAACAGGTGCTCAACCTTGGGGCGCTGCATGGGAGTTCCTGGAACAGAACCAATACACGCAACTTAACGAAAACTGGACAACTGACGCTCCCGAGATTCTTTTGAGAAATTCTTCAGGTGGTAACTTTAAAGTTGCCAGAGAACCGGGATTGGCCGCCTATTATTTGGCCTTGCGCTGGAGAATAGCAGAAGGACTAGGCGAAGAAGATGCATATAAGTATGCGGATAAGGCTGTGAAGATTCTGGATAACTGGTCGACTGTATGTAAAGCAATTCAAGTGGAGAATACGAATGACCATTATGCGTTAGTTACCGGATTTGACGGACATCGGTTTGCACAAGCGGCGGAAGTAATGCGGGATTATCAGCCTTGGGTAGATAATGGAGGATTTTCTAAGTTCCAGACTTGGTTGAAAAATGTAGTTGCAGGTCCTGCAACCTACTTCATCAGTCAAAAAACAGATCCTTACTGGTCTTGGGGCGGATGGGAAGTTCCAAACGTGGCAATCATGCTGGCAATAGGTATTGTATGTGATGACCAGGATATGATTAATGAAGCGATAAACTATTATAAACATGGTCCCAGTTCGGGATGTATCCAGCACTTGGTGGTAGCACTACATCAAGACCCTGCCGGTCTGGGTGAAGGATATTGCCTTGGACAAGCTGATGAATCGGGTCGCGACCAGGATCATGCCGGATTGAGTATGGCTACACTGGCTCCGATGTGTCAGGCTGCGTATAATATCGGAGAAGATTTGTATGGCATCAAAGCAAACGACTCTTTTACGACAGAAGACGGACGTGTATATAATCGTTACCCTAAATATGCTGAATATGGGGATGTAAATCTGACTCTTGCATTCTTTGAATATTATGCAAAGTTCAATTGTGATCCTATTGAAGCTGTAGATATGCCGTTTACCTATTGGGAAACCAGACATGGTCAGCAAAACGAAATTTCATATCAAGGTCGGGGACACTTCTATGCAGGATATGAAATGATTTATAGTCATTATAAGCATGTAAAAGGAGTGAGTGCTCCCTATTCGAAGAAGTTTGCGGAGAAATATCGTCCGGCTACCAGTATTCACCCGTTTGAATATGATAATGATTTTCCCGGAATAGGTACTCTGATGTTCTACAAAGGAGAATGAGTTGAGGTAACAAGTTGATAAGATAAAAATAAGAAACCGTCTGTAAACGGGCGGTTTCTTATCCTGATTAGAATAAAGACAATGATGAAATTAAAGACTATAACTGCATTTTTTGCAATAACATGGGCAGTTTCTACTACTGTTTCTGCCCAGAAGGTTAGTATATATTCCACCACTTCTACCGAACGTTGGGTAGAGAAAAAACAGACATTGGATAAAAATCCTGCCGGACAGGCGGATATCTGTGTTTATCCTGACAGTCTGTTACAGAATGTTGTTGGGTTTGGAGGTACTTTTAATGAACTTAGTTGGGATGCCTTGCAATGCTTGTCTCCGGCAGAACGTGATAAAGTGATGGCAGCCTTGTTCTCGGAAGAGGGTATTCATTTCGCATTAGGACGTACTCCTATTGGTGCCAGTGATTATGCTATGGGATATTATTCTTACAATGACGTAAAGGATGACTATACCATGCGTAACTTTAGTATTGACCGTGATCGCTATATCCTCATTCCTTATATTAAGGAAGCGCTGAAGCTGCGTCCTGATTTGAAGATGTGGGCCTCTCCTTGGACACCGCCTGCATGGATGAAAGTCAATGAACATTATTCGCAGAAGAGTTCCGGTATTGAAGGGACTGAAGTGGGGCACAACCGTCTCGACCCTCATCGCAATCTTATAGGGAATGTTACCGGTTTTAAAATGCAACAGGGGTATCTTCAGGCGTATGCCATTTATTTTTCCAAATACGTACAGGCTTACAAGCAGAACGGCATAAACATTCAGATGATTATGCCGCAAAATGAAATCGCATGGACTCCCTGCTGGCCTTCCTGTACTTGGCGTCCGGAAGACTTGGCTATTTTTGTCAATCAGTATCTTGGGCCCCAGTTTGAAAAAGATTCCATTGATACTGAAATCTGGATGGGAACAGTCAATTATCCGAATCCGGATTATGTACGCACTTTTTTCAAGCAGAAAGATTCTGATAAATATGTAAAAGGTGTTGGCGTGCAATGGACAGGCATGCGGGCTTTGCCGGCTGTACATAAAGAATATCCGGATTATTGCTACATGCAGACAGAGAATATGTGTGGTAATTCGGAGAATGACTGGTCTGCTTTGGAAAATACATGGAATGCTGTAGTTCACTGCTTCAATAATGGTGTTGATTCTTATATTTATTGGAATATGGTATTGAACGAAACCTGTAAGAGTTGGTGGGACTGGGCACAAAACACTCTTATTATTATTGACAGAAAAACAGGGCAGGTACGCTATACGGATGAATATTATTTGATGAAACATCTTTCCCATTTTGTTCAGCCGGGCAGTCGTCTGCTGAAAGTGTCAGATGGTAAGAATACGCTTGCTTTCCGTTCGCATGATGGTAAAGTGGTAGTTGTAGCTTACAATCCGGAAGAACAAGAACGCTCTTGTAGTTTTAAGGTAGGTAGCAAGTATATACGTGTTATATTGAAAGGTAAATCTATTAATACAATTGTCATTTGATTATTTTTAGTACTTTCGGATTGAGTATTTCGGCATATTGCTGCGTATTAAAGAATAAGTACTCATAAAGAATTTACGGTTTTATTTAATAACAATGTTGTTGCACTGTCATTTCATAGCCGGAAAACGTGGCTACGGAATGGCAGTGTTTTATAAAAAATGTGTGATTATATATGAAAAGACAAATTTGCAGTATTTTATTATTCATATTTTGCGTGACATTACAGGCGCAGTTGGTGACTTATCCGGAAGGTTTGAAGGCGAATATGCCACATAATGATGATTATACGGTGCGTGTCCGTATTCCGGGAGGTGAATGGGAAGATTTGTTTGAATATAATGTACAGGTAGATATGGATGCTGTGCAGAATGCTTCAATGGTTCAGTTTGATATGAATGGAACGGTTGAGGTGATGGTGAAAAAGAATAATGGAACCGTACGTGAGGTTGATATACGTCCTCTTAGTTGCAACATCCAATACCGGCAGAACAAGAATGTGATTACTTTTATGTTGGACAAGCCTCAATATCTGTCAGTGGAATTTAATGGGGACAGACTTCATAATCTGCATCTTTTTGCAAATCCGTTGGAAACAGAGGTTTATAAAAAAGCAGAAAAAGGTATCATGTATTTCGGACCGGGTGTTCATGCTCCTTTGGATTTGCCAAATAATCTGATACGTGTTCTTGGCAATACTACCGTATATTTGGCTCCGGGTGCAGTGCTTAAGGCTAAGTTATTAGTTGACGGTGTAGAAAATGTACGTATTATCGGTCGTGGTATATTGGCTCATCCGGTTCGTGGTATCGAAGTGACGAATGCAAAGAATGTACTCATTGATGGAATTACGGTAGTGAATCCGAATCATTATACGGTGTTTGGTGCAGGAACAAAAGGGTTGACGGTGAAGAATCTGAAATCCTTTAGCTGTAAGAGTTGGAGTGACGGAATCGACCTGATGTGCTGTCGTGATGTGCTGATTGACAATGTTTTTATGCGTAACAGTGATGATTGCATTGCACTCTATAATCACCGTTGGAATTGGTGGGGAGGTTCTGGCAATATCACAGTGCAGAATGCTGTTCTTTGGGCGGATATTGCTCATCCGATTAATATCGGTGGACATGGAGACCCGGAATCACCGGTAGGCGAAGTAATGGAAAACCTTACTTTCCGGCAGATAGATATTTTGGAACATGATGAGGACGATGTTCCATATCAAGGGTGTATGGCTATTGATTGCGGTGATAAGAACTTGGTACGTAATGTCTTGTTTGAGGACATTCGTGTAGAGAGTATTCAAGAAGGCAGACTTTTTCATCTCAATGTGCGTTTCAATGAGAAATATGATAAAGCTCCCGGACGGGGAATTGAAAATGTCACTTTCCGTAATATTACTTATGACGGGCTTGGTGAGAATCCGTCTCTAATCAAAGGGTTCGACAACAGTCGGAAAGTGAAGAATGTAATCTTTGATAATGTCGTTATTAATGGTCAGAGGATGACGGATCTGAATGGATTTGTAAAGAACGAATTCGTAGAGGATATACGTGTGCGGTAAAATTAGTTTAAATAGTAGCTTTATAGATATTAAATATATAAACAATGATTATGAGTAAGCAGTTTTTGGTTGCAATCGCATTATTGGCAGTATCGGCTATATCGTCGGCTCAATCCGTGTACCCCGGACAACACCAGGGGAAAATGAAAAAAGAGACAGTAGCTCCTGTACGGGTGGAAAGTTTTGATTTGAAAGACATCCGTTTATTGCCAAGTCGTTTTCGTGACAATATGTTGCGGGATTCCGCATGGATGACTTCCATTGATGTGAATCGCCTGTTGCATAGTTTCCGGACAAATGCCGGAGTCTTTGCCGGTCGTGAAGGCGGGTATATGACAGTGAAGAAACTCGGTGGCTGGGAATCCTTGGACTGTGAGCTTCGCGGACATACTACCGGACATTTGCTTTCGGCTTATGCCTTGATATATGCCGCTACCGGAAGTGAGATTTTCAAGCTGAAAGGGGATAGCCTTGTCAACGGGCTGACTGAAGTTCAGAACGCTTTGAAAGGAGGATATCTAAGTGCTTTTCCCGAAGAATTGATAAACCGTAATATCCGGGGAAAGAGTGTCTGGGCACCTTGGTACACCTTGCATAAGCTTTATTCCGGTCTGATAGACCAATATCTGTATGCAGATAATCTGCAAGCCTTGAAAGTGGTGACTAAAATGGGCGACTGGGCTTATAACAAACTAAAACCGCTCACAGAAGAAACCCGCAAACTTATGATACGTAATGAGTTTGGAGGTATCAATGAGTCATTTTACAATTTGTATGCTATCACAGGAGACGAACGTTATCGCTGGCTGGCGGAATATTTCTACCACAATGACGTAATCGACCCATTGAAAGAACTTCGCGATGACTTGGGGACTAAACATACGAATACCTTTATCCCGAAAGTCATAGCCGAAGCGCGTAACTACGAGTTAACCCGCAACGAGACAAGCAGGAAACTATCGGAATTCTTCTGGCACACCATGATTGACCATCATACTTTTGCTCCGGGATGTAGCAGTGACAAAGAACACTACTTTGATCCGAAGAAGTTATCCCAACATCTGACTGGCTATACCGGAGAAACTTGTTGTACCTATAACATGCTCAAACTTAGCCGCCATCTTTTTTGCTGGACGGGCGATTCATCTATTGCGGATTATTATGAAAGGGCATTGTATAATCACATCTTGGGACAACAAGACCCTGAAACAGGTATGGTAGCTTATTTTCTGCCTTTGCTTTCCGGGGCTCATAAACTGTATAGCACAAAAGAGAACTCTTTTTGGTGTTGTGTCGGCAGCGGATTCGAAAATCATGCTAAATACGGAGAAGCCATCTACTACCATAACAATCAGGGAATATATGTAAATCTATTTATCCCTTCACAGGTAACCTGGAAAGAAAAAGGACTGACAATCCGTCAAGAAACGGAATTCCCACAGGAAGAAACAACGCGTTTCACTCTCCGGACAGAAAATCCTGTTCGTACCACCATTTATCTGCGCTATCCTTCGTGGAGCAAGGATGTAAAAGTGTTGGTAAATGGTAAGAAAATATCTGTGAAACAGAAACCTGGTTCTTATATTGTCATTACCCGTGAATGGAAAGATGGCGACCAAATCTCGGCTACTTATCCGATGCAAATCAAACTGGAGGCTACCCCGGATAACCCGGATAAGGCAGCCCTGTTATATGGCCCGTTGGTATTGGCGGGAGAACGGGGAACTGAAGGTATGCAAGCCCCTGCTCCTTTCTCAAATCCTGCTCTTTATAATGATTATTATACCTATAATTTTCATGTCCCAGCACATTTGCGTACCTCTTTGAAACTAGATAAGAAACACCCTGAACGTGCTTTGCAACGTGTAGGAAGTGATTTGAAGTTTACGACAGAACAAGGAGATGTGATTCGTCCGCTATACGATTTGCATCGTCAGCGCTATGTCGTATATTGGGATTTACAATCAGAAAAATAGATAGTAAACAACGAAATGAAGAATCGTTTATTAATTGCCGCTTTTGTAAGTATCTGCTTTTTGTCCGGTTCTTGCAAAATATCATCCGGTCAGGGAAAACAGTATGACTTCTCTTCTTTGGATTCTGTTATCCAAGGATGGGTAGACAAGGGATATTACCCCGGAGCATCCATTTGTGTAGTGAAGAATGATACCGTCATTTTTCAGAAGAACTATCGGGATTATACACCCGATACAAAAGTATATGTCGCTTCTGCCGGAAAATGGGTAGCGGCTGCTGTCATAGGCGCGGTGGTAGACCGTACTGATTTGGGATGGGATGATCCGGTAGAAAAATGGTTGCCGGAATTTAAAGACGATGCTAAAGGTAAGATTCTTCTCCGGCAATTATTATCCCATACATCAGGAGTACGTCCATATCTTCCCGAGCCTCGTGTAGATAACTATAATCATTTGGATTCGGCAGTCACTGAAATTCTTCCTTTGGATACAGTCTTTACTCCCGGCACTCGTTTTGAATATGGTGGACTTGCCATGCAAATTGCCGGAAGAATGGCAGAAGTGGCGATGGGAAAGGAGTTTGAAACGCTTTTTCAGGAACTGCTGGCACAACCTTTGGAAATGAAGAACTCTCATTTTACCCCAATCAACACGGACGGCGGACATGCACCCATGTTAGGGGGCGGACTGTGTACTACAATGAATGATTATCTTCACTTCCTGTCCATGATTTATCACGATGGAATGTATAATGGCAAGCAAATTATATCAGCAGAAACTGTGAAAGAAATGCAGGCCGACCAAGTGAAAGGCGCCATAATCCCTTCAAATAACTCGGATAATTATGTAGCGAAAGGACTGGGACAATCCCACAATGGAATCTATGGATTAGGAGAATGGCGTGAATTAATAGATAAAAAGACAGGCGAAGCTTATCAGATTAGTTCACCGGGATGGGCCGGTGCTTATCCGTGGATAAATAAACACGATAAAGTTTACGGGTTCTTCATTTCTCATGTAACAGGTTCTTCTGCTAAAGAAGACGGTTTCTCTTCTTTCTTTGGCAGCCCTGTCATTTCACGGACCGTTTCGGAAATACTGAAAGGGAAGCCATTGGTTGTCAAACAAGGACGTATCAATGTAGGAAATGGCTCTCTATACTATGAGGAAGCCGGTCAGGGTGAACCGATCATCTTTGTACACGGTCATTCGCTTGACCATCGTATGTGGGATGAGCAATTTTCTGTGTTTGCGAAAAAGTATCATGTCATTCGCTATGATTTAAGAGGATACGGCACTTCTTCTTCCCAAACAGAAGATTATCAATTTATGCATGTTGAAGATCTGGTTACTTTAATGGACTCTTTGCACATCAAGAAAGCGCATATTGTCGGGCTTTCTTTGGGCGGGTTCATTACTGCTGATATGTTGGCGTATTTCCCAGACCGGATGTTATCGGCTTTTTTAGCCAGTGGAAACATCCGGAAATCGAAGGGTCCTAGTGAGCCGATGACTAAAGAAGAAGCAAAGGTGCGTGATGAAGAAATAGCTGCCCTGAAACAGAAAGGAGTGGAAGTGATGAAGAAAGAGTGGTTTGAAGGATTAATGAAATCCGGTGGTAGCCAGCGTGAACGGATGCGTGTGCCTTTGTGGCAGATGATTGACGAATGGGATGCATGGCAACCGCTGCACAAAGAAGTACGGGTAGTAGCAGGGCTGGATGCTATTGAAGAATTGAAGAAGAGTCACCCTGCCGTACCTGCTTTAATTGTAGAAGGTCATTCTTCTGATAACAAATTTTCAAAAAATCCTCCCATATTGGAATATCTACCTAATGGAAAGCTGAAAATCATAGAGGATTGCGGGCACATGATGAATATGGAGCGACCGGAGGAATTCAATGCAGCTTTAGAAGAATTTTTAATCAATATTGAACAGTAAAATGAAAAAGCAATAAATATCATGAAACAAATAGTTCTATGCCTGATCGGAATATTATTTGCATCGTTTGTATCTGCACAAAAGATAAATCATCCTTCCCTTTTGTACACCCCTCAACGTATTCAGCAGGTAAAACAACGTATGCAGAATGAACCGAAATTGCGGGAAGCCTGGGAGGATATTCAGAAAACCGCCGATGAAGCCTTACAAAAGAAAGATTTCAATCGGTTGGATTATTTGTCGTTGGCCTATCTGATGACGGATAATAAAGAGTATGCAAATATAATCAAAGAGATTCTTTTGAAAGCTGTGGAAGCCGAATCCTGGGGAGATATGGAAATGATGGCACGTATTCCAGTCTGGCGTTCGCAACTGGGCATGGCGCATAAGAGCTTCCTTTCTGCCATAGGATATGATGCGGCTTATAACATAATGTCTTCTTCGGAAAGAAAAAAGATTGCTGAAGGATTGAAACGATTGGCTGTAGAGCCAGCCTTGGGCGACTGGCTGTTGGAACCTGCCCGAATCCATTCTTTGAACTCTATGGGACACAACTGGTGGACTTCCTGTGTATGCCAGGGTGGAATATTAGCATTAAGCCTGCAGAATGAACTTCCCGAAGTAAAAGATTGGGTGGAGCAACTTCATGAATCACTTCCCGAATGGTTTGACTTTGCAGGCGATGCCTTGCAACAGAAAGCAAAGAGTTTTGATGAGGCCGGAGGAATGTATGAAAGTCTGAATTATGCAAACTTTGGTATTCAGGAAGCTCTATTGTTTCGAATCGCTTGGATAAACACTCATCCGGGACAAAATCCCGGCGATATACCCCAATTAGCAAAACTTCCGAACTACTTTTCTCAAGTATGCTATCCTCGTACAGGTATGCTGTATAGTTTGAATTTTGGTGATAGTCATAAGAACGTATCAGCAGAATCCAGTATGATGTTATTGTATGCTTTGGGACTGAAAGACCCGACTATTCTGTGGTATATAGCCCAAGTAGAGCAAGGACAGCATCGCGATGGATTCTTCCTGAATCGTCCGATGGGCTTTCTCTATACCCCTGATTTGAGTAAAGCTCCCGTAACTCCCGATTTGAAAACCTCACAGCTATTCTCGGATTTCGGTTGGGCCACCATGCGTACTTCTTGGGAGAAGGATGCTACGATGCTTGCTGTGAAAAGCGGTCATACGTGGAATCATTCCCATGCGGATGCCAACTCCTTTATTGTATTTCATAAAGGCGTTGATATTATCAAGGATGGAGGAAACTGCTGGTATCCCAATCCTGCCTATCGCAACTATTTTTTTCAAAGCCAGGCACATAATGTAGTCCTGTTCAACGGGGAGGGGCAACCTCGTGAACAACAGTATAGCGGCTCTACTTTGCGAGGAAATCTTTATCATCTCTTGGATGCGGGTAATGTGAAATATGTTTTGGCCAATGGAACAGGTCCTGTCTCTAATAATTTCAGCCGTAACTTCCGTCATTTCCTGTGGATGGATAATGTGATTTATATGATCGATGATTTGAAGACACATAAGGTAGGACAGTTCGAATGGTTATGGCATACCAATGGAACTTATAAGAAATCGGGCATTGACGTGAATGTGATAAACGGAAATTCTTCAGTAGTCATCCGTCCTTTATATCCCCGCATGCTGGCTAAGTCCGATTTTGTGCACGACTATCCCGAAGATTTATATTGGGAAGAAATAGAAGCTCCTACGGAAGATTTGAAAGGAACCGAAAAATATTATTCATTCCATTTACCAGCCGAGGTGAACCGTGTGAAAGGACTTACAGCTATTATTCTGAAAGACGCTCCCGATGAAAAAGACCTGCCTCAAATGGAAAGACGTGAAGGGCAGGACTGGATAGGGCTTCGTATCCGTCATAAAGGTAAAATTACCGATTTATATATCAACCAACTGGCGGACGGAAGATTAATGCACAGTAATTCATGGATTATGCCCGACGGCTGGATGACAGATGCTTATATGTTTGCAGTTTCTTACCCAGAAGGTACTGAAGCAAAGAACGCTAAGGACTTCTTTATTGCTTATGGAAGTGCATTGAGACGGGGTAATGAAACTTACTTTTCATCATTGGCTAAGCTGTTCGTTATTCAGAAAGCAGAAGATAAGAAACTTGATCTTTGGATAAACGGACAGCCGAAGATAAATACCACCTTTAGAAGCACAAAGAAGCCTGTGTCTGTAGAAGTGAATGATAAGAAAATCCCGGTAGTTTATCAGAAATCACAGATAAAGGTGAAACTGTAAATTATGTATATCCAGGATAGATTCTATCTTTTTAAAGAGAGTAAGTTCCTTGTTTTTTGTGCAAACCTATATAAAATCCGAGATATTTTATGTAGGTTTGCATTGTTTCATTAAATATGAATCCTCTATGCATAATCTAATACGACATATAGTAAAGGCTTTGACTACTCTTTGTCTGCTACTCATAAATATACCTATTTATCCGATTTCTTACTCTTTCCGCAGCATTTCCGAAACAGACGGACTTTCCGACCTGATGGTCAGTTCTTTTTATAAAGATTCATTAGGCTATATTTGGATTGGCACGGCAAGTTCTGTTGAACGTTTTGACGGAGTCCATTTGAAACATTATCCCATATTAGGGAATAATGAAAAACTAAAATGGGTGAATGTAATAACAGAGACGACTGGTAATAGGATATGGATAGGGAATGATATGGGATTGTGGACGGTTCATAAGGAAACAGAAAAACTGGAACCCTTTAGTCCGGAGACTATTAATTGTGGTGTTCGTGCCCTTTTACCAACTCGGGATGGAGGATTGTATATAGGTAGTGAAAAAGGATTATTTATCTATCGAAATAATCAATTGGAGCGACTGGCAGTAAGTTCCGACATCTTATCGGCAGAAAATTTCATCGTTGCATTGAATTTGGATGAAAATGGAGCTTTATGGATTCTTACCAAAGGTGGATTACATTCCATGAATATTTCAAACCGGAAAATAACCTCTTATCCATACAAGCAGGGATTCTCCTATAGAAATATGACACGTATCGGCAAAAAGCTTTATTTAGGAACAATGGATCATGGGTTGCTATGTTTTGATATCTCGACGGGTGAATTTAAAGAAAATATTATTGACTTGGGTTGTAATGTTATCATGTCTCTCTCCAGTGATGAAAAGAATTTGTTGTATATAGGCACTGATGGAAACGGGGTACATTTTGTTTCTGCGAATAATATGAAGATTGTTCGTTCCTTTTGTTACGAATCGGGAAATAAACAGGCGATCCGTTCCAATTCTGTCTATGCATTATTGGTTGATAGGGAAGGAGTGATTTGGATTGGTTTTTATCAGTTAGGCTTGGATTATACACTATATCAGAGCGGGTTATTTTCTACCTATGCCTATCTTCCTTATTTCGACTCAAAAGAGATGCCTGTTCGTGCAATAGCTGTTTCGAAAGACGAGAAACTGATAGGTTCGCGCAATGGACTTTTCTATATAGATGAAAAGAAACAGCGGTTTAAAAGTTTTAAGGTTCCCGAATTACGTTCCAATATGATTTTGTGTATTTATGCTTTTGAAGGAAAGTATTACATAGGTACTTATGGTGGCGGTATATATATCCTCAATCCTTCCACGTTGACTTTATCTGATTTTGAAACAGCAGACTTAAAATCAACTCCATTCCTGAAAGGACATGTGTTTTGCATAAAATCGGATGATGAAGGAAGTTTGTGGATGGCGACGTCTATGGGACTTTACTGTTATAGAGATGGAAAGCAAATCCGGCATTATACTACTGAAAATTCGAAATTACCGGGAGAGAATGTCTATGATATATGTTTTGATTCCACTCGTAAAGGATGGATTTGTACAGAGAACGGTTTATGCATTTGGGATCCATCAACCAATAGTTTGAAGTCGGATATGTTTCCTGAAGGGTTTATTCATAAAGATAAAATCCGGACAGTATACGAAGATTCTAATCATGAGCTTTATTTCCTTCCGGATAAAGGTGCAATTTTTATATCTGATTTGTCGATGAATCATTTTCGGAGAATGCAGTCGGGCACTCCTTTGGATGGAAAGGATGCAATGTTTATTATAGAAGATCATGAAGGTTGGTTGTGGATTGGTACTAATTTGGGCTTATATCGTTATGATAAGAAAGGTAATTTTATTCCCTATAATTTCGTAGATGGCTTGCCCAGTTCTATATTTATTACTTGTTTCCCTGTGATAGATGAAGAGGGTACGATGTGGTTCGGCAATTCGAAAGGTATGATTTATCTGACCTCGGAACAAAATGGCAGAAAAGCAAAATGGCATTATCCGGTTGCTATTACCGATGTATTAGTGAATGGAAAGCAATCGGTTTATGCTAAGATGAGTAGAGAAAATAACGTGTATAAAATAAAATTGGAAGCAGATCAGCGTAATTTGACAATCCGTTTCTCTGGGTTCACTTATTCGGAGCCTGCATATATGTCTTATAAATGTAAGATGGAAGGAATAGATAGCGACTGGCAATTATTGAGTGGACAATCTGAAATAACGTATTATGACTTATTATCCGGCAATTATCAGTTTAGAATTCATCGGGTGGATGATCCGGAGTCGGAAATTTGCCTGATGGTGACTATTGCTCCTCGTTTCAATGCTGTTATGTGGAGTGTGACTGTTTTAGTGATATTGATAATAACCTTGGCTTATATATATTATCGCCGGAGAATGAAACGAAACAACCTAATTCAGTCGAAGGAAAAACAGCAACCGGTAATAGAAGAAAAATATAGAAAGAGTAATGTGACTGAAGAAGAATGTAGGCGCTTGGCTGGCGAACTGGAACTTCTGATGCAAAGGGATCGACTATATGTTAATCCCAATCTGAAAATAGCAGACTTGGCTGCAATATTGAATGTTTCCACTTATACATTATCCTATTTATTCAATCAATATTTGGATAAAAACTATTATGACTATTTGAATGACTATCGCATAGAGGAGTTTAAGCGTTTGGTTGATAAAGATGAATATTCTAAATATACGTTGACAGCTTTAGCCGAACTATGTGGTTTTAGTTCGCGTACTTCCTTCTTTCGTTATTTTAAAAAGGTTATTGGAATTACTCCGAATGAATATATTCGAAGTATCGGAAAGACCAATGAAGAATAATATACTTATGTACCTTTCATTTTAAACTTTAGATTGATAAATACCTCTTTAGAGTCTCAAATAATAAATTGAGACTCTATGAAATTGAGAGTTAACTGTCTGATAATTAGAATGTGTGTTGATCGCTTGCTCTCCGCCAATAGGACGGAATTTATCTCTTTCTTTTTGAATATCCGTTTTCATATTTACCTTCTATATTTGCCAACGTAATGATAAACAAAAATCTAAGCAATGGAAAATATAGATATGTCATCCGTACAGTTGATTACTGATTCTTATCAGAATTATCATCGTTCCGTTTACTTGTATATCTTATATAAGATAGGAAAAGATGAAGACGCGAAAGATCTGGCTCAAGATGTATTTTTACGTTTGATGGATTATAAGCAAATGTTGCGACCGGAAACAATAAAGTACTTTATTTTCTCTATTTGCCGGAATTTGGTTATTGATTATTTGCGTCGTCATTATAAAATGCAGGAAATTACATCCTATTTTTTAGATCAGCTTCCTACCTTTATTAATGAGGTAGAGAGCCAGATAATCGCTAATGATTTATCTGTGTGTGAGCAGAAGAGAGTTCTCCGGCTGCCTGCGCAACGAAGAAAGATTTATGTAATGAGTCGCTTCAAGCATATATCGTCAGCGGATATTTCCGCTTGTCTCGGATTATCTGTCCGTACTGTAGAAAATCATTTGTTTATCAGTCGGAAAGAAATCCGTGAATATATCCAACAGTGTATCTAATATTAGAATAAATAGTATAAATGTTAGTTTTAAATTTTATGTATATGAAAAAAAGTCTCTTCAGATTTTCATCGAGAAGGATTCTATTCTCCACGGTGATAGCCTCTGCTCTTATAGCAGGTGGCTCGCAGGCTGTCTTTGCAGATGCCGGGGAAGTGCAAGTCGTATTGCAGACTGGTACAATTAAAGGTAAAATCGTGGATTCCAATGGCGAGCCCGTTATCGGTGCTAATGTTATGGTAAAAGGCACCACCAATGGCTGTATGACTGACATTGACGGAAACTTCTCATTGAAAGATGCCAAAGGAACTTTGGTTATCTCATATATCGGTTACAAAACGGAAGAAGTTCAAGTGAAAGGCCATGAAACCAGTTTGAAGATTGTATTGAAAGAAGACTCTGAACTACTCCTGGAAGTTGTAGTGGTGGGATACGGCAGTATGAAGAAAGAGTCGTTGACAGGCTCGGTAACAGTGGTCGACCAAAAACTTTTTAAAGACAAAGGTACGGTATCCAATCCGCTTTCGGCCATGCAAGGTCAGGTGCCGGGTTTACGCATCACCCGCTCGTCGGCTGCTCCCGGTGAAGAGGGATGGGGTGTCTCAATCCGTGGTTCTGTATCGAAGAACAAGGTAGAACCTCTCTTGATTATTGACGGTGTACCTGCCAGTGGTGTGAGTGAGATAGCTCAACTCAATGCCGATGACATCGAAACCATTAACTTCCTGAAAGATGCTTCGGCTGCCATTTATGGTGCAAAAGCGGCAGGTGGTGTGATTTTGGTAACTACCAAACGTCCCGATGCCGGCAGAACCAAGGTGGAATATAGTGGTTCGGTTACACGTAAAATTGTGGGTTTGCAGCCCCGCATGATGAGTATGGACGAATGGACGGATGGTGTGCTCCAAGCCCGCTTGAATGACGGCTATGGCGAAGACGACAACTGGGTGCGCTATGCCCGTTTGGCTAAAGCGATGAAGGGGAGTTGGATTAATCTGCATGGTGGAAATAATCCCGATGAAGATCCCATTCCGGGAGGATTCCGCGGTGTGGCCGACTTTGTGTTTCATGATATGAACTGGACTGATGTGCTGTGGGGGAACGCTACTTCTACCCAACATAACCTCAGCATAAGCGGAGGTTCGGAGAAATCGACCTACCGGCTCTCGCTTGGTTATTTGAATGACCAAGGGACGCTGCAATGGGGGAACAACTCGAACGAACGCTATAACGTACGTTTATTCAACAGCTTCAAGATAAACGACCGTATCAGCTTGGAAAGCAATATGTCAGCCAGTCGTCAGCATCAGGTGGCTCCTACACAGATTGGTAGTATATTAGGCAGTAGCATACCGCAGCCAGGGTTACCGGTTTCGACCATCGATGGCAAACCGTATGCGTGGGGAGGCATTCATACTCCCAACTGGTCGGCCGAGTTGGGAGGTGACAACAAACTTGTAGTGACCACTATGAATGTGAACGAGATTTTGAAAGTGAACATATTGGATGGCCTTGATTTTCAAGGTACTTTGGGGTACTCAACGAACAATGCGGCCCGTGACGAACAGTATCTTTCAATTGATTGGTATCAATACGATGGCACACCGATTCAAAACGAGAACTCTCCCTATCCTGCAAAAGAAAAATCATCGTATACTAAAAGCTCTGCACGTACCGATAATTACACGGCATCAGCTTTTCTCACTTATAAGAAATTATTTGATGAGGCTCACGACATATCGCTTATGGGAGGTGTGCAATATGACTATGCCGCTTACGATTATAGCGGTACCAAAGCAATGGACGTGGAAGCGGCAATCGAATCGCTTAACGGTAAAGGACAAATCTACATAGACAAGGTAGACCGTTGGGAGGAAGCTATTCTCTCTTATTTCGGTCGCTTGAATTACAACTATAAGTCAAGATATATGGTAGAAGTGAATGCTCGCTACGACGGCTCTTCGAAATTCTTGCCCAAGAATCGCTGGAACTTCTTCTGGGGCGCATCAGCCGGATGGCGTATCACTGAAGAGAAATTCATGGAGAACTTGCGTGACTATGTGAATGAACTGAAACTACGTGCCTCATATGGTGAGGTAGGTAACCAAAATGGTATCGGACGCTATGACGGCATCCAACTTTACAACTACAAATCGAACAGCGGTGCTTTGTTGGGCAACTCGAAAGGAACCTATGTGGAATCTGCCGGACTGGTGAGCACTGTGCGTACTTGGGAACGTATTTACAACTATAACTTGGGTATTGACTTCGGATTCTTCAACAATCGCTTTACGGGTACGTTCGAGATCTTTAAAAAGAAAAACGATAATATGTTGGTTTCGCGTCTGCATCCCGGTGTTCTGGGCGGAACTGCTCCCAGTACGAATAGTGGTAAGTTTGAAGCCAATGGTTACGATGTTAGTTTGACTTGGCATGATAAGATAGGCAGTTTCAACTACCATGTTGGCGGTACGTTAACCTATATGACCAATAAACTCGTTGATGGAGGTAACATCGTGGTGAGCGCAGGTTATAACGAAGCTGTGAATGGCTATCCGCTCAATTCGGTATTTGGCTACCGCTATGTGGGCAAGGTACAAAACCAAGACCAACTGGACTATTACGTGGACAAATATGTGGGCAGCAACTCTATCGCCCTGCCTGCCAACTTGCGTTTGGGCGACCACATGTATGAAGATGTGAACAAAGACGGTAAACTGACACAAGATGACCTTGTATTTCTCGGTTCCGACGACCCCAAATATTCGTTCTCGTTTAATTTCGGATGCGAGTGGAAAGGATTCGATTTCAATACCGTATTCCAAGGTGTGGGCAAGCGTACCATCTATCGTGAAATCGACTCTTGGAAAGTGCCTTTCAAGGCTATTTGGCTGAACACTACCAACCAGTCGGTGGGTAATGTATGGAGTCCTGAAACTCCCAATAACCATTTTCCTACTTATTCAAACAGTAATGACATCAATAATTACAACTACATTCCCTCTACCTGGTCGGCCGATAACGGAGCTTACCTGCGTCTCAAAGAGATTGTACTTGGTTACACATTGCCAAAGGCATGGATGAATAAGAGCGGTTTCATCAGCAACTTGCGTATTTATGTATCGGGCGCCGATTTATGGGAAAAATCGTATATCACCGATGGTTGGGATCCCGAAGCCACCCGTAAGGTGGAAAACAAGCAACGCTATCCGTTTAACCGCACCGTGACTTTCGGTGTGAATGCCACATTCTAATTTTTATTCTTAATATTGAAGATAACAATGAAAAAAATAGTATATATTTTAGGAATTATTTGCGCCATGACCATGCAGTCGTGTTTAGACCTTGAGCCCAAGACGCAATTGGCGGATACCAACTATTGGAAGTCGCCCGAACACTTCAAACTTTTTGCCACCCAGTTCTATGGCTGGTCGGCCGACTTTCGATGGCTCGACGACAGTCAGCACGCCGATATTCGCTCGGATTTGTTTGCCGGCAGCACGGTGAACATCTATAGTAACGGAACGAACAGCATTCCGTCATCCGACAAGCATTATGCCGACAATTACAATCGTATTCGCCAAGTCAACACCTTGTTGCAACAGGCTGATGCGTATGAACAACAAGCCGACATTGCCATTTCAGTGGGGGAAGCCCGTTTCTTCCGTGCTTATTGTTACTTCGAGTTATTGCAGGCTTACGGTGACCTTATCATAGCCCGCACGCCGCTCGACATCGACTCGCCTGAGATGCAGAAGGCTCGCAATCCGCGTACCGAGGTGGCTGACTTCATCATTGACGACTTGAAAGAAGCCGCTAAACTATTGCCCGTTGATAAGGCTATCAGCAGCAGCGATGAAGGTCGCCTTTCCAGCGAAGCCGCTTTGGCGTTTCTTTCGCGTGTAGCCCTTTACGAAGGTACATGGGAGAAATTTCATAATGGCGGTCAAAATACCGAACGTACAAAAGATTTGCTCAATACCGCAGCACAGGCGGCTCATGATGTAATGGCGGGCGGAGCATTCGAGCTTTTTGCTCCTCAAGAATTGGGAACGGAAGCCTACAAGTATCTCTTTATCTTGGAGAATGAAAAGTCAAACCCTGCCAATATCAATAAAACAGGTAATAAAGAGTATATCTTTACCCGCCGCCACGACCCTGTTATCAATTCTATTGGTTTCAACATTACACAAGGGCGTTTGGGCAATGCCTTGTACGTTACTCGCAAAATGGCTAATATGTATCTGCAAAGCAATGGGTTACCCATCAATCCCCAAACGTGGAATTACACGAAAGTGGATGATGAATATAAAAATCGCGACAACCGCATGAACAATCAGCTTATGGTGCCCGGACAGACTTATTGGGGTACAAATGGCGGACGCATTGATTGGAGCGGCGATGCTGCCGAAATAGCCAATGCCTCGCATAGGAACTTCATGCCTCAAACCGGTACGGGCTACTTTCCCCACAAGTGGTGCAGCGAACGTGACGGAGTGCCCACCGGTATGGAAGCTTACGACTTCCCCGTCATCCGCTATGCCGAGGTGCTGCTGAACTATGCCGAAGCTGTGTTTGAACGCGATGGACAAATATCAGATGAAGACTTGGCTATCAGCTTGAACTTGACACGTAAACGCATTAACCCCGAAATGCCTGACTTGACTAACGACTTTGTCACGGCAAATAATTTGGATATGCGCACAGAGATTCGTCGTGAGCGTACCATCGAGTTTTTCGATGAGAATTTCCGCATTGATGATCTGAAGCGTTGGAAGACGGCCGAAGACGAAATGCCGATGAATCTCACCGGTGTGAAGTGGAAAGATACTGATTTTGAAAGCAGATGGCCCGATGCTTCTTTTAAAGACAAAGATGGTGAAGGCTGCATTATTCACGAAAAAGGACGCAACTGGCACGAAAAGCATTACTTGTTGCCGCTGCCCACTGACCAACTCAAGCTGAACTCCAACTTGAAACAAAATCCGGGTTGGAACCAATAATCCATTCATTATTCATTTATAAAGTAATCGAATTATGACATACAAAAACATACTTCAAAAGGGTGCATTTGCAACACTGTTGGCGGGTGCCTTGGTGGTGACCGTTTCGTGCAACGATGACGATGTATCCCCCGTTTTAGAAGAGAGAGTGCTCGTTAAGGAAATCAACCTTGAGGTGACTCCCGAACTGCCTCTGCTGATAGGCACTGATACTTTGATAAAATATACCGTAGGCCCGGATGAGGCTTTCAACAAAGAGGTGGTATGGAAATCGACTGTGCCCGATGTGGCTACCGTAGATGCCGAAGGACGCATCACTGCAGTGAAGGCCGGTAATACGGTCATTTCGGCCAAACCGGTTGTAGGCTATTCTGCCACTTCGACCATCAATGTGAAGGTGGTAAACGAAATCATTCACATCACTGATATCAGTCTTACTAATGAAGAGCTTGAAGTGTTTGTTACCTCGACTCTGCCGCTCATTTGGCAGACTACTCCGGTCGATCCCACTTACCCCGGAGTGATTTGGAAAAGCCTTACTCCCGATAAAGCCACCGTCAATGAAAAAGGCGAGGTGAAAGGTGTGGCCGAAGGAACGGCACGCATACAAGTCACCGCTACTGACGACAAACATTTCACAAAAGTGTTTGAGATTAAGGTGAAGCCTATTATTTATATCGAAAGTATGGAATTCGTGAAGGATACCGATAAGCTGGCTTTAGGCGAAACCTATACTCCGCAGATGAATGTAACGCCGGCAGACGCTACGCTGTCGTACATCGCATGGGAAAGCAGCAAGCCCGATGTTGTAGAGATTGACGAAAAAGGCCGGTTTGTGGCGAAGGCTTACGGCAATGCCGTGATTACTGCTTTGGCAGACTATGGCGACGGTAAACCTATCAAAGCTACGATGAGTATCAATGTGAGTGAGGGATTGATGAACGACCAATTTACCATTGAGAACATCTGGCAACCATTCGGCAATTTCAATCATCGAGAATTTGAATGGATGGAGAACGACGGAGTACTTCGCATATTACCCGGTGACGATAAGGCTTACAAGGCTGTGCGCATTTGTCGTACCGGAGGATTTGGGTTCAACGTAACCAACTATCCCATCTTGGCCTTTAAAGTGAAATTCCCCGAAAATGTGTTCGAAGCATCAACAAGCATAGAGTGGTATCTCGACATTTGGGGTGGAAGCGGCATTACCGTAGCCGGTAAATATGGCGAAGATACCGATAAAGGAAAAAACGCCATGACTGTGGCAGATTGTGGCGAATACAAAGTATTCTACGCCGACTTTACGAAGAAATTCCTCGGCAAGAATCAACAGTATATGCCTACTGCATTGACGAAGTACGACACGGTGGAACTTCAATTTTGGAAAATATGGTATGAAGCCAGCGAAACTGGCAGTATCTATGTGGATTGGGTGAAGACCTTCGAATCGGAACAGGAACTGAAAGATTTGATTAAAGCTGAAAAAGCCGAATAATGGTAGCCGACTTCTCAGAAACTGATTGAATAACAAAATGAATATTGAATATATGAAAAATTTGATTTATACCTTCGTGGGCAGCATGGCACTTGTGTTGCTGACCGGCTGTAGTGCTGAGTTCGAGAACGGAACTCCCGAACCATGGCAACGCGAAATCAACCCCAATGAAAATTATGAGTACACCATCAAGCACCCTTGTCTGGTGAACACCGAAGCCGATTTTGAACGTGCACGCCGTAAAGTGAATGAAGGCGCCGAACCTTGGATTAGTGGTTGGCAAAAATTGTGCGACAGCCGATTTGCCCAACTGAATTATAACTCAAATCCGCAAGAAGAAATTGTGCGCCACTCAAAAGGCGGAAACTTCAATACGGCTGCTTTTGATGCCGGTGCCGCTTATCAGTTGGCTTTACGCTGGAAAATTTCGGGAGATGAAGATTATGCGAAAGCGGCTATTAAAATTCTGAACGGATGGGCTAAAACTTGTAAAGGGGTGAACTATAAAACGTGGCCTGACGACAGCCATCGCCTGCTTGCTGCCGGATTTATCGGTTACCAGTTTGCTGCTCCCGCTGAACTGATGCGCGACTACGAAGGCTGGAAAACCGAGGATTTCGAAATCTTCAAGAAATGGATAGATAAAACTTTCTATCCTATCTGCGACGATTTCTTAGATAACCACTTTAACTCTTCAGCCATTGCAGGTTGGATGAGTTGGGATCTGCCCGCCATGCTCACCATTCTTTCTATCGGCGTGCTGAATGATGACGATGCTAAGATTAAACAAGCCCTGGAGTTTTTCTACCACGGAAAAGGTATGGGCTGTATCGAGTGGTCGGTGAGAGGTATGCACGAAGACCCGGAAGGAAAAGTGAAAGGCAGACATTTGGCACAGAGCCAGGAGATGGGACGCGACCAGGGGCACGCCACTCTCAATGTCGGTTTGCACGCTTACTTCTGCCGTACGGCTTATAACATGGGTATCGACCTTTTTGCCTACAACGACAACATTGTTCTCGACCTCTGCGAATATACGGCTAAGTATAACTTGACTTCGGCTGAAGATGTAGAAATGCCTTTCGAACCTTACTATCACCCCAAATATGGTTGGCACGAGAAGGTGTCGGCCGAGGCTAAGGGGCGTGCCCGTCCGGGATGGGAACTCCTCTACAACCATTATGCCAAGGTGAAAGGTATGAATGCACCCTATTCTCAAGCCTTTGCCGAAAAGGAACGCCCCGAAGGATATGGTGAGCGTGGAACTGCTGAAGCCGGCGATTTGGGATTTGGGACATTATTATATACTGAAGAATAACTTTTGAGTTTTCCGGCTGATTTCAAGGAGTTAAGAGGTTAGACTTCTTAACTCCTTGATACTACTCTGTGAAACCTTCACAACTCTTTCCTTATGATAAATAGATTATTTCCTACCTTATTATTCTTTATCTGCTTCTTTTATAGTTTGCCTCAAACGGCAAAGGCGCAAAACAACGAGTGGGAAAATCCCGCCAAATATGAGTGGAACAAAGAGAGGCCACATGCTGACTTTCGTCTCTACGAACAGGCAGAGGATGCAGTGAACGACAAACCCCGAAAATCGTCTTGGCAACATTCGTTGAATGGTGTGTGGAAGTTTATCTATGCCCCTACTATAGCAGCGAGCATAAAAGATTTTTATCGGATAGATTTACCCGACAGTAATTGGGATACAATAACAGTTCCTTCTAACTGGGAAATCCAAGGATTCGGTGAACCGATAATCCGCAACATTCAGTATGTATTTTCATCCAATCCACCTTATATTGACGTAGACAATCCTGTGGGTACCTATCGGCGCACATTTACGGTTCCTCGAAACTGGCAGGAGCGCGAAGTATTTCTGCACTTCGGCTCCATTAGCGGCTATGCCCGCATTTATGTGAACGGGCAGCAAGTCGGAATGACCAAAGCTTCCAAAACACCGGCTGAATTTAATGTGACGAACTATCTGAAAGAAGGAGAAAATTTACTGGCAGTACAGATTTATCGCTGGCATGATGGCAGCTATATGGAAGACCAGGATTTTTGGCGACTGACCGGGATTGAACGTGATGTATTCTTGCAAGCTTACCCTAAACTGACTATTTGGGATTTTTTCTTAAAATCAAGTTTGGATAGTACATATAAGAATGGTATATTCAATGCTACCGTAGATTTGCGTGAATTTACAGGTAATAATGTAAAAAAAGGAACACTCAAACTGGAATTATTGGATAAAACCGGCAAAATAGTTTTGTCACAACAAAAGAAATTTGACATAGAAGATGAGTTTACCCAATTAGCTTTTTCGGGCGTCATTAAGAATGTATCCAAATGGAATGCTGAAAAGCCATCTCTTTATGATTGTGTCATCACACTTTGGGATGATAAAAACAAGCAGCTTGCAGTTACTGCCTGTAAGACCGGTTTCAGAAAGATAGAAATAAAGAATGCTCGATTATTGGTGAATGGTGTTCCGACTTATATAAAAGGCGTGAACCGTCATGAGCATAATGACAGCTTGGGGCACGTCCAAACTCGCGAAATTATGATGAATGACCTGAAATTGATAAAACAACTGAATATGAATGCTGTTCGTACCAGTCATTATCCCAATCATCCGTTGTTTTATAAATTATGTGACCAATATGGCATTTACATTATAGATGAAGCCAATATTGAAACCCACGGAATGGGCTCAGTTCCTTATTTCAAAGATACCATTCCGCATCCTGCTTATCGTTCCGAATGGTATGCGGCTCATGTAGACCGTATCACCCGTATGGTGGAAAGAGATAAAAATCATCCGTGCGTCATAGGCTGGTCGTTAGGGAATGAATGTGGTAATGGAATCGTATTCCATGATGAATATAAACGTCTGAAAGAATATGACCCAAGTCGTTTTGTGCAATTCGAACAGGCTTGGGAGGACTGGAATACAGATATTGTATGTCCGATGTATCCCAATATGTGGAAAATAACGGAATATGCCAAGTCCGGTAAACAGCGCCCCTTTATCATGTGTGAGTATGCCCATGCCCAGGGGAATAGTAATGGTAACTTCAAAGACCTTTGGGATGTTATTTATGACAGTCCAAATTTGCAAGGTGGTTTTATTTGGGACTTTATGGATCAAGGGTTTAAAATGAAGACAGAACCGGGAGACGGACGCATCTACTGGACGTACAATGGAAAAATGGGAAGTTATAAATGGCTGGAAGATAGGAAAGGGGAATTAAATACAGGAACCGACGGCTTAATTTCTGCTAATGGCATTCCCAAACCACAAGCGTATGAAGTAAAGAAAGTCTATCAGTACATTCAGTTTAACGCGAAAGATTTGAGTAAAGGGATTGTTTCAATCAGGAATCGTTATGATTTTACCAATCTGAATGAATATGCTTTTACTTGGGAAGTATATAAGAACGGAGAGAAATTCTCTACAGGAAATTTCAATGTTGAATTAAAACCTCATGCGGAAAAAGAGGTACGATTGAATCTTCCAGTCATTCCGGAAGATGGAAATGAATATTTTCTCAACCTCTATGCCTATACAAAGGTTGCTACCGATTTAATTCCTGTACATTATGAAGTGGCTAAGGAACAGATAAAGCTAAATAGAGGCAGTTTCTTTGCTTCTCTTTCGGCTTGTTCGGGTAAGTTGTCTTATGAAACGAAAGACAATGTTTTATCTTTTCAGTCGGATGCCGTCTCCGGTAAGATTGATTTGAAAAAAGGAGTGCTGTTTAATTATAGCATAAACGGCAAACAACCCATTAAGCAATATCCGGAACCGGCTTTTTGGCGTGCTCCGGTTGATAATGATTTCGGGAATAAAATGCCCTGGTTGGCAGGTGTCTGGCGGACAGCGCATGTGAACCGTTATGTGAAGAACGTGGTTATAGAGGAAAAGAACGAAAAAGAATTGTCCATAAAAATTGATTGGATATTAAGTGACATTCAAGTTCCTTACACGATAGAATATTTGATACGTAATAATGCATCTATTATTGTGACAGGAAGTATTGACTTGACAGGAACGAGACTTCCTGAACTTCCTCGCTTCGGTATGCGGATGGAATTGCAACAACCCTATGAAAATCTGACTTATTATGGTAGGGGACCTTTTGAAAACTACATCGACCGTTATTCAAGCTCGTTCATCGGGCGATATGAGGATAAAGTCGACAATCAGTTCTATTGGTATATACGTCCACAGGAAACCGGAAATAAAACGGATGTTCGTTGGCTGGCTTTATTGAATAGTGAAGGAGAGGGAGTGAAGATTACAGGTCTGCAACCTATCGCATTTTCCGCTCTGCATTTCTCACCGGAAGACCTTGACCCCGGTTTGACCCGCAAATTGCAGCATACCATTGATATTGTTCCGCAAAAGAATATTTTCCTGCATGTTGATTTGAAGCAATGCGGATTAGGCGGTGATAATAGTTGGGGGATGTATCCACACAATAAATATCGTTTGCTTGATAAAAAATATGTTTATAGCTATATGATTGAATTGATAGACTGATAAATAATTAGAATAGCATAGAGATAATGGAAATGTGATTGATAAGTATTGCGCTATGGGTTCTCCACATTCTCCTAATCGGGAAGAGACAGAACTACTGAAACGGGAAGGATGGAGTACGGCAAAAGAAATGATTATAGTCTTTTTTACTGTTAAAATCTAACGCCAGGTTGCATAATTGTACAACTTGGCGTATATTTGTAATATGAAACGTAAGATTATGTCTTATTCAATGGCTTTCAGAAAAAGAGTCAGAAGACACCATCAGGAGAGATAGAAAAGGCGTTAAAAATAAAGGAGGCTTATTATGGAGACAAACAATCATCAAATCGTTGATTACAGTGCTGTGTTAGAAGCACAGTATGGAGCACTGGGCACTCCTGAACGTGCGAAGTTTGACGAAGAAGCTTATGCTTTTTATACGAGTCAAATACTTTTGGATGCGCGAAAGAATGCCAGATTGACGCAGGAAGAGCTTGCAAAACGTATCGGTGCCAACAAATCATACATCTCACGCATTGAGAAAGGCATTACAGTTCCGAGTGTTGCTACTTTCTATCGTATCATAAATGCTTTAGGATTAACGATTGAGCTTAAACCTGCTTTATGATTTAGGTTATTTTGCAATAATAAAAAGTCCCATTCCATTTATTTGGTTCGGGACTTTTGTTTTTATTTGGATTGTATTGAGTAAATTATTTACCCCCTTCGTATTTAGTTATGTACATATAGAGAATACGAAGGGGCTACTTTTTTAAAAAAGGAATGTGCTCTTTTGGAGATTTTTATGTATGTTTGTCACATGTTTAATATGAAAGGAAGCAGTTGTAAGTGAAGAACACGATTAAATATCTGATTCTTATATTAATATATTTGGCTTGTGGGGGTAATCTACAAGCCCAAAACTATACATTCCGTAATGTCGTCATGTCCGACGGGCTATCCGGACTGTTGGTGAATGCCATTTATAAAGATTCCGAAGGTTTTGTATGGTTGGGGACGGATAATTGCCTCGACCGTTTTGATGGTGTGAAAGTGCGCCATTTTGAATTCCGTGGCATTGAGTCGGGAAGAAAGAAACGGGTAAACAGTGTTACGGAAACATCCAATAAACAACTTTGGGTGGGAAACGGAATCGGGCTTTGGCGGTTGAATCGCCCAAACAGCCAATTGGAAAGGATTGTCCCCGAAAAGATAGACTTTGCCGTCAATACGTTACTGGCCGATGGAGATATTCTTTATATCGGCACAGAGAAAGGCTTATTCATTCATAAAGACGGTCAGTTGCTTCAAGTCTTGACAGACCGGAATATGCTTGCCGCCTGTAACAGAATCATGGATATTTGTCTGAATGAAGATAAAACGGTATTATGGTTGGCCACGGTACAGGGATTGTTCTCTTATTCACTGAAAGACGGCAAGATTGATTCCTGGCATTTTCAGGAGAATGTGCCCGAAGCCGATTATTTCCGTTGCCTTACTCGTATCGGCGAAACGCTCTATCTCGGTACAATGAGCCAAGGTGTAGTACGTTTCGATATAAAGAAGGAATCATTCTCTCATGCGGTATCTTTGGGGTGCGATGTCATTTCCGATATTTCCAGCGATGGTAAAGGGACTGTGTATATAGCTACTGACGGCAATGGCGTACACTTCCTTTCACACAAAGACCAACAAGTGACACGTCGTTTTTACCATGATGTCAATGATAAGGAAGGAATTCGCAGTAATTCTATTTATTCCTTACTTATAGATGATAGAGGTGCCGTCTGGGTGGGGCATTTTCAGGCAGGACTGGATTATTCACTCTATCAGAACGGCCTTTTCCGTACGTATGATTATCCACCTTTGTTTAATTCGGCCAATCTTTCCATCCGTTCTTTTGTAAACAAAGGGCAAGAGAAGGTCATCGGTTCGCGTGACGGCTTGTTTTATATAAACGAAGCTACCGGAGTAGTGAAGAGTTTTGTAAAACCCGTCTTGACCTCGGATTTGATACTGACAATCTGCTTCTATCAAGGAGAATATTACATCGGTACGTATGGTGGCGGTATGATGGTATTGAATCCGGAAACGCTGTCTCTGAAATATTTTGCCCAAGGTGATACGGAGCTTTTCCAGAAAGGACATATCTTCTGTGTGAAACCGGATGCCAAAGGAAATCTTTGGATAGGTACTTCGCAAGGGCTGTTCAGCTATAACGGACAGACAAAGCAGATAAAGAGCTTCACCAGTGCCAACTCCCAACTGCCGGAAGGCAATGTGTATGAAGTCAGTTTTGACTCTACCGGCAAAGGATGGATTGCTACCGAAACCGGTATGTGTATTTACGACCCGGCTTCCCAAAGTTTGCGTTCCAATGTCTTTCCCGAAGGATTCGTGAATAAAGATAAGGTTCGTACTATCTACGAAGATGCTGAACACAACCTCTATTTTATCCGTGAGAAAGGAAGCCTGTTTACATCCACTTTAACGATGGACCGTTTCCAGAACCGCTCTATCTTTTCTACTCTTCCGGACAACTCGCTAATGTCTGTTATAGAAGATAACCAAGGCTGGTTGTGGGTGGCTTGCAATGACGGGTTATTGCGTATCAAAGAAGAGGGAGAGGAATATGATGCTTTCACTTTCAATGATGGAGTGCCGGGACCAACTTTTACGAATGGAGCTGCTTATAAAGATGAAAAAGGACTATTGTGGTTTGGTAACACTAAAGGACTGATTTATGTCGATCCGAAACGTGTGGACGAGGTGCGTGGCAAGGTCCGTTCGATCGTATTTACTGACATATTAGCTAATGGTGTCCCTTTTACCAGCTCCTCTTTGAAATACAATCAGAATAATTTGACTTTCTGTTTCACAGACTTTGCTTATGGTCTCCCATCTGCCTTACTATATGAATATCGACTGGAAGGAGTGGACAAGGACTGGAAATTATTGGCTGCACAGAACGAAGTTTCTTATTACGGACTTTCTTCCGGGACTTATACTTTTCGTGTACGTCTTCCGGGAAATGAGCAATCCGAAGCTAGCTGTCAAGTGACGGTATGCCCTATGATACCTTGGTGGGGATGGGGACTTTCCGTTTTATTAATCGTAGGAATTATAGCCTTTATACGGTATTATGTCTGGAAACGTATGCGTCGTTTGCTTGTTTCTTCTGCTTCGCCGGTTGTGGTATCATCAGCAGAGGAGGAGATACAACAAAGAGAACAGTCTGTAGAACAACATCCGGAAGTAAATTCAGAACAACAACCTTCCGTTGTTGAAGAGAAATATAAGACCAATAGACTGACCGAAGAGGAATGTAAAGAACTTCATAAAAAACTGGTGGCTTATGTGGAGAAAGAAAGGCCATATATCAATCCCGATTTGAAGATGGGTGACCTGGCTTCTGCATTGGATACTTCTTCACATTCATTATCGTATCTTTTGAACCAGTATCTTAATCAGTCCTACTATGATTTTATCAACGAATATCGCGTTACCCAATTCAAAAAGATGGTAGCGGATAGCCAATATTCCCGCTATACTTTGACTGCACTGGCAGAACTTTGTGGATTCAGTTCGCGTGCCTCCTTCTTCCGCTCATTCAAAAAGAGTACGGGAGTTACTCCGAATGAATACATCCGTAGTATCGGCGGAACAGCCAAAGAAGAGTAACTTTCCGACTTATTATCCCTGAAATCTATTTTGCATCCATATTACCTTCACCCTTCACTTCTCCCTGTTCATCGGGGTTAGAGGGTGAACCCTGCCCTTTCACTTGGTGAACCCCTTCTCTTTTATTCTTTTCCTATTTCCAATCTGTTATTAGATAAGTTCTTCTTCTCCCTATCTAAACTTCCTTTTCCTTAATTGCAAAGTTGTTTTTTATAGGAAGCAAACTTTAAATGCAAGTTTTGTTTTTATAATCAAAGCTTGCATTTATAAAAACAAAACTTGCATTTATATAATCAGAACTTTCATTTATAGTTTATCATTAACCAAAAGCAACTTTGCAACAAGGGCAAAACAAGTTTATCATTAATGAAAAGGAACTTATCTCTTAATGTCCTGCATCATCATTAGCCTGAATGTAAGATGAAGGAAAGGCCAAAATGGTGAAGAAAGGGAGTAAAGAGGTGAAGGGGGTGAAAGCAAATGGGTATAAGGAGAGCGAAAATACATTGTTTTTTAGTAAATAGAGTATCAAATTATAAAATGAGACTCTGTTTGTTGTGAATGTAACTTCTTGATATATAATGATATATATGCAAATAAGTCTATCTGGATTCTTGGAGATTACTCTGTCCTGTTTTCGAGCTGTTATATCCAAAATCACCTCTATATTTGCATCGTGATCAAAACCGAAAAAGATAGTATTATGGAGACAACAGCTAACACTTCCGACAACATTATCACCCGTTCTTATGAAGAATATTATCAGGTGATTCTTACCTATATTACTTATCGTATCACTCATCGCTACGAAGCGGAGGATCTAACCCAGGATGTATTTGTACGTCTGCTGGACTACAAGCAAATGCTCCGTCCGGACACAGTGAAATATTTCTTGTTCACCATTGCCCGCAATATCGTAATCGACTATATCCGTCGTTATTATAAGAAACAGGAGATAGACAGCTACATCTATGATACTATGTCCACTTCTACCAATGAAACCGAAGAAAAAATTATCGGTGATGATTTAATGACAATGGAACGGACCCGCTTGGCTGCTATGCCCGAACAACGTCGGTTAATTTATACATTGAACCGCTTCGAAAATAAAACGTCTCCGGAAATCGCAAATGAACTGAATTTAAGTTGCAGGACGGTGGAAAACCATCTGTTTCTGGGACGTCGTGAAATGCGCGAGTTTTTCCGGAATTGTATATAATCTTATTCATTAATAAATAACCCTTTGTGCTTATGGAAAAGGAGTCAGAATTTACAAAGAGGTACTTGTATGCCTCACCTTATTTTAGAGAACAAAAATTTAATACTATTTTTAAACCTCAAATTTAATTTTATGAAACGAAGAGGATTAATATTTAATTCGCGGCCTAACAAAACAGCGGTGTTTGCGTTAGGATTAATGCTGGGACTTTGTCCTGTTTCAAAGGCGTGGGCCGATACAAACATGAAAGATAGTCAAGTAGTGGCACAGGCTCAAAAGAAAGTGAAAGGTCAAGTCGTTGATGCAATAGGCGAACCATTGATTGGTGTGAATATTACTGTAATAGGAGGAACAGAAGGAACTATTACGGATATTGACGGAAATTATACGATTGGTGTACCTGCTGGAGCTAAGTTGAAATTCAGCTATATTGGTTATAAGGATCAAATTATAGATGTGGCTGCGCAAACTGTGATAAATGTAAAATTGCAGGAAGATAGCGAAGTGTTGGACGAAGTTGTGGTAGTGGGATACGGTTCACAAAAAAAGGAGACATTGACTGGTGCTGTAACAGTGGTATCTGATAAAATGTTGAAGAATAAAGGAACGATGTCAAGTCCGTTACAGGCAATGCAAGGTCAGGTTCCGGGTGTTACGATCACTCGCAATTCGGCAGCTCCGGGAGATGAGAGCTGGGGCTTGAAATTGCGTGGTTCTGTTTCTGCAAATAATGCGGAGCCATTGATCGTTATTGACGGAGTTGCTTATGATGGTGTAAATGCACTGCGTAATATTAACCCTTCCGATATTCAGTCTATCAATTTTCTGAAAGATGCATCGGCTGCTATTTATGGTTCCCGGGCTGCAGGTGGTGTGGTATTGGTAACCACTAAGCAGGCAAAGGAAGGAAAAGCGAGAATAGAATATAGCGGTTCATACACTTACAAGATGGTGGGATTGCAGCCGGAGCTGATGACTATGAACGAGTGGGCAAATGCAGTGTTACAGACTTGTCAGAACGATGGTCAGCCGGATTCTTACTCATGGGTGAAATATGCGAAAATGGCATTGGCTAATGAAGGTAAATACATTGATTTGGATCACAGTGCAAATCCTTTTGCTCCCAGCTATTCAGATGTAATGGATTTCGTGTTCATGGATACCAACTGGCAAGACGTGTTGTTCGGCAATTCTTATTCTACGCAACATGACTTAGCTGTTTCCGGAGGTACAGAAAAGAATTTATATCGCTTGTCCGTAGGGTATATGTATGATGACAGTAACTTGAAGTGGGGAAATAATAACAATCAGCGTTTCAATCTTCGTTTGACTAATAAACTGAAAGTCTTTGATAACTTTTCTATTGAATCTGTGATAGCCTATAACCGCCAGGATCAGGTGGCTCCTTCACAACTGAATAGAACATTGACTTCCAGTTATCCGCAACCGGGACTTCCGGCTTCTACGATTGATGGAAAACCTTATTCGTGGGGAACTTGGTTGTCACCGATTTGGTTTGCCGAACTGGGTGGAGATAATAAACTGAAAGTATCTGAAATTAATATCAGTGAGAAATTCACTTACAATATTAATAAACATCTGGATGTAGTAGCAAATCTCGGTTATAACTCCGGAGTAGCTTCACGTGATATAAAGAAGATGGCTATTACTTCTTATAATTATGCGGGAACCAAGATAAACACCAAGGCCGACGGTTACAAACAGGAAGAGTCGTCTTACGAGAAAACAAGTTCACGTACAGACTTCTATTCTATGGCAGGTTATGTTGATTATCACAATACATTTGCGCAGCATCATAATGTAAGTGCAATGGTTGGTACTCAATATGAATTGAAAGAATATGATTATTTTGGTGTATCGGTGAAAGATATACAGAACTCGTTGGAAACTGTAAATGGGGCAGGTCTGGTAAATCTGACAGATAAACATGGTACGAAGTGGCATGAGGCTGTGATGTCCTACTATTCTCGTTTAAATTATAACTATAAGTCAAAATACTTATTGGAAGTAAATATGCGTTATGATGGTTCTTCCAAGTTTAAACCGGAAAATCGCTGGGACTTCTTTTATGGAATATCCGGTGGATGGCGTATTACGGAAGAGGCGTTTATGAAGAACATCAAATGGTTGAACGATTTGAAAATCCGTCTTTCTTATGGTGAAGTTGGTAACCAGAGTGGTATTGATCGATATGATGGTACACAATTCTATAAATTTGAATCTCAAAGCGGAGCTTATATCGGTCCTAACAAAGGCACTATCATAGATACGAATGGTAAAATCGCTTCTCTGGGACGTGAATGGGAACGCATTAAGAACTATAATTTAGGATTGGATTTTTCCTTGTTCAATTCCCGTCTGACAGGTACTGCCGAAGTATACATGAAACGTAATGATAATATGTTGATTAATGTTTCTTATCCGGGAGTTCTGGGTGATAACGCAGGTATGTCAAACAATGGAAAATTCAGATCACATGGATGGGAAGTCATGGTAAACTGGTCTGATAAGATTGGAAAAGACTTCACTTATCATGTAGGAGGTACTTATTCTTTTAATACGAATAAACTGACGGATATTGGTGCAGTTTCAGTTCTGAAATCCGGTTTTGTTGATAAACAGCAAGGTTATCCGTTGAATAGTATTTTTGGTTTGCGTTATGCCGGCAAAGCACAGACAGAAGAAGAACGTCAAAAATATCTATATCGCTTCCTGACTGGTAATACTATCGGACTGACAGAACAAAACTTCCGTTTGGGAGATAATATGTATGCTGACGTAAATAATGACGGCAAACTGGATCAGAATGATATTGTTTATTTAGGTACAGATGATCCGAAAATCTCTTTCTCTTTTAATGTAGGAGCAGAATGGAAGGGATTTGATTTATCATTGGTTTTCCAGGGTGCTGCTCAACGTACAATCTTCCGTACGGGAGATAATAATGGTAATGAGATTTGGCGTATACCGATGAAAGCATTATATCTGAACACTTCGAATCAATCGGTAGGTAACACGTGGAGTCCGGAGAACCGGGGTGCTTATTATCCGACATATAGTAATAAGAATGAAATCAATGACTACAACTATCAGGCTTCTTCCTGGTCAGTGGAAGATGGTTCTTACATTCGTCTGAAAAATGTGACATTGGGATATAATGTACCTTCTGCCTTTTTAGCTAAAACGAAGGCTATTAGCTCTTGTCGTGTATATGTAGCAGGTGCTGATCTTTGGGAATATTCTAAAATTAACGACGGATGGGATCCGGAGGCTAGCCGTAAGGTATCAGCAGCAGGACGTTTCCCCTTTGTCCGTACAGTGACTTTCGGATTAAATCTAACTTTTTAATGTATGAAGAATATGAAACTATATAAGAAAGCTCTTTTAATTTTATCGCTTGGTCTGACACTGAATTCGTGTCTGGATCTTGATCCGCAGGACCAACTGGCAGATGGCAACTTATGGGGGGCAGCAGATGATTTTAAATATTTTGCAACTAATTTCTATGGTTGGACCCGTGATTTCAAGTCTGTTATTTCTGATGGTGCACATTCTGACTGGCGTTCGGACTTGATGACTTCCAGTTCTGTAAATATGTACAGTAATGGTAGTAATCCGATTCCTACTTCAGACGGTAACTATACGAGTAATTATGCCCATATCCGCCGTTGCAATTTGTTGCTGCAAAAAGCAGCGTCTTTTTCCGGTAACGGTGATATCAGCCGCTATGTAGCGGAAGCCAAGTTTTTCCGTGCTTATTCTTACTTTGATTTGGTGCAATTGTTTGGCAATGTGATTATCACTAAAGAACCGTTGGATATTACTTCACCCGAGTTACGCATGAGCCGCAATGACCGTAGCGAAGTGATTGACTTCGTGATTCAGGATTTGAAGGATGCGGCTGAAGTATTGCCGGAAACAATTACGACAGACGATGAAGGGCGTATTTCAAAATGGGGAGCTTATGCATTCCTTTCACGTGTCGCTTTATATGAAGGCACATGGCAACAAAACCGCAATAATGAAGAACGTGGCAAAGCATTGTTGAGTATTGCAGCGGATGCGGCGAAAAAAGTTATCGACAGTAAGCAATTCGAGCTATTCAAACCGGCAGCATTGGGAGAGATGGCTTATAAATACCTGTTCATTTTAGAGAATGTACAGTCTAATCCTGCGAATCTGACTAAGAGTGCCAATAAAGAATATATATTCTATCGTCGTCATGATGAAACGATTGCTCCGATCGGGACTAATATCACACATGGTTGTGTAGCGAACGTGCAATATATTAATCGTAAATTTGTGAATATGTATCTTTGTAGCAATGGGCTACCTATTGACCATGCCAAGAGTGCTGACGTCTTTAAAGGTTATGGAGGTCTGACTACGGAATTTGAAAATCGTGATAATCGCATGAAGAACTGTCTTCTGGCTCATGGCACTAAATATTGGGATAACGACAAACCGCGTATTGATTGGAAAGGTATGGATGGGGAAGATGCGGCCAATGCCATTACATGTAATGTATTCCAAGGTTCCGGTTATCAAAACCAAAAATGGGGTACGGAACGTAAGGTGGCCGATACATTTGAAGGTTACGACTTCCCGATTATTCGTTATGCAGAAGTTTTATTGAATTATGCCGAAGCTATGTATGAGTTGGGAACCACCGGCAAAGCTTTGGATGATGCCTTGAATATCTCGTTGAATTTGGTTCGTCTTCGTGTAAACCCGGATATGCCTAAACTGACTACGTCTTTTGCTTCAGAAAACAGTTTGAATATGCGAGAAGAGATCCGTCGTGAACGTACCATCGAATTGTACAATGAAGGTTTCCGAGTTGATGATTTGAAACGTTGGAATACTGCTATTGTAGAGATGCCTAAACCTATTCTAGGAGTGAAATGGACAGGAACTGATTTTGCGACTTCATGGGCTGGCGCTTCTAATATGGCAAAAGATTCCGATGGCTGTTTGATCTTGGAAAATAGTCGGCGCTGGGGTAGTAAAAATGACCTGTATCCGCTTCCGGTAGATCAGTGTCAGTTGAATCCGAACTTGGGACAGAATCCGGGATGGCAATAATCAAGTCTGAATAACTTAAAGAATAAGAATCATGAAAAGAGATTATATAAAATATTTTGTTGGACTGGCGGCTTGTTCGTTTTTAGGTCTGACTTCATGTGATGATGATAAGGATTTAGGAGGAAAGATGGACGAAATGATTACAGTGTCCACCATTACTCTTAACGAAACTCAATATGATGCAGGGAATAAAACAATTTGTCTGCTGAAGAACAAAGAACTGCAACTCTCTTGGAGTATTGCACCTGAAAATGCAACCGATGCTAATGTGCAATGGACTTCGTCGGATGAATCTATTGTTGCTGTTACACGGGAAGGTAAGGTCGTGACTAAGGATAAAGCAGGAAAAGCTATTATTACATTAACGCCGGAAATCGGTTTCGGTCCGGAAGCTACGATCGTAACCAGAACTGTTGAGGTCTTGGAGGAATATACCTACATGTCATCTATTAATATAAAGAACGAACCAGTGGAAGAGATTGCAGCTGGGGATGAATATCAGTTGGAAGTTGTGTCAGAACCGTCAAATGTTACATTTAAACGATATAAGTGGGCAAGCAGTAATCCGGAGGTAGCTATCGTAGATGAAAAGACGGGATTGGTAACTGGAATCAGTAAAGGTAATGCAACTATTACGGTGACTGCTGATGATTTTAGTTCGACTCCTGTATTTGCAAGTTGCAACATAGGAGTTAAAATAGTGACTCCAATTACTGGAATGACATTTACTGAAGATAAAGAACTCAATCAATTAGGATACGGACAGGAATACCAGATCAAATATACATTGGATCCTGTAGATGCTACTGCATCTTTACTGACTTGGACAAGTGATAACCCTGATATGATTAGTGTAGATAAAACAGGAAAATTGAAAGTACATACTACTAAGGCCGCTTCTGCTGTGATAACAGCTTCTTATGGCCCTGTTGTACAAAATGTAACTGTCACAGTTGCCGATGGACGTTTCTGGTATTCATTAGGTAATGGTTTGGGTAATGGACTGGATAATAATTGGTATTTGGATGGCAACAATGCGTCTGTTGTTTCATCTGATGGAAATAAGACCACTGTTCAGATGGGCTCCGGATACCGTGGTGACTTATGGCTTGCAAGAAGTGGTAAAGGAAAAATTGTAAATGTAACTCCTGCTGATTATAGATATTTTGCCATTAAGGTAGGATTTAAATCTCAATTGGTTCCAGGAAAGAACAAACCCAATGGTTGTATTAAATTAGAGATCTTTGATGATGGTATTAAGAAAATCGGTCCTGAATATTTTGGAACAGGCGGAGATGCTAATAATAGATACGAGATTCTGGGTGCAAGTGAGATTTCGACTACGGAGCCAAATGTCTTGTATTACGACTTACAGTCAAAATATAAAACTGTGACTCCTACAGATTGGAATCAGGTCTTTGATTTGTCGCAATGTAAGTTTGTAATTGCTGATTTCCCGGAAACAGCTCAGACTTATGATCTTTACTGGATTCGTTCTTTCAAATCCATAGAGGAACTTCAAGCTTTTGTAGATAGTGAAAACAATACTAACGAATAACTACCATGAATAAGATGAAATTATATACAATAATAGGAGCAGGGCTTTTTGCCCTGACTTCTACCACGCTTTTAGCATGTAGCGAAATAGAAGACGGCTCTAATGATATGAGTAGTTGGCCGGAAGTGAAGGATTATGTTACGACTTTGGAGCATCCTTGTATGCTTCATACAGAAACGGATTTTGAGTTTGTAAAAGGAAAAGTGCAAGCCGGTGCGCAACCTTGGAAAAATGCGTTCGATCATTTAAGTCGTGGTGGGAATAGCTTGTCACAATCAAATTATAAGGCTTCTCCGGTGAAATTATTGGCGCGTCTCGATCAAAATAATTGGGCAGGCAAATATCCCAATGACTGGAATAACTACACGAAGTTGATGAAGGACGCTGCCGCAGCCTATCAATTGGCCCTTCGATGGAAATTGTCGGAGACTGACGGTGCACAGTATGCAGATGCTGCTGTTGCTATTTTGAATGACTGGGCTAAAACATGTACAGGATTTATCGTGAATGATAAAGGTGAATTTATAGATCCGAACGAGTTCTTGATTTTTATTCAGGTACATCAAATAGCAAATGCAGCGGAGATTATGCGTTCTTATTCAGGATGGCAGGAGGCTGATTTCGTTAAGTTTAAGGCATGGATTGCAGATGTCTTTTATCCTCATATCACAAAATTCCTGTCTACGCACAATGGAAATGAATGTGCGCTTCATTATTGGCTCAATTGGGATTTATCTGCGATGACAGCTTTACTTTCTATCGGTATTTTGGCGGATGATAACTTTAAAATCAATGAAGCTATCCAATATTTCAAATTCGGTATTGGTTCGGGAAATATAGGAAATGGCGTTCCTTTCATACATTTAGATCTGGATAGTAATGAAATGCTGGGACAATGTCAGGAATCAGGCCGTGATCAGGGACATGCTACCTTGTGTGTCAGTCTGCTGGGTGCTTTCTGTCAGATGGCAAAGAATGTAGGTGAAGACCTTTTCATCTTTGATGACGGACGTGCATTGGCTATGTGTGAATATGTAGCTAAATACAATATCGGTAGTGCTGAAACCGGTAGTTCAAGTGCCAGTTGGAAGATGACCGGTTTCAGATATACAGATAATGATCTGCCTTATACTACTTATACAAATTGTAGTGGAAGCTGGGATACCATTTCTGCACAGGAAAGAAGAGAGGGAAAGGATTCACGTGGTGAAGTGCGTCCTGCGTGGGAGCTGGTGAATCGTTTGGCGCAGGATTATGGTAAATCAAGCATCTATGCTAAGATGTGGGTTGATAAAATGCGTGAGAATGCGTCTCGTGGCAATTCTGATGGTGGAGCAGGTGACTATGGACCTAATAGCGGTGGTTATGACCAATTAGGTTTCGGAACCCTGATGTTTGCAAAAGAGTAAAGAAAAAGCTGTTGGTAATATAGCATGATTGTTTTACAATAATCTTGGATAAATAGAAAAAAGTTGGAAAGGGATTAGGTATTTACCTAATCCCTTTCGTATATATAAGTAAATAGGTCAGTAAATAGATTGTTTTGAAATCAGAGATGATAGGATTCAGTTTTAAAAGTGCTTGGTTTTTATATAAGGTAGAAAGAACCTGTTTTTAGGAATAACGAATCTAGTTTTGAATGAAATTGATTAGTAAGGTATATGCGTAAAAAGATTCTGTTTTTAGCAGGAATGATGGCTTGCAGTTCATTGGCAGGCGCACAAGAAATTTCTAAGACCTGGGTGGCTGATAAGGGGAATGGAACTTATCAGAACCCGGTTCTTCATGCTGACTATTCAGACCCGGATATCTGTGCGGCCGGAGATGATTTCTATATGACAGCATCCAGCTTTAATTGTATTCCCGGAATTCCTATTCTTCATTCCAATGATTTGGTTAATTGGTCGTTAGTAAACTATGCGTTATCGGTTCAGGAGCCGGAACCTTTCTTCGATAAGGCACAGCATGGTAAAGGCGTATGGGCACCGGCCATTCGTTTTCATAACGGAGAATTTTATATTTACTGGGGGGATCCGGATTATGGAATCTATATGATTAAAACCAAAGACCCGAAAGGAAAATGGAGCAAACCTGTATTGGTAAAAGCAGGGAAAGGAATGATTGACCCGACACCACTTTGGGATGAAGATGGAAAAGTTTATCTTGTACATGCATACGCTGGTAGCCGTAGCGGAGTGAATAGCATCGTAGTTATTTGCGAACTGAATGCTGAGGGAACAGAAGTAATTTCCGATCCGGTGATGGTATTTGATGGAAATGATGGAAAGAACCATACGGTAGAAGGACCGAAGCTTTACAAACGCAATGGATACTACTATATTTTTGCTCCGGCAGGTGGAGTAGCAACCGGTTGGCAATTAGTACTTCGTTCGAAGAACATTTACGGCCCCTACGAATCGAAGATCGTAATGGCACAAGGAAAGACAAATATCAACGGGCCTCATCAAGGTGGCTGGGTAGACACCAACACAGGAGAATCCTGGTTCATTCATTTTCAAGATAAAGGAGCTTACGGACGCGTGATTCATCTGAATCCGATGACTTGGGTAAATGATTGGCCTGTAATCGGAGTAGACAAGGATAAAGATGGTTGCGGTGAACCGGTAACGACCTATAAGAAACCGAATGTAGGAAAGACATATCTGATAGCCACTCCGCCGGAGAGTGATGAATTCAATACCCGTCATTTAGGGTTACAATGGCAATGGCATGCCAATAAAAAAGACACTTACGGGTTCACGACCGACTTGGGGTATATTCGTCTTTATGCAGGCAGTCTCTCAAAAGAATTTGTGAACTTCTGGGAAGTTCCTAACTTGTTGATGCAAAAGTTTCCGGCTGAAGAGTTTACGGCTACAACCAAATTGACATTTACTGCCAAGCAGGATGGGGAACAAACCGGAATCATTGTAATGGGATGGGATTATAGCTATCTCTCCATTCGTAAGGAGGGAGATCAGTTTATTCTGCAACAAGCAGTCTGCAAGGATGCGGAACAGCAAAATCTCGAACAGATAAAAGAATTGGCAAACATTCCGGTGGAACATCTGAAGATGCCGGGAGTAGCAGATAATGAGTGGCAAACAGTTTATTTGCAAGTAAAGGTTCGTAAAGGAGCCGTTTGTACATTCGCTTATAGTCTGGATGGAAAGAAATACACGACAGTGGGAGAGCCTTTCACAGCCCGACAAGGCAAATGGATTGGAGCCAAAGTTGGAGTATTTTGCGTAACTCCGAATGAGGGCAATCGTGGATGGGCAGATGTAGACTGGTTCCGGATGACTAAGTAACTGATGGAGTGACTAAGTAACTGACCGCTCAAGTAACTGACAAAGAGAAATAAAGATTAAGAATTAACGCGAATATATTTGAACTAAGATGAAAAAGATTGTAGTAGGTCTGGCTGTGATGTTAGGTTTTTGTATGTGCACTCACAAGCCTTCCGGTACATTGGATGTGAATAAGGCATTAGACTATTGTGCAGAGCAGACACAACGTACGCTTACGGAACTGAAAACAGATTCCGGCATTGACTATACGATGATGCCACGTAACATTATGGCTGACGAACACCACTGGAACTGTCGTAAGGCAACGAAAGAAGAATGGTGTGCCGGTTTCTGGCCGGGTGTGCTCTGGTATGATTACGAATATACACAGGATAAGCATATTCTGGAAGAAGCGAAGAAGTTTACGAACTCATTGGAATTCCTTTCTCGAATACCAGCTTATGACCATGATTTGGGATTTCTCGTATTCTGCAGTTATGGAAACGGCTATCGCTTGACGAAAGATCCTGCTTATAAGAAAGTGATTCTGGATACGGCCGATTCGCTGGCTACTTTATTCAATCCGGTTGTAGGAACAATGCTTTCGTGGCCTCGTGAAGTGGAACCACGCAACTGGCCTCACAACACAATCATGGATAACATGATTAATCTCGAAATGCTTTTCTGGGCAGCAAAGAATGGTGGAAATCCTTATTTGTATGATGTTGCCGTTTCTCATGCTGATAAAACAATGAAATGTCAGTTCCGTCCCGATTATACATCCTACCATGTAGCAGTCTATGATACCATCACTGGTAATCTGATAAAAGGAGTAACCCATCAGGGCTATGCAGACAGTACCATGTGGGCGCGTGGTCAAGCATGGGCAATCTACGGATATACTGTAGTCTATCGGGAGACGAAAGATCCTAAATATCTTGATTTCGCACAGAAAGTGACAGATGTTTATCTCGAACGTCTGCCGGAAGATAAGGTTCCTTATTGGGATTTCAGTGCCCCGGGAATACCGGATGCTCCGCGTGACGCTTCGGCTGCGGCAGTAGTGGCCTCTGCTTTGCTTGAACTATCTACTTACCTCCCGAATGGAACCGGAAAACGTTATAAAGATGCAGCTATTGAAATGCTGGCAAGCCTGAACTCTGACAGTTATCAGAGTGGCAAGAGCAAACCGTCCTTTCTGCTTCATAGCGTAGGACATTGGCCGGCTCATTCAGAGATAGATGCCTCTATTATTTATGCAGATTATTACTACATTGAAGCATTGCTTCGGTTGAAACGTCTGCAAGAAGGAAAGAATGTAATTAAATAAAGAAGATTTATATCGAATAAAACACTATCTTTATCACAGTTATTTAACAATAAATCTATGTTGTATGAAACAGTGCATTAAAACAAATGGAGTTTTATTCTTTTTTTGTTTGATATCATTAATCATTACTGCACAGGAGCAATCAGTGCAGTCTAATATCAAATGCTTGAATTATCCTAGTTCGTTTGAGTTATTGCTTCGGCATTTTAAAGGAAAAATTGTATATATTGATGTAATGGCATCTTGGTGTAAACCCTGTCTGGCAGAACTCAAAGAATATGAAAAAACAGATGATTTTTTCAAAAAGAATGATATTGTAAGACTTTTTATTTCAATAGATGAACCCAAGGATTGGAATGCCTGTTTGAAAAGATTGGATGAAAGATTATTAAATGGGTATTTTGTCACCTATCATCGACCAGAGAATAGTGTTGAGAATAATAAATTTTCTGTTGAAGTGGAGAAGTTGTTTGTCACTTATGATGAGAAAGGTAATTTCGCCGGGCTTTCAGTTCCTCAGTTTATTATTGTTAATAGGGAGGGAACTATTGTAGAATATAAGGCACAAAGACCAAGCAATCCGGAGGAATTGAAGAATCAGTTGAAACAATACTTGGAATAATATGAGGAAAGACTCCCAAAAACGAAAAGCTCTGCAAGAACGAAGGTTCCGTGCAGAGCTTTTTTTACTGGTTAGGGTTAGGTTTATTTTATTGTTTTACCTTGATGATGTCATAATTCAGATCGCTGACAGCTTCTTGCAAGCTATCGTTCACCAGACGAAGAGTGGTGTCATTTACAATCACGAAATACATCGGAGCTTCACCATCCTTCGGAGTTAACTTAACAGCAGTAACAGGTTTTTTGTTCACAACCTTGTGTACTGTTTGTTGTTTTCCTTTTGAAGTGAAAGTCTTGTTTTGTCCTTGACCTTCAGCATCGAGGTAAGTCATATCCAGTGTATACGCAGTATCCACACCGTCAGTTGCAGCGTTCAGGGTCAGTACATAGTCAATACCCGGACCGTCGGCAGCAGGAAGAGTACCTTCATAAACTTCAGTTAATTCGGTAATCGGAGTCATCGCAAGAGCTAGACTGTCTGCTTGTGCCTCTGCGGCTTTGTTTGCTTTTGATTGGCATGATGCCAAAGCAGCTACGACTGCTGCTAACATAATTACTTTTTTCATCGTTAAGTGCTTTAAGTTAATATAAATATAGTGAGCTATTGCTCGTTTTTTGCTATCCTATTCCTGTTCATCGTCCCGTTTGATGACAAGCAGTTTGTCTACTCGTCCGCGGTCCATGTCCACCACTTCGAATTGCAGATTCTTGTAGGTGAAGATGTCTCCTGCTTTCGGGATGCGACCAATCAGGAACATGGCCAATCCACCCAGAGTGGTGAAGTCTTCCGATTCCAGATCTTCGTAGGATAGGATACCCATTTCCTCCATGAAGTCGTCGATATTCATTGAAGCTTCCACCAGCATTGAACCATCCTGCCTAGTGACGATTTCTTCTTCTTCCATTTCATCCTCTTCAAGGATGTCTCCGAAGATACTTTCGGTCAGGTCGTGCAGTGTGATAATGCCTTCTGTGCTGCCATACTCGTTAACAACAACTCCGAACTTGTTTTTGTTCTTCTTAAATAGCTCTAAAACTTTATTTGCATACAAACTTTCCGGAATAAAGAGGGGAGGACGGGCAATTTCGCGCAGGTTAAACACCTTTTTGTTGCCTACCATTAGGATAATATCCTTTACGGAAACCACACCGATAATCTCATCTTTCCGTTCGTCTACCAATAGATATTTACTGTAATGTTCTTCTTCAATAATCTTCATCACCTTTTCCTGTGTATCATCGGGATGAAGGATAATAAGATCTCTGCGATGTGTCATCAGTTCGTTGGCGCGTTTATCAGAGAAACGGAATACGTCGCGTATCATTTCCGTTTCCTCTTTGTCAATCACACCCTGCTCCGAACTTTGATGCAGAATCATTTTGATTTCCTCCTGTGTCATGGGGCGTTCTTCGCTTTTCAGACCGATAAGTTTGTTCAGTAACCGGGTAGAGACGCTTAGCAACCACACAAAAGGATAAGAAACCTTCGTCAGCAGAATCATGACCGGGCTGAACAAAGTGGCGTACCGCTCCGGATTACTAAGAGCAATGGATTTAGGAACCAGCTCTCCGATAATCAGAGAAAGATAGGTGATGATTGCTACGGTAGTAATCATTGCCAGGTTGCGTGCGTATGCTTCTGCGCCCGGAATGAGAGAAAAGAAAGGTACGAGGTCGTCGGCAATAGCCACACCACCATACGCACCGGATACGATACCGATCAGCGTGATACCAATCTGAATGGTAGACAAGAACTTTTCCGGTTCTTCCAATTGTTTTAAAACTCCTCGGGCTGATTTGTTACCTTTTGCGACAAGTGTTTCAAGACGTGCTTTGCTGGATGATACCAACGCAATTTCATACATGGCAAAAATGCCATTCAGTATAAGTAAGAAAAGTATGATAAGAAATTCCATAAATGGATTTAAATGGTTATAGGGTCGAAATTACAAGAAATCGGGACACTATGCAAATATGTGTAATATATTAATGAAAATTTAATAATCGTGTTGTCTTTTTTGTGTAATCATAATAATATAATTGAGGCACGGATTACGCTGATTTCACAGTTTCAATTAAATAAGAACTGTGTTAATCCGTGTAATCCGTGCCTTAATAAAAATCAACAGGAAGTTTTGAACACTTCCTTATATATTAGATAAACTCTTTACTTCTTAGCGTAGCTGTCTGCTTTGGCTTTTGTACGTTCAATGCGTTTTTGAGTGTCCGGATGTGAAGAGAACATTCTTTGTGCATAGGATGCTTTAGGAGCATCTTTTGCAAGTTCTGCCAATTTACTCAAGGCATTTGCCATTGCATAAGGGTCGATGCCGTTTTTTACGCAGAATTCAACACCATAATCATCGGCTTCATTTTCTTGCTTTTGTGAGAATTGTGCACCGGCAAGAGCTTCTGCCATGGCTCCCAGTTCGGAGTCTGTCAGTTTGGCTACTTTGTCGTTGGCTGCACCTGCCGCGTTTTTCACAGCTGAACGTAGGTAGGCATTTTTCATAGCGTCTTTGGAATCTGTGTGAACCACATGACCGATTTCATGACCTACCACTGCCATTACTTCTTCGTCCGTCATAACATCCATCAAACCGGCGCAGATACGTACACTACCGTCACCGCAGGCAAAGGCGTTTACGTCTATTACTTCATATACGCCAAAGTTAAGTTTCAGTCCGTCCACTTCTTTGATATGTCCCGTCAGTTTCTCCAGACGTTTGCCGTATTCGGTATCAGGTTTTGTCAATGGATTATGAGTGTCCATCCATGCCATATATTCCTTACTCATATTAGCAATGTCCGCATCAGATAACGTAACGGCTGATACTACATCTTTACCTGCTTGCAAAGCTTTTCCTAAATTAATCTTCTTGCCGAATTGTGCAGAAGCTGTCATTCCCATGCCTAATAATACGAAGGCAATCATAGCGATTTCTCTTTTCATACTCTTTTTCTAGTTTAATGTTCTATGCATAAATTAATACTCAAATGTTATTCCTAATGTGGGGAGCAAAGTCCCGCTCGATTGTTTGAGGCGTTTCATTTTATAGTGTTGGCTGTTGGCAGGAGCTTCCGGATTCTCGATGATGCCGGTGCTCATCAGCACATCCTGCTGTTTCAGTTTGCTGGCCGTGATATTCTGCAAATCAAGATAGAATCCTAGCATGCAATGTTTCAGATAAAATGTCTTGTCGATACGGAGGTCTACCTGTGCAAAGGCCGGAAGACGTTCCTTATTATATTTTGAATAGTCGTAATATGCTTTGCCTTGTGCATCCCAGGCGGATACCAAAGATGACTTTTCTTCATCGTATGGGGTATAAGGAGCACCGCCGATGCAACTGACTTTCATGCCAACACTCCATTGGTGGGGCAGATTGTAAGTTCCCCGCAAATTGAAAATATATCGGTTGTCCCATGCGGATGCGATGTATTCGCTCTCTTTGTCGTTACGGTATTCACTTTTAAAGATGGTGAAGGAGGAAGCCAGATTCAGTTTCTTGGCGATCAGCCACTTTACCAGAATCTCCGTGCCATACGAACGTCCTTGAGCGGTAGAAGTCAGCAATTCATTGCCAATCACTCCATAGTCATTTCCTTTGCAGGTAAGAGGAATTCCGTCTACAACGGAGAGCGGAATTTTATCATAGTCTTTGTAGAATCCTTCGACGGAGACTTCGAACGTATCCCCTTTGCGCCAACTAATGCCCAGACTTTCCTGGCTGACTTTCATATAGCGCAGATTGTATTTGTTGACATACATTCCGTTATTATCTTTAAAACCGAGTGCCGTGTAAGGAGGCAACTGATAATAAAGTCCTGCATTTCCGCTTACGAACCAGTGCTCGGCAAGTTGGTAGGAAAGCGATATGCGGGGAGAAAGCTGGTCGGAGAGTGACTTCATGGCCGACGAATAATTGTTGGCATCAGCTCTCAATCCCAAGGAAGCTGTGAAACGTTCGTCCATCGAAGAGTAGCTGATAGTGCCGAAAAGTCCCCAACGCATCATTCCCAAATAGGTGTGGTAATCAAACGTTTGTGCCTGATTGGTATATGCCTTTTGAAAGGTGGTGTTGGTATATTGACTATAATCCAGATTCACTCCGAGATTGACTTTCCAGTTGCGGAAAGAAGAATTGTTTTCGAAGCGGAACTTCGTTTCCTGTTCGGTAGAACGGAGGCGGAGCATCAGATTTTCCGGAATGCTTTCATCATTCTGCCGGTATTTGGTGTTGCGGTTGTTCAGATAGCTGTGACTGACTACCACTGACTGCACATGTGCGCCTGCATAATGACGATAAACGGCTCCCAATGTAAATGTCTCCTGCTTGATTTTCGGCAGGTAACTAAGAATATATTCGTTGTCTTCGCTATCCGCTTTCGTGTTCAATCGCATATTGTCGATTCCTCCGAGTCCCAGCACTGTCAACTCGTTCTGTTCGTTAAACCGGGTTTTCAATTTGAACTGCGCATCGGTGAAAGTCGGCAGGAAAGGGAGGTCGAGCATATCAAACAGGAATTGCAGATAAGATTGACGTATAGATACCAGATAAGAGGTCTTTTTCCCGATATGCCCGTTGGAGGCGAGCGAGACTTCGGATGCTCCGAGGGTAGCCTTTACAGAGTTGTGCTCCATATCTCCGTCGCGCAACTTGAAATCAAGAACGGAACTAAGTGCGTTTCCTCTATCAGTGGGGAAAGCACCGGTGTAGAAATTGACTTCACGTATCAGGTCGGCATTGAGGATTCCCACCGGACCACCGGAGGCTCCTTGCGTACTGAAGTGATTGATATTGGGAATTTCCACTCCATCCAGGTAGAAACGGTTTTCAGAAGGAGAACCACCGCGCACAATCAAGTCGTTGCGGTATCCAATCGGTGAGAAGGCAACTCCCGGATAAGACTGAACAATACGTGAAATGTCCCGATTAGCTCCCGGACTTTTTTCTATTTCCTGCAATCCGATAATGCGCAGGCTGACGGGGCTTTCCAAATCACGTCGGAAAGGAGAAGCGGTGACGGTTACTCCTGCGAGTTCGGTCAGGTTCTCTTCCATCTCTATCGAGATATTCAGATCTTTGGTAGATACAATATATTCGGGAGTAGTGACACTTTTGTAGCCGATGGCAGTTGCTTGCAGGCGGTAGATGCCGGGAGGTACTTGTTCGATGGTGAAATGGCCTTCCGCATTGGTGACGCCACCTTTGTTCAGCCCGAGAACCATTACGTTAATGAACTCTAATGGTTGACGGCTGTTTTTCTCAATAACCGTTCCCCTGATTTGATGTACAGGTTGTGCCTGTAGCAGGGAAAGTAGAAGGTTTGAAAATAGTAGCAGAGTCAACAGTCTTTTCATGTGATTGCGAATTATTGCTGCGAAAGTACGAAAAAAGTATTAAAGAATGATACCTTCCGTGAATAAAAACAGAATCACTTCCTGTTTGGTTCGTTTTACCTACTGATAAACTTAGCCGGATTTTGTTTCACATTTCATTTTTATATCTTATTTTTGTGGGACATATTAAAACAGATTCCTTATGAAGACTGTAAAATTGATAACTTGTAATGATGCGATGAAGGCACATATCCTTCAGGGAGCGTTGGAGAATGAAGGCATTGAGTCTATTCTGCACAATGAGAATTTCTCTACTTTGTATAAGAGTTGTGTGAGCAATATAGCAGGAGTGGATATATTGGTGGCGGATGAGGACTATGAAAATGCTGTCCAAGTGTTGAGGGATAACGATAGTTGGCCGGAAGAATTAACGCTTTGTCCGTATTGCGGTTCATCGGACATTCAGTTGGTTCTAAGAAAAGGAAAGCGGTGGCGCGCTTTGGGTGCCGCTATCATTTCTGCATTGATGGTCACTCCTCCGGGAGATAACCACTGGAACTATACCTGTAAACAGTGTCATAAAACCTTTGAAATGCCGGTTTCTAAATTTAATCCTTCTGCAGAGACAGAGGAATAACTATATCTAACTATTATAACACACAATGAAAAAGAAAAAACTTCTATTAATTGCTCTTCTTTTAGTATGGGTGGCTCCTTCGTTTGCTGCCAAAGTAGATACTTTATTAATTAAAAGTCCTTCCATGAATAAGGATGTGCAAGTGGTGGTGGTAACGCCGGATGCTGCGCTGGGGAAGAAAGCGGTAGCTTGTCCCGCCATTTATTTGTTGCACGGTTACGGTGGAAATGCTAAAACATGGATTGGAATTAAACCGAATCTTCCTCAAATTGCGGACGAAAAAGGAATTATATTCGTTTGTCCGGACGGAAAGAATAGCTGGTACTGGGATAGTCCGCTCAATCCGTCTTATCGTTATGAAACTTTTATTTCATCGGAACTGGTGAAGTATATCGACGAACATTACAAGACGATTGCCGACAGAAAAGGACGTGCCATCACCGGATTAAGTATGGGTGGACACGGAGCGATGTGGAATGCAATCCGTCATAAAGATACGTTTGGTGCCAGTGGAAGTACAAGCGGAGGGATGGATATTCGCCCGTTCCCGAAAAACTGGGACATGTCCAAGCAGTTGGGAGAATATGAATCTAACAAGGAAGTATGGGATAATCATACCGTTATCAATCAGATTGATAAGATAGAGAATGGCGATTTGGCTATCATTGTCGATTGTGGAGAAGGAGATTTCTTCTTGAATGTGAACAAGGATTTGCATAACCGCCTGTTAGAAAAAAAAATCGATCATGATTTTATTACCCGTCCGGGAGGACATACAGGGCAGTATTGGAATAACTCCATTGATTATCAGATTCTGTTCTTTGATAAGTTTTTCAAGAAATAAAACCGGGAATACTTGACTTTGGCTTTTCAATGTTGTATCTTTGGTACAGAATCATAAAATAGATTGAGGTTAAACTACGATAGAAGGAGGGAGTGGAAGCTTTCTCCTTTTTTGTTGTATCCTTGGGAGGCGTGAGCTTTATCCCGGCTTATAAAAGGGATGAAACCAGAGATTAACGTGTTTTATACCGCAGCTTTATAAAAATTAGACGGTGCGTTACGACTCATTAAACGCTGCGTTAGGAGAAGTTGAAGCCTTTGTTAGGTAAAATCAGAGCCTTTGTTTCGGAATAAACAAAGTTGAGGTATGAAAAGGGGCTTTATAGGTTAAGAATCTATAATTCTGCTCTTGACAGAAATAGAGTGATTGTGCTACTTTAAAAGAGAATGCGATGTTCGGAATGAAAGATTATTCGAAAGAAACCGAAATGTTGCGTGTGTATGGATAATAGTTGGCCTGTCCTCCGGCATAGGTCGTTTGACAAATCATCCTGGATGGATTCCCTTTTTTATCAAACTCATACGAATAGATTGTCTTTTCATCGTTACTTCCTGCAGGACAACTGCGTATGGTGAAATGGCGCGGGTCCTTACCCAATAACCCAGCGTAAAGAGCTTCAATATGGAATGTCAGAGGGTGTATTTCTAATAAACCGAGGCAGGGTAAATGGTATGTCGAACTTTCTTCTCCCGGTTCATAAATGAACTTGTTTTCAAGGCCGTTCATCTTGGAACTGATAGAGGTTATATCTCCGTTCTCGTATGTAAGTGATGTTGATGAGTATTCTGTATTGTCAATATTCTCGACAATTCCGGTTAAGTATCCTTCTGCAGAGTAAGAAAATTGATAAATACGATTTTGTGAAGACAAACTGTATACACATTGACTGGCATAGCCTTCGCTATTTAATGTATATACTAAAGTGAGATAGTCAGTGGTAACTGTTACCTGATTATCAGAGTAGCTCAAGTTTACTTCGTTGCTGATTTCTTCTTCGAAATAACGTTGTTTTATAATATGTTGAATCAGGCGCTCACCATCGAACATAAATTTCTCTGTCTTATCTACAGGGTTTGAATCGTTCTTGACGGATTCATTGAAAATCATAGCCCATTGCCCTTTATTCTCTACTGTGCCCTTTTCGTCATCATCCGAACAACTGAATATCAGTATTGCCAGCAATAAAATAGCTATTTTTTTCATCCTTTCTTATTTTAATCGTAATCCGTTACTACTAAAACGTCTACTTGCCGGACTTATTACGCTTTTCTCTATTTTGAATTGCGCTTTTGTGGTCTCTTCGGTTTCTTCATCCTTTGGTGGATAACTTCCGTCAATAACACCGATGGCTACTTTTAACATTCTTTCGTTAGGATCACCGAATGGTAAAAATTCACTATAATTAGTAACTCCATCAATAGTAGTTTCACTGATTTTAAGATCTGTTGTAGGGGAGATAGCTCCTCCGGCATCGTGGTTGGAATCATAGACAGTGCATACTACCGGGTTGATTGACCACAGAAATTCTTCATTAATGAATTGTTCTGTTGCTACATTTTGTCCTTTAGTGACACCACCGATGGTTACGACAGGATAACTGTCTTTCAGTGAAAGACTCCTAATTAACATTTCCGGTGCTCCGGCTGTTGTACTGCTTGTAATAGCAAACAGAGCGGGCAGGTCTAAATTAACACCGCTCTTTAATATCTCACTATCAAAGTTGATGGTAGCATCCTTGTCTCTGTTTTTATTATTATATTCCAGATAGGCCATCGGCTTATTTAATCGTGCCTCTGAAGTCAGAATTGTACCTAATAACTGAACACAATCCAATGAACCACCGGTGTTGTAACGTAGGTCAAGTATAACATATTTCACGCCAGCTGTCTTGAACTCTTGTGAGATTTGTCGCAGTTCGTTATTGTATTTGTCCGGATCACTATTGGTTCCGGCTGTGAAGCTATTGTACATGAGATACCCTACTTTAATATCTCTATTGTTTTCTTTTACCGTAAGTATTTTGGTCTTATGCACTGGATTATCCTCAACGGATCGTGCCGCAGGTAGTTTTAATGTTATGTCATTAGGTACTACCTTGTATACAAATTCTTCTTCTCCTTCTTCCGGCTCAACAGGAACTTCTTTCCATACTCCCATCACCAAATCCCGGGCTTGGGTTCCTTGCAGTAATTGAGTCTCGTATTTCTTGCTGATGTAAGAAGTATCGACTTTCATAATCCAGTTTCCACGTTCCAGTCCGGCTGCTTCTGCCGGTGAACCGGGGATGACGTAAGTAATTAATGCATTATATGCTGTATCGATATCCGCATTTCGAACCAGTGAATAATCAAATCCATAGGTAGGCAGCGGAGTCTCCATCACAGAGTCCACAAACGAATAGCTGTCGTTTTTTGATTTTACTTTAGATAAAAACGAGGCAGGTTCCAGAAACAGATTCACATCATCGTAGGAAGGTAGATTTTGATACCACAGATAGTTCTGCTGCATGATGTCGTACATCCATGTATCCAGTGCGGTCTGATGGGCATACTCCGGCCAGCGGTCGACACCACAGGAGAAAAAGCCACTGATAAATACGATGCTCAGGGCAGGTATGAGGATTATCTTTCTTAATTTCGTCATCATAAAAAGCTTTTTACTGTGCAAATGTAGGAAATACTTTGCTTATCTACCACATTTATGGTATAAAAATGCCTTCAATATGTGATTGGCTGCTAGAGATTCTTGCCTTATCTTTGTAGCATAGAATTTTTTAATAGGTATTAGCTTACATATAGAACGTTATTAATAGACGAATCATTATTCATGGATATAGCTGCATTATTATCAGGAGGTGTCGACAGTTCGGTTGTTGTACATCTCCTTTGTGAGCAAGGATATAAGCCCACTCTTTTTTATATTAAGATAGGCATGGACGGAGCGGAATATATGGACTGTTCGGCAGAGGAAGATATTGAATTATCTACTGCTACGGCACGTAAGTACGGCCTGTCTTTGGAGGTAGTGGATTTGCATCAGGAGTATTGGGAGAATGTAGCGGCCTATGCCATTGATAAAATCCGGCAGGGACTGACGCCTAATCCGGATGTGATGTGTAATAAGCTTATCAAATTCGGCTGCTTTGAACAGCGAGTCGGGAAAGACTTCGACTTTACGGCAACCGGTCATTATGCCACCACCTTGCAACGCAACGGTAAAACTTGGTTGGGTACAGCGAAAGACCTTGTGAAAGACCAGACAGATTTTCTTGCACAGATTGATTATCTGCAAGTTTCCAAACTCATGTTTCCCATTGGAGGTTTGATGAAACAGGAAGTACGTGAGATTGCCAATAAAGCCGGATTGCCGAGTGCCAGAAGGAAAGATAGTCAGGGTATCTGTTTTCTCGGAAAGATAAACTACAATGATTTTGTCCGTCGCTTTTTAGGAGAAAAGGAAGGGGCGATTATTGAATTGGAAACTGGAAAGAAATTGGGTACACATCGCGGCTATTGGTTTCACACAATCGGCCAGCGTAAAGGGCTCGGATTGAGTGGTGGTCCCTGGTTTGTAGTCAAGAAGGATATTGAGGAAAATACCATCTATGTATCTCGTGGCTACGGTGTGGAAACACAGTACGGCAATGAATTCCGGATGCATGATTTCCATTTCATTACTGATAATCCCTGGAAAGGGCAGGAGAAGGAGATAGACATCACTTTCAAGATTCGCCACACTCCCGACTTTACCAAAGGAAAACTGATACAGGAAGGGGAGAAGCAATTCTATATTTTGTCCTCTGAAAAGCTACAAGGCATTGCTCCGGGACAGTTTGGGGTGATTTATGATGAAGAGGCGAAAGTTTGCGTGGGAAGCGGTGAGATCATCTGCTAACTTGTTTCCTTAGGGTGGTAGAGATCGGTGAATAGCAATATATCAGATGTAATATTCCGCTAAATCCACAATTCCTGCCCTCATCGCATATTTAGTAGCCTCGTGCACATTATTCACCCCCAATTTGCGAAAGATATTCTTACGATGGCTGTTGATCGTATGGAAACTAAGATTTTTCTCTGCAGCAATCTCTTTCGTCGTTTTCCCTAATGCAATTTCTTTTAGGATATTCTTTTCTGTCTGCGTCAGCAAATGGTCGTCCATGCTTGACATTGCCAGCGGAGAAGAAGCTCCCGAAAGCAGCAGATTGCTGACATGGTTGCATATATACCGTTGTTTGCGGGTGGCGCATTGAATGGCAGTCATGATTTCTTCTTTTGAGTTATCTTTCATCACTACTCCGAAAGCCATGCTGCTGAATAATACCTGACGGAGAAAGTTCAGGCTTAGTTCGTCAGAGAATAGAATCCAGTCAGCTTCCTTGAATCTTTCCTGCAAGACAATCAACTCATCCGCCCCGGCAAAATTGAACAATGTATAATCCAATACAATCACCGCTTGCGGATGCAATCGTAACTGCTGAATCAGTTCAGCCTTACTATCAGCTTCTAAAAGGAGGGATACTTCCTTCTGTTTACTTAGCAGAAACATCATTCCCGCCTTACTGATATCCTGATTGTCTGCGATGATAAATTCTCTCATAAGCAATGATGAATAAAAAAACTCCGCTACAAATGTACGCATTTTGCGCGATTTGTAGCGGAGTTATGATAAGATTCTTGTATCCGGATTACCAGGAACGTCCCTTGAAGATATTTGACTGGTCAAGCGGAACGATATTTCCGTTCAATGTCAGGTTGTTGTTGCTGAAGTTCGGGCTGATACTAACCGAAGCTGTATTGTTTCCACTGCTCATATTAATAAATACTTGAGCGGAGATGCCGATACCCTGAACACTGAATGAACAGTTCACATTTCCTTTTTTGTCGATATTCATCTTCATATCCGAAGAATTACCATCTACTGTAACACCACCGATTCCGTTAGGACCTGGGTAAGGAGTGTTGAAAGCAGTCTGTACGGTAGCTCTGTTGCCGTTCATCAGGACGAAGTTGGTATTTGAAGTAACAAAAGCACTCATACCGTTGCGGAAGACAACCTGATTAGCTTCCAATACAAATTGCTTGTTTTTCAAAGCCTGTACAGCTTGTTGATAGGCTGCCATGTCCTGCACCTCTTCTTCGGCACGGAGTTTCGCTCTCTCTGCATCTCTTTGAGCTTTTCTTTCTGCGCGGCGTGCTGCTGCGTTACTTTCTTGTGCATACATCATTGTGCTTGCACTCACTAATACTAATGCTACTAATGCAATAAACTTTTTCATAACTTTTTTTTGTTTAGGTTTAATATGTTGTTCGTTTATTGCAAAAACAAAGTGTATGCCAGATTGTTCACGAACGTCGTGCAATTTTATATCCGATGGCTGCCACGGTGATACTCATTAAAGGACTGATAATGTTGAAAAAACAATAAGGGAGATACACAAGTGTGGGTACACTCAAGATAGTGGCTTGAGTCATTCCACAGCTGTTCCACGGGATCAATACGGATGTAACGGTTACTGCATCTTCCGTGGTACGGCTTAGTAAGCAACTTTCATACCCTTTCTTGGCATAAATATCGCGAAACATATTTCCCGTCAGAATAATACTGATATATTGATCGGCAGTGGTCAGATTAAGAAACAGACCGGAACAAACCGTCGCACTGACCACGCTGACTGTTTTCTTCATAAAGCGCACAAAGATGGAAGTGATACTTCCCACCATGCCGCTTGCTGTCATTGCTCCGCCGAAACACATGGCACATAGTATCAACCAAATCGTATTCATCATTCCTGACATGCCACGTGTGGCAATTAAATCTGTCAGAACGGCATTATCCGTGTGTAAATTTGTCTCTCCGTAGATAGTCATCATTAGTCCTTTAAACAGTGAATCGAATCCGGAAGCGGCAATTCCTGAAATTTCTTCCAACAAATCCGGCTGAAAGATCAAAGCAAAAACAGCAGCCAGCAGGGTAGACAGGAACAGCGTAACGATAGACGGCACTTTCTTCGCTATCAATATCCCGGTTGCTACGGGAACTATCAGTAGCCACGGAGTGATATGAAACTTTTCATTCAGAGCTGTTGCCACTTCTGCGATGTGTTGTGTATTGTTGGCATCATGAGAGAATCCTGCTACGGTGAAAATAATTAGCGTAATGACAAGAGATGGAACCGTAGTAATCATCATATAACGGATGTGACGGAACAAGGGAGTGTCTGTGATAGAAGAGGCCAGGATGGTGGTTTCGGATAAAGGAGATATTTTATCTCCGAAGTATGCTCCTGAAATAATGGCTCCGGCAATCCAACCGTCTTCAAAACCTTGCGCCTTTCCGATACCCATCAGGGCGATACCGATGGTAGCAATGGTAGTCCACGAACTTCCGGTCATAACGGAAATCAATGCGCAGATGATGCAGGTAGATGCCAGGAAGAAACTGGGATGGATAATTTGCATCCCGTAGTAGATTAGCGTAGGCACTACTCCACTAATCATCCAGATCCCGCTCAACGCACCGATTATCAATAGAATAATAATGGCTGTTGCCACTCCGGCAATATTGTTGGTGATGGCGAGCTCATAATCTTTCCAGGGAATTTTATAGAACACCATACCGATAAGGATACAAATAGCTGTAGTGGTGAGTAGTGACACTTGGCTTCCGCCGCTTAGGGCATCACTGCCAAATGTGCGGATAGTGGCAAACAATAATAACACCAGTACAATGATCGGTATCAATGATACAATGGGAGAGGGGGCTTTCTTCATGTTGATTCTTATAACCTTTTATTTGTTTTCCGGCTACTGTTTTGTTTATAGCCGCGCAAAGATACAACAAAAAAGAATGAAATCTTTTGCTTCAAAACGTCAGGCAATAAAAATTATTATAAGTTTGTATTTGATTGGAATATGTATAAGACCGGCTCAATTAGCGAAAGTCTTACGCCTTATCCACCAGTAACGGATGAAAAGTACCCCTGTCAGGATGAGGGCAATGGATAATCCGGTATAGAAAACAGAAATGAACGTTTCGGGCAGAAGATGGAAGCTACGTATGGTAATTCCCAGAGAAATCATGAAGATCATTGTAATCCAACTTTTCACATCGAAAAAGGAGAACGGGCAATTTCTGTGTTCTTTCTTTTGTTCGATTCGCTGGGTATGTTTATAATAAAGCCTTCTGAACACCAGAACGAAGAATAACAAGAAAACGACGGTAGCTTCTCCTATTTTGAACATCCAATCTTGGGAGGTGTTTAACCAGGTTACAATTCCTATTCGCAGAATATTGGCACCGGCTATAATCCAGACGGTGCCGGCTGTGATAAGTAAGATTTGTCTGTTAACTCCGTATTTCATTGGCTTTTTTATTGTAATAAACGGTTTGACCGTCTGTTTTGTTGACTCACTTCTTGTAGAAAGTCGTAATTAATAAAGAAATTCCGGTTAAAACGACTCCGGTACCGATAACTCCGTGCCAACCATACAGTTGCCAAAAGCTGCCCGCCAGAAATGTTCCCATTGAACCGCCAATAAAGTAAGTAGTCATGAAAACTGTATTGATACGGTTCGAAGCGCGCGGGTCTAGTTCGAAGATACTTGTTTGGTTGCTAAGTTGGATACATTGCATCCCTATGTCAATGATGATGATTCCGGCAATGATACCAATAAAAGTGTTTTCACCGATGAAGAACAGTAACCAGGCAAAGAGAATCAATCCGCAACCGATAAAGTTAAAGCGGCGTACACCTACTTGCTTTACGTATCTTCCTACGAAAGAAGCAGTCAATGCTCCGGCCACTCCGCAAAGTCCTAGCATACCGATTACGTCGCTGTTGGCGAAGAACGGGGCTTGTCCCATTTTAAAAGCCAGACAGGACCACATGGCGAGGAGGGAACCGAAATTCAGTGCCGCCCGGATCGAATAAATGCGCAGTTGCGGGTATTCTTTCACTAAGGCTAACAGAGATTTCATCAGGCCGCTATACTTTCCCTGAAAGTTGGTCTGAATGTCAGGAAGGACTTTTAATACAACGATTGCGCAGATAAACATCATGCCTGCAGCGATGTGATACATTTCCCGCCAGCCAATCAGTTCACCGATAAATCCGCTGACGACACGTGAAGCCAGAATGCCGGTCAATAGTCCTGATAAGACAATCCCTACATTTCTGCCTTTATTTTCCGGACGGGAGAACTGGGCGGCTATCGGAATGAATATTTGTGGAATCATCGAACAAACTCCCGTGAGGAATGAAGCGATAAGTATCAAATGAAAATAGTGCGTCAGGGCGATAGTCAATAGAGAGAATATCAGAACGGTGAAGTTGACCAGGATGATTTTCTTACGCTGATATAAATCTCCCAGAGGGGTGATAAACAACAATCCTGCCGCATAGCCTATTTGCGTGACCATGGCAATCAGGTTAGTTCTGAACTCTGATATGCCAAGTTCATGGCGTATCATATTTAATAGAGGTTGAATATAATAGATGTTGGCTACCGAGACACCGGCCACAATAGCAAGTGTCCAGAGGATAGATGCCGGTAGTCCACCGTTTTCTTTTAATGGCTGTTTCATGCGGCAAAGATAATAAAATAAGATGTTTATTCGATAAAGAAAGTGGTGGAAACTGTGTTGCCTTCTCCGTCTACTGCCGTCAGGGAATGTTTGCCGGGAGCAGGTTGCAGGGAAATTTTGTGGAAATCCTGTGTCTGTGTCTGATAGGTGTCGTCGAGATGCCAGAAGATAGTGGCATTGGGATTGCTGTGTGCCAGTTCCACCGTGATAAAGCCTTTGCTGCCATCCAGTTGCTTGGGCAGCTTGATGTGGGCGTTCATCGGAGGGTAGATGAACTGCATGGGTTGGAAAGAATCTTCTCCGCAGCCGGCTTTGAAAGGTGGCAGCGGTTTATATTCCGGATGGTGTTGTTTATAGTACCATTCCCATACGGGCGGCAGGGCAAACCATGATTTCTGAATGGTAGGTTCCGTGTTTGCACAGTTTTCATAGATGCGGTGGCTTTCGTCGGCGGATAGTGTGACGAGATGATGGTAAGGACAAGCCTCTGTCCGTAATCCGACGGGAAGGATCAGTACGGTGTCGGTTTCTTCACAGAAACGTCCTTTCAGATGACCGGATTGACGGCATATCTCTGCATCAACAAAAATTCCTGTGGGACGTTCAAACCAGGGTGAAGATGGGAGATAATTGAATATATCGAATAATACGGGACCGGCTGTCTGTGCACCGACCAATCCGGGTTTTCCTTCTCCGGTTGCATTTCCTACCCATACGCCTACTGCATAGCGGGGAGTCACGCCAACGGCCCAGGCATCACGGAATCCGTAACTCGTTCCGGTCTTCCATGCGATAGTCTGCATCGAGGGGATTGATTTCCAGTCAATTTCTTCAGGGCGGTTGACTTCTGTTAAGGCGGAAAGGGTGAGCCAGGCCGCTCCTGCCGAAATGACTCCTTCTGAAATAACTCCTTCTGATATATCCTTTCTCGAAGTTGTTTTTCTTGAAATGGTCTTTCCTGAAGTAACTTTTCTTGAACCATCTCTTTCCGAAACTGTCTTTTCTTCTGTTCCCAGTAGTATCTGCACTTCCTTTTCTTGGGGAAGGTCGTTGGAATGACTGTTGGAGAGGCTTCGTCCCATTTGTGCATAAGCATTCGTCACATCCCATAAAGTAGCTTCGGCACCTCCTAAAATGAGTGATAATCCATAATGGGAGGCTGATCGGTTGATAGTCTTGAACCCCATTTGTTGCAGCATGTGATGAAATTTGGGTACTCCATATCTTTGTAACATGGTGACAGCCGGGATATTCAATGAGCGGGCAAGAGCTTCGGAAGCGGGGACGGCTCCTTCAAACTGCAGGCTGAAGTTTTGTGGAGTAAAGCCGTTGATATTAACGGGTACGTCCGGTAACAGCATTTGCGGTAATAGACTTCCCTCCTGTAGCATGGCACCATAGAGAAAGGGTTTTAAAATACTGCCTGTACTTCTGGGAGCTTGAATCACGTCTACTTGATTCCCCCCTTGCTTACGGTCGAAATGTACATTTCCGCAGTATGCTACCACTTGATTGGTGGGAATGTCTATAATTAGGATAGCCAGGTTACGGATATCACTTCGATTAAATTCATTGCTCCACCGTTCCGCCAAACTCTCTATATGGGTTTGTATTCCTTTATCGATGGTTGAGCGGGTATATAATCCGTTTCTTTCTTGATAAAAGCGGGTAACCAGGTGGGGGGCTATTTGAGGAAGAGGATGTGGTTCGTCGGGTAACGGTTCGCTGATAGCCAATTCATAGGTGGACGCATCAATAATCTCTTCTTCAAAAAGTTGTTTCAATAAACGGTTGCGTTTGGAAAGTAGTGTTTTTCGTCCTTTGGATAGATGAATCATGGCGGGGGCATTGGGCAGGACGGCCAGCATGGCTGATTCCGCCCATGATAAATCTTCGGCAGAATGACCGAAGTAGCGCCAGGCAGCAGCATCCAGTCCTACTACATTTCCTCCGAATGGTGCATGGGAGACATACATGGATAAGATTTCCTCTTTGGAAGTCCGAAACTCCAAACGGGTAGCCCAGATCATTTCGATGACTTTCTCTCCGATAGTTCTGGGTTTGTTCCGGGCGAGACGGATGGTCTGCATGGTAAGGGTACTGCCTCCGCTTACAACACGTTTATTCTTTAAATTCTGATAGAGTGCTCTTCCGGTAGATAGCGGATTAACTCCCCAATGGTGGTAAAAGTGTTTATCTTCGAAGGTAATAAGACATTGCTTGATTTTTTCAGGTGTTGTCTTTCGGGGAGGAAACCGCCATTGACCATCCGAAGCGATACGTGCTCCCAGTAATTCTTCGTTTCGATCAGTCACAACGGTGGAGTAGGGTACATGAAACAGTTGCCGGGGAAGGCAAAAGATGTATCCTATCATCAAAAGAGCAATGCTTATTGTCATTACTTTCTTAGTAACAGATAATCGTTTGAAGAATTTATATATAGGATTCATTTAAATGTTAAAAGCTATCGACTGACAGTTGTTCTTCCCGCTTTGCTGCGTGCCTGTACGTTTACATCATACATTGCTTCACATTGAACGGCAGGAAGAATAAAGTTACCTGCATAAGTCGCTTGCAGTCTGACAGTGAATACTTTTGTTTCACCACGACGCAAATTGAAATAAGTTAATACCCTGTCATCGCGTATATCCAGATAATTATATTTGCTGACGGATTTACCGGAACCGTCGGCTGCTCCGCTTTCCGTTTCGGGGGCAACCATTCTTTCGTTGTATATTTCCCAACCGGACGGTATGATATGCGTCAGTGCCAGATTGGTGTAATCGGAAGTTCCGCTAATATTGGATATGGAGGTGATAGCCATAAAGTCAGTTCCCTGTATAATATCATTGACAGAGATCGGTGTACCGTTCAGGTTGGCATATCTTATATCCATGCGAAGATTGTCGCTGATGGCCGGTAATGTATCGTTCAACAACTGTGTGCGTGTGATAAGGTCTACGCTAAGCGCTCCTTTTCCTTGATTCTTCACAGCAATCATACCGGATTTGGGAGTGGTGGCGATTTCCTTTTCAAACACAGCTTTAGCCGATTTCACGGCAGGTTGTTGTTTGTCGTTCCATGTCCATACGAAATCCAATGTGCCTGACAGCTTTTCAGCCAGACGTCCCATTGCCATAAGAGCAAAAGCGGTGGATTGTGTACTGAACCACTCCTCTTGTGACAGATTCTTTGAAACGACTTTTGCCTGCTGTAAAGCATCCCGTTCCCGGTTCATCAGGATCAGTGTTTCCAGAATCATAGCTTCATCACGGTCGGAGGAACCGTAAATCTGATTCATGGAAGAGTAGGGGCTTACTGTTGTTTCCGCATTATACACCAGTTCTTCAGCCGGTTTCATCTTTCCGGTCAGTGCATAGGTTGCTGCCAGTCTCCATTTAGCCTGAATGGATAATCCTGCCTGTTCTTTCATCCGGTTCATGGCCCCATATTCCGGTGCTCCTGCCAATGCAAGCGTATATAAACGGAAAGCCTGTTGCAATTCCGACTGCCATTGTTGCCAGCCGCTTGCATCCTGCGGCATCCGCCAGTTCTGTGCGGCAGCACGTTGGAAACGCTTCCACTTGTTCAATACGTTCGAATGAACGGCGTATCCTTTTTCTTGTGCCAGTGTCAGGAACATTCCTGCATAAGAACTGATCCATTCGTCGGCAACAGCATTTCCCGGCCAATATACAAATCCGCCATTGGGGAGTTGACGACCATAAATCTGCCGGATAGCTTCCTGTAGATTTGTCTTTATCTTTTCGGCTTCTATCTTATCTATTGTTTTGAATTGACCGACAAACAGAAGAGGCAAAGCCTTGGAAGTCAACTGTTCCGTACAATGGTGCTGATAGTTGTATAAGAAGTCGAACCGGCGGCTGATATCAACCGAAGGTATGCGTGATACTTCCAGCTTTATCTGGTTATTTGCAGAAGAACTGCTTAGATTGTATGAAAGTTCTTTGCTTTGTCCGGCTTCTGCCCATTGACTGTTGCGCAGGGTTACTATCGGATTCGGGTTGCGTACTTCTATTTCAATGGTTTCTTTAGTTTGTTGTCCGCCACCATTGGCTGTCAGATGGATGGTAGCCTTTCCTGTTTTACTACCTGTTTTTAAGGTAAAGAACACGAGCTGGTCACCCGGTTGGCTAAATTTGAGCGACTGTTGGTTGGCCCCTACAATCTGTACTCCTCCACCGGATGCCTGAAGTGATACGGTTACATTCTTCACTTGATTTTCCATCGCAAAGATATTTACCGGAACGGTGATTTCTTCCTGAATACTAAGCACACGGGGCAAGGTGGACAACATCATTAACGGAGTCCGCACGAAAGCCGTTTTTTCCGCATTGCCGTACGCTCCCTCTTGTCCGGCAACCACCATGGCACGTACCGAACCTACATACATCGGAAGTTTCAGCGTATGCGTCTGGCTCTTACCTTTTCCCAGATAGAAAGGACCTATAAACTTGACTACCGGTTTGAAGCGGTTTGCTTTTGCATCGGCAGGTTTTAATGTGGCGTCTCCACCCGTACTGAAAAGTGAACTGTAACTTCCGGCGGAAGCTCCCAATACATTATCATACATATCCCATGTCCGGATGCCGAGTGCTTCGCGTGAATAGAAATCATTCCATGGGTCCGGGGTTTTGAAATTGGTAAGATCCAGCAAACCGTCGTCTACAATAGCTAATGTATAAGTCATCGGTTTTCCGGTCTTTTCGCTGACGGTCACATTGAAGTTGGTTTCCGGGCGTAACACTTCCGGCATCTGTATCTGCGGTTGCAACACCGTCTGACTGTTAGTCACGAATACCGGAACGACGCCATACATACGGATAGGCAGGTCATTGACTGTTTGCGCGTGAGGCTGTAACAGACTGATATGCAGATATACATTCGGAGTCATCTCCGGTGTAATCTTGAATGTATATTTCGTATCTCCTCCGTTGGAAACCTCTATCCATTCTTGTCGTAATACGGTAGAACCGTTTTCTATGGATACCAGTGCACGTCCTCCCGCTGCTGCAGGAATGATTGCTGTGGCTGTTTCTCCTATTTCATAAGAATCTTTGTTCAGCGAGAAAGCAAGCATCTTGATACCGCTGGGATCAGTCTTGCTCGAACGTCCCCGCCATTCCGGCCAGTCAACATAAACTGTACCTCCGGTGGCATGTCCACTCTCTTTATCTTTCACGTAAACCAGGTAGCGTCCCCATGACGGATAATCGATACGGAATTTGAAAGATGCTTTTCCGCCTCTTGTCTGTAAATTGCCGCTGGCAACAGGAGTGATGGAACTGTTGTTGATATACGTTCCGAAAGATTCACCACTGTTTTCCCACCACCAACTCCAGCCGATGCGGTATATTTTGTATTCCAGATTAGAACTGTTCACTAACTGTCCCTGCGTGTTTACAGTTACAATATCGAATACATGATCTTTGTCAGTTTCAATATATTTGCCTTTTGGCTGGTTCAGATTGATACCGACATAAGAGGTGAATGGTGAGAATGGAATTGTTTGAGTGTAGATGCTGGCATCTCCTCCCGGTTCGAACACGCGGGTGGTGAAAGTGGCGTTCAGCATACCCGGCGCTTCCGTTGCGGTCGGAACTTTCAGCATGACATTTGCTTTTCCTTCTGCATCCAGTGTGCCGTCAAATATATCTGTTTTGATAGTCGTGAAATCCGTAGCCGGATTGTTAAAGATATATTGTCCGTAATTCTTAAACTGTGTATTCACTTTCGATAAAGACATTTCTACTTTGGCTTTCAGTTTGGAGGCAGTTGCTCCTGTCAGCCAGGTTGAAGTGAGTGGGGCATAGAAATTCTTGTCCGTGGCTTGAAGCACCTTCGGCAATGCCAGATTTATTTTCAAGCGGTTGGGCTTTATGGTTTCGATACGCAGACCTTTGTGGAAGGTGGTTCCTCCCACCTTAATATACGCATTCCAAAGTCCGGTCGGGTCTGTTGCCTGTGTCGGAACGTCGAATGTATAGAATCCGTTCATTCCTTGTGTTGAAATCATTTTTGTGTAGAACTGTCCTCTCGGATTGTAAATCTCCAGTGCTACGGGATGCTTGTCGGGGATTCTCTTTTCGCGGTCTTCCAATATAAAGGAAATGTGCAGCGTGTCTCCCGGGCGCCATACTCCTCTTTCGCCATATATAAATCCTTTCAGTCCCTTTTGAATATCTTTTCCTCCCACGTCGAATCTGCTGACGGACTGTTCTTCACCGTCCACAACGCGGACGTACGCTTTTTGCTTGTCCGATTCTGCCACGATAATGAAAGGCACACCGTTCGGAGTGATTTCAACGAATCCTTCTCCATTGGTTTCTCCTTTCCCTATGGGTTGTAACTGGAAATTATACGCTGTTACCTGTGCTTTCCCTATCGGTTTTGTATCCAAAATATTACTAACGGCAATCCACAGTTTATTCAGTGAGTTCCGTTTTACAATCATTCCCAGGTTGGAAGCAAAAACGTTGCAGGCAGCTGCCCGGTCTGAATCCATATAATAAGACGGATGGCAGGGGTTGTCGCGTTCCGTCCATCGGTACACACTCCAGTCCATTGTTCCGCCATTGTAATAATAGTAGGCTTCGGGGGTATTCCAGATTGCTTCATCTTCTTCGGACAAAACACTTCCACTTACTTTGGTCAGCCCGTCGGAGGTGCTGCTGTCGGCGAATTTCATATCCTGATTCTCGCCTCCTCCACAAGGATAAGCGGAGTATTCCTGACGAAATGAAAGTATGACACGATAGATGGCACCCGGTTCCTGGTGGATTAATCCGGCAAGGTCTATCGAGTAATCTCCCCAATGATGAATGTCTTTGGAAGCATCTTTGGCAAGCCATAATGTTTTCTTGTAAACCAGTCTTCCCGAACGGCGTAGCTCATTGGCCGAGGCCAGTGAATTGGTTTGCATAAACATCAATACATTGTTCTCGAAAATGCGGATCACGCTCAAATCCACAGCGTATAGGTTGACAGCCCTGAAAGGAATAATCAGACTTTTCGAATCGGGCAGGATAGCGGCGGTAGTAGACATTTCCACTTGTGGCTTCAGACTTACTTCACTGAATGAGATCGTATGAGAAGTTCCCAATGCTTTACCTTGACAGTCTTTGACTCCTTCATGGATATTCAACGTCAGTTTGTTCTGTGTGTTTGCTTCGAAATAGATAAAAACTCTGTTCTCACTGATTTGGAAGATCGATGAGGAGATTTCCGGGATCTCAATCAGTCCTTTTAAATCTTGAGTAGTGGATAAGGGAGCGGAGAAAACAATCTCGATTCCATTTTCCGGTTGGTCGATGCGTTCGGCAGACATGAAACGGAAACAATCTTTCGCCGGTATCAGTACTTCTTCGCTTTGTTTACGGTCGATGCCGGCTGCGTTGCCGTTGGCTGTGATAGTCAAGGGGTAATCATCAGCTTCTCTGGGGATTTGTCTGATACTAAACAAATACCGGGTATGATTGTCGGTTGCGGTGACTTCCACCGGATAACTCTTTTTTCCGTCACTGGCAGTCAGCATCTTTTCTACCTCTTCCTTTTTCACTACGTCGCTGAAACGTATCTCTCCTTTAATATTTATTTCATTCGGTCGGGTAGCTGTAATCGGCAATGATTCCAGTTGCAGGGTGAAGTTACGTTCCTGTACACGGAATGAGAAGTTGAACTCTTTCAGCTTTTTGTCCACTTCGATGAAGTCTCCGAGCCGGAAAGTTCCTTCGTAAAGTGTTCCCGGTTTCAGCGCTCCTTCTTCGGGCACAAATTCAATGGTGTTGTTGCTAACCCAATATGCTTTTCCTTTTAATGAAGGTGAGAAACTGAACGGATTGCTTTTTAACTCATTGTTCATATCCACCATGGGTTGGTCGTGGGTCAGTTCTATACGTATGGTCGAATTTTGCGAGATGACTCCTCCCGTATACGCATTTACATACGGTGCATAATCGGCAGAAGGAATGATGTCTTTTTGAGTGCGTGTGCATGAATATAGGCCCACAGTCATCATGATAAGTAAGAATAGTCCGGTAGCACTGATGCTACGTGTAGTCTTTGTTTGTCCCATAGTGAGAAGTTTTTTATAGTTCAACAAACAAATATACAGTTTTTATGCTAAATCCTTTGTTATTCTGATTATTTTTGCAAGTTCTTAATCAATTTATTTATGGGGAAAAAGAAAGAATACAAAGAGGCCAATCGGCGATTTTTGAAAAAACTATCTTTTCAGGAAGGTGTTTTCGCGTTGCCGTGTGGAATCTATTACAAAGTTTTGGAAACTGGCGAAAGTACGATTTCTCCGGGTGCACGGAGCATTGTTACCGTGCATTACAAAGGAAGTCTGATTGATGGCCAGGTGTTTGATAATTCTTATGAGCGTACTTGTCCCGATGCCCTACGTCTTAGTGATGTAATAGAAGGGTGGCAGGTGGCACTTCAGAAAATGCATGTTGGTGATAAATGGATTATTTATATTCCTTATGCAATGGGATACGGTATCAAATCTTTTGATTCTATTCCTGCCTACTCGACATTGATCTTCGAAGTGGAATTGCTTGGTGTTGCATAGAGCATAAAGATGAGCTATATACAATCAGATACATGGATATTTTTCTTTTAGCTTTTTCATAAAAGACTTGCTTACTTGTAAAAGTTCCATCTCATTAAATGGAGGAAGCAATATGCAATTGTTGTCTTCAATCGAAACCAGATAGCTTATATTGATAATGTGTGACTGGCTAATCTGGATAAGATAGGGATGCAGACTCAATATCTTTTGTGAGTTTGTATTTCTTTTGAGTGCCAGGGTATGATTATTATTTAATACAGCTTCCCATAGTTTACTCTTGGAGTTATACCGGAAATAGCCAATCTGTTCTAAATGGATTAGTTGCAAGTTTCCAGTAATGGTAGTATATAAAAAGATCTTTTCTTCTTGATGTTTTTCTGTGTCGGTGTGATTACAATTGTCAATATTCATATTCTATTTATCTTAGTATTCGATTAATCTGTTGATGATGCCAACGTCGTAGTTTTATTTTGCATCAAAAGTAACGGATTGCTTTTAGCTATAAAAATAAAAAGTGTCTCATTCCTGAAATGAGACACTTTTTACTATTAAGAATTGTGCTTTTAAAAAAAGAAATTATTGTTCTACTCTTTGATTCTCAATGAATTTACTGGGTGATACACCATACTTTTCTGAAAAGTTACGATAGAAAGTTGCCCGGGAGGTGAAACCGCATGCAAACATCAGTTCTTTTACATTACTCTTTGGATTTTCGGCGGCTAACTGTCTGAAATATTCCAGTCGAAGATAATTAATGTATTCCCGGAAACCTGTAAAGCCCTGACTTTTGATTGCTGCTGAAATATCATGTTCCTGTTTATTCAGGGACTTGGCTAAAAGTTCTATATTATACCGTTGATCGGTATAGGGATGCTGTTCCTGAAGATAGGCTTCAATCGTTGAGAAGAGCGGGAGAGTAGGAGATGGCTTTCCAGCTTGTAGCATTATAGTGCTTTCCGTATTCTTTGCATTATGAATCATGTTTATATGGTTCGAAAACGGATTCTCATAACGTAAATATTGTATGGAGAATAAGACCGTAAAAACGATTGCCATAATGCCGAACAGATTGAAAACAAATTCATTGATATTTAGAGTGAACAAAATGTATATCCCTAAAAATACGAATAGAAAACCGATGAATAGATACATGTTATTATTTATCCTGCGGTAGGTCTTGTTATTCATCATCGGATAAATAAGAAGAACGAGTGGGGTAAAAACGGATAACAGGAATATGCAAACCCTAAGCTTGACATCTATTTGATGGATATTCGGAATAATTTCATCTATGGAGTGGATGGGAGTGATATTCCCATTGAAACCTAAATAACTGATTCCTACAGTTATCGTAATGATGGGTAATAATAGAAAAGTAAATATTCTGAAATGGTTCAGATAGCCCGGTGATAAAGAAGCGATAGGGAACAGGGCTACAATATTTGCTAAAGCATACCATTTGAGCATTTTCTCTATGTTGAGCAATTCTGTGAAGTTGTATTCCGGAGTGTCTGTGACAATTGTCAACCATCCGATATTTTCCCATGAAAACATAATGCCGATGCCGGTTGCTATAATTCCCCAATATAATTTCGGATAATTGTCTTTAGCACGTATAATAAGGATGATTCCTATAATTAACGCAATCAGATCAAGTGTAAGCTCAATAGATAGATGTGTAATTCCCATTTTTTTGACGTGTTTCTATTCCTTGCCAGTCAGTGTGTAAATGTTTCCCGTACAAAGGTAGGCAAAATAGAAATATCAGGCAATAAAAAAGATATGGCTTTGGAGAAACTTAGTTGTGCGGCGATATGCTATATTTCTTTCGCTGAATCATTTTCGGCCAATTCTTTGATCTCTTTATTCAAAAATACAGAAAGCACAGTTCTTACTACAACCACTCCACCCAGGATTGCCAATTCGTCCAACGTTGGATCAACCACAGTTTTTAGTATGTCGGAAGCAATTAGAAATTCCAATCCAAGCAAAAGGTAAGTGCCAAAATCCGCCCTCAACTGCCGTATATTGTTAACCGTATATGTTCCGTTGAATCGTTTTATTTCATTGCGTAAAAAGGCGATGAAGCAGACTAATACTCCGTAAGTGACAATTAGCAGACTAATAACACTGATAATAGTGGCAAGTGTATTTAAGAATGTGAGTAGCATTGTTGTATAATGTTTTAGTATCTGTTATGTAAACAGGCGAAGTCATACAAAAGTTCTCGAATTAGCTACATTATTTGCTCTTACAGGTTTATATTTGTATATTCAAGTTAAAAGCTACCTATTTGTCCAGTTTAAATAGTGTCTGGAGGGTATTCAAAGTGGGTTGAAAGTGGATGTAAATCAAACACTGATTGGTACAAAGGAGAAAGAAAAGATGATATGGTTTATATGAAGTAATACATTTCTGAATAAATTTATCCATATCAAATTATTACAAATAAAAAGAACTCCTGTAATCGTTAAGATTACAGGAGTTCTTTATCTATATAAAGTAACCTGAATTACTTACCTAAAGCCTGAGCAACATCAACCGCACAAGCTACTGTACATCCTACCATCGGGTTGTTACCAATTCCCAGGAATCCCATCATTTCTACGTGAGCAGGAACTGATGAAGAACCAGCGAACTGTGCATCAGAGTGCATACGACCCATCGTATCCGTCATACCATAAGAAGCAGGACCGGCAGCCATGTTATCCGGGTGAAGAGTACGACCTGTACCACCACCAGAAGCAACAGAGAAATAAGGTTTGCCAGCAAGAACACGTTCTTTCTTGTAAGTACCAGCAACTGGGTGTTGGAAACGAGTCGGGTTAGTAGAGTTACCTGTGATAGATACGTCTACACCTTCTTTCCACATGATAGCTACACCTTCGCGAACGTCGTCAGCACCATAACATTTTACTTTTGCACGAGGGCCGTCAGAGTAAGCGATTTCGCGAACAACTTTCAGTTCACCTGTGAAATAATCGAATTGAGTCTGAACATAAGTAAAGCCGTTGATACGAGAGATGATCTGAGCAGCGTCTTTTCCAAGACCGTTCAGGATGCAACGCAACGGTTCTTTACGTACTTTGTCTGCTTTTGCAGCGATTTTGATAGCACCTTCAGCAGCAGCGAAAGATTCGTGACCTGCTAGGAAAGCGAAACATTTAGTTTCTTCGCGCAGCAACATAGCAGCGAGGTTACCATGGCCGATACCAACCTTACGGTCGTCAGCTACAGAACCCGGGATGCAGAATGCTTGCAGACCGATACCGATAGCTTCAGCAGCTTCAGCAGCGTTTGTGCAGTTTTTCTTAAGAGCAATAGCAGTACCTACTACATAAGCCCATTTTGCGTTTTCAAAACAGATAGGCTGAGTTTCTTCACACGTTTTATAAGGATCAAGTCCGGCAGCTTCGCAGATAGCGTTAGCTTCTTCGATGTCTTTGATGCCGTTAGCGTTCAAGGCTTCAATGATACCTTTGATACGACGGTCTTGGCTTTCGAATTTTACTTCTCTAATCATAGTTTTCTTTCCTCCTTATATTATTCGTGACGTGGATCAATAGATTTAACTGCTCCCTGTTCTGCTGTTACGCGTCCATAAGTACCTGTAACTTTCTTCAAAGCTTCGTTAGCATCAGTACCTTTCTTGATTTCGTCCATGAACTTACCCATGTGTACGAATTCGTATCCGCAGATTTCGTCGTTCTTGTCCAAGAAGATTTGTTTGATATAACCTTCTGCCATTTCAAGGTAACGAGGACCTTTAGCCAAAGTACCATAAAGAGTACCTACCTGGCTACGCAGACCTTTACCCAAGTCTTCCAAACCTGCACCGATAATCAAGCCACCTTCAGAGAAAGCTGATTGAGTACGTCCGTATACGATTTGCAAGAAAAGTTCGCGCATTGCAGTGTTGATAGCGTCGCAAACAAGGTCAGTGTTTAATGCTTCAAGAACTGTTTTACCCGGAAGGATTTCAGAAGCCATAGCAGCTGAGTGAGTCATACCAGAGCAACCGATTGTTTCGATCAAGGCTTCCTGGATGATACCTTCTTTAACGTTCAGTGTCAGTTTACAAGCACCTTGTTGAGGAGCGCACCAACCGATACCGTGTGTCAAACCAGAAATATCAACGATTTCTTTAGATTTTACCCATTTGCCTTCTTCGGGTATGGGAGCCGGTCCATGGTTAGGACCCTTCTTTACAACACACATGTGTTCCACTTCGTGTGAATAAGTCATAATTAGCTCTTTTTTTAAGTGATATAATTAAAAATACGTAGTCACGATTCTCTAAATCGCCCACAAAGGTAGTCGATTTATTTGTTTCTGCAAATCGCCTTTTATTACTTTTTTGTGAAAAGTGACAAATCTGTTTACGTTTTTTTGTCGTTTGTAAAGTCGGGATTGCATTTGTGAAAGATTGAGACCGGGAGAACTATCTATTCTTTGCTTTGTTGTTATTAGAAAAAGAAAATTTATGGAACTGAATCAAGTAGATATACATTATTTAATAGCGGCAATTTGCGTTATTTCATCTGCACTTATTTTTTATACGATAGGTGTTTGGGGAGAACGTCTTCAAAGGAAATTAAAGTTTTGGCATCTCATTTTCTTTCTTCTCGGGTTGTTGGCTGATACGGTGGGTACAAGCCTGATGGAGCATATTGCCGAACTGACTCATCTGCATGACGAAATGCATACGGTGACAGGGGCAATTGCTATTCTTCTGATGTTTGTACATGCGTTATGGGCGATATGGACCTATGTGAAGGGAACGCCTATAGAAAAGAGACATTTTAATCGTTTCAGCATTGTAGTTTGGTGCATTTGGCTTATACCTTATTTAATAGGGGTTTATTTGGGGATGCGATTACACGTATAGGATTAGGCAGCAGATAAATAGGGGGAGAGGGATTATTCCGCTAAAAGCTTACGTTATTTAGTTCAAAAGGATACAAAAATGAGGGTGTTCGGAGAGGGGTGTACAAAGCGCTGAAACGCCCACCAGTAAAGGGGGAAAAGCCAATGAAAACCAGTAGAGTAGAGAAGAGAAGAGTAAAGAAGAGTAAGTAAAAGTATTATTTCTGTTATAAACAACAGCAATAATACTGGGCAGAGAAGATGGCTTTGGATGCTGCCGTTGTCGGTTCGGATCACTTCGTCGGTACCGTTTCTGTTCCCGTGTCCCTCATGAACTGTTCGTCCGGCAGATGACCGACTTTTGTCTGGTAGGTTGTTGATGCTCGCCCGGTAGGTAACGGACATTCACACGGTAGATAACCTACGTTTGTACGTTAGGTAAATTCAATATTATTTCACGGGCTACCGTTTCAATACTTGTTTGCTAAAGTATCATTTGCTTCAAAACCGTACCGGAAGGAATGAAACGGATTGATAATTGTTTTTAGTAAGATTGTAGGCGTATCATTATTAGATATGGGATTAAAGTTGTAACTTTGTTGCTTCAAATATTAAATGAAGATATGATCGAAGTTTTAGAGTCTGCTTTACAGAAGGCTGCGGGTGAAGGAATGGATGAATTTATCCAAGCGTTTACAGATAAATATAAAGAGATTGTCGGTGGCGAACTAACTGCCGAAACAATGCCTCTGCTGACAGGAGAACAACATTCTTTGCTGGCATATCAGATTTTTCGTGATGAAATAATGGTTGGTGGATTTTGCCAATTAATTCAGAATGGCTATGGTGGCTATATCTTTGATAATCCGTTTGCGAAAGTGATGCGTTTGTGGGGAGCGGAAGAATTCTCTAAATTAGTTTATAAGGCTAAGAAAATCTTTGATTCCAACCGGAAAGACTTGGAAAAGGAACGGACGAATGATGAATTTATGGCTATGTATGAGCAATATGAAGCTTTTGATGAATTGGAAGAGACTTATTTGGAGACAGAAGAGCAAGTAACAGCATTGATTGCGAGTTACGTAGATGAACATTTGGAACTTTTTGCAAAAATAATAAAGTAAAGGATGCAGTATTTTTTAAGTACTTGCATTTATTAATTATGAATTAGAATTTATATCTTTGCAAAATCTAAAAAATATGTTTATGAAACAGATGAAATTTTTCTTGGTGGCTTTGATGGCTGTGGTTATGGGTGTGTCGGTTACTTCATGTATGAATGGAGATGATAATAGTGGACCACGAACTTTGAGTGTCATTGCAAAACTGGATTCTTATGGTAGTAATTTTAAAATGATAGATGGGACTAAGTTGGTTCCTACTGATCCGACTAGCATTATGCTTTTGAATTCAGGAATGTACATTGTTAATGGTCAGTATAATGTAGAAGATGTGAATGTTAATGCAGCTTCTATAACTTTTACATTGACTTCAACTCCTACCAATATTGATGGACCGAGCGTAACTTCTACACCGGATGATGCCGATGCAACAATGTATGCTTTGAATTATGAGAATACATATTATCCTTATTTCTTTGATAAGAATACATTAATTCTTCCTGCAATGTTTCATTTTAAAAACTCATCAGTATCAACTGAATTAGAAGCAGAGTTGAAGAAACATAAATTTATTCTTTCATATGATGCGGAAAAAGTCGCTGAAGGTGGTGAAACATTAGATTTGTATGTGAATCATATTATTACTGAAGATAAAGATGAAACTCGTACATCTTACACAGTAAGCTATCAGGCTTATGATTTGTCATCAGTATTACATCAATTTACAAATCTGAAAAAGATTATAGTGCATGCTCAAGTAAATACTTCGTCTAATAAATTGGATAATTCTAGTACAAGAGAAGAGAAATTTGAAATAGATTATTCAAAGATTTCACAATAACATTGAACTACAAAGAACTATTTAACATAGCAATGAAATTGATTTCCTCTCCGGCCAAGGCCTGGGAGGAAATTTCTATGGAAGAGGATAGGCGAAAAGTATATATAGCTTTTGTCTATCCTATGATTGGTTTATGCGGTCTGTCCGTATTCGTCGGTTCGTTATTGACGAATGGATGGGGAGGTCCGCAAAGTTTCCAGATAGCTATGACCAATTGTTGTGCCGTAGCTGTAGCCCTGTTCGGTGGCTATTTTCTGGCAGCTTATGCCATTAATGAAATGGGAACAAGAATGTTTGGTATGCATAGTAATATGCCGTTGACACAACAGTTTGCAGGATATGCATTGGTTGTGCCTTTCCTGCTTCAGATAGTAACCGGACTGTTACCTGATTTTAGAATTATTGCTTGGTTGCTGCAGTTCTACATCGTCTATGTGGTATGGGAGGGAGTTCCTGTACTGATGGGAGTAGAAGAAAAACAACGATTAAAATACACCCTTTTGTCGTCTGTATTGTTAATACTATGTCCGGCGGTGATACAGATCGTGTTTAATAGACTGACGGCTATACTTAATTAATGAGTAAAGATGAAACAACCTCCTGTAAATATAAAGAATAAACGGGCTACGTTTGATTACGAGTTGATAGATACCTACACAGCAGGTATCGTATTGACCGGTACGGAAATAAAATCCATTCGTTTGGGAAAAGCCAGTCTGGTAGATACGTTTTGCTATTTTACGAAAGGCGAATTGTGGGTGAAGAATATGCACATCGCCGAATATTTCTATGGATCGTACAATAATCATACGGCACGTAGAGAGAGGAAGTTGTTGCTTAATAAAAAAGAATTGGAAAAACTTCAGCGGGAGATGAAAAATCCCGGCTTTACGATTGTCCCTGTACGCTTGTTTATCAATGAGAAAGGTTTGGCGAAACTGGTCATAGCTTTGGCGAAAGGTAAGAAAGAGTATGATAAACGGGAATCCATTAAGGAGAAAGACGACCGTAGAGATATGGCAAGAATGTTCAAGCGGTAAGTAAAAAACGCTATAAGATAAAACGCCGGACTACGAGAGGTCTGGCAGATGTTGGCAGAGTGGTAATTAGGTATTAATGTGATAGGGTAATGAAAAAGACAATTTCTCAGATCGTATCCGAACGCATCCTTATTCTGGATGGGGCAATGGGTACAATGATTCAACAATATAATCTCAAAGAAGAAGATTTTCGTGGTGAACGTTTTGCGCATATTCCCGGACAGCTGAAAGGGAATAATGACTTGTTGTGTCTGACACGTCCCGACGTGATTCAGGATATTCATCGTAAATACCTGGAAGTGGGTGCGGATATCATCGAGACCAATACATTTAGCTCAACCACAGTTTCTATGGCTGATTATCACGTAGAAGAATACGTACGTGAGATGAATCTTGCAGCCGTAAAATTGGCTCGTGACCTTGCTGACGAGTATACAGCCAAGAATCCAGATAAACCACGTTTTGTGGCCGGCTCCGTAGGACCTACCAATAAAACCTGTTCTATGAGCCCGGACGTGAACAACCCGGCTTATCGTGCTTTGAGTTACGACGAACTGGCTGCATCCTATCAGCAACAAATGGAAGCAATGCTCGAAGGTGGGGTAGACGCCATTCTGATTGAGACAATCTTTGATACCCTAAATGCCAAAGCTGCAATTTTTGCTGCCGAACAAGCCATGAAAATGACAGGCATAGAAGTGCCGATCATGTTATCTGTAACAGTGTCTGATATTGGCGGACGAACATTGTCCGGACAAACATTGGATGCATTTCTGGCTTCTGTGCAACATGCCAATATATTTTCAGTCGGTTTGAATTGCTCATTCGGTGCCCGTCAGTTGAAGCCGTTCCTGGAACAGCTGGCATCCCGTGCACCTTATTATATTAGTGCCTATCCGAATGCCGGGTTACCGAATAATCTGGGTAAGTATGACCAGACACCTGCGGATATGGCTCATGAAGTGAGAGAATATATTGAAGAAGGATTAATCAATATTATTGGTGGCTGTTGTGGTACGACAGATGCTTATATTGCTGAATATCCCGCCCTTGTAGAAGGAGCTAAACCACACGTTCCTGCCTCTGCGCCGGATTGTATGTGGCTCTCCGGACTTGAACTGTTGGAGGTGAAGCCGGAAATAAACTTTGTGAATGTCGGCGAACGTTGCAACGTAGCCGGTTCGCGCAAGTTCCTTCGTCTCATCAATGAAAAAAAATACGATGAGGCTCTTTCTATCGCCCGCCAACAAGTGGAGGACGGTGCTTTAGTGGTCGATGTCAATATGGATGACGGATTGCTGGATGCAAAGACAGAGATGACTATTTTCCTGAATCTTATCATGTCCGAACCGGAAATAGCCCGTGTTCCGATTATGATCGATTCTTCCAAATGGGAAGTTATTGAAGCCGGACTGAAGTGTCTTCAGGGCAAATCAATCGTCAATTCTATTTCTTTGAAAGAGGGAGAGGAAGTTTTCCTTGAACATGCCCGAATCATCCGGCAATATGGAGCCGCTGCTGTGGTCATGGCGTTCGACGAGAAAGGACAGGCAGATACAGCCGCCCGTAAAATCGAAGTTTGCCAACGGGCTTACCGTCTTTTGGTTGACAAAATTGGTTTTAATCCTCACGATATTATTTTTGACCCCAATGTGCTTGCTGTAGCTACGGGGATTGAAGAACATAATAACTATGCTGTAGATTTTATTGAAGCTACCGCTTGGATAAAGAAAAATCTCCCTGGTGCACACATCAGCGGAGGAGTCAGCAACCTCTCTTTCTCTTTCCGTGGCAACAATTATATCCGTGAGGCCATGCATGCAGTGTTCCTTTATCACGCCATCCAACAAGGAATGGACATGGGGATTGTGAATCCGGGAACTTCCGTATTGTACACTGATATTCCGGCTGATGTCTTGGAAAAGATAGAAGATGTTGTCTTAAACCGTCGTCCGGATGCGGCGGAACGGCTTATCGAATTAGCGGAATCTCTGAAAGCAAACATGAGCGAAACTGCCGGACAACCGGCTGTCAAGCAAGATGCCTGGAGAGAAGGAACTGTTCAGGAACGTTTGAAGTATGCCTTGATGAAAGGAATCGGAGATTTTCTGGAACAGGACTTGGCAGAGGCATTGCCTCTTTATGATAAAGCAGTTGATGTAATTGAAGGACCGCTGATGGATGGAATGAACCATGTTGGTGAACTGTTTGGTGCCGGTAAGATGTTTCTTCCCCAGGTTGTGAAGACTGCCCGCACCATGAAGAAAGCCGTAGCTATCTTGCAACCGATCATTGAATCGGAAAAAGTGGAAGGAAGTGCTTCGGCAGGTAAAGTGCTACTGGCAACTGTAAAGGGGGATGTGCACGACATCGGAAAAAACATTGTAGCTGTAGTGATGGCCTGCAATGGTTATGATATTGTAGATTTAGGAGTAATGGTTCCTGCAGAAACCATCGTTCAGCGTGCTATTGAAGAAAAGGTAGATATGATCGGGTTGAGTGGACTGATTACTCCATCTTTGGAAGAAATGGCTCACGTGGCTGTTGAACTTGAAAAAGCAGGTTTGGATATTCCTCTTTTGATTGGTGGAGCCACTACATCGAAGATGCATACGGCATTAAAGATTGCTCCTGTTTATCATGCTCCGGTAGTACACCTGAAAGATGCTTCCCAAAATGCAAGTGTCGCTTCCAAATTGCTCAACCCGCAGGCAAAAGCCGAGCTGGTGAATGAATTGGAAACAGAATATGAAGCACTCCGTGAAAAGAGTGGGCTGATGAAGCGTGAAACTGTTTCGTTGGAAGAAGCACAGAAAAATAAGTTGAACCTGTTTTAAACATTGTCACAATGAAAAAGATTTTCTCTTTCTTATGTCTGATTGTAGCAGTCACTGCTATGACCTCCTGTTCTTCTGCAAAAGAAGAAAAAGGAACATCCGGAACCGGAAATGCTGTGTTGGATAATATTTTCGAGCGCAAAAGTGTGCGTGCTTATCTGAATAAAGGAGTAGAGAAAGAGAAAATCGACTTGATGCTTCGTGCCGGAATGGCTGCTCCTACGGGTAGGGATATCCGTCCATGGGAATTTGTGGTAGTATCTGATCGTGCCAAACTAGATTCAATGGCAGCAGCACTTCCTTATGCCAAAATGCTGACGCAGGCCCGTAACGCCATCATCGTCTGTGGAGATTCAGTACGCTCGTCATATTGGTATTTAGATTGTTCTGCAGCAGCACAGAATATTTTGTTGGCTGCTGAAAGTCTGGGATTGGGTGCTGTATGGACAGCGGCCTATCCTTATGAAGACCGTATGCAAGTAGTGCGTAAATATACTAACCTGCCCGATAATATTCTTCCGCTTTGTGTCATTCCTTTTGGCTATCCGGCTACAAAAGAGAACCCGAAACAGAAATTTGACGAGAAAAAGATACATTATAATCAGTATTAGTAAACAAAAGTTTTGTCTTTTCAATAATTTCCTTACATTTGCGTCTAAATTGATTAAAATCTGATACGCAAATGTTTGGAATAGACGACCCTTTTATTATTCTGCCTTACCTGCTTTCGGTGGTATGTGTGATTTTTGCTGCCTGGTTTGGGCTGAAATATTGGAATAAGGACGACGAAAAAGACGAAACCCGATGAATACATTTACTCTTGGACTAATTGTGGTAGCTTATCTGCTGTCACTGGCCTACCTCGGCTTTTTGGGATATAAGAAAACAACGAATACCAGTGACTATTTGGTAGGCGGACGTCAGATGAATCCTATCGTAATGGCACTTTCTTATGGTGCTACGTTTATTTCTGCATCTGCTATTGTAGGTTTTGGAGGAGTGGCGGCTGCTTTTGGAATGGGTATTCAGTGGCTCTGTTTCCTCAATATGTTTGTTGGGGTGGTTATAGCTTTTATCTTTTTCGGTTTGCGTACCCGGCGTATGGGGGCGAAGTTGAATGTGAGTACTTTCCCTCAATTATTAGGCCGTCATTTCCGTTCCCGTAATATACAGGTATTTATTGCTGCTGTTATTTTCATCGGAATGCCGCTTTATGCAGCGGTTGTAATGAAAGGTGGAGCCGTATTCATCGAACAAATCTTTCAGATTGATTTCAATGTTTCCTTATTGATATTTACCTTGGTTATTGCTGCTTATGTCATAGCAGGGGGAATGAAAGGAGTAATGTATACAGATGCTTTGCAAGGAGTTATCATGTTTGGCTGTATGTTATTTCTGTTGTTTTCTTTGTATCAGGTGCTTGATATGAACTTTATCGAAGCTAATAAAGAATTGACTGCCATTGCTCCGCTAGTTCCGGAAAAGTTTAAAGCGCTAGGACATCAAGGATGGACTGCAATGCCCATCACAGGTTCTCCACAATGGTATTCGCTGGTAACTTCTCTCATTTTAGGAGTAGGAATCGGCTGTCTTGCACAGCCGCAGTTAGTGGTTCGCTTTATGACCGTGGAGAGTAGCAAGCAGTTGAACCGCGGTGTATTTATCGGTTGTTTCTTTCTGATTATAACAGTAGGGGCTATCTATCATGCTGGAGCCTTGAGTAATCTTTTCTTCCTGAAAACAGAAGGAGCGGTTGCTACCGAAGTTGTGCAGGATATTGATAAGATAATTCCATATTTTATTAATAAAGCGATGCCCGACTGGTTTGCCGCACTCTTTATGTTGTGCATCCTTTCAGCCAGTATGTCTACGTTAAGTTCGCAGTTCCATACGATGGGTGCTTCGGTAGGCTCTGATATTTACGGAACTTATAAACCCCGTTCACGGAATAAACTTACCAATGTGATCCGTCTGGGCGTATTATTCTCTATCCTGGTCAGCTATATTATTTGTTATATGTTGCCTCATGATATTATAGCCCGCGGAACTTCTATCTTTATGGGAATTTGTGCAGCCGCTTTTCTTCCGGCCTATTTCTGTGCTTTATATTGGAAGAAAGCTACTAAACAAGGTGTCATGGCAAGTCTTTGGGTGGGAACAATCGGCAGTCTGTTTGCTCTTGTGTTTCTTCATCAGAAAGAATCTGAAGCATTAGGTATCTGTAAAGCGTTATTCGGACGGGATGTGTTGATTACCACTTATCCTTTCCCTGTGATTGACCCGATATTATTTGCCTTACCATTATCTGTATTGGCTATTGTCGTAATCAGTCTGATGACCTATAGGAAATAAGTATTAGGTATTACACCTAATACTTAATACTTTATCTCATGCTTTTATTTTCTTTTTGTAGGATTCGTAGCGCGACATAATATCTCGAACGAAATTGTAAGTCTCGATGCCACGGAAATATCCGTTTTTGCAGACAGGATCGTTGAAGTATTCTTGATTGCTTTTAAGCAAGATGAAGTTTTCTACATTATCTTTCCATACTAATTTGTTTTTCCCGTATTTTTCGGCTAGTGCCATTGCGTCATATATATGTCCCAAACCGGCATTGTAAGATGCCAGAATAAAATTGAGCCGTTCCTGCTTATCGGGAATCATGCTGAAACTCCGGTCGGTGGCAGTAATATATTTGATAGCCGCTTTCACACTTTCCTCCGGATTCTGCTCTTTGCCGGGAGGTACTCCCATTGCACGTGCTGTGGCAGGCATTAACTGCATGAGTCCTTTGGCACCTGCCCAAGATACAGCGGTAGTGTCAAAATTGGATTCTGTATACGCTAATGATGCAAGCATACGCCAGTCCCAACCGATGTCTTTGGAATACTTTTTGAATAAATGGTCATAATGAGATATCTTTCCTTCTTTTAAGGAGAGGATAGGAGAGTGCGGCATCATTTTACTATTCTCAAAATAACGTTTCATACTGGCTGTGTAAGCAGGAGAAGTCATGTTTTCCTGATGCCATTGGGTAGCGGCGGCTGCGAGCTCGGGGCTGTCTTTTCGTACCGCCCACGAAGAACGTTGATCGAAACTGATGGACAGGCCGATATTTAAATTGGGATAATAGGTCTTATTAAGTCTGGCTAAATCATTGTCGGCCACCGTATACAGAATTTTTCCTTGCGCTACTTGCGTAATCAAGTCCTCAATAGTGATACTGTCATTGGTGACTTCATGAATCCGGATACCTCCTCCTAATTCACTATTCAGATTGACGAGGCGGTCATAATATTTCCCTGGTTTTACGTATATATCTTTTCCTACCAGTTCGGTTACATCTTTCAACGGCTTCTGTTTTCCTCTTCCTTGCTGAACAATTACCTGGTGAGTAATTACATCTTCGCCACAATAAAGAAGACTGTCTTTCCACTCTTTGGTGATTGGCAGATTATAGGCAATCATGTCTCCTTCACCTGCCAATAATTTTTGGATCATTTCGTCGACGCTGTTGGCTACTTCAATCCTAAGTTTTAGTCCCAGGCTTTTGGCAAACTGTTCACTAAGTTCATATTGGAACCCCATTTCTTGTCCCCGGTAAATGAAATAGGAAGTAGAGCTATATAATGTCAATACAACGAGTTCGCCACTATCTTTTATTTGTGGAAGATCACGCGCTGTCTCATCCATCTTGTTATGATGCTTATTCCGGCATCCGAGCATACAACAAAATAGAATAAGAAATAAAGGAATACTCAGTGTCTTGACATTCATTTCTTAATTTTTAATTTTCAATTTTTAATTCTTAAGGTGCTTCTTGATGTACATAGTCAGTATATCAATAGCTACCCTATTACTGCCTCCTTCCGGTACAATAAGGTCGGCATATCGTTTGCAAGGTTCGATAAATTGCAGGTGCATAGGTTTTAAAACCCGTGTATAGCGTTCCATTACAGCTTCGGCAGTACGTCCGCGCTCAATGACATCTCTCTGAATGACACGAATCAGGCGTTCGTCGGGATCGGCATCAACAAATATTTTGAGGTCCATCATATTGCGCAGCTTTTTATCACATAAGGCAAGGATTCCTTCAATGATAACCACCTCACGAGGTTCGATATGAATGGTTTCGGGCTGGCGCGTGCATGTGAGATAAGAATAGGTGGGCTGTTCGATACTCTTCCCTTCTTTCAGCGTCATGACATGCTTGGATAGCAGACTCCATTCAAAAGCATCCGGATGGTCAAAATTGATATTCTGGCGTTCTTCAACCGGGACATGACTACTGTCTTTGTAGTATGAATCCTGTGGTAAGAGTACTACTTCTCCTGCGGGGAGGCTTTCTATAATTTTCCGTACGACGGTGGTCTTTCCGGAGCCCGTTCCGCCTGCTATTCCTATAATTAACATCTCTTTAAATGTATATTTGAACCAAATAGAGTATTTTTGCATTACTATTAATGTGGTAAACGCATTAACAAGACAAATATAGAAACAATTCATTAAAATAACAACGTAATGGTAAAACACATTGTATTATTTAAGTTAAAAGACGAAGTTCCTGCTGAAGAGAAACTGGAAGTCATGACTAAATTCAAGGAAGCGATAGAAGCTCTTCCTGCTAAAATTTCTGTAATTCGCAAAGTGGAGGTCGGATTGAATATGAATCCTGGTGAAACATGGAATATTGCGCTTTACAGTGAGTTTGATACACTAGAAGATGTTAAATTCTACGCAACACATCCCGATCACGTAGCTGCCGGAAAGATTCTGGCTGAAACGAAGGAGAGTCGTGCGTGCGTAGACTATGAATTATAAACCCCAAAAATAAAGATGAGAAAAATAATTTCTTTCCTGCTTTTAAGCTTTGTTGTATATGCATTGCAAGCGCAGATCAAAGATCCGGTAAAGTTTAAAACAGAGCTGACAGCTCTCTCCGATACGGAGGCAGAGGTGGTGTTTACAGCTACCATGGATAAAGGTTGGCATGTTTATTCTACCGATCTGGGAGATGGCGGCCCTATTTCCGCAACATTCAATGTTGATAATAAATCGGGTGTCGAGCTTGTAGGCAAACTGAAGCCTGTAGGCAAAGAAGTATCTACTTTCGATAAATTGTTCGAAATGAAGGTACGCTATTTCGAGAATACAGCAAAGTTTGTGCAGAAAGTAAAATTCACGGGTGGAGCTTACGCAATCGAAGGTTATCTGGAATATGGAGCTTGTGATGACGAGAGTTGTCTGCCTCCTACTCAGGTGCCGTTTAAGTATTCCGGAGTAGCAAAAGCCGGAAATGCCGCTGCAACAAAAACAGAGCAACCGGAACAAAAGGTAGTGGATAAGCAAAAAGAAGAACCCGTTCCTGCTGTTACGAAAGATTCTTCTGCGATGATGGAACTGGTGCCTGCAACTACAACCGAAGTTGCTACGGATATTCAGCCTGCTGTTGCATCGGGTGATCTTTGGAAACCGGTAATCAGTGATTTACAAGCTTTAGGAGAAGAACATGGTCAGGAAGATATGTCCTGGATATATATTTTCATTACTGGTTTTCTGGGTGGATTATTGGCATTGTTTACCCCTTGTGTATGGCCGATTATTCCGATGACAGTCAGTTTCTTCTTAAAACGTAGTAAAGACAAAAAGAAAGGAATTCGTGATGCGTGGACATACGGTGCATCTATTGTAGTGATTTATGTGGCATTGGGCTTGGCTATTACTTTGATTTTCGGAGCCAGTGCATTAAACGCTTTATCTACCAATGCTATTTTCAACATTCTCTTCTTCCTGATGCTGGTGATTTTTGCTGCTTCATTCTTTGGAGCGTTTGAAATCAGGCTGCCGTCGAAGTGGGGAAATGCAGTAGATAGCAAAGCTGAATCTACGACCGGATTGCTAAGTATTTTCCTGATGGCTTTCACGCTTTCATTGGTATCTTTCTCTTGTACAGGTCCGATTATCGGCTTCTTGCTGGTACAGGTATCTACAACAGGAAGCGTAGTTGCTCCGGCAATCGGTATGTTAGGATTTGCCATCGCTTTGGCATTGCCGTTCACACTCTTCGCCCTGTTCCCGTCTTGGCTGAAATCGATGCCAAAATCCGGCGGATGGATGAATGTTATCAAGGTTACGCTGGGTTTCCTCGAATTAGCATTTGCACTTAAATTCTTGTCAGTTGCTGATTTGGCTTATGGTTGGAGATTGCTTGACCGCGAAACATTCCTGGCTTTATGGATTGTCATCTTTGCTTTGCTTGGATTCTACCTGTTGGGCAAGATCAAATTCCCGCACGATGACGATGATAATAAGGTGGGAGTAACCCGCTTCTTTATGGCGTTAATCTCTTTAGCATTTGCCGTATATATGGTTCCCGGTTTGTGGGGAGCACCATTGAAAGCCGTATCTGCATTTGCTCCGCCTATGCAGACGCAAGATTTCAATCTGCATAAGAATGATGTACACGCGAAATTCGATGACTATGATTTAGGAATGGAATATGCCCGTCTGAACGGAAAACCGGTTATGCTCGACTTTACCGGATATGGTTGCGTAAACTGCCGTAAGATGGAAGCAGCGGTATGGACTGACCCGAAAGTGAGTGATTTGATTAATAACGACTACGTATTGATTACACTTTATGTAGATAATAAAACTCCGTTGACTGAACCTGTGAAGATTATCGAAAACGGTACAGAACGTACTTTGCGTACTGTCGGTGATAAATGGAGCTATCTGCAACGTGTGAAATTCGGAGCTAATGCCCAGCCTTTCTATGTATTGCTGGACAATCAGGGTAAACCGTTGAATAAGTCGTATGCTTATAACGAAGATATTCCTAAGTATATTGAATTCTTACAGACCGGATTGGAGAATTATAAGAAAGGAAAATAACGATTTCTCCGATAATGACCAATCTTGGACAATGAATAAAAAAGCGGTTTCATCTTTTCGATGAGGCCGCTTTTTGAATAGAATAAATTGAAATTTTAGCGAAAATTACATGGGTACTTCTATTAATAGAAGTTGGGTTCCTTTTAATATATGTATCGGGAATTCTTTTGTATCCCAAACACCGATACCATCACGTTTGGACAGCCGTTCTTCCGCCACTGTGATTTCTCCTTCAAGTACGAAGATATATACTCCGTTACCTTCCTGATGCATCTTATATTCGATTGTTTTTTCCGTATCGAAACTTCCCATAGAGAACCATGCATCTTGTTTGATAGAAGCTGGAGTCTTCCCGTTCGGAGACAGGATTAGCGCCAGTTCATTTGGTTTCAGGAGCGGACGAATATCGAAGTTGTTATACTCCGGTTTGGTGTTTTCAACTCGTGGAAATACCCATATCTGCAGGAATTCCAGTTGTTCTTTATCACTGCCATTGTATTCACTGTGATAAATGCCGCTGCCTGTACTCATAACCTGAATATCACCCGGAGTGATGGTTTTTGTGTTTTGTACACTGTCACCATGTTTCAGGTAACCTTTCAGAGGGATGGAAATCACTTCCATATTTTTATGCGGATGTGTATCGAATCCCATAGACGGGTCTACACTGTCATCGTTCAGCACTCGTAATGCTCCGAAATGAATTCTTTCCGGATTATAATAGTTGGCAAAACTGAATGTGTGATGGGTCTTGAGCCAGCCGTGATTGAAATAGCCTCTTGATGAAGCTCTGTCGATTACTTTTTTCATAATCTTCCTTTCTTTTTTAATAGAACTTTGGTGTGCGTCTTATTTGCACTTTACTATTACTAATAACAATGGAAAGGTAGATAAAGTTCTTAACGGGAGATTTAATAAGAAGGGAGCTTTATTTTTTTATTTCAGAAAAAATACATACGTTTGTAACATCATAACAATACCTTTGTGGCCAAAAATAAAGAAAGTATGTACGCAACAGACACTCTAATGGATGAACGGGAAGTGGTTCTCCGTCTGATAGACGGAGATGAAGAGGCCTTTTGCGAACTTTATGCCGCTTATAAGAATCGTTTGCTCTACTTCGCCCTGAAATTCGTCAAGTCGCATGAATTTGCGGAGGATATATTTCAGGATGCGTTTACGGTAGTTTGGCAAACCCGTCGTTTCATCAATCCCGAAGCCTCTTTTTCTTCCTATCTTTATACTATTGTACGTAATCGTATTTTGAATCAGTTGCGGGATATGGCTAATGAAGATCAGCTGAAAGAGCAGATTCTTTCTCAAGCGATCGATTCAGCGAACGAAACGAATAATCATATTCTGCTCAATGATTTGAAAGAGATTATTGCCCGTGCATTGGAGCAATTAACGCCCCGCCAGCGTGAGGTATTTAAAATGAGCCGTGAACTACAGATGTCTCATAAAGAAATAGCCGAAGCATTGGGCGTTTCAGTTCATACAGTGCAAGAACATATTTCTCTTTCTCTAAAAGTGATTCGTTCCTATTTGACTAAATATTCAAGTACATCAGCCGATGTACTTTTGATTCTATTGTGCTTGAATTTATAATAAATGTTAATCACACCCTAGCTCTTTCTTACTTTTGTGTATTACTTATACAAAGGGAAGGAAATTAATATCCTTATATTGAATATATGATGAAAGATACTAAAACAGAAAAAGATAAATTGCATCGTTACCTGGATGATCTTTATACCCGGGATGATGCTTCACAGTTGTTGCAAAGTATTAAGGATTCAGAAAACCAAGATATATTGAACGAACTGGCAGCAGAGGTTTGGGAAGAATCCGGGAACCTGCAACCTGGTAATGATTTGGAGCGGGAAAAATATAAGAGAGAGGCACGCCAATTACTGAAGCGTATTGAACACAAAAAACGTACATGGTTCCGCCGGGCTTCTGTGGTGGCAGTCAGTACAGCGGCTGTAATAGCCATTATCATAGGGAGTGTCAACTTTTTCCGGTATATGAATGAACAACAGGTCACATTGGCTGAAATTACCACTTCCTTTGGTGAGAAAAGACAAGTGACTTTGCCGGACGGGACTCTTTTGGTTCTGAACTCTTGTTCGCAAGTGCGTTATCCGGATCGTTTTGTTGGAGATCTCCGTGAAGTGGAACTTGAAGGAGAGGGATATTTCCGTGTTGCCCGTAATGAAAAGATGCCATTTGTTGTGAGGACGAAGCGACTGGATGTTCAGGTGTTAGGTACCCGGTTTGATGTAAAATCCTATTCAACAGATGAAATAGTGTCTGTGAGTGTGGAGAGTGGTAAGGTGCAGGTCGATTTGCCGGAAGCGATGATGAGGTTGACTGCTAAAGAACAGGTGCTTATCAATACTGTTTCCGGAGAATATAGTAAGAAAACAGAGGATAGGGGAGTGGCTGTCTGGATGAAAGGTGGGTTACGCTTTTACAGTACACCTATCCGCGATGTGGCAAAAGAACTGGAACGGGTATATAATTGCCGGATTACTTTTGCTCCCGGTCAGGATTTCAACAACTTGATTACCGGCGAACATGATAACAAGAGTCTGGAAGCGGTACTTAAATCCATTGAATTTATCAGCGGTGATATCAAATATAAGAAAGAGGGCATCAATGTACTTCTTTATAAAGAATGAGATGAATAATAGATAATGTTCAACCTTTTAAAAAATAATAGATGAAAACAGCTCCTTCATGAACCTCCCCAAAATGATAGAAGCACTCCAAAGGAATGCCTCTATCCGCAATCCGGACGGATATTCATAAGCTTCGACCCAAATGAATAACGTATCGCGCATTGCTTGTTTTTAATAACTTTAGTCAATTACTAAAACGCACAAATTTATGAATAATCTTCTTATTTGTAAAGGGATAAGTAAAAATAGCTGTTCGTTTTTAGCTTTTTTACTATTCACCTTCATTTTAATAGCTCCGGCTGCTGCTCAGACATTGAAAGAGCATGATATTACGCTTCGTGTGCAAAACGAGCCGGTAGAGAGTGTTTTCAATAAAATCAGCAAACAGACTAATTTTAAGTTTCTCTATGATCAGGAGACGGTGAACAAGGCTCCGAGAGTTTCTTTCGACATTAAAAATGCTTCATTAAAACAGATTCTGGGAGAAATTACTTCCCAGGCCAAGCTTTATTTCAATAGGACCGATCATACAATTGCTGTCAGCAAACAGCCGCTTAAGAAAGAAGAAACTGCTCAACGTGCACGCACTATCCAGGGAATAGTTGCAGATGATAAAGGAGAACCGGTGATTGGTGCCAGTGTGCAGATTAAGGGAGAAGGCAGTGGTACGATTACCGATATTGACGGACGTTATTCATTAATGAATGTACCGGAGTCTGCAACATTGACTATTTCTTATATTGGATATAAAACGGTAAATATCTCTGCAAAGGATAAAAATACGGCGAAAATCACGTTGGTAGAAGATAGTAAGATGATTGATGAGGTAGTAGTGGTGGGATATGGAGTTCAGAGAAAAAGAGACGTCTCTACTTCTATTTCTTCCGTGAAAGCTGAACAAATTGCGGATGTTTCTGCTTCAGACTTTCGTCAGGCGTTGGCAGGTAAGATGCCGGGGGTACAGGTTACACAGCCAAGTGGTGATCCGGAGGGAAGTGTAAGTATCCGTGTTCGTGGTATCAGTACGGTTAATGCCGGTAGTGATCCTCTTTATATTATTGATGGCGTGCCGGTGGAACGTGGATTTGCCAATCTGAATAATAATGATGTCGAATCTGTGGAAGTTTTGAAAGATGCTTCGTCGGCAGCTATTTATGGTAGTCGCGGTTCCAACGGTGTAATTATTATCACGACCAAGCAGGGACAGTCGGAAAAGATGAAAGTGCAGTATGATGGATATTATGGTATCCAGAGTGTTTCGAAGAAACTTTCAATGATGAATGCATATCAGTTTGCCGAATTTGCAAAGGATGGTCATGACAACGCTTATCTGGATGCTAATCCCGGAGGTTCACCGGATGACCCGAATGGAATGCGCCCGAATTCATGGGAACGTATTCCTACCGAACTCTTTCCCTATCTGAATGGTGATAAGGGGTTGACGGATACGGATTGGCAAGATGCTATTTTTCGTACTGCTGCTACTACCAGCCACAATGTTTCTATTTCCGGCAGAGGAAAGACAGTCGGCTATTTCATTTCAGCCAACTATTATGATAAAGAAGGTATTATAATTAATTCCGACTTTAAGAAATATAGTATGCGTATGAATTTGGACGGGAAATATAAAAGACTGAAATTCGGTCTGAATTTCTCTCCTTCCTATTCTACTTCCAATCGGGTAGATGCTTCCGGATCTAATGGTATTGTGCAATCGGCATTGATGATGCCTCCGGTATGGCCGGTGTATAATGCGGATGGCAGCTATAATTATCAGGGAAATGGCTATTGGAGAATTGGGAATGACTATCAGCATAATGCCGTATTGAACCCGGTAGCCATGGCAAACTTACAATCGGATGTCGTAGACCGTATGGCGATTGTCGGAAAAGTTTTTGCTGAATTGGAGTTGTATAAGGGGCTTACTTATAACATTTCTTTTGGTGGCGATTATTATGGTTCGCATAATGACCAATATCGTTCTTCGGAACTTCCTTTATTGGGACAAAAGTATTATGATGTAAAGTCAAATCCGACAGCCTACAGTTCATCAGGTTTTTATTTCAACTGGTTGGTGGAGAATAAAATCAATTATAACACAACGATTAAAGATGCTCATTCTATCAATGTGGTCTTAGTACAGTCGGCTCAAAAAGAGACATATAAAGGAGATAATGTGACGGCGACCGATTTCCCGAACGACTATATACAAACAATTTCCGGAGGTACGGTGACGAAAGGTGCATCTGATAAAACCCAATGGACGATTGCTTCTTATCTGGCGCGTATGCAGTATAGCTATAAAGGTAAATATATGGCTTCGGCAGCTATTCGTGCAGACGGTTCTTCCCGTTTTGGCAAGAATAACCGGTGGGGATATTTTCCTTCAGCTTCTTTGGCGTGGAGAATAAGCGGAGAAGACTTCTTTATGAAGGCTAAGTGTCTGTCGTTTGTTGATGATTTGAAGTTAAGAGCGAGTTATGGAGTGACCGGTAACTTCCAGATTGGCAATTATGATCATTTGTCTCTGATGGCTTCCGATAACTATATACTCGGTACAGGCAATGGGCAGTTGGTGAATGGATATAAACCTAGTACCATAAAGAATGAGGATTTGAGTTGGGAAAAGAATGCGATGGTGAATGTGGGTGTTGATTTGCAGATGTTCAAAGGATTGCTGGGATTAACTGTGGATTATTATAATACCAATACCTCTAATATGTTGTTGAATGTACCAGTTCCCCACCTGACCGGATATAGCACTGCATTGATGAATATCGGTAAAGTGAATAATAGGGGATGGGAAGTTGCTTTGACCTCACAGAAGAATATAACTAAAGATTTCGGTTATTCGTTTAATGCTAATTATGCCACTAATACGAACGAAGTGAAGGCACTCGGTCCGGGTAATGCTCCTATCATATCTACCGGTAGCGTAGATCATGCTTATTACATAACGAAAGTCGGTGAACCCATCGGATGTTATTATCTGTTGGTGCAGGATGGAATTTTCTCCAATGAAGAAGAATTAAAAAAGTATCCTCATTTCAGCAATACCCAGCCGGGAGATTTCCGCTTTGTGGATGTAGACGGGGATGGAGTGATGGATTTGGATAAAGATCGTACAATCGTGGGTAACTATATGCCCGATTTTACCTATGGGTTTGGTGGTAAAGTCTGGTTTAAGGGATTTGACCTTGATTTTAATTTTCAAGGAGTATATGGCAATGAGATTCTGAATCTGAATCGTCGTTACATTGATAATCTGGAAGGTAATACCAATGGCACCACTATAGCCTTGAATCGTTGGAAAAGTCCGGAAGATCCGGGAAACGGTCAGGTGAACCGTGCCAATCGTAAGTCAAAGGGTTATAATGGTCGTACTTCAACTTGGCATCTTGAAGATGGTTCTTATCTGCGACTGCAGAATGTGACACTAGGATATACTTTGCCGAAGAACTTGACTCAATGCTTTTTCGTGGAAAAATTAAGAGTTTACGTTTCCGGACAAAATTTATGGACTTCGACTAATTATAGCGGATATAATCCGGAAGTAAATGCACGTCCGAGTAATTCTCTTTCACCGGGTGAGGATTATGGAACTTATCCATTAGCTAAAACATTCTTGTTTGGGCTAAACATAACACTTTAATCATCCTTTAAAATACACGTTATATGAAAAAATATAAACTAATACTATTCCTATCAACTGCCTTGTTATCAGTTGCTTGTACAGATAGTTTCTTCGATTTGGAACCGAGTAGCAGTGTGCCTACCGACAAGGTATATAAGACAGCGGAAGATTTTAATGTAGCTGTGATAGGATGTTACTCCAAATTGCAGACACAAGTTTCCTATTTTACAGAGTGTTGCGAATATCGGAGTGATAATTTGACATTGAGTGCGCCCACTGCCGGAACACAAGATCGTTATGATATCGATCAGTTTGCAGATAAAGCCTCTAACGGAATTTTGGAAGATGCCTGGGCGAACTTTAATAATGGAGTCTATCGTTGCAATCTTGTATTAGATAGAATTGATGAGGCCAACTTCGACGCAACTCTGAAAAAACAATATAAAGGCGAAGCTCTTTTTATCCGTGCCCTTACTTATTTTAATATGTATCGTTTATGGGGAGGGATACCGATGACTAATAAAGTGGTGACGGTGGCTGAAGCTCTTAAAATCGGGCGCAGTTCCGATCAACAGGTTTATGATTTTCTTGTCGGTGATTTGAATCAGGTTATTAATGAAAATATGTTGCCGTCTTCTTATATAAGTGCCGATATGGGACGAGTGACTTCCGGTGCTGCAATGGCATTGCTCGGCAAGATTTACCTGACTTTCCATAAATGGACGGAGGCTCGCAATGTGCTATCTCAACTAGTGGGTCGGTATTCTTTAATGACTACCCCCGAACAGGTGTTTGACGTGAACAATAAAATGAACGATGAGATTATTTTTGCTGTTCGCTTTAATAAGGATGTTGAAGGAGAAGGACATGGATATTGGTTCTCTATTATTAATCTGACTGATGATACCAATCAGACAAAGTCTCTGAAAGAGTGCTACAAAGATGGGGATAAGCGCAAGAATCTGATTACCTATGTAAAGGTGGAAGATAAAGTATGCGTGATGAATAAATTTAAGGATGTCAAAAGTGCGACCTATAATACAGTCGGTAATGACCAGATTATTCTCCGTTATGCCGATGTGCTGTTAATGTACGCTGAAGCTTTGAATGAAATCAGTTATAGTAATTTGCAGAATTCAGAAGCTATGGTTGCTTTGAATGCTGTGCATACTCGTGCCGGATTGTCTCCGCTTCAGATAACAGAGCTGCCCGATCAGGATAGCTTCCGTAAAGCGATTATGTTGGAACGTCAACAGGAGTTTCCTTATGAAGGACAGCGTTGGTTTGATTTGGTACGTATGGGAGGTGCTAAGGAGGCTATGAAAGCAGAAGGACATATTATTCAGGACTATCAATTCCTGTATCCTATTCCAAAAACAGAGTTGGAAAGAATAAACAACACAGAACTGTTGTGGCAGAATACGGGATATTAATAGGATTAAACTAAAAGAAATCAAACGATGAAAAAAATACTATATAGCTTGTTGTTTATTTTCACGGTAGTCTTTACTGCTTGTGAAGAAGATCTGCCAAAGGCAAGTTTCGATTTATATGAACTGAAGTCACTAACGGCAACAGCCGGAGATATGAATGTGACTCTTTCCTGGGAAGCATACGAGAATGCCCGTCCGAATGAATATTTGATTCTTTGGACTTCCGGATCATCAGAAGCGGAAGGAGGCGAGATGACTGTGGATGCAAAAACAATGACTGCCACTATCAATAATCTGGTGAACGATGTTGCTTACACTTTTTCTGTGCAACCTCGTTATGCGGGAGGATTGGCCAGTAAAACTACTGCTGCCTGTACACCGAAGAATGCAAGATATCCGATTTCTGATCTGACGGCAGCAGCCGGCAATGAAAGAGTGCGTTTGAGATGGACGAAACCTGCAAGTGAACGTTTCACTCGCTATCAGGTTACCGTGAATCCCGGTAATCAGATTATCAATCTGGATGATACTTCATTGGAAGAATACATCGTTGATGGTTTGACTAACGATCAGGAATATACATTCAATGTAGTCTGTGTTTATCCTACAGGCAATTCTATTGCGGTGGAAACTTCTGCTACTCCCGGATTGATCTATCCTATTCTCGCTAGTACGGAACTGGTTGTGTGGGAGCCTTCTACCTTTGCTTATAACGATATGTATTTCATGGCTGGTGAAGTGAAATCGGTAAGTTGGGATTTTGGTGATGGTACGACATCGGGAGAAAACAATCCGGTGCATGCTTTTACTACTACCGGTACTTATACAGTGGCTGTAACGGTGACTTATGTTAATAATACCACCGAGTCGGGCAGTCTGACTGTCACGGTCGGCAATTATAAATGGAATTCTGTCGATTTGAACTTCGGTGGACTTACCGGATATGTAAAGACCTCCAATCCGGTGTTCTCTCCGGATGGAAAAACAATGTATATCCCGACATCTACTCCTGCGGGTCATTTATTTGCTATTGACGTAGTGAGCGGTGAATTCAAGTGGGTGTTTGCTATCAGTCAGATAACTTATGGCGGAGGTGCGTTGGTGGCTCCTGATGGTACAATCTATCAGTGTGTAAGAAATGCCACTATTAATAATGTATATGCTATTAATCCGAACGGAACTCAAAAGTGGGCAGTAAAATTGGATGCTGCGATAGGAGCTTTCCCTGCATTGTCGGCCGATGGTGTTCTTTACTGTCTCACCAATAAGAGTACGTTGTATGCGCTGGATGCATCCAGTGGTGCTATTAAATGGCAACAATCGCTTGACGGAGCAACCGGTAGTGCTGTGGCTATTGATAAAGCCGGAAATGTTTATGCAGGTACAAGTGCAGCCATTTATTCTTTTAAACCGAATAAAGAGCAGAATTGGAAATTGGAAGAAGTGAATGTGACAGAACAGGCTACGTTTGCTTTGAAGGATCAGGTACTTTATGCGACTTTGAAAAACGGAGGACTCGTTGCTGTTGATATGACAAACGGAACAAAGAAATGGACGTATCCGACTACAAAAGGAGATGCTTATTTCCCGATTGCTGATAAAAATGGCAATGTCTATTTTACTGAAAAAGGATCGCAGACTGTTCATGCAGTAAATGCCAGCGGATCTAAAATCTGGGAGAAAAATGTGGGTAACAATTTGAACTACAGTGGAGGTGCTTTGAGTACGGATGGTATTCTTTATATAGGTACCCAATCGAATAACAAAGTGCTGGGACTTGACATCACTAATGGAAACATTGTTTTTGAAGAGACTGTGGGACAACAGGTCATGGCAGCTGTTAGCATTGGTCCGGACAGACGGCTTTATTGCGGAACGATCGGATCTAATAATATCGGTTCGATAAAGGCTTTTGCTGTCAATAAGACATTAGCAACAGACTCCTGGAGTATTCGTGGTGGTGATATTCAAGGTACAAACCGTCAAAAGTAAGCGATAATGAGAGTTCCTGTTTTTATCTTATTTATGGCGATGACAATGGGTTTATATGCACAGAAATATAAAGTAGGTACGACTACAGCTTTGTGGAAAGTACCTGCTTCCACAGACTTTTCTCAAGCTCGGTCTGTGGGGGTAGAGTATGTGGAAGTAGCATTTAACCAGTGTTATAGAGGAGTTCCGGCAGATGAAGTTGTTCCTCGTATCCGGGATATGAAAGCAAAAATTGATAGTGCCGGTATCAAGGTCTGGTCTATACATCTTCCTTTCTCACGCATGTTGGACATATCGGTGCTGGATGAAAAGAAAAGGAAAGAAAATGTAGATTTTATGGCGGAGATGATTGGACAGTGTGCTCAATTTCAGCCGAAATGTTTGGTATTGCATCCTAGTTCTGAGCCTATTACTGACAGTATTCGGGCACAAAGAATAACTAACGCTTCCAGGTCTATCGCTTATCTGAAAAAATATGCGGATCAAATAGGAGCACAGTTGTGCATCGAAAATCTGCCGAGAACTTGCCTGGGTAATACTCCTGAAGAGCTTTTGGAGATGATCAAAGATATTCCGGGTGTGAAGGTTTGTTTTGATACCAATCATTATACTAAAGGGACGACAGGGCATTTTGTAGAAACTGTTGGTGAACGTATAGGTACTATACACGCTTCGGACTTTGATTTTGTCAACGAGTGTCATTGGCTTCCTACACAAGGTGACATTCAATGGGGAAAGTTAATGCATGCACTCGAAGGAATCGGCTATGAAGGGGTTTTCATGTATGAAGCTACCAAAGACCATGAAAACGACAATACGCGTCCGACACCGGAACGGGTGGTTGAGACTTTCAATAAAATAATTAATGACTATAAAAATCAGAAATAAGATGGATATAATAAGAAAAATACAATATTTACTGTTTTGTCTTTTGGCAATAGGTTTTGTTGCTTGTGATGATGATGACAACAACAGTACCGAAACTGGTCATGAAGGAATTCTTACGCAATTGGCAGAGGAAGTAGATGCCACTGCACAACAGTTGTGGAGTTCTTCTCCTTTGATTGTCAATACCGGACGTACCACTACTTTGACCAAGATCCAGGGATATGCGGATAAGTGTAAAGATGATTATTTCATCAGTTATCTGAATGGCTTCGATCAGGCAAGTACGAGTATGGAAAAGTGTGATCCGATTATCTATTTTTATCGGAGTGCATTTGATCGTGTAATGGATGGAATTAAAAACTCAAAAGTAGAAAATGGTACGGCAGCGATCTGGTTACTCTATAATATGGGGTATGTGGTAAAAACTCCGTCAGGATGTTTTGCTATTGACATTTCTCATCGTTGGGCGAAAGAGCTGGCACCTTATATTGATTTTCTCTGTGTTACACACAAGCACTCCGATCATTATAGTAATGATCTTATCCAGGCTATGTTTGATTTAGGTAAACCGGTGTTATCCAACTATTTGAAAGACACGACATATCCTTATACTGCAAAGGGGGATAAAGATTATGAAATTGGAAAATTCAAGATTAAAACCTGTATCACTGACCATAACAATGCCGGGTTATCTAATTTTGTGACTGTGTTTTCAATCGATTGTGGGGAAGATACCGGTAATTTCGTTTTTATGCATGTAGGAGACTCTAACTATAAACCGGAACAATATACGAATCTGGCTTCTCATGTGAATGTTTTGATACCGCGTTATGCTCCCAATGCTCTGACCGAAAATAATATTCTGGGTTCAGGTGCGGGACAGGTGGAGCCCGATTATGTCTTGTTATCACATATCTTGGAACTGGCTCATGCAGGTGTTGATGAATCAAGATGGTCATTGGATATGGCACTCGAACGGGCTTCGAAGATTAACTGTGAACAGACTTATGTACCAATGTGGGGAGAAAAACTAGTCTGGAAAAACAATAAACTGAATTAAAATTCTTAATGCTTGAACTTATGAAACGGATATGTAACTTCATACTTCTTCTGTGTTTGGTGCAACTGGCTGTTGCTCAAAATAGAATAGCTGAAATCAGAGAAAATCTGCTGGGAAATCATCCAGATAAAATATTGGTTGTATCCCACCGGGCTGACTGGCGTAATGCCCCGGAAAACTCATTGCAAGGTATACAGAATTGCATTGATATGGGTGTCGATATGGTGGAGATCGATTTGAAACGAACCAAAGACGGACATTTAGTAGTGATGCATGATAAAACGATCAATCGTACCATGTCTGGAAAAGGACTGGTGGAAGATTATACATTGGCCGAATTGAAAGCAATGCGTCTTAAAAATGGAGTAGCTTGTAAGACAAGACATCAGATTCCTACATTGGAAGAAGTGATGTTGCTCTGCAAAGGTAAGATCATGGTAAATATTGATAAGGGGTATGATTATTTTCAGGAAGCTTATATTGTACTCGAAAAGACGGGAACGGTTGACCAGTGTGTTATCAAAGCCGGCCTTCCTTATGAACAAGTGAAAGCCGAAAACGGTGCTGTATTGGATAAAGTGATTTTTATGCCTATTGTACAGTTGCATAAAAAAGGAGCCGAAGCTATTATTGACAGTTACAAGATTCACATGAAGCCTGCTGCTTATGAGTTAGTGTTTGATAATGATAGTCCTGAGGTGCTTAACCTGATAAAAAAAGTGCGTGATACGGGTTCTAAGTTGTTTATAAACTCTCTTTGGCCCGAATTATGTGGTGGTCATGATGACGACCGTGCAGTAGAACTTCATCAACCGGATGAAAGCTGGGGATGGATCATTAATCAGGGAGCCAAATTAATTCAAACTGACCGTCCTGCCCTCTTATTGGAGTATCTGCGCAAAAAGAAACTTCACGACTAAATAGACTTTTTCATGTTGAAACAACTTATAAACTTTTACAAGGTCTCTTCACCGAGACCTTGTAACGGGGAAGCTTTGTCTTCATCCGGCTCACAACATCTTCATTCCGATGCCCGTCGTCTGAAATACCTGAAATGGTCTACTTTTCTTTCAGCCACTTTCGGTTACGGCATGTACTATGTTTGTCGTCTTAGCCTGAATGTCGTGAAGAAGCCCATCGTAGATGAAGGAATTTTCTCCGAAACAGAACTGGGAATTATCGGTTCGGTATTGTTCTTTACTTACGCCCTTGGAAAATTTACGAATGGTTTTCTGGCCGACCGTAGCAATATCAACCGCTTTATGACTACCGGTTTACTGGTAACTGCTTTAGTGAACCTGTGCCTGGGTTTTACCCATTCTTTTATTCTGTTTGCTCTCCTTTGGGGGATTAGTGGCTGGTTTCAGTCTATGGGTGCTGCTTCTTGTGTAGTGGGACTTTCCCGTTGGTTCACGGACAAAGAACGAGGTTCCTATTACGGATTTTGGTCTGCCAGCCACAATATCGGTGAGGCGTTGACCTTCCTAATTGTTGCGTCTATCGTTAGTGTATTGGGGTGGAGATACGGTTTCTTCGGTGCCGGTATTGTTGGTTTGCTTGGTGCTTTAATTGTGTGGAAGTTCTTCCATGACACTCCCGAGAGTCAGGGCTTTCCTCCTGTAAATGTTCCCAAACAGAAAGAGGAGATGAGTGTGGTGGAAACGACAGACTTTAATAAAGCCCAACGCCAGGTATTGATGATGCCTGCCATCTGGATACTGGCTCTTTCGAGTGCTTTTATGTATATCAGTCGCTATGCTATCAATAGCTGGGGTGTTTTTTATCTAGAAGCGCAAAAAGGATATTCCACGTTGGATGCCAGCTTCATTATTTCCATTTGTCCAGTCTGTGGTATCGTAGGTACCATATTTTCGGGTGTTATTTCTGACAAGTTATTTGGCGGTTGTCGAAATGTTCCCGCCCTGATTTTCGGATTGATGAATGTTCTTGCACTTAGCCTGTTCTTGTTGGTTCCCGGCGTACACTTCTGGATAGATGTGTTGGCCATGGTTCTTTTCGGTTTGGGTATCGGAGTTCTCATTTGTTTTTTAGGTGGCCTGATGGCAGTCGATATTGCTCCTCGCAATGCGTCGGGAGCAGCATTGGGGGTAGTCGGCATTGCCAGTTATATTGGGGCCGGATTACAGGATGTAATGAGTGGTGTTCTGATAGAGGGGCAGAAGACGGTTCAGAATGGAGTCGATGTTTATGATTTCACTTATATCAATTGGTTCTGGATAGGAGCGGCTCTGCTGTCGGTATTCTTTGCATTATTGGTTTGGAATGCAAAATCAAAAGAGTCAGATTAGTTTCAGGTATATTAGGTTAGATTGAAAAACACTTGTTTCCAAAAGAGGATAACAAGTGTTTATTTTCAATGGTATCGGTTTTTATTTCGGGAAGTTCGTAGCTACGATTCTTCCCGAAATGTTTTATCATATTTACCTCGTCTCTACCAGCCAACGATTGATATTGCGAGTTTCCGCACTAAATTCCACTCCGATTTTTATTATTTCCCGATGGTCTTTCTGATAAGGAATCAGATATCCTTTCTCGTCAATTTGCTTCATCGCTTCTTCTGCTGTTCCATTTAATTTGAACTCAAACACATAGACATATTTCGGCGTTTTAACCATAGCATCGGCACGTCCACGGGTGCTGCGCACTTCCGCTTCCGTGAATTGTCCCATCAATTTGAATACGAGATAGAAGATAACCTGATAGTGGCGTTCAGTCTGGTCATTCAATTCATACGGAATATCGGCAAAGAAAGCTTCCAGACGGGTGAGGAAAGATTCGTAATCACCTTTCTCCAATTCATCAATGAATTTTCCAATATAAAATCCCTGATCATTGTTCTTCATCGGAGTGTAGAATGGCACAAGAAAGTTAATGAATCCGTAACGTACCTCATCGTTAGGAAAGTCAAGTAAATAATTATTAAACCGTCTGTCGTAATCCTTAATAGTCAAATATCCACTTTGATAAATCAGCGGTACGGGATTATTAGCATCCATTCTGTATTCTGCAAAAGAAGATGTAGGTGCTTCTATGCCATTTAATAAAGTACGGAGATCATACTCACTTTTTTGCAGTAGTTCAACCAAAAATGTCGGTGTGCCAGTCTGGAACCAATAGCTACCCAACTCCAGTTTGCTGAAAGCATTCAACACACTGAACGGATTGAATACTCCTGCACCATCCGGATGAAAATGATAGCCGTCATAGTTGCGTTCCATTGCTGTGACTACCTCTTCTGGAGTCTGATGATTTTTGTGCCCGAAAACTTCAATTTCGGGTTCGAAAGTACTCTTTAGTTCTTCACGGGTGATGCCGCAAAGTGTGGCGTAAGAATAGTCGAGACTAATATCATTCAACTGATTCAAATCGCTGAATACGCTGACTTGTGAGAACTTCGTAACTCCGGTCAGGAAAACAAAACGGAGATATGCGTCGGCGCTTTTTAGTACTCCATAAAAGGCTTTTAATGTCTGACGATAGTCTTCGAATAATTTCGGACGGGTAATAGCCTGCAAAAGCGGTTTGTCGTATTCGTCCACCAATACGACGACACCTTTTCCTGTTTTCAAGGAAGCTTGTTCGATTACATAACTAAAGCGCTCCTCAGGGCTACGGTCTTTTTTCTCATTGCCGTAAATAGCTTCCCATTTTTCTAAATATTGGTTTAGCATTGCAATTAAATCTGCTGCCGTTTCATATTTTTTGGCATTCAGATCAAGATGTAAAACAGGATGTTGTTCCCATTTCGTCTCCAGTTGTTCAATAGCCAAACCATCGAATAGCTCTTTTTTTCCTTGAAAATAAGCATCGAATGTAGAAATTAATAAGCTTTTACCAAAGCGACGCGGCCTGCTTAGAAAATATGGCTTTCCTAGGTTAGCCATACGCCATATAAGTGCTGTTTTATCCACATAAAGATAATTATCCTTCCGTATCCCTTCGAATGTCTGTATTCCAATAGGAAGTTTACGCATCAAGTTGTCCATATCCGATGATTTTAGAGTTTCTTAGGCAAAGATACAATATGCAAATGAGAATTTAGGCAGAAGACGAACATAATCTTTTCAGAATAAATTCAGTATTGTGCCTTTCTTTTGCCGGAGATAATTTGTTATCTTTGTAACTTTAACCCGAAAATCAATGAGTAGAATATTATTAAATACTAAGACTTGGCTATTATTTGTGCTGTTGCTTGGAATATCACTTTCTGCATGGGCACAAAGTGACGATTTTAATACATGGACTAAATTCAAGGTAAACCATAAGATAGATTCCCGGTTTTCAGTTTCAGGTGATTTGGAATTGCGCATGAAAGATGATGTGAGTAAATTGGATCGTTGGGGGCTGACTGTTGGCGGAAGTTACCGACCCTATTCATTTTTGAATCTGGGGGTTGGCTATGAAACCCATCTTCGGAATTTGGGTGACTCGGACTGGAAGTTCAGGCATCGCTATCATATAACTGCTACTGTCAGTTTTCGTTATCAATGGTTGAAAGTAGCTGTAAGGGAAAGATTTCAGCAGACTTTTGATCGTGGCAACTCTGAAACTCGTTTGCGTTCCCGCTTGAAATTATCTTATGCTCCTACAAAAGGAATTGTTTCTCCCTATTTCTCTGTTGAAATCTATCAGAGTTTGGATGACGTTTCTTTTTGGAGAGCCGATCGTATGCGTTATCGTCCCGGAGTAGAAATAGCTTTGGCCAAACGTTGGTCGTTGGATGCATTCTATTGTTATCAATATGCATCTTCGCAAGGCAGACACATTGCCGGAATAGAAGTGGGATATTCTTTCTGAAATTAGCAGGCTCTTAATATAATAATGTGAGAGTTTAATTCTTTGTTCCTGACTAGTCGTTTGTAACTTGTTGATTGTTTGCGTTATAGATGAAAATGTGAAATTTTCCTATAGAAACTATACTCCGACTTAATATAATTATATACTTTTGCTTTCAAGACATCAAAATGATATCTTGAAATTGATGATTCCTCAGTACAACAGACGTGTTGTTCAGTATCCCATAACCGAAAGCGAATACTTCCTCTTATGCTATTCTTTCTGTTCAATCAAAAGTTTCTATTGGAAAATTAAAAAATAAATATGATGAAACTATTTTATAACCTACAAAGGGGCGTGGGTTTACTTGTTTTTTGTACTATCTTGCTTAGTGCTTGTGTGAACCATATTTCGGAGGAAGAGGAGGATAGTGTTAATAATGGAGATATTCCATTGAAATTTATTGCCGATATTCGTGAATCAGTTGGTACCCGTATGGCAAATAATAACTTTGCTGAAGGGGATGAAGTCGGTCTGTTTGCTCTTGCCGGAACCACTACAATGCAAGAAGAACGTTATGTGGATAATCTTCATTTCATACGTTCATCCAATGGTGAGTTTGAATCTAACGAGTCGGTATACTATCCGGATGATGGAGTTACATTGAATTTAATCAGTTATTATCCTTATCAAAAGAGTGGCGTGGGGATAGGGGAGAGCACCATGCAGGTGGCGGTTTCAACGACTCAAAATATTCCTGACGATTATTCACATTCTGATTTCCTAATTGCTTCTAAAGAAGAGGTCTTAGCCAGTAAGGAGGCGGTCGCTCTGACCTATAATCATCAGTTTTTTCGTCTGAAAATTGTTCTTATTCCTGGAGAGGGGGAGAATTTGGAAGATATGTTATCCGTTAAGCCTACGCTTTCGGTGAGTGGCTTTTATACTAAAACAAGTTATGATTTTCAGAAAAAGACTTTCTCTGGTTATTCCGAAGAGAAAGATATTATTCCTGCAGGAGAATGGGAGATAAAAGACGGACGACTGATAGGAAAGGAATTTATTTTGATACCGCAGGAGGCGACTCCGGGATACCAATACATAACGTTGGAAGCTGCAGGAAAGCTATATATAAGCCCATTACCATCTACTTTACAATTAAAAAGTGGAAAGCAGCGCGAATTGGAAATAAAGTTTGTATCAGCCGAAGATGTATTAATGAGCAAAGTGAATGGGGAAATCGGAGATTGGGACGGAACCGAAATAGATCATACAGAATCAGTCACGCTTCATAAATACATAGATGTTTCGAAGTTAACTTTTGAAAAGTCGAATGTGTATAAAGTGTTACATTCGGGAAAGCAAGTAGCTGAAATATGTAAGGAGTATCTTGTTACTCCGGAATTTTCTTCGCAGGCAATCGTTGCCTATCCGATGAAAAAAGATGGTAGTGTGGACTTATCTCAAGGTGTTGTAGCACAGTTGCTAGGGAAATCCGGAAAAGTGAATGGAGGAAGCGTATCATGGAATATGGAAGATTACTCATTGGCCTATGTTGACGGAATTTTGCCGATTCGTAATAATGTATATGTGATGGCAAACGGAACCGTTTCTTTATCTGTTACGACAGCAGATGACGTACTATCTGTTTTGGCTTTGGAAGATATCGTTCGTGATGTACGTGGAGGAATCATTCATAATTATCCGTTAGTGAAGATTGGAACACAATATTGGATGCGGGATAATCTGGAGGCATCTTCGTATGTTGGCGGTGAAGCACTTCCCAGACTGGATGCAGTGACAGCGAATGTTGTCGGATATCTGCAATCTACTACGGAACACTATTTTTATACAGCTAATGTAGTACTTTCTAATAAAATTCTGCCTGCTCATTGGAGTATACCGGATTGGAAAGACTGGAACATTTTAAAAGACTATCTGAATGGAGAGGCTTCTTTGCTGAAATCAGGTACTTGGTTACCTTTGAAAGCGGGAGAACAGGTACAGCCTGCAACTAATTTATCCGGTTTTAATGGAATACCTGTAGGAATGTATGTGGGGGCTTTTCAAACTGATTACGAGAAAAAACATCTGGCATATTGGACACTGGATAATGCAAATGCCGCTATCGATATCAAGGTTTTCTATCTGAAAAGTGATACGGATATCATTGAAGAATCTAATGCAGGTGTTGATACAAAAGCCTTTGCCATTCGTTGCATCAGAAAGTAAATCGACGAAAAAGGCTTCTCTTTTCCATAAATTGCTTATATTTGGGAAGTAAAACTAACTAAAAGAGAGAACTATGAAGAAGATAATAAATCCCTGGAAAGGTTTGGAAGGGTACAACTGCTTTGGTTGTGCTTCCAATAATGAAGCCGGATTAAAAATGGAATTTTACGAAGATGGTGACGAAGTGGTAAGCATTTGGAAACCACGTCCCGAATATCAAGGCTGGATTGATACCTTGCATGGCGGTATTCAAGCTGTCTTGATGGATGAAATCTGTGCCTGGGTTATACTTCGTAAACTACAAACCACGGGGGTGACGTCGAAGATGGAAACTCGTTACCGAAAATCGATTGATACCAAAGATTCTCATATCGTATTACGCGCGTCTATTAAAGAGGTAAAGCGGAACATCGTTATTGTTGAAGCAAAGTTATATAATAAGGATGGAGAAGTCTGTACAGAATCAGTTTGTACTTACTTTACTTTCTCGAAAGAAAAGTCGAAAGATGAAATGCATTTTTCGAAATGTGATGTAGAATCGGAAGAGATATTACCATTAATTTGAAATAAAAACTTAAGTTTTTGTGATAAATGTTTGGTAGTATCAAACAAATACTTTACTTTTGTCGCAGTTAATAAAAGAAATATGAAATATACAGCTACACATCATCATCATCATTTTCCTAACGAATAATCGGTGGGCGTGGATGATATTGTGTATAACTATATAAACGATAACGAAGGCTTACCGAATGCGGTAAGCCTTTTTTGTTTTTCAACGCAGATTGTATTTGTAATTAATAATTAGTAATTAAATAAAGTCATGTTAAGAATCGCAGTACAAGCCAAAGGACGTCTCTTCGAAGAGACAATGGCACTTTTAGAAGAGTCAGATATCAAGTTAAGCACTACTAAACGTACCTTGTTGGTACAGTCTTCTAACTTTCCTATCGAAGTTCTATTTCTTCGTGATGATGATATTCCGCAAACGGTAGCTACCGGGGTAGCTGATTTGGGAATTGTTGGTGAGAACGAGTTTATGGAAAAGGAGGAAGATGCGGAAATTGTCAAACGTCTGGGATTCAGCAAATGTCGTCTGTCACTGGCTATGCCGAAGGATATTGAATATCCCGGTTTGTCATGGTTTGAAGGCAAGAAGATTGCTACCTCTTATCCGGTTATTCTTCGTAACTTCCTGAAAAAAAATAGCGTAAATGCCGAAATACATGTGATAACCGGTTCGGTAGAGGTGTCTCCGGGTATTGGATTGGCTGATGCCATTTTTGATATTGTAAGTTCCGGTTCTACTTTGGTCAGCAACCGCTTGAAAGAAGTGGAAGTTGTAATGAAGTCGGAAGCATTGTTGATTGGCAACAAGAACATGAGCGAAGAGAAAAAAGAAGTGCTCGAAGAATTGCTGTTCCGTATGAACGCAGTAAAAACAGCTGAAGATAAAAAATATGTATTGATGAATGCTCCAAAAGACAAACTGGAAGAAATCATAGCTGTATTGCCCGGTATGAAGAGTCCTACAGTGATGCCATTGGCACAGGAAGGCTGGTGTTCTGTTCATACAGTACTTGATGAAAAACGTTTTTGGGAAATTATCGGAAAATTGAAAGGACTGGGAGCAGAAGGTATTTTGGTACTGCCGATTGAAAAGATGATTGTATAAATAGATAGGAACGAAAATTCGTTCCTGATAAAATATGAACCATGAAATTGATTAAATATCCCTCAAAAGAGCAATGGACAGAACTTTTGAAACGTCCGGCACTAAATACGGAAAGTTTGTTCGATACTGTTCGTTCTATTATAAATAAGGTAAGGACAGAAGGCGATAAAGCAGTATTGGAATATGAGGCTGCTTTTGATAAAGTAACCTTGTCCGCACTTGCTGTGACTCCTGAAGAGGTTCAAGCCGCCGGGACATTAGTAAACGATGAACTAAAGGCTGCCATTTCTTTAGCTAAACAAAACATTGAAACATTCCACTCTTCCCAGCGTTTTGTCGGGAAGAAGGTAGAGACAATGAATGGGGTAACTTGCTGGCAAAAATCAGTGGGAATCGAAAAGGTCGGCTTATATATTCCGGGTGGAACAGCACCGCTTTTCTCAACTGTATTAATGTTGGCTGTTCCGGCTAAAATTGCAGGATGCAAGGAAATCGTACTTTGTACGCCTCCCGATAAAAATGGAAATATTCATCCGGCTATCCTTTTTGCTGCGCAATTGGCAGGTGTCAGCAAAATATTCAAGGCTGGTGGTGTGCAGGCTATTGCCGCTATGGCCTATGGAACGGAGAGTGTCCCCAAAGTATATAAGATATTTGGCCCCGGCAATCAATATGTGACAGCTGCCAAACAGTTGGTAAGCCTGCGTGATGTAGCTATTGATATGCCTGCCGGTCCTTCAGAAGTGGAAGTCTTGGCTGATGCATCTGCCAATCCGGTTTTTGTAGCAGCAGATCTTTTGTCACAGGCAGAACACGGAATAGATAGCCAGGCTATATTGATTACCACTTCCGAGAAACTTCAAACAGAGGTGATGGAAGAAGTGGAGCGTCAATTAGCAGAACTTCCCCGTCGTGAAATTGCGGCGAAATCACTGGAGAATAGTAAATTGATTTTAGTGAAGGATCTGGATGAAGCATTGGAACTGACTAACGCGTATGCTCCGGAACATCTAATCATAGAAACGGAGAACTATATGGAAGTGGCCGAACGTGTGATAAATGCAGGTTCTGTCTTCTTAGGTTCATTAACTCCCGAGAGTGCCGGCGACTATGCTTCCGGAACGAATCACACCCTGCCGACCAACGGTTATGCCAAAGCCTATAGCGGTGTAAGTCTGGATAGTTTTATCCGTAAGATTACATTTCAGGAAATCCTCCCGGAAGGAATAAAAGCTATCGGTCCTGCTATTGAAGAGATGGCGGCTAATGAACAGCTGGATGCACATAAAAATGCCGTCACAGTTCGTCTCAAAGCAATTCAAAATTCATAATTTAAAACTTAAAGAAGTGAAAACGTTACAAGAACTAACCCGACCGAATATCTGGAAATTAAAACCCTACTCTTCGGCACGAGATGAATATAAAGGAGTTACAGCCTCTGTTTTCCTGGATGCAAACGAAAACCCTTACAATACGCCTCATAATCGCTATCCGGATCCTATGCAGTGCGAACTGAAGACGTTGTTGTCGAAAATCAAAAAAGTATCTCCCAAGCATATTTTTCTTGGAAACGGTAGCGATGAAGCCATCGACTTGGTTTTTCGTGCATTCTGCGAACCGGGAAAAGATAATGTCGTAGCCATCGACCCTACTTATGGTATGTATCAGGTTTGTGCCGATGTGAACGATGTGGAATACCGGAAAGTATTACTGGATGATGACTTCCAGTTCTCTGCCGATAAACTGCTGTCGGCTACCGACGAACACACCAAATTGATTTTCCTTTGCTCGCCTAATAATCCAACAGGAAATGACTTGCTCCGTTCTGAAATTGTAAAGGTACTTTGTCAGTTCGAAGGATTGGTGATGTTGGATGAGGCTTACAATGATTTTTCCCAGGCTCCGTCTTTCCTCGAAGAGCTGGATAAATATCCCAACCTTGTCGTATTCCAAACATTCTCCAAGGCTTGGGGATGTGCTGCAATTCGCTTGGGAATGGCTTTTGCTTCCAAAGAAATTATAGACATTCTTAGTAAAATCAAATATCCCTATAATGTCAATCAGTTGACTCAACAACAAGCTATTTCTATGTTGCATAAGCACTATGAGATAGAACGTTGGGTGAAAACGTTGAAGGAAGAGCGTGATTATCTGGAAGCGGAATTTGAAAAACTTCCATGTACCATTAAACTGTTCCCGTCCGATGCGAATTTCTTTTTGGCAAAAGTGACGGATGCCGTGAAAATCTATAATTATTTGGTAGGGGAAGGAATAATAGTGCGTAATCGCCATAACATTTCACTTTGCTGCAACTGTTTGCGTGTGACTGTCGGTACTCGTGTCGAAAATAATACCCTATTGGCAGCTCTTAAAAACTATCAAGGATAATTTATGAAGAAGAAAGTATTATTTATAGATAGAGACGGCACGTTGGTGATCGAACCTCCTGTAGATTACCAACTCGACTCATTGGAAAAACTGGAATTCTATCCGAAAGTATTCCGTAATTTGGGCTTTATCCGCAGTAAGCTCGATTTTGAATTTGTGATGGTCACTAACCAGGATGGATTGGGTACACCTTCTTTTCCGGAAGAAACATTCTGGCCTGCCCATAACTTGATGCTTAAAACATTGGAAGGGGAGGGGATTACTTTTGATGAGATTCTGATAGACCGTAGTTTTCCTGAAGATAATGCGCCCACCCGCAAACCGCGTACCGGAATGTTGACGAAGTATCTGGATAATCCGGAATACGATCTTGCCGGAAGTTTTGTAATAGGCGATCGTCCCACAGATGTGGAACTTGCCAAAAATATCGGTTGCCGGGCAATTTATTTGCAAGACTCGACCGAAGCTCTGAAAGAAAAAGGATTAGAAGAAGTCTGTGTTCTTGCAACTACTGATTGGGATCGGATAGCCGAATTCCTTTTTGCCGGAGAACGGAAAGCGGAAGTACGTCGTACTACAAAAGAAACAGATATTTATGTTGCTTTGAATCTTGATGGAAATGGAACTTGTGACATTTTTACCGGTCTTGGCTTTTTCGATCACATGCTTGAGCAGATTGGAAAACATTCTGGCATGGACTTAACCATCCGTGTTAAAGGAGATTTGGAAGTAGATGAACATCATACGATCGAAGACACTGCTATCGCACTGGGCGAATGTATCTATCAGGCTTTAGGTAGCAAACGAGGGATTGAACGTTATGGCTATGCCTTACCGATGGATGATTGTCTTTGTCAGGTTTGTCTGGACTTCGGTGGTCGTCCCTGGTTAGTTTGGGATGCTGAATTCAAGCGTGAGAAGATAGGAGAGATGCCGACGGAAATGTTCCTTCATTTCTTTAAGTCACTAAGTGACGCGGCAAAGATGAATTTGAACATCAAAGCGGAAGGACAGAATGAACATCATAAGATAGAAGGAATTTTTAAAGCCCTTGCCCGTGCTTTGAAAATGGCAATTAAAAGAGATATCTATCATTTTGAACTTCCATCTAGTAAGGGTGTGCTTTAATGTTTTTTAGAATCATATCCATATTGCTTATGCAAAAGCAAATCCCACTATGCTTATTGGCGATAGTCTTATCCGTCTCTCTTTTCGGTCAAAATCTGAAAGCGGATAAGATTATTCTGTCTGATAGTGATTTGACAAATTTGTATCAAATAGATTCGGGCGTATATCGTTCGGAGCAACCTTCAAAAGAGGGCTTTAAAGCTTTAGAAAAGTATGGTATTGGAGAAGTACTTAATCTACGAAACAGACATAGTGATGATGACGAAGCAAAAGGAACAAGTATAAAACTTCACCGGGTAAAAACTAAAGCACATTCGATTAGTGAAAAGCAATTGATACAGGCATTACGCATTATTAAAAATCGTAAAGCGCCTATTGTTTTCCATTGTCACCACGGCTCTGACCGTACAGGGGCTGTTTGTGCGTTTTATCGTATCATTTTTCAGAATGTTTCAAAAGAAGATGCAATCCATGAAATGACTGAAGGAGGCTATGGCTTTCATCGAATTTATAAGAATATTATTAGAAGAATCAAGGAAGCAAATGTGGAGCAAATAAGAAAAGAAGTAATGGAAGGTGGAGAGTTATAATATGCCATATCTTTACCATCGCTCTGTCACAGCTGTGCCACCGTATTGTCACAACCATGCCATCATGCTGGCACAGTTGTGCCAATGCGGTGGCACAAGCCTATTGATAGGACGTCCTTACAAGGCCTCTATTTCTTTAAGCCACATGGCTGAACTGGCATCGCTCGGCATTCTCCAATCTCCTCTCGGGCTGATAGAAATACTTCCTACTTTAGGACCGTCCGGCAAGCAAGAACGCTTGAACTGTTGATTAAAGAAACGACGGAAGAAGGTAGAAAGCCATTTCTTGATGGTTTTTTCATCATACATATCTTTGAATGCAATATTTGCCAGATAGAATATCTTGGAAGGCCGGAAACCGAAACGTAAGAAATAATATAGGAAGAAGTCATGTAGTTCATAAGGACCCACCAAATCTTCTGTTTTCTGTTTAATTTCTCCGTTTTCATCTGCCGGAATCAGTTCCGGACTGATGGGAGTATCTACAATATCGAGTAAAGTCGCTTTCGAATTTTCATCCATGCCATTTACTGCCACCCATTGTACCAAGTATTTTACGAGAGTTTTAGGGACACTCGCATTCACTCCATACATGGACATATGATCGCCATTATATGTTGCCCATCCTAGTGCAAGTTCTGATAAATCTCCTGTACCAATAACCATTCCCCAAGTCTGGTTCGCCACATCCATCAATATTTGTGTACGTTCGCGTGCTTGAGAATTTTCGTATGTGACATCGTGTACATTAATATTATGGTCTATATCCTTAAAATGTTGAATGCAAGCATCTTTGATACTGATTTCACGAATAGAGATACCCAGCGATTTCATTAGATCGATGGCATTATGATAAGTACGGTCGGTCGTTCCGAATCCTGGCATCGTAATGCCGAGAATATCCTTTCTGGACAATCCCAACTTATCAAAAGTCTTCACACATACAAGTAATGCCAATGTTGAATCCAACCCGCCAGAGATACCGATTACAGCAGTTTTAGCTCCTGTATGGACAAGCCTTTGTGCCAATCCCGCTACCTGTATGGAGAACACTTCTTCACAATGTTCATTTAGCTCTATTCCTTGCGGTACAAAAGGATGAGAATTAAACTTCCGGGTTAAGGTTAGCTCTTTGCTGTTGACAAATTCAGTCGCAATAGAAACCGCCTTTTTATCCCCTAAGTTTGCTTGATTAGCTGCAAAGGTTGTATTTATCCTGCGTTCTGCCCGGATACGTTCCACATCAATTTCGCTGATAATCAGCTGTTCTTTCATGCTGAAACGTTCGCTGTGTGCAAGCAGTGAACCGTTTTCATAAATGAACCCGTTACCGGCAAAAACTACATCGGTAGTAGATTCTCCAAAGCCACAAGACGAGAATACATATCCGGCAATACAACGTGCAGATTGTTGGCTGATGAGAGAACAAAGATAATTATTCTTTCCAATACCTTCATTATCAGCAGACATATTGAAAAGAATTTCTGCACCTTGCAGTGCTAATGAAGAACTCGGAGGTATAGTAGACCAAAGGTCCTCGCATATCTCGATGCCAAAAGTCGTATCTGAAGTCTCAAAAAGCAGATTAGAACCTATCGGAACGATTTGTCCACAGAGACGTACATTATTTGTTGTCAACTGAAGCGCCGAGGTAAACCAACGTTGTTCGTAGAATTCTTTATAATTCGGGAGATAGGTTTTAGCGGTAACTCCTAACACTTTTCCTTTTTGAATCACTGCAGCTGCATTAATCACTGTCGAGTTGACCACCACAGGCATGCCAACAATAGAAATAATGTCTAATTGGCGGGTGTTATTCAGGATTTGCATCAGTCCCATTTCTGCTTCTTCCAGTAAAAGTTGTTGTCCGAATAAGTCACCGCAAGTATATCCGGTAATACTCATTTCCGGAAAAATAATGATCTGCACTCCTTTTCCTTCGGCTACTGCAATCAGACTTTCTATCTTCTCTACATTGAATTTGCAGTCGGCCACTTTTACGTGTGGCACAGCTGCGGCTACTTTTACAAATCCGTAGTTCATCTTATACCTTATTTATATATAATGGGTGCAAAAATAGGAAATAGTTTTGAATAATTATCTTTTCTGTGTTGAATCCTCTCAATAAGCTATTTGGTATGAGTTACGATATTGTTGTTTAAACAATTAAAACAGCTATTAAAATGAACGTTAATATTTAATTATCCTTGAAATATACTATGGATTTACTTCTTTAATGGACTATATGTACTTAAATATGTAGCAAAAAGACATTAGTGGAAATATGGTATAAAATATGCGACATATAGTTTCATTTATTTAAATATAATATATATCTTTGTAGACAAAATAAAACGATATTGAAGTACACCTAAACAGAACAAGTGATATTAGTGTTTAATTTATAACTTAAGAGAGCAGATGGTCAAACCTTTAATTCACACAGCAACAACACGAAAAGTCTATTTGGATATTTGGCGCAATATTAAGAATTTGCCAAGTTAGTCTATTCCTATTCTATATTTATAGATAATAATAGCCTATCCCGGGTCGGTGCAGAATATGCTTAAAACCGATTTTTGGGGAAGGGGTGTATTGTTATTTCCTACGCAAAGATAAGCGTATTCCTCATTGTAGATAAATCTATAAAAATAAATCAATTTCATTAATTTTAATTCAAGTATCAAAGATGAGAAAATCAATTCTCTTGTTTGTACTCTTTACTCTGACAAGTATCCCCCTGTTGCTTTTTGCGCAGGGTGGATATCAGGTAACCGGACATATTATCTCGGCGGAAGATAATCAGCCGATGATTGGTGTGTCTGTTTTGGAGAAGGGTACGACGAACGGAGTAATTACCGATATGAATGGTAATTACAGTATCACAGTGACGAAGTCTCCTGCTACTTTGCAGTTCTCTTATGTCGGTATGAAAACGATAGATAAGCAGGTGACTGCTTCTACTCGTATAAATTTGACAATGGAAAACGATGCACAGATGGTGGAAGAAGTGGTAGTTGTCGCGTATGGTGTACGTAAGAAAGGAACAATCGCAGGTTCTGTATCTACGGTAAAAGCTGAAAAGATGGAAGATGTTCCTGCTCCGAGTTTCGACCAGGCACTGCAAGGACAGGCGCCAGGATTAATGGTGCTTTCTGATTCTGGTGAACCCAGTAAGGCAGCCACTTTTCGTATTCGCGGAACAAATTCAATTAATTCGGGAAAAGATCCTCTTTTTATATTGGATGGAGTAGCTATTTCAAGTTCGGATTTCAATACAATTAGTCCTAATGATATTGAAAGTATTTCAGTATTAAAAGATGCTTCTTCTACTTCTATTTATGGGGCACGTGCTTCCAATGGTGTGGTCGTTATTACATCCAAGCGCGGGCGTATGGGGGAAGCGGCTAAGGTTACTTTCCGTACACAGCTCGGATTTTCTCAACTAGCCTCAAAAGATTGGGATCAGATGAATACGGATGAACGCATTCAATTTGAGAAAGAAGTTGGACTGGATAAAGGACAAGATTATGAAAAGTTGAGTAAGACAAATATCAACTGGCTGGATAAAGTGTACAATGATACTGCCCCTTTGCAGAATTACGAGTTATCTGTAAACGGAGGCACGGAGAAATTGAATTATTATGTTTCAGGAAGTTATTACGATCAAGATGGCATTGCAGTAGGGTCTACATTCGAACGTGTCGGTTTTCGCGCCAATGTAGAGGCAAAAGCTAATAAATGGTTGAAGATAGGAACAAATTCAATGTTTGCCTATCAGGAAGTTGAACAGAGTGATGATGGAGAGTATGCGTTATGGGCTCCTATTTCCGCGTCTTTTTTTATGTTGCCTTACTGGAACCCTTATAAGGAAGATGGAAGTCTGGCACTTCAGGATGACGGGAGTTGGAAGGGAACGACAGAAAATCCGTTGGCATGGATGGCAAATAATCCGTTGTCGAATAAGAAATACAAACTTTTATCCACTTTTTATGCCGAGGTTACTCCGGTAAAGAATCTGACAATCCGTTCACAGCTAAGTGCTGATTATGGTCATACTACCTCTTTTTATCAAAGTTTCCCCAGTTACAAGCCAAATAATAATTATGGAGGTGCGCAGCGTAGCTCGTTTGATATGCTTAACCTGATGATTACAAATACGGCAAACTACCGTTTTATGTTGAATGATGTTCATTCATTCAATTTTATGGTTGGTCAGGAAGGTGAAAACTATCATTATGAAGGTTTCCAGTTAACTACTCGGGGACAGACAAATGATATTTTGACAAACTTAGCTTCAGGCTCAACTGCTTCATCATGGTCAGATCCTGTCACAGAATATTCTTTTCTCTCTTTCTTTGCCCGGGGCGAATACAATTATGATGACCGTTACTATGCTGATTTCTCGATTCGTGGGGATGGATCTTCACGTTTTGGTACCGATAACCATTGGGGAGCTTTCTGGTCAGTCGGTTTTATGTGGAACCTTCGTAAGGAGAAGTTCATGCAAAAATATGATTGGCTTACTAATGCGCAAATTGCGGTTAATACAGGTACATCCGGTAATTCTTCTATTAATAACTATGAGCATCTGGCTTTAGTTTCCGGTGGATATAAGTATGATAACGAATCAGGTATTGCAATTTCCCAGTTAGGAAATGAAGAATTGAGTTGGGAGTCTACATGGGCTACTAATGTGGCGTTGCATTTAGGTTTTATTGATCGTATCAATTTGGATGTGGAGTTTTATAATAAGAAAACGACCAATATGTTGATGGCGGTTCCTATTTCTTATACATCTACCGGTTTTGGGACCCGTTGGGATAATGTGGGAGCCATGCGGAATCGTGGTGTAGAAATTAATGTCGGCGCAGATGTACTCCGCATCAAAGACTTTAAATGGAATGTGAATGCCAATGTATCCTATAATAAAAATGAAATAACCGAGCTCTATAATGGGGTGACAGAATATGTAGCTTCCGATACCGGTAGAATGGTTGCGGTAGGTCATCCGTTAGGAGAATTTTATCTGAACCGTTATGCGGGAGTTAATCCGATTAATGGAGATGCTTTATGGTATACCAAAGACGGTGAAATTACTATGGAATATAATGAAAGCGACAAGGTGATGCTGGGCAAAACACATGAAGCTCCCTGGCAAGGTGGTTTTGGTACTACACTTTCCTGGAAGGGATTTTCACTTTCCGCACAGTTCACATGGGTGGCTGATCGCTGGATGCTTAATAACGACAGAGTCTTTCAGGAGAGTAACGGACTGTTCAGTGCCTATAACCAGTCAAAACGTATGCTTTACGACCGATGGAAAAAACCGGGAGATGTGACTGATATTCCCCGTTATGGAGTAACTCCCCAACTGGATTCACGATTCCTTGAAGATGCATCTTTCCTGCGTCTAAAGAATTTGATGCTCAGCTATACGTTCCCACAGAAATGGTTGAAGCGGACTAGCTTTTTGAATAGTGCCCGTATTTATGCGCAGGGACAGAATTTGTTGACATTTACAAATTTCACGGGTATGGATCCGGAGTCTACGTCCAATGTGTACAAGGCCCAATATCCGATGTCACGTCAGTTCACATTCGGACTGGAAGTTTCATTCTAAAATAAATCAGTGATGATAAGAAAAATAAAATTATATATAGCTTTGGTTGCGGTATTGCTTTCGGCATCTTCCTGTCTTGACAAATATCCGCAAGATGCTATTCCGCAAGATGATGCTATTAAGACAGTGAGCGATGTGCGTCAAGCTTTGATCGGTATTTATGCGCAGTTTAAAAACAGCAGCCTATATAGCGGTTACTTGACCTTGTTACCTGATATTCAGACAGATCAGGTTTACGCTGTTAAAGGATATACGAATGTCTATGGTGATGTATGGCGTAATGAGATATTAGCTATCAATAAACAGGTGGAATATGTGTATGGTGGTTTGTATGCCGTTATCGGACGTTGTAATTTCGTTCTTGATAACATGGCTGCCGTAGAAGCGGCTACTTCCGATGACGAACAACTGGATAAGTTGGATAACTACAAGGGACATATTTATTTTGCCCGTGCGCTGGCTTATTCGGAACTGCTGAAGTGTTTCTGTAAAGCTTATGACAGTGATGAAGAGGCTGCCAATGAACTGGGAGTTGTATTACAGTCCAGTTACGTTAATCCGGGACCTGTAAAACGTGCTTCTTTAAAAGATTCCTATCAGTTTGTTTTGGATGATTTGGCTAAAGCTGCTGAATATCTGGCTGCGGATGATGATGATACTGCGGTTATCTATAATTCTGCATATTTCACGGTTGGTACAGTCAATGCTTTGTATGCTCGTATGTACCTGTATATGCAGAAGTGGGAGAAGGCCGTTGAGTATGCCACTAAAGTGATAGATAGTAAGAAGTATGCATTAGCTGATGCTACAAAGAACAGTTATTCGGTTACTTACAATGATTTTGCGTATATGTGGCAGTATGATAATTCTACTGAAATCATCTGGAAAGTAATGTTTGAGGTAAATTCCTATGGAGGCGCATTGGGTACCGTATTCCTCAATTATGATTATACATCTTATAAACCGGATTATGTACCGGCTAAATGGGTATTGGATGCCTATGCTAATGCTGATTTACGCTACAATGCCTATTTTGGTTCGGTAACAACCGGCTTCTCCCATGCGTTAACCTGGCCGCTTTTGATCAAATATATGGGTAATCAGGATTTTATAAGCCAAAGAGTATTATGTGTTTCCATGCCGAAGCCGTTTCGGTTGGCAGAGCAATATTTAATTCGTGCAGAGGCTTATTGCCGGATGGGAACAGCTTATTATGGAAAAGCCGGAATTGATATTTCTACTTTACGTATGGCTCGTTATTCTTCCTACGGTGGTTCTACCACACTAACAGAAGAGAACTGGTTTAAGACTGTCAGTGAAGAACGTATGAAAGAACTCTTTATGGAAGGTTTCCGCCTTAATGACTTGAAACGTTGGCATGAGGGATTTGAACGTAAAGAACAAACCTCGACTGTCTCTCCGGGCAATACGCTGAAGTTAGAGAAAGACGATCCGCGTTTTGTATGGCCTATCCCGCAACATGAGTTGGATGCTCCAGGTGTGGATTTAATGCCTAATGAAAGCAATAAATAATGTATAAAGATAATATAGAGAAACAATGAAACTATTAATAACAGGGATCGTAGCACTGATAACGCTGGCTGTCGGATTCTGGGGATGTAATGATCTCTCCCGAACGACTTACAGCGGTTCCGACTACGTGATGTTCTCCGATACATTATCTATGTATCCGGTGCAGGACAGCGAGAAATGGTTTGAAATTCCGGTAGTAGCTACAAATATATGCGATTATGACCGTTCTTTTGGCGTAGAAGTAGACGATAAGGCTAGTAATGCAATTGAAAAAAAGCAATATGTGGTTGAATCAAATACGGTAACCATTAAAGCAGGGGAACGGGTAGCAAAGTTTCGGATGAAGGGTATTTATGAGAACATTGATAAAACGGATTCTTTGTCGGTTACGTTCAATTTGCTTGCCAAAGATGAAAATGTATGGGATTTGTACGGTACCCGTACTCGTGTTCAAATGCAAAAAGCATGTCCTTTCGAACTTAGTACATTTGAAGGCTATTGTCTATTGACTTCCTCTTTCTTTAGTGCATATATGACGAATACGGAACATCGGTTATTACAAGCGGAAAGAGACAAGACTGAAGATAATACTATAATATTACATGATTTCTTCTATAAGAATTATGATCTTAAAATTAAGTATGATCCTTCCGATCCGTTGAAACCATTTGTAGAGTTTGATGATCAAATTATAGGTAGTACGGCAGAAGCCTTCGGAACCATTTACGGTAATGGAAAGCTGATGTGTACTCAGCCTGTTGCGTACGATTCTTATTATAATGTATGCCAGAAATTTGTATTCTTATATAGCACTATTTATGTGGTGGGTAAAGGTACGGTAGGTACTTATGTGAATATTCTGGAGTGGATTAGTGATGAAGAAGCGGAGCAGTATAAAAAAGAGGAAGGACTCTAAACTATAATCGGAAATAAATATGAAAGATATAATAAAATATTATTTGCAATTGATTGTGTTGATGTTCTGTCTCTTCACGTCTGCTTGTAGTGATGATGATGAGACTGTAACACCTGTGTTTCCGGATTTGCAGAAAATAGAATGTGCAGTCGGAGATACCAAGACACTGACTTTTGAAGCTACTGATAACTGGATATTGATTTCGTCGTCGTTGTGGTGCTATTTTGAACAAGATGGTGAACAGACCTTCACTTGTTCAGGTGGTGTTGGCGAACAGACTGTCACCATTCATATTAGTGATGATGCTACGGAACTGATGAAATCCTATAAGGCGGAGTTGACAATGACGATGGCGGGAAGTCGGCAGGTAATAGCAGAAGTGACACGTCCGTCTACAGGTTATGAGTTGCATGCATTCGATGCTGAACAAACTATAGAATATACAGCGGAAAATCCTTATGTGCAAGATTATGGTGGTAAAGCATACTTTTGGGTTAGCTCAAACGCTGATTGGATTGTAGAAAGTTCGGAGAGCTTAGATTTAAGTAAAACGAATATTTCTGGAGAAGCAGGTAATAATGTGAAAATTACTCCGCTTTTGAAACAAGGTACTGAAAATCGTAAAACAGCTTGGACACAGGAACTTATTTTTAAGAATAGGAAAGGGGAAGTAATTTCAAAATTACCGGTTCATTACGATGGAATTCCTGCCGATAAAATAGAATTTAGCAATGATAATATTTATTCGAATAAGATTAAAGCTTCTGTAGATGGCGAATCATATACATTTAAGAATCAGTCTTATGAGGCTGAAGGAGTACCTTTAACAGTCATCGCCAGAAATGATGAGTATACTTATGTTTGTGTAGAATATACATCAACTATGGGACCAGAGACAGGTTGGAATGAAGAATGGAGTTTTAAGTTACTTACAGGCTTTAAAAATTGGTTGTGGATAGAGGATGATAGTGAAGGGAATTTGATGATCGCAGCAAAAAGTAATGATGGTGCTTCTCGTAGCGCATATTTGATGGTATTTCCAAATTTGGTATATGCTGAAGTCGAAAATGATTTTGAAAATAAAGTATTTTCGAAGGAAGGCATTGTAGGAGAATATAGTAATTATATTGGAGCACTTATAGAACAAGATGCATTTGTTGCTACTTCAGGACTTTCAATTATGGACTCATATACATTTAGACCGTTATATGATGGTGCTGGAAATGCAATACAGGCAGAACCCTATGCTGGCGAAATGACAGAGAATGAATTGATTGAAAAGTATGGTACTTCTAATGTTTATACAGTCTATTCGTTCACTTTAGGAATGTCTTATACTCAAATATTTGTTTTACCTAATGGATATACTGGATCTAACTTGCAAGCTACTACTATATTGAACGGAAAAAATACTGCATGGTCTGGAATTAGCTTAGAACCAGGACAGAATTCATCTGGACAAATGGGAATCAATATTTATGGTATGAATTCAGAAGCAAATGGAGATGAAATGTGTATAACGATTAAGAATGGAACAGAGCCATATGCTGTATTATTAATTGAGACACGCTATAGTGACTGATAGAGAAATATATTAATATGAAAACGAAGATATTATTTATAAGAATGTTTGTCCTTTCCTGTATGCTGTTTACTTTAGGGTTTACAGTAGGAAGTTGCTCTGACGACGACGATGCTGTACTTCAGGCAGGATATGGATATGCTCAGTTCAAACTCTATAAGAGCTGTTTGGCAGAAACGAAAGTGACGCGTGCTAGTACGAATGAACTGAACTATTTGCGTGATGCGCAAAAAATGAAGATTGTGCTCATCAACCAGGAAGACGGTACTGAAGTTGTGCAGACTGTAGGTCTTGAGGCAATGGGAGACGATAGTGAATTTGGTCTGCGAAGTGAAAAACTTCAGTTGATGGCAGGTACTTATCAGATTGTCGGGTTCTATCTATATAAGGCAGATGGGACTACACAGGATTTGAAACAAATTCTTTCCGGAGAACCGGATGAAAAGACGATTATTACTGTAATCAATGGCGGATTAGCTGTACAAGATATACATGTGAAAGTAGTTAAGCGGGGTATGGTGAAATTTACTGTGACCAAGAATTTTCTACCATCCACTCGTGCTGCATTAGGAGAGGATTATCTTTTCTCTGATATCAAGTATATTAATGTAACAGTGCAGGAGCAATTTACGAAAAAAGATACGACTTTTTCTAATGTTGCCGTAGAATATACAGAGAAACTGGATGGCAATGGAACGAAAATTTCCGTAGCCGTCAGTGATTCAATTTTTCGACTTTCTGCGGGTAAGTATAAAGTCAAGAATTATACGACTATAAAGAAGAATAAAGGTTCTTTGGAATATGGAGAGGTGAATGGGGCTGATTTTGAAGTTTCGGATAATGTGACTACAGAAGTTAAGATTCCGGTTAATTTCAGCAAAACTACTGGTAGTATCAAAGATTATCTTGTTTTGAAAGAAATTTGGGAAGCCTTGGGAGGTCCGGCAATACCTGAAAAGAACCAAAAAGGATGGCGTTATTCAGGTGTTACATATCCTTTAGGAACTAACTGGAACTTTGATAAGGATATTGATTTATGGGGCGATCAACCAGGTGTCGAATTGGATGCCAAAGGACGTGTCGTGGGACTTTCTATCGGAGCATTTGCTCCTGAAGGCGATATTCCCGAATCCTTAGGAGACTTGACGGAACTTAGAACTCTGTCATTAGGTAACCATTCCGATCAGGTAGGTGATAATATCATTGAGGAAACAATGGGACTTGAACTGACGGAAGCGCAGAAGAATTCTGTACGGAGCGATTTCTATAATAAGTTTGTAAAGAATGATATTGCATTGTACTTTTCTGAACCTATACAAGCTGCCTTGAAATGGCAGAAAGAGGGAATACCTACAACTTTCTCACCATCTGTTGTAAACGATAAGGCGAGTCGTCCTTCTTTAAAAGATGTACCGGCTAACCGATTGACCAATGGAATACATAAAATTCCAGTTACCATTGGAAATCTAAAGAACTTGCAATACTTATATATTGCCAACGGTAAATTTGAGGGATTTGAAGAAGGGACTGATCTTGGCAAATTGGAAAACTTGACAGACCTTGAAATTTACAATTGTCCGTCTATGAAGAAACTTCCGGAAGAGCTGCAACAATTACCCAACCTTCAATCATTCAATTTAGCGAGCAATCCGAATTTGGGAGATTTTCATGAGGATTTAGGTGAGTTTGTGGCTAGCGAAAATATAAGCAAAACGTTACAGATCTTCTATTTAACTTTCAATAACCTGACTGTTTTACCGGATATGTCGATGGTGAAAAAACTAGGTAAACTGGATTGTGCGTACAACAAAATTAAAACGATTGAGAAAGCATTTGGTAGAGATGTGAACTTGGTGCAATTATCAATGGACCATAATCTGATTGAAGAATTGCCACGTGATGAAAACGGTAGCTTCTGTGGATATGCCGATGTGGAGTCATTCTCTTTTGCTTATAATAAATTGAAAAAGTTCCCGAATATATTTAGCTCACAATCTGTATATGTTATGTCTTCGGTTAATTTTTCATTCAATGAGATAGATGGATTTGAAGGTGAAGAAGACGGCACATTCAAGGGCGTGAATGCCAATACGATTGCCATAGGCGGTAATAAACTGAAGAAATTCCCGACTATACTATTCAAAACCAATTCACAAGTGTCTGCTTTAGGATTGAATGGTAACGGTATAGAAGAGATTCCGAAGGGTACATTTAGTGCTTCAAAATATTCGTATATGATGAAAACGCTTGACTTGACTTATAATAAGCTGTCAAAGTTACCGGATGATTTTAATGGTAGAAATATGCCTTTCCTTTATGGAGTGGATGTAAGTAACAATCGTTTTACGGAAGTTCCTACCGGACCGATGGATGCAGCTACATTAACAGTGTATGCTGTCCGTAGTCAGCGCGATGAGAATGGTAACCGTTTGTTAAGAAAATGGCCGTCTAATATATCTTTATGTCCAAGTTTGCGACAGTTCTGCATAGGTGGAAATGATTTGCGAAAGATTACTGATACGATTTCATCGTATATTATAGTCTTTGAGATAAAGGATAATCCGAATATCTCTCTTAATCTTTCCAATGTCTGCAATATGATTAAGGCGGGAGCATATCTACTTATTTATGACCCGGAGCAGGATATTCGCGGATGTGATTATGTGAAATAAGAAACGGATAAATAATAAAAAAGAATCTATATGAAACCATTGTTTAAAATATATTTATACCTCTTTGCAGGTTTGCTCTTTATTGCAGCTTGTAATGATTCGGATGAAGAGGGGATTACTGGTTTCACCATTGATACCCAAGAAGTCACATTAGGTGCTATAGGAGGAATGGAGCCGGTTAAAGTGGCTTCAGGCACCAAATGGGTAGCAAAGGTAAACCAACCTTGGGTGAAGGTGATGCCTGCTAACGGTGTAGGAAGTACTAATTGCGAAATTGTAGTAGATTCTACACTTTCTAATGATGTGCGGCACGCTGTCGTGACATTTGTGCCGGAAGGACAACCGAAACAGGAATTGAAGATACATCAGACCGGATATGGAAAAATGATCGGACTGGATAAATATGAAGTCGAAGTTGCCAACATGGCCAACGATGATAAAAGGTATTTTGATATATCCGTGACTACGAATGTAAAGTTCAAAGTGGAGTATTCACAGGCGATAGGATCTTGGGTTACTACTAATAATAGAACACCTGATGTTTTTTTGGATTATGGAGCTCGTCCCCGTACTCTTAAAATGCGATTCAAATGGGACATGAATACTGACCCGCAAGAGAGAATAGCTTCTATAAAATTCCTTCCGGTAAACGCGGAAGATGAATTGGAAAAAGAAGTGACATTGACTGTAAAGCAGGAAGCTGCACCTGAAATAACAGATGATAGACGAGGTGATTCTATTGCTATTGTCATTGCAAGTACAAAGATGCGCTCAATGATGAATTGGGATGCCAGCGAACGTCTTGACTACTGGTTAGGGGTGACAGTTTGGGAAAGAACAGATAAAGACGTAACACCCGAAAAAATTGGACGTGTACGTTCTGTTGAATTCAGATTGCTGAATACAAAAGAAGTGTTGCCTGTTGAAATCGGTAAAATTAAGTATCTGGAGACATTGGTTATCTATGGCAATACGAACACTAGTTTACTTCCTTCTCCTTATCGTATAGGAAATGCATTGGCTGAATTAAAGTATCTGAAAAATCTGACAATAAGTGCATTGGGCATTACAACTATTGATAAAAATGAATTAAAAGAACCTTGCAAGGTTTTAAGGACTTTGGATGTAAGCGGCAATAATTTTACGAGTATTCCGTATGATTTGACTCCTACTAATTATCCGGAACTACTTAACTTAAGTTTAACGGGGAATCGTCGATATAGTTCAATTACTGATTTGAGTACTGAAACGCGCGACAATCCAGGGTTACGTATAGATGCTTCTTCTTCTTCATTTAAGAATTTATTGAAGTGGGAAAAGCTGAAATCTTTGTCATTATCATATAATTTGATTTATGGTCAACTACCAACATTTATTAATAGCTATAATGGTAGTCTTGAATATGGTGTATCTGCTTACACAGATGAGGATATCCTGAAAAACGATACATTAATGAGTGCTAGCGATGAGGTTAAAGCAAAACTAAAAACAATTCCGAAAATTTTGCCTAATGCCGAATTGTTCTCTATTAACTTGAATTTCTTGACTGGTGATGATTTGCCGGATTGGTTACTCTATCACCCACGTTTTGCACGTTTTGATCCATTCACCTTGATTTATACGCAAGATTCAGGTAAAGATATGAAGGGCAATATTCCTGGCTTTAAGAATGAACCGTCAAACTTGGAATGGTTCTATGAACGTTATCCGAAAGCCAGACCTACATTAACCGATAATTGATTTTTTTAATTATGAAAAGAATATATTTAGTTCTAATAGCTACTATAGCAATCACTTTTGTATCCTGTTCCGATCAGGAGATAGATACAGTGAAACCTGATGCCGGACAAGTAGCTCCTATCATTGATTTACCTGAAGGAGCTACTCAAGGTAGAATATTGGTGAAATTTAAACCGGAAGCGGCATCCTTTTTGGATGCTGCTACCACCCGCTCTGTCGGGGCTGCTTTGACTCGTTCAGGAATTTCGGATATGGATGCCGTTCTGCAGCGAATCGGCACTTCTAAACTGGAACGTATTTTTCCGGTGGACAATCGTACGGAAGAGCGTACTCGCAAGGCGGGATTGAATCTTTGGTATATTATCCATTTTGATAAAGATACGGATTTGGAGCAGGTAGCCAAAGACTTGTCACAAGTAGCAGACGTGGCAAAAGTCCAGTTCACCCGCGCTATTCAGCGTTCTTATGATCCGAATGTGCGGGCAACTGTACTCACCAAGCAGGCAATGACCCGTGTGGTGCATACAACTCGTGCTGTGAATACCGATGCGAACGATCCTTTTTTTAATCTACAATGGGGATGTAAGAATGATGGTTCTATTCTTCAGAATGGAGAAAAAAATGATAAAGGAGATAATGTAGTACCTGCTGTAATGGGTGTTGATGTAAATTGTGGGGAAGCCTGGAAGCTTTGTACGGGTAATCCTTCCATTGTTGTTGCTGTGCTTGATGAAGGTGTGATGTACGACCATCCTGACTTGGAAGGAAATATATGGGTGAATGAGGATGAAACATTTGCTTCAAAGGAAGATGCTGATGGAAATGGTTATGCCGGTGACCGCTATGGCTACAACTTCACAGATGATAAAGGCTATATCTCTTATGACGACCCGAATGATACCGGACATGGGACTCATGTGGCCGGGATTATCAGTGCAGTGAGGAATAATGGTGAAGGTATTAGTGGCATTGCAGGAGGGGATAAAGCCAATAATAGAGGTGGTGTAAAAATCATGAGTTGTCAGGTCTTTTCCGGTTCTAAAGGATGTGACTTGTATCAGGAAGCGAAAGCTGTGAAATATGCAGCAGATAACGGTGCCGTTATTTTGCAGTGTAGTTGGGGATATAATTCGGGGCTTTCCAATCCTATTAGTGGGTATACCCCGGGGTTTACTTCTGATAAAGATTGGGTCGATGCTGCTCCGTTGGAAAAAGAAGCCTTCGATTATTTTCTTCATAATGCCGGTTCGCCAAACGATGTCATAGACGGAGGTATCATTGTATTTGCCGCAGGTAATGAATATGCAGCTATGGCCGGATATCCGGGAGCTTATCCTGATTATATATCTGTAGCCGCTTTGGCTGCCGACGGGACTCCTTCCTGTTACTCCAACTATGCGATGGGCGTTTCTATTGCAGCTCCGGGTGGTGACAGTGATTATCATCAGAGCTCGAAAGGAAAAATATATTCCACATTACCTCCTTCTGCCAATGAAGATGGTGGGGAAAATTCTCATTACGGATATATGGAAGGAACATCGCAGGCTTGTCCACATATTTCGGGAGTAGCGGCATTGGGACTTTCTTATGCAGCTGAATTACATCGTCATTTCCGTGCAGATGAATTCCGTAAAATGATATTGGAGTCTGTCAATCCGGTGGAACCCTATTTTAAAGAAACGAAAGTTTATTGGTACACAAATGCTTCGTTCGGACAAATAGCTGCCGGACAAATGGAGCCTGCCGCTTATGCGGGCAATATGGGAACAGGGTTGATTGATGCCTATAAGCTGTTGAAAGCAGTTGAAGGAGGTGGTGTGGAGATGACTGTACCTAATATGTATGTGGCCGTCGAAGCTACAAGTAAAATCAATTATTCCCGTTATTTCAAAAATGGAGAGAATATGACCTTTACCTGTACAGTTGATGATAACTCAATTGCTACCCTTACGACAGAGAACAACATTACTTTCACTTTGAAAGGCTTGAAAGTTGGTTCTACAAAAGCTACAGTCAAGGCGAGTGACGGCACCAAGCAAGATTTTTTCATCACTGTTCGTAAGAACGATAGTTGGATGTAAACTCTATTATGAAACGATATCTTGCCGAAACCATCGAACTTGGGCTGTTCCTTCTTATTTACCTGTTTCCTGTGCATAGCTTTGCGCAGGAAACAGTCGAACAAGTCTTGCAGTTTGAACATACAGTAATGAATATAGGAACTTTATCAGAAGACGATGATCCGGCAATGTATCATTTTAAATATCATAATGTAAGCAAGAAGCCTATATACCTTTCCAAGTTAACTACTTCCTGTGGTTGTACGGTAGCCAAATATGATAAAAAGGTAGTGCAACCGGGAGAGCAGGGAGAAATCATATTGGTCTTTCATCCAATGGATCAGGCTGGTGATTTGTATAGGGAAGCGTTTGTTTATACCGATCTTTCGAAGGAGCATCCTACAGCTAAGTTGGCACTCGTCGGTAAGGTATTGCCTACCGCTGACCGATGGAGGGACTATCCTGTATATATAGGGAACACATTACGGCTGAAAAGAAAGGATTGGCAAGTCAGGATACTTTCCCGAGAAGGGAGGCAAGTGGAAAGATTTGTATGCGTTAATACAGGGAAACAGCCTTTGAGGTTATCAGCCTTGTTGTTACCGGAATACATTCACTTCCATACAGAACCGGAAATTATTTCTCCGGGAATAGAAGCTGATATGGTTCTTTCTATTGATAAGGGCTTACTACCTCAAAAGAATGAAATTACATTTCATTTTATGTTGGATGGTATTCCTGTCCGGCCTTGCGAAAGGAGAATACAGGTGAAACTATTGTTACAATAATAATTATTATAAAATATGTATATGAAAAATATATTCAAAATGATGTTACTGCTCACTATGGCATTATTTATGTCATGTGGAGACGACGATGAAGTGAAGCTTCCTGATACGAAGGATGTAAATTATGCGAATATTGCAGGGACTTGGCGATTGAGTGAATGGAATGGAGAAAAGATAGACGGTGATACACGATACTATTATATCAAGTTTGACCGGAAAGAGAAAGACGGAAAACGTTCTTATACCATTTATACAAACCTCAACAGTGCTACGTCCCAGCAAATTCCCGGCTCCTTTACTCTGAATAAAGAGGAGGATTACGGAGATGTTATTAGCGGTACTTATTATTACCAGCTTGATACGGACGATGAATGGGAATATTCATATATCGTTTCGGGGTTAACTGATATTTCAATGGTATGGACTGCTAAAGAGGATATGGGGGAAATAAAAGTTTATACTCGATGTGAGGATATACCATCAGATATCTTAACCGGAACACGAACTTCATTCTAATCTTGATACTTTTAGTATCTTTTATAATAAAACCGTTTAAGTCAGTTTCTTGCACTTAAACGGTTTTGTTTTTGTATTAATCTTCAGTAGTACAGATTATATATAAAAAAACGAAGATTTATTTGGAAATAATATTGAAACTCTTTATCTTTGCATTGAATTTATAATTGTAATGAATACAACTTTGAAAGAAAGGGAAGATAATGAAGCCATACGATCGATTATTAGAACATAATATCAAGCCGTCCATGCAGCGTATCGCTATCATGGAATATCTGATGGATAATCCGATTCATCCATCAGCTGATGATATATATACTGCACTATCTCCCTCGATGCCGACACTTTCAAAAACTACGGTTTATAATACATTGAAATTGTTTTCGGAGCAAGGAGCAGCCTTGATGCTTACAATTGATGAGAAGAATACGAACTTTGACGCAGATACTTCCGTACATTCTCATTTTTTGTGCAAGCGTTGTGGACACATTTATGATCTGAAATGCCCGGAAGCCATAAAGAAAGTGGAGAATATAGACATGGATGGTCACCAGGTATCAGAAGTTCATTATTATTATAAAGGTATTTGCAAGAATTGCTTAAGTAAAGATAAAGAAACACGTATTGACTAATTAATTTAAAATTGAGAAGAAAATGAAAAAATTTAGATGTACTGTATGCGGTTACGTTCATGAAGGTGACGCAGCTCCTGAAAAATGCCCATTGTGTAAAGCTCCTGCCAGCAAATTCGTAGAAGTTGTTGAGGTAGAAGGTGGCGCATTGTCTTTTGCTGACGAACACGTTATTGGTGTGGCAAAAGGTTGTGACGAAGAAATGATTAAGGACCTGAACAATCACTTCATGGGAGAATGTACTGAAGTTGGTATGTATTTGGCTATGAGCCGTCAGGCAGACCGTGAAGGTTATCCTGAAGTAGCTGAAGCTTTCAAACGTTACGCTTGGGAAGAAGCTGAACATGCTGCTAAGTTTGCGGAATTGTTGGGCGACTGCGTATGGGATACTAAAACGAACCTGCAGAAACGTAAAGATGCTGAACAAGGTGCATGCGAAGACAAAAAACGTATCGCAACTCGTGCTAAAGCTCTGAATCTGGATGCTATCCATGACACTGTACACGAAATGTGCAAAGACGAAGCTCGTCACGGTAAAGGTTTTGAAGGATTGTACAACCGTTATTTCGGTGATAAGAAATAATTAAGCCTAATAAACTCTTAAAAGGTCTGTATTCTGCAACGAATACAGACCTTTTTTATTTATATTTGTCTATCAATTTTTAAATACCACAGTTATGAGAAAAGTACAACTATTGTTAGTTTGTTTAATGCTTTCGGTGGCTGCTTTTGCTGCTGACAAAGTGATTAAATTGCCGAAGCCTAATTTAAACCGTACCGGTGCGGTGATGAAGGCATTGTCTGAACGACATTCAACTCGCGAGTATGCTTCTAAATCATTGAGTCTGTCGGATCTGTCTGATTTGTTATGGGCTGCTAATGGGATAAACCGTAAGGAATCCGGAATGAGAACAGCTCCGTCGGCGTTGAATAAGCAGGATGTGGATGTATATGTAGTATTACCTGAAGGAAGTTATCTGTATGATGCTAAAAATCATCAGTTGACTCTGGTTGCTGAAGGAGATCATCGTGGAGCAGTAGCCGGTGGACAGGCATTTGTGAAAACAGCTCCGGTGTCCTTGGTGTTAATCAGTGATCTTTCCAGATTTGGAGATGCGAAGAGTGCACGCAGCCAGTTGATGGGGGCTATGGATTCCGGCATCGTTTCTCAAAATATTTCAATATTCTGTTCCGCTGCTAACATAGCAACAGTGCCACGCGCTTCGATGGACAATGAACAATTGAAGAAAGTTTTGAAATTGAAAGATAGCCAAATGCCAATGATGAATCATCCTGTGGGATACTTCAAATAAGGATTGGCAAGATATACAAAAGAGTGACGGTATCCCGCAAGGATACCGTCACTCTTTTCCTATTATAGCGTTACTATCCCGACCGGATAGCGTCACTATATTTTCTTCTTTACTTCAAGAGAAATTCATCAATCGCTTTTTTGTAAGTTGCCTTGTCAGCAGCTCCACGGAAAAGCTGTGGATCTCCTTTCATGGGAATGAATACAAACAATGGAATACTTGTTGCATTAAATAAAGCTGCCAGTTCTTTTTGTTTATCTACATTGACTTTGTAGATGACAATTTTTCCGGCATATTCCTTTGCCAATTCTTTCATGATAGGAGCTGTTTGGCGACATGGTCCGCACCAATCTGCATATAAGTCGATGATGGCGGGCTTATTACCTTTATAATTCCACTCCTTTGATTTCTCATAATCGAAGACGTCTTTCAGAAACATATCTTTGTCCATTACGACGACTTCACCGTTACCTGTTACCTCTTTTTTACCTTGATTAGTTTCCCTACTGTCATTGAATGCGTATACAATTACACTTGCCATGACGAGGGCTACCATTACTAATACTTTCTTCATTCGTTATTATTATCTTTTTATGTATAATGCTTCTCGATAACCCCTTGCAGTTCGCTACTATGGATTATGCCGGAATGTCTCCAGACAGCCTCTCCATTCTTGAACAGTATAAAGGTCGGTACAGCTTGTATGCGATATTTAGTAGCCAGGTCTTCATGCTGGTCAACGTCTATCTTTGCAATACGTGCTTTATCTCCCACAATAAGTTTTAGTTCTTCTAAAACCGGTTTCATTGCTTTGCAAGGTCCACACCATCCTGCAAAGAAATCAACTAAAACGGGCACTGGTGACTGTATTAAATCTTCAAATTTTTCCATAATCTTTTCTTTCTTAGAGTTAAAAAGCAGTCTTTGAAGACCGCAAATATAATTTCTATTTTATTATATAACGAGAAAAAGCTGATTTTGTTCATGAAATAGTAATCATAGAGTCATCATCTTGTAATGTGAAAGAGGGAATTTTGCGTATCTAAAAATAATGGAACTATGAAATTTTTATTTATTGTTCAAGGTGAGGGGAGAGGGCATTTTACACAGGCAATCACTCTCGAAGAAATGTTATTGCGCAATGGGCATGAAGTAGTGGAAGTCTTAGTCGGGAAAAGCTCGACACGTACTTTGCCGGGATTTTTCAATCGGAGTATTCATGCACCGGTGAAGCGATTCATTAGTCCGAACTTTCTGCCTACGGCAGATAATAAACGGGCGAACCTGACGAAAAGCTTTGCATACAATTTATTAAGATTACCGGAGTATCTTCGTAGCATGTATTATATAAATCAGCGGATCAGGGAGACAGGGGCGGAAGTTGTCATCAACTTCTACGAGCTTTTAACCGGACTTACCTATGCACTCTTCCGTCCCTCCGTTCCGTATATTTGTGTTGGGCATCAGTATCTGTTTTTACATCGTGATTTCGAGTTTCCGGATAAAAATTCGTGCCAGTTATGGATGCTGCGTTTCTTTACCCGGATGACCGCTCTAAGATCTTCGAAGAAACTGGCTTTGTCTTTCCTGGAAATGGAACAGGATGATATGAATCAAATAGTGACCGTTCCTCCATTGATTCGTCAGGAAGTGACCGCTATCCGTCCGGAAAAGGGTGATTATATTCATGGATATATGGTTAATTCCGGGTTTGCTGATAGCGTGGAGAGTTTTCATGCGAAACATCCGGAAGTTCCTTTAACTTTTTTCTGGGATAGATCGGATGCTGAAGAGGTGACACGGATTGACGAAACATTGAGTTTCCATCAAATAGATGATGTGAAGTTTCTTAATGCTATGGCGGGTTGTAAGGCTTATGCCAGTACGGCAGGCTTCGAGTCTATTTGCGAAGCAATGTATCTTGGAAAACCTGTATTAATGGTTCCAGCACATATTGAACAAGACTGCAATGCCTATGATGCAATGAAAGCGGGGGCAGGAATAATCAGTGATTCCTTTGATTTGCAGCCGTTGCTTCGTTTTGCAGGAGAATATACTCCGAACCGTCATTTCGTTTATTGGGTTCGTAGCTGTGAACGTCGGATGATCCGTGAACTGGAGAAACTGGCAGCTTCACATTCAGAAATAACTTCAATACCAACATTCACTAATTATTTACCAATATGAAACTAAACAGAACGGATTATGTGCTTGAACGCGCATCAGATGGTGGCTACTATGCCTGGTTGACTGTAAATATGCAATGTAATGCTTATGGGGAATCTCCTGAAGAAGCAGTTCAGAATTTACAGAATATAATGAATGAGATGATTGACGAGATGTATATGGTGGAAGAGTTTATATAAATTGAAAATAGAGAATTAAAAATTGAGAAATATAATGCCAGATGGCATAACTTTTATTTCTCAATTTTTAATTCTCAACTCTCAATTTACTCAATGCTAAGTTCGTCGATGATATGAGAGGCTCCTGCGTATTTATCGATGATAAACAAGGTATAGCGGATGTCAACACAAGCGGCTCGCTGCGATGAAGGACGGAAAGCAATGTCTCCTGTTAAGCCTTCAAAGTTGCGGTCGAAAGCAGTTCCAACCAGCTGACCTTTGCTGTTAAATACTGGGCTGCCGGAGTTTCCTCCTGTATTATCGGTGTTTACGATAAAGCAGACAGGCATTTCACCGTTTTTGCCATAACGTCCATAATCCTGGGATTTATATAACTCTTTTAGCTTTTGAGGCACTACGAATTCCCAGTTTCCCTGATCTTCTTTTTCCATCACACCTTTGAGGGTGGTATGAGCATCATATACCACACCGTCAGCCGGTTCATAAGAAAGCACCTGGCCGTATGTCAATCGTAAAGTAGAGTTCGCATCCGGATAAATCGGCGTTCCTTTTTCCTGTCTCATGTCCATCATGCCTTTCACCCATACTTTATGAGCTGCGTCATAGTTCTGATTGGCTTCTTTCATGGCAATGGCTGTTTTCAGAATTCCGTCGGTAACAGAATATTTGAATAATACCATCCAGTCATATCCTATTTTATACAAACTTGGTTTCTTGATAAACTTCTCAAAGTTTTTAGGATTGCCGAAAATGGACTGTTCGAAACAGGCATCAACGAAGGCGTCAATACTTCCCTTGAAACGAGAATTGATGATTTCGAAGATGTTGATTCGTTGTTCTGCAGGAATGTAGTTGGCATAAGTCTTCAGCATTTCTTTCGCTACCATCCGTTCCACGTCGGGGAAAGGGACAGAAGCAAAATACTTATCACCTTCTTTCTTCAGTTTTAGTTTTGCTTCTTTTATCTGTTCTTTATCTTTCGATTTCAGAGCGGTAACCAATTCTGTCGTGGAAGGGATACGCATAAAATCAAGGGCGGTGACCAATGCTTCATTGATAGCCTGCTGATGATATAGCGCATCGCGTCGGTGAGATACAATAGAGCGAATCTCATCAAAGGCTTTCTGATACGAATCATCTCCCTTTTCACGGCCGCGGGCTAATAGTTCTTCTTGCTGTGCACGTTTGGTATCCAGTACATTGAGGCGTATCAGTCCTTCATTCATGCCGATTGCATTTTTCCAATAATTGGCCGAAGAAGCATATTTGCTTGCATAATGAATACGCACTGCCGGATCTTTCAGCATTTGCTCCATAAGTACTTTCTGACGGGCTCCGCGTACATGCTGGCGCATGAAATTGGTCGTTTGCATCCGTTCTTCCACTTCGTCGGCAATCATATACCGCCAGTTACGTCCGGGGAATCCCATGACAAAGGTGAAATCTCCTTCCTGAACTCCGGCGAGGCTGATCTTCAGATGTTTTTTCACTTGCAGAGGAACGTTGTCTTTAGAATATTCTGCCGGTTTTCCATTCTTGTCCGCGTAAATACGGAAGAGAGAAAAGTCGCCTGTGTGACGAGGCCACATCCAGTTGTCGGTATCAGCTCCGAATTTACCGATGGAAGAAGGAGGAGCCCCTACCATACGAATATCACTGTATACTGTTTTGATGAACAGATAATATTTGTTTCCTCCATAAAAAGCCTTGAGCTCCAACTTTGTTGCAGGAGTTATTTCTATATTCTCGGCTTTGGCAAAACGTTCTGCTACGTTGCCAAGATAACTTGGAGATAGATAATTAACACCATCCGGGTCCGGATCTTTTTTCAGTTGTTCGTTGACGTAATCCGTCACATCGAGAATCCGGTCGATAAAAGTGACGGTTAATCCCGGAGTAGGGAGTTCCGCATCACGGTTCATAGCCCAGAAACCATCTGTCAGATAGTCATGTTCTACATTACTATGTTGCTGGATAGCTCCATAACCACAGTGATGGTTAGTCAGTACCAGTCCTTCGGAAGAGATAACTTCTCCCGTACATCCTCCTCCGAAGTGTACAACAGCGTCTTTTAGAGAAAGACCATTTGCGTTGTATACTTCCTCTATCGGAATTTCGAGGCCAAGTTCGCGCATGGAAACTGCGTTCTGGGTTTTCAGATCGGTTAGCATCCACATGCCTTCGTCGGCGTGGATGCTAAGAGTGGCCAGTGAAAATAGGACAAATAGGATTTGTTTTCTCATTTATTCTACGATTGTCATTTCATTGATTAGGTGTCCGCAGTTTCCTAACTTTTCCAGAATGAACAGGACATAACGGATATCCAGGTTAATACAACGTTGTAGGTTGTTGTCGAAATTGATGTCACCGCTTAATGATTCCCAGTTGCCATCAAAAGCACAACCGATCAGTTCTCCGTTTTCATTCAATACCGGGCTGCCGGAGTTACCACCGGTGATGTCGTTGGTCGACAGGAAGCAGACAGGCATATCACCATTTGGCAAAGCATAACGGCCATAATCTTTCTTTTCAATCAGTTCTTTCAGTTTGGCAGGTACAACGAATTCACGGTCTTCCGGATTTTCTTTTTCAAGAATACCTTTAGTGGTCGTATAGTAGTTGTAGTGTACGCCGTCTTTCGGATCATAAGGTTTCACGTTACCATAGGTCAGACGAATGGTGAAGTTTGCATCCGGATAAGAAGGTACAGGCAACTTCATTTCACCTAGACCACGGATATAAGTTTTGTGCAGCAAAGCTAGTTCCCGATCCATATCCTTGAGTTGGGAAGCCAGTGTATCCATTAAGTCGTATTTAGACTGGCAGTATTGCAGTGCCAGATCATTGTCAATCGCTTTCACTGAAGGCTTCTTTGTAAACTTCTCGAAGTTTGCCCGGTTGGCAAAAATAGAGTTGTCATACATATCATCAACGAATTTGTTATAATCGCCTTTATATTTCTGCTCAATAACCTTATAAATAGAAGGACGTTGGTTTGCCGGAATCATTTCAGCATATAAGGGGAACAAGGCTTTCGCTACCTTGCGGTCTACTTCATGATCGTAATCTTTGTTATGGATGCTTTCGTAAGTGCTTTCCAAGGCTTTCATGCGTGCTTCGATTACAGAATCGTTTTTCTCAAGCAATGCTTCGCGTGTTTTAGTCAACATCACATTGCCAAATTCGATAGCTCCGAAGAAAGTCTCTCTCAAACAGGTGTACTGATAGTTGAGAGGAGTTGTCTTAGCTACCAGGTCATCAATGTTCTTCACTACCGCTGCATATTCAGCATTGTTTTGTGCTTTTGCAAACTCTGCGAATTTGGCTTCTTGTGCAGCTTTTGTTCCCAATACATCATTATCGATGATGGCCTTATTCATGCCGATGGAGTTTTTCCAATAGTTGCTGGAACCCGCATACTTGTTAGCATATTGAATACGGATTTTGTCACTGGCATTCATTACCTCTTTCAGGACAGCCAAACGTGCACCACGAATACGGATACGTGGATCGTTTTCCGATTCCATACATTCTTTTACTTCTGATACGGTCAGGTAGCGGCTCGTACTTCCGGGGAATCCCATAATCATTGCATAATCTCCTTCTTTCAATCCTTTGATAGAGATAGACAAATGTTTCTTGGTTTTCAGTGGGACGTTACTCTCGCTGTATTCTGCAGGTTCACCATTTGCATCTGCATAAATACGGAACATGGAAAAGTCACCGGTATGACGCGGCCACATCCAGTTGTCTGTTTCACCACCAAACTTACCGATAGAAGAGGGTGGAGCGGCTACCATACGTACATCCGGATATATTTTCTTATAGAAAAGATAGAATTTATTTCCGGCATAGAACGGAAGAGCTTGCGGAACAATTCCCTTTTTGTCTGCCAGGTCACTTTTAAAATAAAGATCATGAGCCAGCTTTTGAAGGAATATATTGCTGAATGATTCGGATTCGGTGATTTCTTTCGCCGCGATCTTGGCATTGACAATATCCGTAATATCTTCGATACGTTCGATAAATGTGAATTGCAATCCCGGAGTAGGGAGTTCTTTGTCTTTGGAAGTAGCCCAGAAACCATCAGTCAGATAATCGTGCTCAACACTACTATGTTGCTGGATGGAGGCGTAGCCACAATGGTGATTGGTCAGAATCAAACCTTCGGGTGAGATAATTTCTCCGGTACATCCGCCTCCGAATATACCTACGGCATCTTTAAGAGAAATTCCATTCGGATTATATAGGTCCTGTGCTTCCAGTTTTAATCCTTGTTTTTTCATCATGTCTATGGAGTGTTGCTGTTGCATCAGTTGCAATAGCCACATACCCTCATCCGCTTTAACGGAACATACAAAAAGCGCAGCCAGCGCTAATAGATAAAGTCTTAGTCTGTTCATTATTTAATGATAAAATTAAAATATATGATTGGTTAGTATTCAATTTTCAAATCTCCGTTCTTCAGTGCTTCCATGATATTAGCAGGCGGACGTTGATTCATCAGTTCGTTTTTCATAAAGTCCATATAAGGAGCTACATGCTTAAAGAACTGGTAATAGCCTTTGCATAAGTAATTCAATCCCGGTTCGCCTTCTGCCGTTTGGCTGAAACGATTTTTCGGGCATTCTCCGTTGCAGGCAAACAGGAACTCACATTCCTTGCATTGAGTAGGGAGAGACTGATATTTCATGTTCCCGAAATTGTGCTGACGCTCGCTATGCATCATTTCCACCAGAGTTTTACTATAAATGTTACCTAATTTATATTCGGGAAATACAAAATGGTCGCACGAATAAACATCTCCGTTGAATTCCATCACACCGGCATGACCGCAGGTCTTTGCCATTGTGCATATACCAGGCTGTTCGCCCATCCAGTTCGCCAGAGTCGAATCGAATATTTGTACATAGTACTTGCCTACATCTTCTTTCACCCATTCGTCGAAAAGAGCACAAAGGAAGTTGCCCCATTGCTCCGGAGTGATCGAAAAATCGGCAAGAGTTCCGGCTTTATTTTCTGCAAGAGAAGCGAGGTGACGACCGTCCTCATGTGAGAGAATACGTTCAACGATAGGAGCGAACTGGATATACTGACAACCGATTTCTTTGAAGAAACGATAAAAGTCTAGTGGATAGTCGGCATTGAAGTCATTAATAACTGCCATCGCATTCCATTCCACCCCATGTTTTTTCAAAAGATTGATGCCTTGCATCACTTTCACAAAAGAGGGTTTTCCCATTTTATTTTTGCGATACTCGTCATGAAACTCCTGGGGACCATCGATAGAGACTCCTACCAGCCAATTATTTTCACGGAAGAACTCGCACCATTCGTCGGTGAGCATGGTTCCGTTGGTTTGGATGCAGTTGTCGATCGTTCGTCCGCGGGCATACTTTTTTTGTAGTTCCATCGCCTTTTTATAGAAGGAGAGCGGTCGCATCAGCGTTTCTCCTCCGTGCCAGGTGAAAAGCACCTGCGGCATGGTTTGTGAGTTAATGTACTCGTCGATAAACTTTTCCAGAAGTTCATCGCTCATTACGTGTTTCAGATTGTCTTTGTATAGGTTGGCCTTTTCCAAATAGTAGCAATAATCGCATGCTAGATTACATACGGCACCTACAGGCTTTACCATTACATAAAGCGGTTTGGCAAAAGGGGCAAATGTTGATGTTTTCATGACCGCAAAATTAGATAAACTAAATGAAAAAAATAGCCTTATACCTATGTTTATAAGGATTATTAAAGAAAAGAGTCTTACAAGATTTAAATATTGATAAAATGTTTCTTTGAATTCTGAATCAGTTGTACCTTTGTACCCAGAATTTAATGAATAGATGAACGTGAATAAAATTTTGCCTTTTTTGCTTTTGCTTCCGTTTCTGGCTTCCTGTACCAGTAAGTACAAGATTGAAGGAACATCTTCAGTGAATAGTCTGGATGGAAAGATGCTGTATCTTAAATCTCTGCGTGATGGCGAGTGGGTGAAGCTGGATTCTGCTGAAGTGGTGCATGGTCTGTTTTCAATGAAAGGGAAAATAGATTCCGTACAGATGGTGACGCTTTATATGGATGAAGAAAGCATTATGCCGATCGTTCTAGAAAGTGGAAAAATAACAGTTACTATCAGCAATACGGACTTGAAGGCAGTGGGAACTTCTTTAAATAATGCGTTGTACGAGTTTATCAGCAAAAGAAACCAATTAGAAGAAAGTATCAGCGAACTGGAGCAGAAAGAAACCCGTATGGTATTGGATGGAGGGGATTTGGATGAAATTCACAGTCAGCTGGTGGTGGAAGGTGATTCACTGATGCAAGCGATGAATCAGTATGTGAAAACGTTCATTTCCGACAATTACGAAAATGTATTGGGACCCAGTGTATTTATGATGCTTTGCAGCTCTTTGCCCTATCCTATTATGACTCCGCAGATAGATGATATTATAAAGGATGCTCCTTACTCTTTTAAAGATAATAAGCTGGTAAGAGAATTCCTGTCTAAAGCAAGAGAAAACATGAAGTTGATAGAAGAACATCAACGATTGGAACAAAATGCTTCAACAAATAAGTAATACTTGAGTTTTTTGTGTATTTTTGCACAAAACTCAAGTAAAGTGAAAACGACTACTGTTTCGGTATACGCCGCTTTCTTTTTTATTTTAGTCTTATCAGTTTCTTGTCATAGAGATTCGGAGGCCCCTGATGCGGCATTCCAGAGGATTGAAATGTGCATGGAATCTCTTCCGGATACAGCTCTGTATCTATTAAAGTCAATACCTCATACTGAAAAATTGCGTGGAAAGTTGCAGGCGGATTATGCACTTTTATTGACGCAGGCGATGGATCAGAACTATGTGAAGTTTACTTCTGACTCATTGATTGCACTGGCGCTGAATTACTATACTGTAGAGCGTGGTGACTCTGTTACGCGTGCTAAAGCGCAGTATTATTATGGAAGAGTGCTGCGTGAATTGGGCAAAGATGAAGAGGCTTTGACGTTTTTATCTTCGGCAAAAGGAAATGTTCGGGAATATTCAATGTTGTAAGATGTTTGCAATGGCTACTGATGAGATAGGGATGATTAACCGGAAAAAGAAATTGTATCAGGAGTCGTTGAAGAATTTTCGGGAGTCATATACGATCTATGAAGAGTTGAAAGATTCTTTGAGTCTTGTCAGAGCCGGGCAAAATATAGGCCGGGCTTATTTGTTTCAGAATAAATGGGATAGCTGCTATTTCTATTATACTTACGCTTTAGAACTAGCCAGGGAAAAGCAATATCCGTCTGAAGTTTCCATTTTACATGAGTTGGGGATACTGTACCGTTCCATGGGAGAACTGAAAAAGTCAGAACGCTATTTTCTTGCTGCTTATGAAAAAGAAACGGATGAAGAAAGGAAATACGTGGAGTGTATGTCTCTCGGCTATTTGTATATACAGATGGGCGATGCAGAGAATGCCCGGAAATATTTTAAGATGAGTATCTATTCTTCTAAAGAATATACCCGTATTGACGCATATAACAATTTATACTTTCTTGAAAAAGATATTGATAATTTTGAAGAAGCGATTATCTACCATGAAAAAGCGGACTCTATCGTGAATGTATTGGATGAAGTCGATTCGCAGGAGTTGATAACAGAACTGCAAAAGCAGTACGAGAACGAGAAACTCCGGAATGATAATCTACAACTGAAAGTGGACCGTACAGTTTTTATATTTTGCGGTACGGTTATTTTCCTGATTGTGGCCTTCTATATGTGTTATTACTACTACAAAAGTAAAAATCACAGGAAGAAGATTGCCGAAATCGAATCCCAGATTAGAGATAATGAAGAGGAGATAAAGCGATACCAGCAGGAGATGGAAGAAATCCAGGAGTTGAAAGATCAAGTACTGGAAGAGAACCGCATACTGGAAGAAAATCGAATGAAGGTAGGCGAGTTGAATGGAAAGATTGTACTTCTAAGTATGCAGAACAAAACCTTATCGGGACTGTTGAAAGAACTGGGAGGAGAATTAACTGTCGGACCCTCTTCTGAACAGTACATATCCGCTTTTCGTCTGCTGCTTGCTATCAAAGAGGGAACATTAAGAGGTAAATTGTCTAATGGAGAACGCTATAAATTGTTTAGCCTGTTTGATTTACTCTATTCTAATTACGTTACCCGGTTGCTTGACAAAACTCCTTTATTAACTAAACATGATCTTGAGATCTGTTGCTTTCTTAAATTTGGACTGACCAATGAAGAACTGGCGCGTATTTTTCAGACCTCTTCCGATTCTGTTACCAAAGCAAAAGGAAGGCTGAAAGGTCGATTAGGCATTTCTCCACAAGAAGATTTGAATGTGTTTTTAAGGGATTTTTGATAAATAAAAAATGAATTGTCCGGGTCATTAATAGAACGCTAATCTGTATTTGATTGAAATGTAAGTGTTTACGAAAAATCAGGCGCACTGATTTTGTCCGGGTGACTTTTTTTGTGTTTTCGGATGCATGCTGTACTTTTGACACAACAAAAACCAAATAGCTATATGAAAAATCCTAATGAATTATCTGCCGCCTCTTCTTTGAGAGGTGACGAATTGCAGTTAATAGAACAAAAAGCCAGCATTGTTGTCGGAATAGCAAATTCTCGCACCAGGTTACGGATAGGAATTCTATTAAGTAAATATTCAGAGTATCAGGTGGATTATATATCCTCCGAGAGTGAGATCGGTAAACTGATTGAAGAAGCCGACTTGATTATTGGTGCGGGGATTACCGCTTACGAAGGGGTATTGCGCCGAAAGCCGGTGATTGTAGTGGGTGATTATGGCTTGGGAGGTCTGGTTACTCCGGATACATTCCGCAAGCATTATAACAATCGGTTTAGAGGGAAGATTAATGGTGTCAGAAATGAATCTTTCTCATTAGAGAATTTAGAAAAGGAAATTTATAAAAGTTTTAATTTGACTTTTCAAGAATTACAAATGATGTCAAACCAAACCATAACCTTGCAAAACATCTAAATATCTGAATTTCTTAATTTAATAGTTTGATGCATAAAACTGGTTAGGAATATGGGGGTGCGTGAGCATCCCCATATTTATATAAGATTATGTACTGACTATCGGTCTTGATCTTCGTTTTTCACCATTCCCTTGTATTGTTCCGGCAGGGCGCTTTCAACCGCAGCGTAGGCCTCTGCCATGGTTGCCTTGATATTTTCCATTCCTTTCCCTTTGGGAGGAATAGGCTCGTGAATAGTCAGAATCATGCGATGACGGTGTATCCATTTGCCTGTGCGTGGCAGAATCTCGAATGAGCCGTCAATGGTGACGGGTACAACCGCCAACTGTAAATCATCAGCCAACTGGAAAGCGCCTTTCTTAAAGTATCCCATGTGTCCTGTAAATGTACGCGCTCCTTCAGGAAAGACTACGAGAGAAACCCCGTCTTTCAATGAGTCTTTTGCCTGCCGGATTGTTTCCAATACTTTTTTAGGACCAGATCTGTCTACAAAGATATGTCCTGCACTTTCACAGGCTTTTCCTACAAACGGCAGTTTGCGCAGGCTTTTTTTCATCATCCACTTAAAGTTTCTTCCGATGAAGCCGTAAATAAGGAAAATATCAAATGAACCCTGATGGTTAGGTACGAAAATATAGGAAGTCTTGTCATGCAACTTTTCACGTCCCTCAATCTTCACGGGAATCAATAGAAACAGACAAATTAATTGTGACCAAATCTTCCCCGGATAATATCCCCAGATGTGGGCTCCTCCCAAGAGAGAACCTACAATAGTGACGATTGCCGTGAGGATGGTCAACACTAATAAAATAGGCAAAGCGATGCAAATCTGATAAATATAATACAGTATCTTCATAGGGTTGGATTTTTATCCTGCAAATATACATGATTATTGGTAAAAAAGAGAGGCAGATGTGATATAATCTTTTTGATTGTGTTATTTTTGCCTCTTGTTATTAGAGATAGTTACAAAATTATGATACGTATATTACATACTGCCGACTGGCATCTGGGACAAACCTTTTTTGGTTATGATCGCACGGAAGAACATGGAGTATTCCTGAATTGGCTGGCAGAAGAAATTCGTCAGAAAGAGATTGATGCATTGATTATAGCCGGAGATGTTTTTGATGTTTCCAACCCTTCCGCAGCATCCCAAAGCATGTATTATCAGTTTATTTATCGGGTGACAGCAGAGAATCCGTATTTGCAGATTGTCATTGTTGCCGGCAATCATGATTCGGCAGCACGCCTGGAGGCTCCTTTGCCTCTGTTGCAAGCTATGCGGACGGAAGTCAGAGGGGTAGTTCGCAAGCTCGAAGGCGGAGAAATCGATTATGACCATTTGACTGTGGAACTGAAGAACCGGAAAGGGGAAGTGGAATTGCTTTGCATGGCAGTTCCTTTTCTGCGTCAGGGAGATTATCCGGCCGTGCAAACGGAAGGCAATCCGTATGCGGAGGGAGTTCGCGAACTTTATGCACAACTTTTGCAAAGGCTATGGAAGCGAAGGACGGAGAATCAGGCGATTCTTGCCATCGGTCATTTGCAGGCTACAGGATCGGAAATTGCAGAGAAGGATTATAGCGAGCGTACCGTGATTGGTGGGCTGGAGTGCGTATCTCCGGAAACTTTTTCCGAACAGATAGCTTATACGGCATTGGGACATATACATAAAGCGCAGCGAGTGTCCGGAAGAGAGAATGTGCGGTATGCCGGAAGTCCCATTCCGATGTCTTTTGCCGAGAAACATTATCATCATGGAGTCGTGATGGTGACTTTCGACGGAGGTTGTGCGGTGGACATTGAACGGTTGGAATGCCCGAAATTAATACCTTTGTTGAGTGTCCCGAACGGAGAACCTGTTTCACCGGAAGCCGTCTTGGAAGCCTTGAAGGAACTACCCGAGACAGAAGCCGTAGCCCCATATCTGGAAGTAAAGGTATTGTTGGAGGAACCGGAACCCATGCTTCGGCAGGAGATTGAAGATGCACTGGCAGATAAAAACTATCGGTTGGCGCGTATTGTTTCTACCTATCGCACTGAAACTGGAAATACGACGAAAGAAAATGAAAACTGGAAGAGGGGGTTGCAGGAAATGTCTCCCTTGCAGATTGCACAGTCTGCCTTTGAGAAGATTTATCAGGTGGAAATGCCTGTAGAACTGACAGGTTTGTTTGAAGAGGCCTATTTGGCTGCTACCCGTAAAGAAGAGGAGGAAGAAGAATGAAAATACTAGCTATACGATTGAAGAATCTGACCTCGATAGAAGGAACGGTAGAAGTGGATTTTATGGCAGAACCATTACATTCTGCAGGTATCTTTGCCATTTCAGGACCTACCGGTGCAGGTAAGTCTACTTTATTAGATGCCTTATGCCTGGCATTGTATGATAAGGCTCCCCGCTTTGCTACTTCAGTGGAAAATGTGAACCTGGCAGATGTGGGAGACAATCAGATTAATCAGTCTGATGTTAGAAATTTGCTGCGCCGGGGGACAAGTGATGGTTATGCGGAAGTCGATTTTTTAGGTATTGACGGACGGCGTTACCGTTCTCGTTGGTCGGTGAGGCGGACAAGAAACAAGATAAACGGTTCTTTGCAGCCACAAACGCTGGAAGTGAAAGAACTGGATACGGAGAAAGAATTTCAAGGTACCAAGAAAGAGTTGTTGATTCAGTTGGTGGAGTTGGTTGGCCTGACGTATGAACAGTTCACCCGTACAGTATTATTGGCACAAAATGATTTTGCTACATTTCTGAAATCAAAAGGGGCGGCAAAAGCAGAATTACTGGAGAAGTTGACAGGAACCGGTGTGTATTCCCGGATTTCTCAAGAGGTCTATGCCCGGAATAAGGCGGCACAAGAAGAGGTGACCTTGATTCAGAATCGGATGAATGTGATCGAATTGATGCCGGAAGAAGAGCTGCTTGCTCTGCAAAAAGAGAAAGAACTATCGACTGAAAAGCGTGCGGCAGGGATTAAACTGCTGGCAGAACAGAATGAACAACTGAATGTGGTTCGTTCATTAAAAATACAGGAAGAACTTTGTAAGAAAAAGCAGCAGGAAGAACAGGAGGAACAGGCTAGGGAGAAAGTTCTGCAGGGTGCATTGACTTCCCAAGAGGAAGGATTGGTGCATTTTAAGGCACAATGGGAGGCCATACAGCCGGACTTGAAGAAAGCACGTCAATTGGATGTACAGATACAGTCTCAACAAAGCAGCTATATACAGTCGCAGCAGATTTTACAAGCGGCTAACAGGCAGGTGGCGGAGCAGGAACAAAAAATGCGAGTGGCTGCGGAACAATTACAGGTGTCTTATTCTTCTCTGAACCGCTTATTAAGCCATGTAGGGATAGAAGAAGCACTGCAACTTGAACAGGTGGAAGAGATTCTACGGCAAGAAGAAAACAAACTGGCTGCCGCTACAAGTACGAATGAGGAACGTTTGTTGCGCTTAAATTCTTTCGGATATCCGTTATTGGCCGAAGAACAGGTGAAGTTGCAAAAAGAGTTGACTCGTCAGCAGAATATCCGGCAATTAACGGAAACGCAGACGAAAGCAAAGACGGAAATAGAAAGACTGGAGAAAGAAGTGGCCAATTGTCTGAAACAATTGACGGAGCAAGAAACTGCATTGAAAGTTACTCAACGTCTTTACGAAAATGCACGTATGGCAGTGGGAAAAGATGTGAAAGCATTGCGCCGGCAATTACAGGAAGGGGAGGCTTGTCCGGTTTGCGGTAGCACAGCGCATCCTTATCATCAGGAACAGGAGGTGGTAGATACTCTTTTCCGGAGTATAGAGCAGGAGTATAATGTAGCATCAACCAACTATCAGCAGATGAATAACCGGAGCATTGCTCTGCAACGTGATTTGGCGCATCAAAAAACGGTGGACGGACAGATCGCGGAACAGTTGGCAGCATTATATAAAGCAGGGATTGAAGCCGGAAACGAAGAGCAAATACAACACCGTTTGGCGGAACTGGCAATACGTATTTTGGAATATCGCAATCTTTATGCAGAATGGCAGCGCAGCGATGAAGAAATTAAAAAGATGCGTGCACATTGTGAAGCCCTCCGTGAGAATGTTTCTCTCTGTCGTTTGGCTATGCAGAAAGTATCGTCTGCCAAAGAACAGCTGGTAATCTTACAGAATGCTGCTTCGGCCGAACTAAAGAGATTTGAAGTGATAGAGAAAGCGCTGAATGTGCTTCGTCAGGAACGTTCGCAGCTATTGAAAGGAAAAAGTGCGGATGAAGCGGAAGCTGCCGTAGCAAAAAGAGAGAAAGAACTGAATCTCGCTTTGGAGAAAGCACGTAAAGAAGTAGAGGCGGTACACAACCGGCTTTCCGGTTTGCAAGGAGAGATGAAGCAAATTGCACTGGCTATAGGAGAGTTGCAGGAACAGTATAAAAAGATAGAGTCTCCCGAACTGCTTCCCGAAATAATAAAGAAGCAACAGGAAGAAAACCTGAATATAGAACGTGCCCTTTCTACTATGGAAGCCCGCCTGCTACAACAAGCAAAGAATAAACTGACTGTGGAACAGATTGCGAAGGAACTGGCAGAGAAACAAACTGTTGCCGAACGTTGGGCAAAATTGAATAAACTGATTGGCAGTGCGGATGGAGCGAAATTTAAAGTGATTGCTCAAAGTTATACTTTGAATTTGTTGTTGCTTCATGCCAATAAACATTTATCCTATCTCTCTAAACGCTATAAGCTGCAACAGGTACCCGATACGTTGGCACTTCAGGTAATAGATTGCGATATGTGTGATGAAATACGGACCGTGTACTCTCTTTCAGGAGGTGAATCGTTCCTGATTTCTTTGGCACTGGCTTTAGGTTTGTCTTCCTTGTCAAGTAATAATCTGAAAGTTGAATCTCTTTTTATTGATGAAGGTTTCGGCTCTTTGGATGCGGAAAGTTTGCGTACAGCGATGGAAGCATTGGAACAATTACAGATGCAGGGGCGGAAAATAGGAGTAATCTCTCATGTGCAGGAGATGAGTGAACGGATTTCTGTTCAGGTGCAGGTACATAAGAAAGTGAATGGAAAAAGTGTGCTTACCGTGGTGGGGTAAGCACACTCCTTACTACTTAGTATGAATTATTCAGGTTGGATTCTTTTACATTAATTCGTTCAGTTCGCTTAAATTCTTTTTGATTTCGTGGATACGATTTAAGAACTTCTTGCGATAAATCCATAAGATCAATCCCAGTCCTCCGCCCCATAACAGGATGAAGAAAGCAATCATGCCCATTCCATATTGCCACACTTGCCAGTAGATAAATGAAAGTATAGCCAGGACTAGGAGAAAGGCAATAGCAATCAATCGTTCCCTGATGGTCCATCGATGGATACGGTTTACGCGGCTGATTACTTCTACCAAAGGCATCTCGTCTATTTGTGTCCGTTGGAGGAAACGGGTGGTGACGATATCCCAGCAAAGGGCAGGAATCCATGCGAAAATGATAATGATATAGATCGGGTTTAATCTGTTGTGCAACAGTACCTCCGCTAAAAATAAGATCAGTATCGGCAGAGAAATCAGAATAAGCTTGATGTTCAGTCTGGCAATGGCATGGATACCTTTGTCCGCATGCCTTATCAGCTTTTCAAGCTCTTCTTCTTTGATGAACTCTTTGTCTTTCAAGTGTTCATCCAGGGCATTCCAAGATTTTTTAAGTTCTTCCAGTTCCATATATCTTATTCCTCCTTTTTCATTCTTTTAAGTTTGTCTTTGATGCGACTTAGTTTGGTCGCTACATTGGTAACCGTCAGTCCGGTGATTTCTGCTATTTCCTCGTAACTTTTGTCTTCGAGATAAAGCAGGATAATTGATTTGTCGAGTTGTCCCAGTTGGTTAATCATCTGATAAAGCTGTTTCAACATTTCGTTGATCGGGTCGTGTGCTTCTATGGCCCAGTCGGTATCTCTGGTGAGGCTGACTATTTCCGGCACATTCTTTTCTTTACGATAGAAGCTGATACAGGTGTTGAGGGCAATACGGTAAATCCAGGTGGAAACCTTACATTCTTTTCTGAATTTGGGATAGGCTTTCCAAAGATTCAGTACCACATCCTGATACAGATCATTGAGAGGAGCATTGGGATTGGCATACAGATAGCATACCTTGTAGATCACCCGTTCATATTCGCGGATCACCGACAAAAACTCTTGTTCAATAGGGGCGCTAACCTCTGCTGTTTGTTCTCTCATGGAATCTATGATTACTTTTCTGGTTAGTTAGTCGTGAGAAAAGGAGAAAAATCACAGGGGAATAAGGACTATTGGAGATTAGCTGCCAGAAACTTACACATTTCTTCGATACTTTTTCCCCGACGGCGGGCATAATCTTCAAGTTGGTCTTCTCCAATCTTTCCGACGGAGAAGTATTCGGAAGCCGGATGTGAAAACATAAGTCCGCAAACAGAAGCGTGCGGGTACATAGCTCCGTTTTCGGTCAGCGAAATGCCTATCTGCTTCATGTCCAACAGTTCATCCAACAGGAAGTTGACAGATTGATCCGGTAAAGACGGGTAGCCGACAGCAGGACGAATGCCCTGATACTTTTCGACCAGTAAGTCCGCTATGCCTAAATTCTCGTCTTTGGCATATCCCCACGCTTCTTTGCGCACATATTCATGCATCTTTTCTGTTGCTGCTTCTGCCAGTCGGTCGGAGAGGGTTTGGACAAGCAGGTGTTTATAAGGGTCCTGTTCGTACAATCCTTCCATGTCCGCATCAATGGAAGAGGCAAAAGCACCGATGGTATCCGGGATGCCGGAAGAGATCGGGCGGATAAAGTCACTGAGACAAAGAAAAGGACTACCGTCTCTTTTCGGCGTTTGCTGGCGCAGTAAAGGAAAAGTGATGAACCGGTCTTTTTCTTTCTCAATAATCAGGTTATCCCCGTCAGAGTTTGCCTTGCAAAGCTTAAAGATGGTCTTTACTTCATAATCCCGGTCAAGCAGATCGAGCATCCGGTTGGCCTCTTTGAATAGCTGCATTGCTTCGGAAGCTTTATTACGTTCTTCTTCCGGGAAAGTTGTCAGCCACGAAGCACGGCAGGCATCACATCCGTGAATGTTGGCGATGGCTGCAAAACGTGGCTGGAACCCCCATGCGTGGAAAAAGTAAATCCAGTTGATGTAGGGAGTGACTGTATGTATTTTATAAGACAAAATGGTACTCATAGGCTTGTTGAAAGCGAGCTGCTGTTTATCTGAATCTTAATTCCTGTCCGCGATAAGTCTCGTCTATTTCTCCGTTGTTATATAACAGATGTCCGTTTACAAATGTTTTCTCTACTTTCCAGTCGAATGTGTGTCCCTCTAATGGGCTCCATTTACATTTGCTTAGAATACAATCGGTTGTTACAGTCCATTCGCTTCCGGGACGGACTAATACCAGGTCAGCCTGATAGCCTTTGCGAATGAATCCTCTGTTTTGTATCTCATACATCTGCGCAGGAGCATGAGCCATCTTTTCTACTACTTTTTCGATAGTAAACACTCCTTTTTCTGTCAACTCCAACATGCTGACGAGTGAGAACTGAATCATCGGCATTCCGGACATTGCTTTTAAGGCACCGCCTTCTTTTTCGCTAAGTAAATGTGGGGCATGATCTGTGGCAATAGCATCAATCAAACCGCTATTGACAGCCTCTCGCAAAGCTTTCCGGTCTTGCGCTGTCTTAATGGCAGGGTTGCATTTGATGCGGGCACCCAGTGTCTGATAGTCCTCTTCCGTAAAGAGCAGATGAGAAACACAGGCTTCTGCCGTGATCTTTTTTTGTACCAAAGGTACATTAGAAAACAGGCTCAACTCTTTAGCTGTGGAAATATGCATGATGTGCAGGCGGGCGTTTGTCTCACGTGCCAACTGCACTGCCAGTTCGGATGAACGATAGCAAGCTTCTTCCGAACGAAGGAGCGGATGAAGAGCCAAAGGTACGTCGTCTCCGTATTCTTTCTTATATTTATCCGTGTTTTCTTTGATAATTCCCTGATCTTCGCAATGAGCAGCGATGAGCAGATCGGTTCCACCGAATATATTACGCAGACTGGCCATCCGGTCTACCAGCATATTGCCGGTGCTTGAACCCATAAATAACTTCACTCCACAAACCCGGTGTTTATCCAGTTGTGCAAACTGGGTATAGTTATTATTCGTTGCTCCGAAATAGCAGGAATAGTTGACTGCTGACTTTTCACCCAACAGAACAAATTTTTCCTCCAAAGCCTCCAATGTGGTAGTTTGCGGATTGGTATTGGGCATATCCATGATAGAGGTGACACCTCCTGCTGCCGCAGCACGACTTTCTGTGGTGATATCTGCCTTATGAGTCAGTCCGGGATCGCGGAAATGCACATGTTCGTCGATAGCACCCGGCAAAAGATAACACCCGGTTGCGTCTATTATCTCGTCGCAGGGGGCAGTTGCGTTTTCTTCACCAACCAATATTTCGGCTATCTTTTCATTCTCGATTACTACTGAACCCAGAACTTTTCTTCCTTCGTTGACAACAACGGCGTTTTGAATCAGTGTACGTTTCATTTCTTTTGTGGGAATTTATGGAACCAACTATTTACTTTTAATTTTATCACACCAAATATGGCTTCTCCAAAGATGCTGCTATTCATTTTAGAAGTCCCTAATTCACGATTAATAAAGATAACGGGAACCTCGATAATTTTGAAACCACACTTATAAGCAGTGAATTTCATTTCAATCTGAAAGGCATATCCTTTGAAGCGAATATGATCTAAATCGATTGTTTCCAACACCTGGCGGCGGTAGCAAACAAATCCGGCAGTGGTGTCATGTACAGGTATTCCGGTGATAAACCGCACATATTTAGAGGCAAAGTATGACATCAATACCCGTCCCATCGGCCAATTCACTACATTCACTCCGCTGACATAACGGGAACCGATGGATACATCTCCTCCTTGTTCCGAACAAGCCTGATACAAACGGGGTAAATCATTCGGATTATGACTGAAGTCTGCATCCATTTCAAAAATATACTCGTATGCGTGTTCCAGTGCCCATTTAAATCCGGTAATGTAGGCAGTACCCAGTCCTAGTTTTCCTTTACGTTCTATCATAAAAAGCTGTTCGGGAAATTCTTGTTGCAGTTTTCTTACGATGGTTGCCGTTCCGTCCGGAGAGCCGTCTTCTATGACCAGAATATGGAATACTTGGGGAAGGCCGAAAACGGCACGGATGATATTTTCTATGTTCTCCCGTTCATTATAGGTGGGGATAATTACAATGCTATCCGATGTCTGCATATAGATACTATAAAATTTAGAAACAAAAGTAGTTCTTTTTCCTTTAGTTATAGCTGAACTAAGGAAAATTTAACGTGTTTCATGCCCCATGCGGAATAAGACGGCAGATACCTTATTATAATACTTCTGTTCTTTGGGTGTATACTCCCAATCTTTTTTGTAATTTTGCGGGGAAATTTTATAGGTATGACAATAACTGAGTTGCAACAACAATATGCTGCCCATCCCAATATGGCAGTAATGAAGCGCTTGTTGAAGGACACTTCCGTTCAGACTGTTTTTTGCGGAGGACTGTGTGCATCCGCCGCTTCTCTTTTTTCTTCTGTACTGGTGCAAGAGGGTGGTTGCCCGTTTGTATTTATTTTAGGTGATCTTGAAGAAGCCGGATATTTCTATCACGACTTGACGCAGATATTGGGTACGGAAAGAGTATTGTTCTTTCCATCTTCATTCCGTCGCTCCATCAAGTATGGACAAAAAGATGCGGCCAATGAGATTTTGCGTACAGAAGTACTTAGCCGCTTGCAAAAGGGGGAAGAGGGATTATGTATCGTTACGTACCCGGATGCATTGGCGGAGAAAGTGGTGTCGCGCAAGGAATTGAGTAATAAAACGCTGAAGCTGAATGTAGGAGAGAAAGTGGATACCACTTTCATCACCGATGTGTTGCATAGTTATGGTTTTGAATATGTAGACTACGTATATGAGCCGGGACAATATGCTGTTCGCGGTAGTATTATCGACGTTTTCTCTTTTGCTTCGGAATATCCTTATCGCATCGATTTCTTTGGTGATGAAGTGGAAAGTGTTCGTACCTTTGAAGTGGAGTCTCAATTATCCCGTGAGAAGAAAGATGGAGTGTCTATCGTTCCCGATTTGGCGGTGACAGGAGATGTAGCGACTTCTTTTCTGGATTTTATCCCGAAAGAGACTACCTTGGCGATGCGCGATTTTCTTTGGTTGCGCGAGCGAATCCAGGTGGTACACGATGAGGCGCTGACTCCACAGGCAATAGCCGTTCAGGAGGCCGAAGAGAATGGTGGCATTACATTGGAAGGGAAATTGATAGACGGCAGCGAGTTTACTGTACGGGCACTCGATTTCCGCCGGTTGGAATTTGGTAATAAACCGACCGGAACGCCCAATGCCAGCGTTACTTTCAATACATCTGCCCAGCCTATCTTTCATAAGAATTTCGATCTGGTAGCTTCTTCTTTTAAGGATTATCTGGAAAAAGGCTATTCGCTTTATATCTGCAGTGACAGCATGAAGCAAACAGATCGTATCAAAGCTATTTTTGAAGATCGGGGTGATAAGATTAATTTTACTCCCGTAGAACGTACCATTCACGAAGGTTTTGTAGATAACACACTGCGGCTCTGTATCTTCACAGACCATCAGTTGTTTGATCGTTTTCATAAATATAATCTGAAAAGTGATAAAGCCCGTTCGGGAAAAGTGGCACTATCCTTGAAAGAACTGAATCAGTTCACTCCGGGAGACTATGTGGTGCATACGGATCATGGTATCGGACGTTTTTCCGGCTTGGTACGTATTCCGAATGGTGACACTACGCAAGAGGTTTTGAAACTGGTGTTTCAAAATGAAGATGTGGTGTTCGTCTCTATTCATTCCCTGCATAAGGTTTCCAAATATAAAGGTAAAGAAGGAGAGGCTCCCCGGCTTAACAAATTAGGTACAGGTGCATGGGAGAAACTGAAAGAACGTACGAAGAGTAAAATCAAGGACATTGCCCGCGATTTGATAAAATTGTATTCGCAGCGTCGTCAGGAAAAAGGTTTCTCTTACAGTCCCGATAGTTTCTTGCAGCGTGAGCTGGAAGCATCCTTTATTTATGAAGATACACCGGATCAGAGTAAGGCGACGATTGATGTCAAGGCAGATATGGAAAGTGACCGCCCGATGGACCGTCTAGTCTGTGGCGATGTAGGATTTGGAAAAACAGAAGTTGCGATTCGTGCGGCTTTCAAAGCTGTTGCCGATAATAAACAAGTAGCCGTTCTGGTTCCGACAACAGTACTTGCTTACCAGCATTTTCAGACTTTCCGTGAACGTCTGAAAGGCTTGCCGTGTCGGGTGGAATATTTAAGCCGCGCACGTACTGCCGCACAGACCAAAGCTGTATTGAAGGGATTGAAAGATGGAGATGTCGGTATTCTGATAGGTACCCACCGTATCTTGGGAAAAGATGTCCAGTTTAAAGACTTGGGATTGTTGATTGTGGACGAAGAACAGAAATTCGGTGTCTCTGTCAAAGAAAAGCTGCGCCAGTTGAAAGTGAATGTGGATACACTGACTATGACTGCTACTCCAATTCCCCGTACCCTTCAATTTTCATTGATGGGTGCACGCGACTTGAGTGTGATTTCTACTCCGCCACCCAACCGCTATCCGATTCAGACCGAAGTGCATACTTTTAATGAAGAAGTGATAACGGATGCCATCAATTTTGAGATGAGCCGCAACGGTCAAGTCTTCTTTGTCAATAACCGGATTGCGAACTTGCCGGAATTGAAAGCGATGATCGAACGTCATATCCCGGATTGCCGTGTAGCGATTGGACATGGACAGATGGAACCGACAGAGCTGGAGAAGATTATTCTGGATTTTGTCAACTACGACTATGATGTACTCTTGGCAACTACAATCATCGAAAGTGGTATTGATATTCCGAATGCCAACACTATCATTATCAATCAGGCGCAAAACTTTGGATTGAGTGATCTCCATCAGATGCGTGGACGGGTAGGGCGTAGTAATAAAAAAGCTTTTTGTTATCTGCTGGCTCCTCCGTTAGGTAGTTTGACAGCCGAAGGAAGGCGACGTCTTCAAGCAATTGAAAACTTTAGTGATTTGGGAAGTGGCATTCATATCGCCATGCAGGATTTGGATATTCGTGGAGCCGGAAATCTGCTTGGAGCCGAACAAAGCGGATTTGTTGCCGATTTGGGATATGAGACATATCAGAAAATTCTTACTGAAGCTGTCCATGAGTTAAAGACAGACGAGTTTGCAGAACTGTATGCGGATGAAATCAAGGGCGAAGGACAAATTAGTGGAGAAGAGTTTGTAGACGAGTGTCAGGTAGAAAGCGACCTCGAACTATTGTTGCCTGCCAACTACGTAACAGGCAGCAGCGAACGTATGTTGCTCTATCGCGAACTGGATGGACTGACATTGGACAAAGATGTGGAAGCTTTCCGTGCTCGTCTGGAAGACCGCTTCGGACCGGTTCCCCGGGAAACGGAAGAACTACTCCGTATTGTGCCTCTACGCCGTCTTGCAGCCCGTTTGGGTGCAGAGAAAATCTTCCTGAAAGGTGGGCGGATGACCTTGTTTTTTGTTTCCAATCCGGATAGTCCGTTCTATCAAAGTAAGGCTTTTGGTAAAGTGATAGACTATATGATGAAATATACTCGTCGTTGTGATTTGCGTGAACAGAACGGCAGACGGAGTATGCTGATTAAGGATGTTACTAATGTGGAAACGGCGGTCAGTGTGTTGCAGGAGATTGTGGCTTTGCAATGATAAGTGGACTCTGATAATTGGTGTTTTTTAATGAGATTCAAAAGAATAAGTTTGTTTTATTACATAAGTCTGTTTATCTTTGAACTCATAATAATTTAGGTATTACAGATATGGCTGCAAAATATGAACCACAGGAAAATGAGATGCCGGAACAGGTTAATGAACCGATAGCTGCTTATCAAAGGACAGCTTCTGATATGAGTCTTTATATCCCTACGGAATATGAAAGAGAGATTATCATGCGTTCGGAAAAGGATTATGAAGAAGGTCGGTTGTATACTCAAGAAGAGGTCGATAAGCAGGTGAAACAATGGCTAGATTAAAGATTGTGTGGACAGAAACTGCTACAATTGTTTTGCGGCGGATTTTGACTTTCTATCGTGTAAGAAACGGAAATTCCAAATATAGTCGTTCTATCTATACAATGATAAACGATGTTCTGAAGTTAGTTGCCAAATATCCATATATATACAAAGCTACTTCTGTGCCTAATATACGTGTTTTTCATTGTGATTACTTTAAGGTATATTATAGAGTGCTTGAAGAATATATTCTTGTGGAAGCTATTTTTGATACTCGCCAAGATCCTGATAAAGCCCCTTTTTAAGAATTTATCTTTTCTTTCCGTATAACTTGTCTATCAAATCTGAACGTCCGATACGTCTCAACTCATTGATGATGTTTTTTCGTTCTTCCGGTTTGTACCAGAAAAAGAATTGGCGTTGTGCAAGTTTCTCCCGTTGGGTTTTGGCACTGAATATCGGTTCTAGCGTGTATGGATGGAATCCGCTATACCAGGCTTCGGTAGCCACTGTCATCGGAGTAGGAGTGAAGTCCTGCACTTGTTCCAGGTGGAAGTCCAGACGTTTGGTGATAACGGCAAGTTCCGCCATGTCTTCTTCATTGCATCCGGGATGCGAAGAGATAAAATACGGAATCAGTTGTTGACGCAGATTTTCTTCCCGGTTGATGCGGTCGAATATCTTTTTGAATGTTTCAAATTGCTCAAAAGAAGGTTTGCGCATTACGGATAATACCCGGTCACTGGTATGCTCCGGAGCTACTTTTAACCGGCCACTCACATGATTGACTATCAATTCACGGGTATATTCGGCAGTGCTACGGTTGATAGCTTCATCTTTGCTTTGATGAAGTAACAGGTCATAGCGTACACCGCTACCGATAAACGATTTTTTGATTCCGGGCAAGGTATCCACGGCATGGTAAATATCCAGTAAAGGGCGGTGATCGGTATTCAAATTCGGACAAACTTTCGGGTGAATACATGACGGTCGTTTGCATTTTTTGCAAATAGCTTCATCTTTCCCTTTCATCTGATACATATTAGCGGAAGGACCTCCCAAATCACTTAAATATCCCTTGAAATCGGGTAACTGAATAACTTCTTTTACCTCTTTCAGTATAGACTCTTTGCTTCGGCTGACAATAAACTTTCCCTGATGGGCGGAAATGGTACAGAATGCACAGCCGCCGAAACATCCCCGGTGAATGTTGATGGAAAATTTAATCATATCGTATGCCGGAATCCGTTTCCCTTTGTATTTTGGATGAGGCAGGCGGGTATATGGTAAATCAAACGAATGATCGAGGTCTTTCTGGCTCATCGGAGGATAGGGAGGATTGACTACGACTATCTTATTCCCTACTGCTTGTGTGATTCGTGAAGCCGAATATTTGTTGGATTCTTCTTCGATATGTCGGAAGTTACTAGCCTGTTTCTTTTTATCTGCCAAACATTCTTCGTGTGAATAAAGTTGAAGGTCATCTTCGGCAGATGTCCATTCTGTTGCACGACAAAGATAGGCTGTCTGGGGCACAGATCCGATAATTGTTCTAAATTTGCTGCTTGTCAGTACAGGTTCTTCAGTGGTGAGCAGGCTTTTCATATTTTTCACCAGGTCTGCAAGAGGCTTTTCTCCCATTCCGTAGATGAGCAGATCTGCTCCGCTGTCGCACAAAATACTCTTTTGTACTTTGTCCTGCCAATAATCGTAATGACTCAATCGCCTTAAGCTAGCTTCGATTCCTCCAATGACTACCGGAACATCCGGAAAAAGTTTCTTTAGTATCTGGCTGTAAACTGTAGAAGGATAGTCCGGGCGCATATCCGGTCGGCCGTCCGGAGTATAAGCATCTTCACTGCGTAGGCGTTTGTTGGCGGTATATTTATTAACCATTGAGTCCATGCATCCGCCGGAAATACCGAAGAATAGCCGTGGACGTCCCAACTTCTTGAAGTCGCGTAGGTCGTCACGCCAGTTAGGTTGGGGAACGATGGCTATTTTCAAACCTTCCGCTTCGAGAATGCGTCCGATAACGGCAGCACCAAAAGAAGGATGATCCACATAAGCATCAGCACTGAATAGAACGACATCCAATTCATTCCATCCGCGAAGTTCAACTTCTTTTTTGGTAGTGGGTAACCAGTCGGTCAATCGATATTCTTTCATGCTGCAAAGATACGGATAATAAAAAACATCCCAATGATTTTTTTATTCATTGAGATGTTTAACTTCAATCATCAGGATGTTTTCTTCCAATCATTGGAGTGTTTTCTTAAAACTTCCCGTTGATTGTGAACTGTAATGTCATTTGTTCTCCGTCATAGATTTCACGGAAGCCGATACCTTGCTCGGACAGATATTCCTTTAGATCCTGAAACGCATCAGCATGGTTCATGATAATCTCTATCGTTTCACCCGGAGTGGCAGTGCACATCGCTTTTATTGCAGGAATCAGCGGACTGTATGCTGTTATTCCGCAGGTATCTACCGTAATCATTATTCCTCCTCTTCTTCCGCTTCCGGACTGGAGAGCCAGGTAAGATAAAGCTTGATGAGCTGTTGCAAGCCGAATGCCTTCATATTATTGTGATAAATCACGTCAATACAAAGGTCCAACAAGTCTTTACTGTCTTCCTCCTGACTGGCGATAAGGGAGCGGATATTAAGTTTCAACTTATCCAGAACTGCTTCATCTACAATACCGGTACTGTCGATAAGATGACGGAACAGAGCATATTTCTCAATTGTTCTCAAGTTTTCATTAGATACTTCTATGCTGCGTGTACCGCTGGGATTTGCTTGTATAGTATACATTGTTTTTTAGTTTTAAAGGTTATTATAGTAGCAAAGATAGAATTTAAAATGAGAAACGGATTAAAAAAAAGGATATTTTTTATTTTTGAGTAAAGAATCCCAGAATGCCTGCCATAATGGTTGCCCGGTCTGCTTCGGACTGGATACTTTCAAAAGGAAAGCCCAATACAAAAGTACGGTAGTTTCCTTTGTAGGCAATACCTGCACTCTGATTGCCGGGTGCATACGTAAATACGGGGAAAGCAGTATCTACGGGAACAATACAATCGGCAGCAGGTACAGCATAACTGCTTTCATTAGGCAGACGTGGGATTGTAATAGTACGGCCCAATCCTTTAATCTGATTCGAACTCTTATCCGTCAGGCTACCTTGATAACCATATTTCAGTATTTTCTCCGTAAACTCCCGGTTTCCTTGTGTTCCACTCATATCACTTCCTACATAAGCACCACTGACAAACAGGTTACCTCCCGCTTGGCAATAACTGGTCATAATCCGTTGCATAGCCGAAGAGAATGTCTTGTAATATGCTTTACTTGCAGGATCTTCTTTTTCCAGTCCCAAAATATAATCTACCACCGGATAATCTTCTAATGTAACCAATCCGTTCTCTACTGCTTCGTCGCTGCATGATACGAAACTATATTTTCCGGCTGCCTGAATTGCTTTTCCGTGAATAAAAGGATAGTCGAACGTGTTTCCTGCAATTTTCATTCCTTCTAATTCGTTTCCGCTATGTCCCAGACTTCCTTTTCCTTCTTTACCGGCTTGTGTACGGTCGAAGCCGGTTTGTGCTCCGCAAAATGAAATATTCGATATATACGGAACGCCGGGATCTTGCATTAGATCGAATCCAGCTTTATCAGAAGTGTTAACGACCGCCGGACCGCTGATTCTGTCAAAGCCATTGATGATGATTACTTTTCCCTGTTCACGTTTGGCTTTATAGGCAGAAAGGATTTCAGAAGGAAAACTTTCCCCACCCCGGTTTACAGCAGTTACTTTGAATGAATAAACAAGTCCCGGTTCTATTTTAACGGTGTGGGACGTTTTGCTGACTAAAGTGCCATTGTCAAAACCTCCATAACCGATGCGGGTATATACAATGTATTCCCGTGGTCGTGCAGTCGGTTCTTGCGGATCGTCTTCGCCTTTCCATGAAAGTTCTAATGTATTCTTTTTCTTTCCAAATTGAATGGCGAAATTGCTCACAGGCAGAGGCTGAACAATGTATTCTTTATCGTGCTGGTTGGTAATGAACTGCAAAATTCCTTTGTAGATGGCACGTCCCACTGTAAATTTAAAGTTCGGATCATGTCCTAACTGCATATCTGCGAAGTTCTGGTGGGAGAGTAGTTCAATAATCGTAGAAGGCGTAGCCGGAAGACGTGTTTCGCTATAATTCCGGTTCCACATGCTGCGGCGTGTCCACGGCAAGCTGTAGCTTGAATAAATATCTTTCTGAATCTGTGTCAGCAGAATGTCTGCCAGATCACGTGAGGCATACCGGTCTGTTCCTGCATTCAGTTTGCCATTATTGAAATCGGTGGTGTAAATGCCGAGTGATCCGATCAGTTCGTCTGTTTTGCTGCATCCGGCGTCACTGTGCAATGCCATCGTCATTTCCAAAGGTACGCCCAGACCCGACTGTTGTGGGTTATAGACGGAACTGCCCGATAAATAATTGATAACGTTAGAGCGTGTGTTGATATCGTCTGTATAGTCGTTTTCACCTTTTCGTCCGGCATATACTTCGTATGGCATTCCCGCCCATTGAGCAGAGTAGCGTGCTCCTTCCAAGTAACGCGGTAGCCCGCTGATTTTTCCTCCACGGGCAATGTTTCCCATTCCCCCTCCAAAACGTACTGCATCGGCGCATACAACCCCATGTTCGCTGCTCTCGTTACTAAGTACCACCATGCCGTAGTCGTTGCTCCCTTTATCGAATTCAAAAGTTCCGAGGTAAACCCATGTGCCTCCACCTATTTTCTGATTAACTTTAAATTCGGTTACTCCTCCGTTATGGAATACCAGATATTTGGCGTCGCTTACACTGTTGGGCAATGTTTGGTAGGAAACATAAACAGCATACTTGCCTGTTGCCGGCAGAGTAGGCACCCATTCGGCAAATACCTGGTCTTTATTCTTCTTTTTCTTTCTCTCTGTCGGAATAAAACGACAGGTTCCGTCAGTGAAAGGATTTTCTCCATCTTTATAGATTGTTTTCTTCTGAGCAAATCCTTTTACCGGAGCATTTGCCCAATTAATCTTTTTACCCCCCATTTCCAAATAAAGGGAAGCATTGGGGGTATCATTATCTACAATGATTTCATTCTTTTGTGTATCTCGTTCGCGGGGAGTATAGACAATCGCTCCTGCATTTTCCAGCATTGGAATTACATAAGGAAGGACAAAAGATTGAGTGAACATGTCTTCTGTGGTGCAGAATAATCGGGGACGTTGCCATCCCCATTCGTTTTTATCATTTTTGAAATAGTTGCCGTGGCTTTGCCAGATTGCAATGTGGCGGTCTTGTAGTCCGCGTGAGATTTCATTAGGACGTGAAGTGTTTTTCACCCAGGGAGCTCCTTTATAATCTACATTTAAGGATAACCGCTCCTTATCCTTTTTCTTATTCTGGTAGAAATTAGGTACCAAATCTTCAATGGGTTTCCCATCCGCATAAATGGTGAGTTGGTAATAATGAACGGGACCCGGAAGCAATTCTTTAACTTGATTATAAATGTTTTCTACAGTTTCCGGACGGAAAGGCTGGTAGGCGAAACTCTCCGATGCATAGATTGCAATCGTCTTACGGTCGTAATTAATATCGAAGCTATTCAGTTTAGGAGTGCTGATTTTGGCTGTTGCGGTATATTGGTTGAAGTAATCCGTCAGCCGCTCTTTTACATTTCTTTCAATATCCTGCGCAAAAAGAAAAGTTGCACAGAATGTAAGGCCTAGAAAAAATACTATTATTTTCTTCATACTTGTTGCTTTTTTGCTAAATGCAGATTATCACGGATTATCGCAGATTGTTTTATTCTATTTTTCTTTGCGAAAATCTGCGTTAATCCGCGTTTAATTCTCCCCGCAAAAATAAACAAAAAAGAGCGAGAAGTATCGAAACTTCCCACTCTTCTTTCATTGTTTTATATTCTCTTAATTAAGAATGATTACTCTTATAATGGAACATATTCTACAAATGCTTCCATTGCTTCGTAAGAAGCCAATCCCAATTGATCGTACAAAGTAGCTGTACCACGGTTACGATCTTCGCTACGTTGCCAGAACAAACGTTCGTCGTTACCCAGGAACGGAGCACTTTCCATTTGCGACTGATGTTTCAGGATAGAGTTACGTTTTGCACGAAGTTCTTCCGGACTGATAGGCACTGCCATTTCAATATTCTCGATTTCCCATTCAGCCCACGCACCACGGTACATCCAGATACGACAGTCTTTTAGCCATTTGGCACCTTCTTCTTTTTCAAGATCGACAGCAGCAAATACAGCGTCTGTACATACACGGTGAGTTCCATGTGGGTCGGCTAAATCACCAGCAACAAAAATCTGGTGAGGTTTTATTTCACGGAGCAAGTTGCGTACAATTTCTACGTCTGCTTCACTGATTGGGTTTTTCTGAATCTTACCTGTTTCATAGAATGGCAGATCGAGGAAGTGGCAACGTTCCAGCGGTATATTATTATAAGTACAAGCTGTACGGGCTTCACCACGACGAATCAGACCTTTGATAGTCAGAATATCACGACTGTCCATATCACCGTCTTTCTTCTCCTTCAGGAAATTGCGTATTTCTATATATTTTTCATTGATAACCAAATCTTCGCTATTATTGAAGAGCTGATTGAATCCATTGATAAAATGCATGAAACGAACTACTTCTTCGTCACCTACGGCGATATTACCGGAAGTTTCGTAAGCTACGTGTACTTCGTGCTTTTGTTCTACCAAACGGCGAAGCGTACCACCCATTGAAATAACATCATCATCCGGATGCGGAGAGAAGATGACCACACGTTTCGGATACGGTTTTGCGCGTTCCGGACGATAGGTATCATCAGCATTAGGCTTACCGCCCGGCCATCCGGTAATGGTGTGCTGCAAATCATTGAAGATTTTGATATTTACATTGTACGCAGAACCGTAAAGTGCTAGAAGTTCACTCAAACCGTTTTCGTTATAGTCTTTATTTGTCAACTTCAAAATCGGTTTGCCGGTCAACTGACACAACCAAACGATTGCACTGCGGATTAATTTATCATTCCATTCGCAAGAAGTGACTAACCATGGACGTTGGATACGTGTCAGGTTCATAGCGGCTGAAAGATCAAGAGCTACATGTGCATTATTGTGAGTTTGCAGATAAGAAGCAGGAATTGTGTCAGTGATCGGACCTTCCACACACTCTTTAATCATAGCTGCTTTGTTTTCACCCCATGCAAGCAGATAAACTTTCTTTGCGCCAAGAATAGTAGCTACTCCCATTGTAATGGAGCTGATCGGCGTATTATCCAGCGTTCCGAAAATCTTGGATGCCTCGTTTCGTGATGCATTATCTAACAAAATCAGACGAGTGGTAGAATTCAGTCGGGAACCCGGTTCGTTGAACGCAATGTTACCTACACGACCAATCCCTAACAAAGCAATATCAATACCTCCGAAGCTTTCAATGCGTTGTTCATACAGACGGCAATATTCGAAGATGGTATCTTTGGCAATGCTTCCATCGGGAGTGAATATATTCTGCTTGTCAATGTCGATGTGATCCAGCAGCATACTCTTCAAAGCATTGAAGTTACTGTTGATTGCATCGGGAGACAACGGATAATACTCATACATATTAAATACGATCACATTGCGGAAGCTAAGTCCCTCTTCCTTATGCATACGGATAAGCTCGGTATATACGTGGCTGGGTGAATCTCCTCCGGGAAGAGCCAATACACAGAAACGTCCTGCCTTTTGTTTCTCGCGGATGGTTTGTGCTATTTCGCGCGCAATATAGTTAGCACCTTCTTCTACGGATTCGTAGATGTCCGTAGGGATTTTTTCGAGTCTTGTCAAGACTGATTTTTCAAATGCATTCTCCGGTCTGTAGTATCTGGGGGAGACCCGGTGGAGACTGATTTGAGAACTAAGATTTGTTTTCATAAAGTTGTTAATTAAGTTATGTAAGATTAGCGTCCTTACGACTGTATTTTCACGACAAAGATACAAAAGAAGTCTATATAATTAACTACCGAGTTCTAGGTATTGTTGCTGCAAGAATCTGTTTTTAACATTTGTTATTTTGCCAATGTTACAGATGGAATTCGTCTGCATCTTTCCATACCGGGAACTTCTCTCTGAATTGGTTGAGAGTGTTCAGATTAAGACTCACAGTAGCTATTCCTTCCTTTTCATCTGGAAATGAGCCGATTTCTTCTCCGAAAGCAGAATAAACTCTACTTCCTCCATTATATGTAAGCTGATATCCGTCTATACCCACCCTGTTGACACCGCATACATAGCATTGATTTTCCAAAGCACGCGCCCGGAGCAGAGTGTCCCAAACCAGACGGCGGGGGATAGGCCAGTTGGCTACATATATTAAAAGGTCGTACTCGTTGTTTACGTTCCGGCTCCATACAGGAAAACGGAGATCATAGCAAACCAACAGGCAGATATTCCATCCACGATAGGGGATGATAAGTCGTTTGTCACCGACCGAAAAATGTTCGGCTTCCCTTCCCATACGAAACAGGTGACGTTTGTCATAATAGAATTCTTCTCCTTCCGGTGTCAGGAAGAAGGCCCGATTATAGAACTGGTCGTTTTCAGTTGCTATATAACTTCCACAAATGGCTAGCTGAAATTGGGCAGCCCATTGTTTGAGTATTGTAATGGTTGCTCCGGAGTTCGGCTCTGCCAGCATTTTACTCTGCATGCTGAATCCGGTGGAAAACATCTCCGGTAAAACAACAATCTCCGTTATTCCACGAAGACTTTGCAGCTTTTCGTGGAGCAAACGGAGATTTTCTTGTTTATTTTCCCAAACAATATCGGTTTGTATGATAGAAATACGGATAGACTCCATGATAACTAAGTATTAAGTAATAAGTATTAAGTATTAAGTATTAAGCCGTGCGGATAAGTATATCAAAAGCTACGATTAATACTTAATACCTAATACTTAAATCATATTTCTCCAAGAGCAAAATTCTCCGGATGTTTTCCTTTGAAATCCTTGAAATAAAGTTTGATTTCTCTCATGTCCTTATTAATATCTCCTGACGGCATGATAGCTTTCGTTGCCGAAATCGTTTTCTTGCTGTAATCAATACCAATCAGGACGATAGGAACCTGTGCTTTCAAAGCTATAAAATAAAAACCTTTTTTCCAGTTTGGATTCGCTTTGCGGGTTCCTTCGGGAGTGATAGCCAAATTAAACTTTTTATATTTAGCAAAATTATGAACCATCTGATCTACTAGCGAAGTTTTTCGGCTACGGTTGACGGGAATTCCGCCAACTGCTTTGAAAAAAACTCCAAGTGGAAAGAAAAACCATTCTTTTTTCATCATGAAACTTGTCTTACGGCCTATAGCACCATAAAATAGTTTTCCAATAAATAAATCAAGGTTTGTTGTGTGTGGAGCGGCACATATCACGCATTTATCATAATTAGGCACCGTAACGTTTGTCTTCCATCCTAACAGGCGGTAATAGATAAAGCTATAAATTGCTTTTTTCATTCTGTTGTTAGTTCAATTTCCCTATAGCTTCAATAATCTCGTTTACCTTTGCATTAAAATCAGCACGGAATTTCTTATAAAAACCTTTCACGTTGCCCGGTTCTGTGTGGCTGATGCGAGTGACAAACTCATCCTGCATCTTCAGTACCTCTGCCATCAGTTCATCTGCTTTTACCTTGTCTGTGCCAGGGATAAACATACTGTTGATTAAACACTCGGTGAATAATTCTCCTGCGATATAGTTTACGTTCTTTTTGAGTTCTCTTCTACTTGCCATAATCTTTACATTTAATGGTGAATAATAAAAATACTTGCGGTAAAGATAGGCACTTTCTTTGATTCTAGCGAATAATATAGGGAAAAACATTATTCAGGCCTTCATCTTCTTAACTCTATCTCTTCATTTAAATAATTTCACAGGCTATTATTGATGGAATAACGGTTTGATTGTGATCCTGAATAGTATTTATATGATTTACTTGTTAATCTGCGTTTCAATAAATTCCTATTTAGTTCATTTCGGATCACTAATGAGTAATTTATTTAGTTCAACAGTTGATAGGGTAAGTCACTTACTTAACCAATGTTGGTTATGTATGAGCCAAATGTTATTTTTAGTGAAGCGGTAGCCCGAGAAATAATATAGAATTTACCTAACGGACAAACGTACGTTATCTACCGTGTGAATATCCGTTACCCACCGGACGAGCATCAACAACCTGCCGGACGAGAGTCGGTCATCTGCCGGACGAACAACTCATGAGGGACACGGGAATAGAAACGGCACCGACAAAGTGATCCGGACCGACAGCGGTAGCAACCAAAGCCATTTTCTCTGCCCTATATTATTGCTATTATTTATAACAGAAATAATACTTTTCTCTTCTCTACTTTACTCTACTGGTTTTCGTTGGCTTTTCCCCCTTTACTGGCAGGCGTTTCAGCGCTTTGTACAGCCCTCTTTGGATACCCTCGTTTTTGTATCGGTTTCACTTGTTTTCTCACCGAAGTACAAGAATAACTTTCACGTGAATGACGGTGTTTCTCTTATTTTTCTTTTTTATAATAGCTGCAATCATAAAGTAGGTTATTTTTGTTCTTTCTCTTAATTTATTGTATAATCTAAAATAACTAATGATGCAAAAAATTAATAAAAATGGATTTAGCCAATGTGCCGGAGCGTACATTGAGCGTTTGCGGAAAGAAGGGCGATATTCTACCGCTCATGTTTATAAGAATGCTCTTTTTTCTTTTAGTAAGTTTTGTGGAACATTGAACATATCGTTCAGGCAAGTCACGCGAGAATGTTTACGTTGCTATGGACAGCATCTTTACGAGTCCGGATTAAAGCTCAATACGATTTCTACTTATATGCGTATGCTTCGTAGTATCTACAATCGGGGAGTAGAAGCGGGAAGTGCCCCTTATGTTCCCCGGTTGTTTCATGATGTTTATACAGGCGTGGATATCCGGCAAAAGAAAGCATTGTCTGTGACCGAGTTACACAAACTTCTATATGAGGATCCGAAATCCGAACGTTTGCGTCGTACGCAGACGATTGCCGCTTTAATGTTTCAGTTTTGTGGAATGTCATTCGCAGATTTGGCGCATTTAGAGAAGTCGGCTTTAGACCGGAATGTGCTTCAATATAATCGTATCAAGACTAAAACACCAATGAGCCTGGAAATTCTCGAAAGTGCAAAGGAGATGATGAATCAGCTTCGAAGCAATAAACCTGCTCTTCCTGATTGTCCCGACTATTTATTCGATATTTTACATAGTGATAAGAAGCGAAAAGATGAAAAAGCATATAAGGAATATCAGTCTGCTCTTCGTAGATTTAATAATTGTTTGAAGGATTTGGCGAGAGCGTTGCGCTTAAATTCGCCTGTCACTTCATATACTTTCCGACATTCTTGGGCCACTACTGCCAAATACCGCGGAGTTTCTATTGAAATGATAAGTGAATCGTTGGGGCACAAATCTATTAAAACCACACAAATATATCTGAAAGGCTTTGGATTAAGAGAACGTACAGAAGTAAATAGAAAGAATTTATCTTACGTTAGAGATTGCAATGCAGGCAGGTGATATATAGACAAAACTTTAATAATCAGCATTTAAATGTATCTGTTACTTCTTAGGTAACGGAATCAAATATGACGCAAAGATAGACAAAAATATAAATAGCAAACAAATATTCTCCCATTTTTTTTCGTTTTATCTGATGCATACGGCAAAAAAAAATCCGAACATGAAATAATTATATCTTCATGCCCAATGATTTATATGTCCTGTTTTAAAAAGAATTTTCCCCTTCGCTAAAGGCAAAAGCTCTTCTCTCACTGTAATTGTCGATGTTTTTCTCTGTTCTCATTCCGGTTGGTCTCGATTGTGTGTTTACTGTTACCTAAGAAGTAACAGAATTATATAAGGTAAAAATAGTGGATTAATCAAAAAAGTTTTGAGAATATCTCTATTTAAAAGTATAACATACAAATAAAGATGAAACAAACTAAAGCGGCTTTTAGGAATAAGCCATTTATTTCGTTAAAAGGTAGTATTCTATTTCTGATACTCATTCCGATGAGCGGTCTGATTCATGCGCAATATTCCATGGGAACAACGGGGCAGTTGATGATACCTACCGCTGAAATGCAAGAGACCGGTACATTTACGGGAGGAGTCAATTTCTTACCAGAACAGGTTACTCCATCGGTTTTCAGTTTCCCTACCATGAACTATTTTGTAGATATGACTCTTTTCTCTTTTATCGAATTCACTTATCGGATGACATTACTCAAAATGACAACCGGCACAGGCAGAACGGGTTATCATAATCAGGACCGTTCTAATACGATTCGCATTCGTCCAATAAAAGAAAGCCGCTATTTTCCGGCTGTTGTGATTGGTGGAGATGATCTTTTGACTGAGAAGAAGACTCCATATTGGGGAGCTTATTATGGTGTGTTGACAAAGACTATCGGATTTCGTTCAGGAGATCAATTGGCTGTCACAGCCGGATGGTATATTCATCAAGGCGATTGCCGGGTATTTAATAAAGGACCTTTCGGAGGTGTCCGTTACACGCCTTCTTTTTGCAAAGAATTGAAATTGATGGTGGAATATGATACGCATGGATGGAATATGGGGGCTGCCATGCGCTTTTGGAAGCATTTGTCCGTCAATGTGTTTACTCGTGAATTTACGTGTGTTTCCGCTGGTCTGCGGTATGAATGTACATTAATACATTAAAAGAAGATGAAAAGGATTGTTAGTGTGACTGCTGTTTTTCTCTGTGGTATTTCTTTGTTACAGGCACAGCCAGTTCGTGTGAGTGAGACACTGAAAGAATTGGAAATGGAGAATATTTCAGTTGTGGAGAAAAGGGACACGATAACTGCGGCTTTTGAGACCTCTGCCTATAGAGGTATTTATAATGGAATCGGTATTGCTATACGCCATTTGGTTGTTATACCGGAAATACCGACTTTGCAGCTACTTATATTAGATAATGCCCTACCACAATTATGTATAACTATCCCTGCAGATTTGATTCAAAAATGTCAGTCCGGTGAATGTACGTTGGATGAAGTGTATCGTAAGATGGGGATGACTACTTCTACCGGAACTGCTGTGCGTCAGCTGAAAGGTGTAAAACGAAAAGAAAGTTCTTTCGGTAAGGTAGATTTTGTGATATATCCCAACGTGATGTTAGTCAATAATGTAACTTATAAGTTGTATAAGGCGGCACTCGAGTTGCAACCTGCCCTGGAAATGCAATTATGGAAAGGAGCTTCGCTACGGATGCAGGTTTCTTTGCCTATTGTAAGTAATGAAGATGGTAAGTGGAACTGCGTTCGCTTGGGATTCATGGCTTTGCGTCAGGATTTTCGCTTGGCTAACCATTGGAAAGGATACCTCACTGGCGGTAGTTTCTCTAATGACCGTCAGGGACTTGCTGCAGGAATCGGCTATTTTTCAGCAAACGGCAGGTGGACGGTAGAAGGTGGAGGAGGAATTACCGGTTCTTCCCATTTCTATGGCAGTGACTGGAAAATGAGTAAGTGGAAAAGAGTCAATGGACAGATTAGCGTAGGATATTATGTGCCGGAAGTGAATACCTTGGTGAAAGTAGAAGGGGCCCGCTTTATTTATGGAGATTATGGAGTACGCGGAACTCTTTCACGCTATTTCGGCGAATATATTGTAGGTATATATGGTATGTACACAGATGGAGCAACGAATGCAGGGTTTAATTTCTCTATTCCATTACCGGGAAAGAAACGCAGGCGACATCTGCTACGGGTGATGCTTCCCGAATATTTTGCTTTTCAGTATGATATGCGTAGCGGGAATGAATACGCTCATCGTTCATTGGGCGAAAGTTATAGTGTTGAACCTAAGTCGGCAGAGAATTCACACTTCTGGCAGCCGGATTATATTCGATATTATTTGATTAGAACGAGTGAGAAGTGAAACATGATTGATATTTAAACTAGTATTTTTAACAAATTTGAACATTATGAAAAGTGTAAAATGGTTTTATGTGGGTGCCATGGCGATAGCCTTGGGTATGTTAACTTTTGCGACAGTAGCCTGTCACGATGATGATGACGATCCGAAACCGGCAGAAGGGGAAGTTGTTGAAACTCCGAAACCGGTTGTAGAGTATTACATTATGGGGACGGTGACTTCCGGAGGAGCAGCAATGGATGGGGCAAAGGTAAAAGTGGGTAGTAAAAATTACACAACCGACTCGAATGGTAAGTTCTCTGTTACAGAAAGTGCTACAGGTACTTATAGTATTGAAGCGTCTTCTAATGGATATCTTTCACAGAAAACGTCAGTTGTCATTGCAAATAATGCAGAGAATCGTAGTGTGGTAACGGTAGCTCTGGCTTTGACAAAGGAGAGTCCGAAAACTGCTGTGTCAATAGAGGCTACAGGAGAAACTAAAGTAGAGGATAATAGTGAATCGAATCAGGCAATTGAAAAGCCGGGAGAAGTTGCTCCGGAAGAAGTGGTAGAGGATAAACCGCTCGTGAAAGTCGAACTGACAATACCGGAAGATGCAATTGAGGCATCTCAACAACAAGCAGGAATTGTTGAAGATGGTAAAGTCAACATTAGTGTGACAACCTTTGTTCCTGCTCCTGAAGAAGTAACTACTGAAGTAAAGGCAGAGGACGTGAATAGAGATGTACCTAAAAGCATACCTTTAGCTGCTGCTAAATTTGAACCGTCTGGTTTGAAATTTAAGAAGTCTGTTACGATTTCTATTCCTAATCCTATCCCTGGAATAACATTCGCTGATGCTGATATGATACTTACTTATCAGAATCCAAATACAGGAGAATGGGGGGATGCAAAAGATAATAATGGAAATGTAATTAAAAATATATCTTCTACTACAGAAAGTGGAGCTGTCACTGCATATACAGCCGAAGTCGATCACTTCTCTGCTTATGCTATAGAGAATAAAGTATATAGCAAGATTAGTAATGAAACTGTGACAACTAATATTCTAGGACAAGCTAGTCGTGATAATAGCGAGAATGCTAAAGCGGTGGCTGGCATTGAACTGAAATATAAGGAAAAGTCTGGTTGGGACTATGATAAGAATGATGCTGGTCTTGTTGCTGAAGTTAAATCGCAATTAGGAGCTGGTGCTAGTGCTGAAGATACAAAAACGGTGAATGCAATGGTTGCTTTTATGAAAACTCGTATGTTCTCATTAATGGGATCGGTATCTGGCATTACGGAAACTGAACGTGTTTATAACACTGTAAATGTAAACGGATATACTACCATGAGTTATACTTGCTATGCAAAAGTCCGTACTACCACGTTGACGGCTAATGTAAAGTTTAAGGGTACTGCAAAGTCTGTTTCGATTACAGCAACTCGTTATACCGGTACGGACCATCAATATAAAACGGTTACTTATAATCCGACACATAGCGGTGGTAAGGGTGGTAGTATCTAAGATGTTTTATAGTAAGGGGCTTAGATTCATTTGTAGCATTGAATCCCTGCCTTAGTCGATTAGAAAAAAGTACAGAGGTACTTCTTTACCTAATTGGCCCCATGCATCAGATTTTATTTTGATGCACATTTCCCCAAATATCAACTGTCTGTGAAGATCGTTGATATGACTTTGATACCGTTTGTCAAGTTGATGGCAGTATAATAAGTTTTTAATTATTCATTTTAAGATAAAACCCTTTTGAATATGCTCCTTTTCCAATAAACCCTTTGGGGCATGTTCATATAGAGTATAGAAGGAGGAGGTCACTGTGAAGCGGTCTCCTCTTTTGCTTTTCGAAAATACTGTATTACATTAGAAGTAATACCCTAAATTCACAAAGCAACTTCCTTTGTCCGTCTGATTGGAATATCCCAATGATATTTCCAATGGCCCGAAGATACTGTCCATTCCATAGCCTGCACTGATACCGAATAATTGCTTGCCTTTCAATATATCGAAGAAATTACTATCTGTTAGTCCGTAGTTACCCGTCAGTGTAAGATAATGAATGGCTCCCATGCGTTGTCTGAACTTAATAGATGCAATCATAATGGTGTTATCCATCAATTCCAGATTGGTAACCCCGGCAAATGGTAATTGCTGTGGAATATAGAAACCAGGTACGTCACCGCCAATGGCATTTTGCAGCGGGTAGGGAAAATCTCTTCCGATCAGGATACGTCCATAAATGGAAGGAATGATAGAGAAACGGCGGGTTACAGGAATGACGCTTGCCCACGAAGCATTCAGTGCTGAAAATGGAGCGTGTTCGTTGTATTGTGCCATATTATCCGTATAGAGTGAATAGGCGGCTCTGAAGTCACTTCCTTTAGAAGGGAAACGTCCTTTATCATAGGTATTATATTGCACTTGGGCAAAATAACTTAGAAAGTGTTCGGATTCTACTTTCAGGTCGGAAATTTCAGGTTTCTTGAACAAGAAATCTTTGTATTTGTAATATTCAAAACGAAGACCGAGTCCGAAACGGAAATTCTTGTACCATACATCAGAGAAGCCGAATTCGGCCAGATGATATTTGTAAGTTGTATTATAGGCACGGTCGCCTTCCTCGTAAATATTGATATCATTGTATTGGAACATATACGAGAAGTTGAAATTACGCTGTTGCATTGGTTCCAGCGTATAGTCTATGCGGGCAGCATATCGTTTACCCAACCGACCGGTAAGAGCCAGGCGGGAAGGAATACGAGTTTTGAGGTCTGCTGTTGCATTGACCAACAAAGATGCGATCTCTTCCGAATCGAAACGGATGCCCAGGTTGATTCTTCTTTCATATTTTTCCTGTAACAGGAAGTTGAGGTGATAACCTTCAGGTGTCTCTTTCAACGTATAACTGGCACTGGAGTAGGACTGACTGCCACGTAACTGATACAGGGCCTGTTCTATTTGTTGAGTGGAAATATCGCTGTTTTCTTTCAGATTACATTTCTTCATCAACCATTTTTTATCATCCACCTCTACACCGGAAAATGAGATGTCCGTCACATAAACCGTACGCGCATTAGAAAGAGAAGAATAAGGACCATGTTGTTTCGGGGTATAATCTTCGGCTATTCCTATTTTCTTTTTCAAAGCAAGCAATGAACCCCATTGGGCTTTTGCTGCTTCTTCGCCTCTACGCATCAGGGTATCAATGGCGGCTGGAGTAAAACTGGCGGATGAATATCCATCTACATTGACACGGATATAGGTATCTGTGAGATCTACATTTTTTTCATGGTTAGACTGACAGGTGATATCTACAATTTGTCCCAGAATGTCGGGGACGCTATTGAGCTTGTCAGCCTTCTTCAGAGCATTCTGTACGTCTACTCCGATAATAATATCGGCCCCCATGGCTTTCACAACATCTGCCGGATAGTTGTTTACAATGCCACCGTCCACTAATACCATACTGTCTTGCCGTACCGGAGTAAATACACCGGGGATAGCCATACTGGCACGCATGGCAGTAGAGAGTATTCCGTCATGGAATACAATTTGTTCTCCATTAACAACATTGGCTGCTACACAGGCAAAAGGAATGGGAAGTTTATTAAAGTCGATAGAGTCATGATACCCTACGGTAAGGTCTGAAAATAGATTAGCCAGATTCTGTCCTTTCATGATTCCTCCGGTAGCGGCATCTTTGGGAGTTTTGGTGAAAGGAATAGAGACTGTATATTTTTCAGATCGCTCACGATCTGTTAATGACATGGCACTTCTTTTGATACGGTCACTCAATAGGAATGTCCAATCTTGTTTTCGTACCATGCTATCCAATTGTTCCGGAGTATAACCGATGGCATAAAGACCGCCTACGATAGCTCCCATGCTGGTGCCGGCTATATAATCAATAGGAATTCCGGCTTCTTCGATCACTTGCAGTGCTTTGATGTGTGCCATTCCTTTAGCACCGCCGCCGCTTAGAACGACACCTACCTTTTTTCTTTGTTCCTGAGAATGCAAAGAAAAAGGCAATAAGATGCCAATTGATAAAACTAATGTTGAAAAGATTTGTTTTTTCATTAGGACATGGTCTAGTATTGATGTTTAATATAATACAAATGTAGAGCATAATTTGTTTAGTTGTTGAAATGGGAATTAAAAAAAATGTTCCAAAAGTCGGAAATGTGGATAATTTCTACATTTTATCTGGTGGATTCTACATTTCTACATTTCTTAAGGCAAAATATAATAGACTGAATACCAGTAAATAATAGGTGTAATGAATTTTGGCATACTAATTGCAAGAAAGAGTATAGAACAAACATAAGTTAAATTAAATAATAAGATTCGATATGAGATTATTCTTTTCGAAACATGAGTTGAAACTGAGGAGAAAGAGAACCATTGCTGCTATTATATGTGTGGTACTTGTGTTGGGTGTGTATTGGATACTGACCCGACCTCAGAAGGCTGCGCCGGAAATGCCGACAGTCATTGTAGAACCGGTAGTGAAAGATGATGTAGAGATATACGGGGAGTATGTAGGGCGTATTCGTGCCCAACAGTTCGTCGAAGTCCGTGCCCGGGTGGAAGGCTATCTGGAAAATATGCTTTTTGCCGAAGGTACATATGTCAATAAGAATCAGGTTTTGTTTGTCATTAATCAGGACCAGTATCGTGCCAAAGCTGATAAGGCCAGAGCGCAGTTGAAAAAAGACGAAGCGCAGGCTTTGAAGGCGGAGCGTGATTTAAAACGTATCCGTCCGTTGTTTGAGCAGAATGCTGCAAGCCAGTTGGATTTGGATAATGCGGAAGCTGCTTATGAAAGTGCTGAGGCAACGGTAGCCATGAGTGAGGCGGATTTGGCACAGGCTGAATTGGAGCTGGGCTACACCATTGTCCGTTCGCCTTTGTCGGGACACATTAGTGAAAGAAATGTGGATTTGGGTACGTTAGTGGGACCCGGGGGAAAATCATTGCTTGCTACTATTGTGAAGAGTGATACGGTGTTGGTTGATTTTAGTATGACGGCACTCGATTATCTGAAGAGTAAAGAAAGAAATATTAATTTGGGACAGCAGGATTCTACCCGTTCCTGGCAGCCCAATATTACCATAACATTGGCAGATAACACAGTCTATCCATTCAAAGGATACGTGGATTTTGCCGAACCCCAGGTGGATCCTCAAACCGGCACTTTCTCTGTACGTGCAGAAATGCCTAATCCGAAACAAGTATTGTTGCCGGGACAGTTTACAAAGGTGAAATTGTTGCTGGATGTTCGTGAAGGAGCACTCGTTGTTCCAATGAAAGCCGTTACCATCGAAAAGGGTGGAGCATATATTTATACCATGCGCAGGGATAATGCAGTAGAGAAACGTTTTATCGAATTAGGACCGGAAGTCGGGAATAATGTGGTGGTAGAAAGAGGATTGGCAGAAGGAGAAATGGTAGTTGTAGAAGGGTTCCATAAGTTGACTCCGGGTATGAAAGTACGGGTGAGCCAACCGGATGCAGAAGCCCAGGATAGTATAACTGCGACAAAAAATGAAGTGGCCGGGGCGAAAGAAAATGTTACCGGAACGAAGGATAACGCGAAAGGAGAATAAACGATGAAAGTTACTTTTTTTATAGATAGGCCGGTCTTTTCGGCTGTAATCTCCATCGTGATTGTGATTGTCGGTATTATTGGTCTGACGATGCTTCCGGTGGATCAATACCCGCAGATTACTCCTCCGGTGGTGAAGATTAGTGCTTCTTATCCGGGTGCGAGTGCACTTACTGTATCACAGGCAGTAGCTACCCCGATTGAGCAGGAAATCAATGGTACTCCGGGGATGCTTTATATGGAATCAAATAGTTCTAACTCCGGAGGTTTTTCGGCAACAGTTACTTTTGATGTATCTGCTGATCCGGATTTGGCAGCTGTTGAGATTCAGAATCGTGTGAAACTGGCAGAATCCCGTTTGCCGGCGGAAGTGATTCAGAATGGTATTTCGGTAGAAAAACAGGCTCCCAGTCAGTTGATGACGCTTTGTTTGACTTCTACCGACCCAAAGTTCGATGAGATTTACTTGAGTAACTTTGCTACCATCAATGTGCTCGATGTGATTCGCCGTATTCCCGGAGTGGGACGTGTATCCAATATCGGTAGCCGTTATTATGCCATGCAGATATGGGCGCAGCCGGATAAGCTGGCAAACTTCGGACTGACCGTACAGGATTTGCAGAATGCATTGAAAGATCAGAATCGTGAATCAGCAGCGGGTGTGCTGGGACAACAGCCTGTACAAGGATTGGATATCACGATTCCTATCACGACACAGGGACGTCTTTCCACTGTAGGACAATTTGAAGATATCGTAGTACGTGCCAATGCGAATGGTTCTATCATTCGATTGAAAGATGTGGCACGTGTATCGCTGGAAGCTTCTTCGTATAATACAGAGAGTGGTATCAACGGTGAAAATGCTGCCGTGCTTGGTATTTATATGTTACCGGGTGCTAATGCGATGGAAGTGGCCGAGAGAGTAAAAGAGGCAATGGATGAGATTAGTAAGAACTTTCCGGAGGGATTGAGCTATGAGATTCCGTTCGATATGACGACTTATATTTCCGAATCTATCCATGAAGTATATAAGACGTTGTTTGAAGCGTTGGTATTGGTGGTTCTGGTAGTTTATTTATCCTTGCAGAGCTGGCGTGCAACGTTGATTCCGGTAGTGGCGGTGCCTATTTCATTGATCGGTACTTTCGGATTCATGTTGATTTTCGGTTTCTCATTGAATATCCTGACATTGCTCGGATTGATCCTTGCGATCGGTATTGTGGTGGATGATGCGATTGTGGTGGTGGAAGGTGTGGAACATATCATGGAAACGGAGCACCTAAGTCCTTATGAAGCTACGAAAAAAGCGATGAACGGACTTGCCAGTGCTTTGATTGCCACTTCGCTGGTATTGGCGGCTGTGTTCGTCCCGGTTAGCTTTTTAAGTGGGATTACAGGACAGTTGTATCGCCAGTTTACGGTGACAATTGTAGTATCCGTGCTTATTTCTACGGTCGTGGCTCTGACATTGAGTCCGGTGATGTGTTCGCTGATTCTGAAACCGGATAGCGGGAAGAAAAAGAATATCGTTTTCCGGAAGATTAATGAATGGCTGGGTATCGGTAGTAATAAGTATGTAGCTGCCGTAACTCGTACAATTAAGCATCCTCGTCGAGTTTTGAGTGCTTTTGGTATGGTGTTGATTGCTATCATGTTGATTCATCGCATTATTCCGACCAGTTTCTTACCTGTGGAAGATCAGGGATATTTCAAGATTGAATTGGAACTGCCGGAAGGGGCTACTCTGGAACGTACCCGTATCGTGACAGAGCGTGCCATTGCTTATCTGGAAAAGAACCCGTACATTGAGTATATACAGAATGTAACGGGAAGTAGTCCTCGTGTCGGAAGTAACCAGGGACGTGCAGAACTGACGGTGATCCTGAAACCTTGGGAGGAACGGAAGAGTACCACTATTGAGAAGATCATGCATACGGTAGAGAAACATCTTGAGGAATATCCGGAATGTAAAGTCTATCTGTCCACTCCTCCGGTTATTCCGGGGCTCGGTAGTTCGGGAGGTTTTGAGATGCAGCTGGAAGCTCGTGGAGAAGCCACTTTTGATAATTTGGTAGACGCGACAGATACATTAATGTACTACGCATCCAAACGCAAAGAGTTGGCGGGCTTGTCATCTTCTTTGCAGTCGGAAATCCCACAACTCTATTTTGATGTGGATCGAGACAAAGTGAAGATGCTGGGTGTACCTTTGGCTGATGTGTTTTCTACCATGAAGGCTTATACCGGTTCGGTTTATGTGAACGACTTTAATATGTTCAACCGTATATATAAGGTTTATATTCAGGCAGAAGCTCCTTATCGCGAACACAAAGACAATATTAATTTGTTTTTTGTGAAAGCCTCCAATGGAGCGATGGTACCATTGACTTCTCTGGGAAATGCATCATATACCACAGGACCGGGAAGTATCAAACGTTTCAATATGTTTACTACGGCCGTTATTCGTGGAGCAGCTGCGCAAGGATATAGTTCCGGACAGGCGATGGAGATCATGGAACAGATTGCCCGCGATCATCTTCCCGATAATATCGGACTGGAATGGAGCGGCCTTTCCTATCAGGAGAAGCAGGCGGGAGGTCAGACGGGTATGGTGATGGCACTGGTATTCTTGTTCGTTTTCCTCTTCCTTGCTGCACAATACGAAAGTTGGACAGTGCCTATTGCTGTGTTGCTTTCTTTACCTGTGGCTGCTTTGGGAGCCTATTTGGGAGTATGGGTTTGCGGATTGGAAAACGATGTCTATTTCCAGATTGGCTTGGTTATGTTGGTCGGACTTGCCGCTAAGAATGCAATTTTGATTGTAGAGTTCGCAAAGGTGCAGGTAGATAAAGGTGAAGACTTGGTGCAATCGGCCATATACGCAGCCAAATTGCGTTTCCGTCCGATTCTGATGACCTCTCTTGCCTTTGTGCTCGGTATGCTTCCGATGGTACTGGCAAGTGGTCCGGGTTCGGCAAGCCGGCAGGCAATCGGTACAGGTGTATTTTTCGGAATGATATTTGCCATCGTATTTGGTATCATTCTTGTGCCGTTCTTCTTTGTGATGGTGTATAAAACAAAGTCGAAAATCTTAAAACATAAGAAATAATGAAACGAAAGAAACTATATATTGCTATCCTGTTACTTGCCGGAGTACTGACTTCCTGCAAGGTAGGGAAAAGCTATGTCCGTCCTGATCTTCATTTACCCGACAGCTTGGAAAGATCACAGGATTCGGTTAGCTTCGGTGACCAGGACTGGAGGGATATTTATACAGATGCTACATTGAGAAGTCTGATAGAGCGTGCATTGGATCATAATAAAGATATGCTGATTGCTGCTGCCCGTGTGAAAGAAATGGCTGCGCAGAAACGAATTTCTACGGCTGCATTGCTTCCGGATATTAAAGGAAAAGTGACAGGGGAACGCGAACTCGAGAATCATGGAGGAGATGCTTTCAAGAGATCGGATACCTTTGAAGCACAATTCCTCGTTTCGTGGGAAGTCGATCTTTGGGGAAATCTGCGTTGGGCGCGTTCGGCCAGCATTGCCGAGTATCTGCAATCTATTGAAGCACAACGTGCATTGCAGATGACGATTGTGGCTGAAGTGGCACAGGCTTACTATGAACTGGTAGCTTTGGATACAGAGCTTGATATTGTCAAACAGACATTGAAAGCCCGTGAAGAAGGGGTGCGCCTGGCGCGTATCCGGTTTGCCGGTGGATTGACTTCCGAGACTTCCTATCGACAGGCACAAGTGGAGTTGGCACGTACGGCCACTTTGGTTCCTGACTTGGAACGTAAAATCTCCCTGAAAGAGAACGATATTGCTTATCTTGCGGGTGAATATCCTAATAAGATAGCCCGTTCCCGTTTGCTTCAGGAGTTTAATTCTCCGGAAACACTTCCTGTAGGGTTGCCGTCTACTTTGTTGGAACGCCGTCCCGACATTCGTCAGGCAGAGCAGAAATTGATTGCTGCCAATGCAAAAGTAGGAGTGGCCTATACGAATATGTTCCCGCGTCTTGCCCTGACAGGTGGTTTCGGTAGTGAAAGTACTTCTTTGTCGGAACTCTTGAAATCTCCCTATGCAGTTATGGAAGGAGCTTTATTAACTCCTATCTTTGGTTGGGGAAAGAACCGTGCGGCATTGAAAGCGAAAAAGGCTGCTTATGAGGCTGAAGTACATAGTTATGAGAAATCCGTACTGGAAGCTTTCAAGGAAACACGTAATGCGATTGTCAACTTCAACAAGATTAAGGAAGTGTACGAACTTCGTGCCAATCTGGAACGTTCGGCCAAGAGCTACATGGACTTGGCACAATTGCAGTACATCAATGGAGTCATCAACTATCTGGATGTGTTGGATGCCCAACGTGGATACTTTGATGCCCAAATCGGATTGAGTAATGCCATTCGTGACGAGTTGATTGCGGTGGTTCAACTTTATAAGGCTCTTGGCGGAGGCTGGGAGCAGAATCCCTAGAATTATATTATAAATTAGCTCGCTGAAGAAAACGTAAAGAGGTTGTGTCAAAACGCTGACACAGCCTTTTTTTATGCGCAAAGCCCAGACTTTCTCAAGCCCGGGCTTTGTTATTACCCAAAGTTTTCGTATCTTTAGGTATAAAGTTTTTCGTTATGGCAAAGTTACATTTTCGTCCTTACATTCCCAACCAAACCGTTCTTTTTCCACAAAGAATTGATGAAAACATAGCTGCGACCGACCCGGTCCGCATCGTGAATGCTGTTATTGACAATCTCAATCTTGAGAGTTTCAAGAAGCTTTATAAGGAAACGGGCCGTTGTCCTTATCATCCTAAAATGATGCTTAAGGTGATAATCTACGCCTACATGAATAATATCTATTCTTGCCGTAAAATAGAGAAGCACCTCCTTCGTGACATTCATTATATTTGGCTTGCCGGTAATGAGCATCCGGATTTTATCACGATCAACCGTTTTCGTAACCGTGTAAAGGAGGAAATAAATAATGTATTTACCCAGTTGGTTCTTGTCCTTGCCGATAAAGGTTTCATCAGCCTTGATGTGGAGTATATCGACGGCACCAAGATTGAATCCAAAGCCAACAAATATACTTTTGTCTGGCGCAAGACAGTCGAACGGAACCGTACGAGACTAATGGATAAAATCCGTATTCTCTTGGAACAGGTGGATGAAGCCATTGCACAGGAGAACTCTATAAAAGACACATCCGTGGAGTTTACTCCCTGCAGGCTCTCTGACATAGTGGATGAACTTAAAGAAGCCCTGGAACGCCAGCCTGCAACAAAGGATAAGGAAGAAAAGAAAGCCCTGCGCAAAAAGAAGAAGCAGGTCATGGAACTTGAAGGGTATCGTGACAAGCTGATAGAATACGACAATCACCTTGATACCCTTGGAGAACGTAACTCCTATTCCAAGACCGATCCTGGTGCCACATTCATGCGCATGAAAGAAGATGCCATGAAGAACGGGCAGACCAAACCCGGATATAATCTGCAAATAGGTACTGAAAACCAATTCATCACAGACTTCCGTCTGTTTCCCAACCCTACCGATACACTGACCCTCATACCTTTTTTCCACTCTTTCCAGTACCGCTATAACCGTTTACCGAATATCTGTGTGGCAGACTCCGGTTACGGTTCGGAAGAAAATTACCGGTTCATGCAGGAGAATGGGATAGAAGCCTTCATCAAGTATAATTACTTCCATAAAGAACAGCGTCCTCGTTATACTCCCAACCCATTCCATGCCGAAAGTCTCCATTACAATGCCCAAGAGGATTATTACGTTTGTCCTATGGGACAGCACATGAACCGTATAGGAACCAAACGTGACAAGACAGCGAGCGGATACATCATCGAAAGTGCCCGGTATAAAGCAAAAAGATGCGAAGGTTGCCCTTTGCGTGGCAGTTGTTTTAAAGCTCGGGGGAACCGTATTATAGAAGTCAACCACCGATTAAATCAATACAAACGGCAGGCACGGGAAAGGTTGCTCTCAGAAGAAGGTATCAAGCATAGAGGCAGGAGGTGTATAGAACCAGAGGCTGTGTTTGGACAAATGAAATACAACATGGCATACAGAAGATTCCGGCATGTGGGAGAAGACAAGGTTACAATGGACTTTGCTTTCTTTGCTATAGCCTTTAATATCAAAAAAATGTGTGCTAAACTGATAAAAGAAGGAAAGGGGCTCATTACAGTTGCCAAATATATGTTTATGGGACTATTTATAACCCGATATAATTGGAATATAGCAACTTGTTGCCAAATGCATGAGGAAAAAGCAGCATAGCCAAAAGAAAATATAGCAGAACTGTAAAATATAAAAGAGGTTGTGCCAACGTTTTGACACAACCTCTTAATTTTTCTTTCTTCTTTCTTTTGTCTTAAAAACAACAGAAGAAGAATTTTTATAATTCGGAAAAAAATGCGAAATTTGCAACGCTTTTCAAGTTTGACAAGAAACTTACTAACACCTTTAAATAAAAAATTAAAGAAAATGACTAAAAGTGCATTGCAAATCGCAAGGGCTGCTTACCAGCCCAAACTTCCGAAAGCATTGGCATCAGGAGCTGTTAAGGCTGTAGCAGGTGCTGCTACTCAATCTGTAGCCGATCAGGAAGCTATCAAAGCATTATTCCCGAACACGTATGGAATGCCGTTGATTACATTCGAAGCTGGTGAAGCTGTTGCTCTTCCTGCTATGAATGTAGGTGTAATTCTTTCCGGTGGTCAGGCTCCGGGCGGACACAATGTAATCTCCGGTTTGTTCGATGGTATCAAGAAATTGAACCCGGAAAACAAATTATATGGTTTTATTCTGGGTCCTGGTGGTCTGGTAGATCACAACTATATGGAGCTGACTGCTGATATCATCGACGAATACCGTAACACAGGTGGTTTCGATATCATCGGTTCCGGACGTACGAAGCTGGAAGCTGAAAGCCAGTTTGAAAAAGGACTTGAAATCATCAAACAACTGGGCATCAAGGCACTGGTTATTATTGGTGGGGACGACTCTAATACAAATGCTTGTGTATTGGCTGAATACTATGCTGCTAAGAAGTATGGTGTACAGGTAATCGGTTGCCCGAAAACAATCGACGGTGACTTGAAGAACGATATGATTGAAACTTCTTTCGGTTTCGATACAGCTTGTAAGACTTATGCTGAAGTAATCGGTAACATCCAACGTGACTGTAACTCTGCACGTAAATACTGGCACTTCATCAAATTGATGGGTCGTTCGGCTTCTCACATCGCACTGGAATGTGCTTTGCAAGTACAGCCTAACGTATGTATCATTTCAGAAGAAGTGGAAGCAAAAGATATGTCTTTGGACGATGTAGTAACATCTATCGCTAAAGTGGTAGCAGACCGTGCAGCACAAGGACACAACTTCGGTACAGTTTTGATTCCGGAAGGATTGGTAGAGTTCATTCCTGCCATGAAACGTCTGATTGCTGAATTGAATGACTTCCTGGCTGCTAATGCTGAAGAATTCGGTCAGATTAAGAAATCTCACCAACGTGATTATATCATCCGCAAACTTTCTCCGGAAAACTCTGCTATTTATGCTAGTCTGCCGGAAGGTGTTGCCCGTCAGTTGACTTTGGATCGTGACCCGCACGGAAACGTTCAGGTATCATTGATCGAAACTGAAAAACTGTTGTCTGAAATGGTAGCTACTAAGTTGGCTGCATGGAAAGAAGAAGGCAAGTATGTTGGTAAATTTGCTGCTCAACACCACTTCTTCGGTTATGAAGGACGTTGTGCTGCTCCGTCAAATTTTGACGCTGACTATTGCTACTCTTTGGGTTACACAGCTTCTATGTTGATTGCTAACGGTAAGACTGGTTATATGTCTTCTGTACGTAACACAACAGCTCCTGCTGCTGAATGGATTGCTGGTGGTGTGCCTATTACCATGATGATGAACATGGAACGTCGTCACGGTGAAATGAAGCCGGTTATCCAGAAAGCATTGGTAAAACTGGATGGTGCTCCTTTCAAAGCATTTGCTGCACAACGCGAACGTTGGGCTATCGAAACGGATTATGTATATCCGGGTCCGATCCAATACTTCGGTCCTACAGAAGTTTGCGACCAGGCAACTAAGACTTTGCAACTGGAACAAGCTAAATAAATACATTTCAAAGTAGTTGTTAATACAACAGCTGCAATGAAGGGTTCTTTCAGGCACGGATTACGCGGATTAATACGGTTTTTAGTTATTTCTTATAACCCTGTATTCCGTGTAATCCGTGCCTATCTCTAAAAACATTGATCGTTTAAAGTAAATGCCACAACGCAACAACCCGATGTCTGCCGTACAGAAGAAAAGAACTGTTTCCACCACTAAAAGAAAGGGAACGACCTCTTCTTCCAAGACTTCCCGTACTTCAAAAAAGGAACAGGTGAAGCATCGAACTGTGATGCCTACCTGGCTTCGTAATATTCTGGCAGTGATGATTGTCGGTTGTTTCTCCGTCGCTTTCTATTATTTCTTTATCCGCCCTTATGCTTATCGATGGAAACCTTGCCATGGCTTAAAGGAATATGGTGTCTGCATCCCTGACGGATATGATATTCATGGTATTGACATTTCTCACTATCAGGGAAAGATTGACTGGAAGAAGCTGTTGCAGAATAAGGAGACGGCTACTCCTTTACATTTCGTCTTTATGAAGGCCACAGAAGGAGGAGATCATAACGATACCACATTTGAGGCAAATTTTGCCAATGCCCGTAATCATGGATTTATCCGTGGCGCTTATCATTTTTATATTCCGAGCACGGATGCTTTGAAACAGGCGGACTTCTTTATTCGCACGGTAAAACTTGTTTCCGGTGATTTACCTCCCGTACTTGATGTGGAAGTGACCGGGCGGAAGGAAAAAAAGGAATTACAGCAAGGCATCAAACGCTGGCTGGACCGGGTGGAATCTCATTATGGAGTGAAGCCTATTCTATACACTTCTTATAAATTTAAAACCCGTTACCTGGACGACTCTATCTTCAATGCATACCCTTATTGGATTGCCCATTATTATGTGGACTCTGTGCGGTATCAGGGGAAATGGCACTTTTGGCAACATACGGATGTAGGAAGTGTTCCCGGCATTAAAGAAGACGTAGATTTGAATGTGTTTAATGGCTCGTTAGAGGAACTTAAAAAGTTGACAATTAAGTAACGGGTATTTCTTTTCCCTACAACTTATCTCTTCTCATATTTGTTATAATCGTATTATTACTAAAAAATACGATTATGAACTTTGATATAGCTATTATTGGTGGTGGTCCGGCCGGGTACACAGCTGCCGAACGGGCAGGGGCCAACGGATTAAAAACTGTTCTTTTTGAGAAAAAGGCAATGGGGGGAGTATGTCTCAATGAGGGGTGTATTCCTACTAAAACTTTGTTATATTCTGCTAAAATACTGGATAGCATCAAGAGTGCTTCCAAATACGGCGTTTCTGCCGAATCTCCTTCGTTCGATTTATCCAAGATTATGAGCCGTAAAGATAAAACAGTAAAAATGTTGACGGGCGGTGTGAAGATGACTGTGAGTTCTTACGGAGTGACTATTATAGAAAAGGAAGCTCTGATAGAAGGAGAGAAAGAGGGGAAAATACAAATCACTTGTGACGGAGAAACCTATTCCGTGAAATATTTGCTGGTATGTACCGGCTCTGATACAGTGATTCCTCCTATACCGGGACTGTCAGAAATCAGTTATTGGACTTCCAAGGAGGCCTTGGAGATAAAGGAACTCCCTAAGACACTGGTCATTATTGGTGGCGGGGTGATCGGGATGGAGTTTGCTTCTTTCTTCAACAGTATGGGCGTGAAAGTACATGTTGTAGAAATGATGCCGGAGATTCTGGGAGCGATGGATAAGGAAACCAGTGGTATGCTTCGTGCCGAATATGCCAAACGGGGAGTCACTTTCTATTTGAATACGAAAGTGGTGGAAGTAAATCCTCATGGAGTTGTGATAGAAAAAGAAGGCAAGATGTCTGCTATTGAAGCGGAGAAGATCTTGCTTAGTGTAGGACGTAAGGCAAATCTATCCAAGGTGGGACTGGACAAGCTGAATATAGAACTGCATCGGAATGGAGTGAAAGTAGACGAACATCTGTTGACTTCGCATCCTCGTGTATATGCGTGTGGTGATATTACAGGCTACTCTTTATTGGCGCATACTGCTATCCGTGAAGCGGAAGTCGCCATCAATCATATTTTAGGAGTGGAAGACCGGATGAATTACGATTGTGTTCCGGGAGTCGTTTATACCAACCCTGAAGTGGCGGGAGTGGGAAAGACGGAAGAAGAACTGGTAAAATCAGGAATTCCTTACCGTATTTCGAAATTACCGATGGCTTATTCCGGACGCTTCGTTGCGGAGAATGAACAGGGAAACGGGCTCTGTAAGCTGATTCAGGATGAAGATGGGAAGATTATCGGTTGTCACATGTTGGGAAATCCGGCATCAGAACTTATTGTGATAGCAGGTATTGCTATTCAGAGAGGGTACACGGTGGAGGAATTCCAGAAGACTGTGTTTCCACATCCTACGGTTGGAGAGATCTATCACGAAATTATGTTTTAACTCTTATTCCGCTTGATCTATGATTCGATGTATCTATAGTCCGTTTACTGATATTTACTTTCACTTGGCAGCAGAAGAGTATCTGTTGAAGCAGGGAAATGAAGATATTTTCATGCTTTGGCAGGATACTCCTTCTGTGGTAATAGGTAAGCATCAGCGGTTGCGGTCGGAAGTCGATAAGAAATGGGCGGAACAGGAACGAGTACATATTGCCCGTCGTTTTTCGGGTGGGGGAGCGGTGTACCATGATTTGGGCAATATCAATCTGACTTTTATAGAAACGGCTCCCCGATTGCCGGAATTTGTTACGTACTTGCAACGGACATTGGATTTCCTGAACTCTATAGGCCTGATGGCAAAAGGAGGCGAACGACTGGGGATTTATCTGAATGGATTGAAAATATCAGGGAGTGCGCAATGCGTACATAAGAATCGGGTGTTGTATCATTGCACTTTATTGTATGATACGGATCTGACAGCATTGCATAAAGCTTTGAATCCGGAACTGATGGTTGATGATGAAACTTTATCGTCAGTATATGCCGTTCCTTCCGTTCGGAGTGAGGTAACCAATATTCGGAGTTATTTACCGGAGGGAACTGTAACTGATTTTAAAGAGAAGGCTTTTCAGTATTTCAGTAAGTCCCAATCTGTCAGTGCTTTTACCGGGAAGGAAATAGAGGCTGTTAATCAGCTCCGGGAAGGGAAATATATTCAGAAAGAGTGGATATATAGTCGTTGATGTCCGGGCTGGCTTTGTCAGCATCCGGTTAAAATTTACTTAACTTAAAACTTTCTATTTCAGCCCGTTGTTGTAATATATCAAGGTTGAATAATAAATTTACTGTCTATGTCAAAATTCGAAATAAAAATGCCTAAGTTGGGCGAGAGTATAACCGAAGGGACAATCGTCTCTTGGTCTGTAAAGGTAGGTGATATGATTCAGGAAGACGATGTGCTTTTTGAAGTGAATACTGCCAAAGTAAGTGCGGAGATCCCTTCTCCCGTAGCGGGAAAAGTGGTGGAGATTTTATATAAGGAGGGCGATACGGTTGCTGTAGGAACAGTAGTCGCTATAATTGATTTGGATGGAGAAGAATCTTCAGGAACGGAGCCGATAAATGTTTCTGAAACATCACCATCGTTAGCGGAAACTGCTAGGAACGAATCAGCGAATACTGCATCGAAACCTGTTGTTGTAGAGGAAGAACGTTGGTACTCTCCTGTTGTGATTCAGTTGGCGCGGGAAGCTAAAATTCCGAAAGAAGAGCTGGATGCTATACAAGGAACTGGTTATGAAGGGCGATTGAGTAAGAAAGATATAAAAGATTATATTGAAAAGAAGAAAAGAGGAGGTAGTGTTGAACCGAAGCCGGCATCTGTTGTTGCTGCTCCGGCCGCAAGCAAACCATCAGTTGCTGTTTCTTCTGAACAGGCAAGTCCGAAGGTTGCTCCTGTAGCAATGCCTGGAGTCGAAGTAAAAGAGATGGATCGTGTCCGCCGGATTATTGCCGACCACATGGTTATGTCTAAGAAAGTATCTCCTCACGTGACCAATGTAGTAGAAGTAGACGTTACCAAATTGGTACGTTGGCGTGAAAAGAATAAAGACGCTTTCTTCCGTCGCGAAGGAGTGAAACTGACTTATATGCCTGTGATAACGGAAGCCGTGGCAAAAGCATTGGCTGCCTATCCACAGGTGAATGTATCGGTAGATGGATACAATATTCTTTTCAAAAAGCATATTAATGTCGGTATTGCCGTCTCTTTGAATGATGGAAATCTGATTGTTCCTGTGGTGCATGATGCCGATCATCTGAATCTGAACGGGTTGGCTGTTGCCATCGATTCTTTGGCCTTGAAAGCAAGGGATAACAAATTAATGCCGGAAGATATTGATGGGGGTACATTTACGATAACCAATTTTGGTACATTCAAGAGCCTGTTCGGTACGCCAATCATTAATCAGCCGCAAGTTGCTATCTTGGGAGTAGGGTATATTGAGAAGAAACCTGCTGTTGTAGAAACTCCGGAGGGTGATACGATTGCAATCCGGCATAAAATGTACTTGTCTTTGTCTTACGATCATCGGGTAGTAGACGGAATGTTGGGAGGTAACTTCCTGCATTTTATAGCCGACTATCTCGAAAATTGGAAAGGCTGATAACTGATTGTTTCATTCATTAAGAACTTCATTACTCATGAAAAAGAAATATGATATAAAGACTACAGATGTAGAAACCCTGAAAAAGTGGTATCATCTGATGACATTGGGGCGTGCCTTGGACGAAAAGGCACCGTCTTACCTGTTGCAATCTTTGGGTTGGTCTTATCATGCTCCCTATGCAGGGCATGATGGTATTCAACTTGCTGTCGGTCAGGTATTCACTCTCGGTGAAGATTTCCTGTTTCCATACTACCGGGATATGTTAACCGTGCTTTCCGCCGGAATGACCGCTGAAGAAGTTATCCTGAACGGTATTTCCAAAGCAACGGACCCAGGTAGCGGAGGACGTCACATGTCGAACCATTTCGCCAAACCGGAATGGCACATTGAAAACATCTCCTCTGCTACTGGTACACACGACCTTCACGCAGCAGGTGTGGCCAGAGCAATGGTATATTATGGACATAAAGGCGTAGCTATTACTTCTCACGGAGAGTCGGCTACTTCCGAAGGATTCGTTTATGAAGCTATCAATGGTGCCAGCCTCGAACGTCTTCCTGTGATTTTTGTAATACAAGATAATGGGTATGGTATTTCCGTACCCAAATCGGAACAGACTGCCAACCGTAAAGTAGCCGAGAACTTCTCGGGCTTCAAGAACCTGAAAATTATCTATTGTAACGGAAAGGATGTATTCGATTCGATGAATGCTATGACCGAAGCGCGAGAATATGCTATCAGTACCCGTAATCCGGTTATTGTGCAGGCGAATTGTGTCCGGATCGGTTCGCACTCCAATTCAGATAAGCACACCTTGTATCGGGATGAGAATGAATTGGAATATGTGAAAGATGCTGATCCCTTGATGAAGTTCCGCCGGATGCTGCTGCGTTATAAACGTCTGACCGAGGAAGAACTGCAACAAATAGAAACTGATGCAAAGAAAGAATTGTCTGCTGCCAACCGGAAGGCTTTGGCTGCTCCCGATCCCGATCCTAAAAGCATTTATGATTTTGTAATGCCCGAACCTTATCAGCCACAGAAATATAAAGATGGTACACATGAGGCGGAAGGGGAGAAGACTTTTCTAGTCAATGCCATTAATGAAACATTGAAAGCTGAATTCCGCTATAATCCCGATACCTTTATTTGGGGACAGGATGTGGCAAACAGGGAAAAAGGAGGCGTGTTTAATGTAACCAAAGGTATGCAGCAGGAATTCGGCGAAGCCCGTGTATTCAGTGCACCGATTGCGGAAGATTATATTGTAGGCACCGCCAATGGAATGAGTCGCTTTGATCCTAAAATTCATGTGGTGATTGAGGGAGCGGAGTTTGCCGATTATTTCTGGCCTGCCGTAGAACAATATGTGGAGTGTACACATGAGTACTGGCGTAGCAATGGGAAATTCGCTCCGAATATAACTCTGCGTCTGGCTTCCGGTGGCTATATCGGTGGAGGCTTGTATCATTCTCAAAACCTGGAGGGAGCTTTGACCACTTTACCGGGGGCACGTATTGTCTGCCCATCTTTTGCGGATGATGCTGCCGGATTACTTCGTACCAGTATGCGATCCAAAGGCTTCACGCTGTTCCTCGAACCGAAAGCATTGTATAATTCGGTAGAAGCAGCGGCAGTAGTGCCGGAAGATTTTGAAGTACCTTTCGGAAAAGCACGTATTCGTCGTGAGGGATCAGATTTAAGCATTATTACCTATGGCAATACCACCCATTTCTGTCTGCACGCAGCAGAACGATTGGAAAAAGAAGGTGGCTGGAAAGTGGAAGTCATTGATATTCGCTCCTTGATTCCGTTGGATAAAGAGGCGATATTCGAATCGGTCAAGAAAACGAGCAAGGCATTGGTGGTTCATGAAGATAAAGTATTCTCCGGTTTTGGTGCGGAGCTTGCTGCTATGATTAGTGGAGAGATGTTCCGCTATCTCGATGGACCGGTGCAGCGTGTCGGTTCTACTTTTACTCCTGTCGGTTTTAATCCGATTTTGGAAAAGGAAATTCTGCCGGATGAGGCCAAGATATACGAGGCTGCCCGGAGATTATTGGAATATTAAATAGTGTGGATTATGAAAAAGATAGGTTTATTTTATGCTACCAAAGCCGAAAGAACGAGTTGGGTGGCAGAGAAAATACAGAAAGAGTTTGGTGAAGACAAGATAGAAGTGGTGCCTATCGAGCAGGCTTGGCAAAATGATTTTGCTGCTTATGACTGCTTCATTGTGGGTGCTTCCACTTGGTTTGACGGGGAACTTCCTACTTATTGGGACGAACTGTTGCCGGAGCTCCGGACAATGAAATTAAAAGGTAAGAAGGTGGCTATCTTCGGTTTGGGAGATCAGATACGCTATCCAGAGAATTTTGCAGATGGAATCGGTCTGCTGGCAGAAGTCTTTGAAGGGGATGGGGCTACTTTGGTCGGTTTTACTTCTTCCGAAGGTTACACTTTCGAACGTTCAAAAGGCTTGCGTGGCGAGCAGTGGTGCGGGTTGGTTGTCGATTTGGATAATCAGTCCGAGCAGGCGGAAAAGAAAATCAAAGCATGGTGCCAACAGGTAAAGAAAGAGTTTGCGTAACAGTTTTGTTTCTCTTTATAAGATAGTGACGCTATCCGATACAAATAGTGACGGTATATGCTATGGATAGCGTCACTATCCCGCACGTATACCGTCACTATTTTTTCTGTATCAATCAGGAGTCTTCCGCCGACTCTTATCCTTTATAAACAAACTTCACCTCTGCCCAGCGATTCTTCTCTTTATAATGAACGAAAGTCAATCCGTTCTTTTCCGCTTCTTCGCGGATGGCGGCAATATCGTCTACATAAAATCCACTCATATAGAGTTCGGAATCCGTATGCATGCAGGCAACATATTGCTTCATATCATTCAGTAATATATTCCGGTTGATGTTGGCGATGATAACGTCGAAAGGTCCTTTTCCTGTAAGCGACGAGGCATCTCCTTGTGAAACGGCAATATCGTCTACGTGGTTCAATTCGATATTTTCGATGGAGTTTCGTACACACCATTCATCAATGTCGATGGCTGTACAGGGGCGTGCGCCCCGCATACGTGCGAGGATGGCAAGAATCGAAGTTCCGCAGCCCATATCGAGCAGAGATTTATCTTTCAGTTCACTGTCCAACAATTCTTCAATAATGAGGCTGGTAGTCTCGTGATGTCCTGTTCCGAAGGCCATTTGAGGATTGATGACAATGTCATATTCCGCTTTGGGAACATCTTGGTGGAAAGTGCTGTGAATCACACATCGGTTTCCGATAATGATGGGTTGAAAGAAATTCTTTTCCCATTCTTCATTCCAGTCCTTATCTTCTGCTTCGGTGTATGTATAAGTAATATCCGTATCGGGTAGGGGGAACTCGGTGATGGCAATCTTGATGGCGTTTTCATCACAGATTGTCTGTTGGATATATGCGGTCAGTCCGCCTTCACACTCAACAAAACTTTCAAACCCGACTTCACCCAGTACGGCAGCTAGTACGTCAGTGACGATTTCTGTGCAAGGGTGGGTGCGGAATGTGAACTCAAAATACTTCATAGTTGTTTTTAATTCTGGTGAATAATGGACAAAGATAGTTAGAAATAGGGATTTCCCTATTATCCTTTGGGGAAAATCTCCCTCGGACGAAAAATCTCTTCCTTATCTTTGTAACATGAATAAGTTTAAGTAATTACATAAACCGAGATGATATGAAAAAGATTGTTTATTTCTTGCTATTTGCCTTGTGCCTCCCGATAGGCTTGATGGCACAAAGCGTTGATGACGACCTTTACTTCATTCCTTCAAAAGACAAACAGGAGAAGAAAGAAACTCCGGTTAAGAAGGAAACGAAGAAACAGGTGACCAACATCTATACTTCACCGGGTACTACAGTAGTGGTTCAGGACCGTAAGGGAAGAACACGGGATGTGGATGAATATAACCGCCGTTACGATGCACGTGATAATGAATTCGTAATGGATAATGATACCTTATATATAAAAGAAAAATCTAATCCGGATTTGGACGGAGAATGGGTGACAGGCGAATTCAATGGTACGGAAGACGACTATGAATACGCTGAACGTATCATCCGTTTCCGCAATCCGCGTTTTGCTATCAGCATCAGCAGCCCGTTGTATTGGGATGTAGTTTACGGTCCGAATTCATGGGACTGGAACGTATATACCGACGGTATGTATGCTTATGCGTTCCCGACATTCAGTAATCCACTTTGGTGGGATTGGCGTTATGGCTCTTACGGCTGGGGATGGAACTATGGCTGGGGATGGAATCGTCCTTACTACGCTTGGGGATATTCTCCGGGTTATTGGGGCGGCTGGTATGGCGGCTACTGGGGTGGCTGGTATGGCGGCGGTTATTGGGGACATCACCACCACTGGCACGGTGGTCCTAGCTGGGGCTGGGGCGGAGGTGGAAGACCTTATTATGCCGGACGTAGTGTGATAAATGGAAATAACCGTTCCTATTATTCAGGTTCGAGAAATTATAATTCTACTTCTTATAGAAGAGGAACAGGTTCATCAACTACACGGCCTACTAATTCTTCAGTTGGACAAAGTGTTCGTCGTTCCGGTACCACTACAGGTGCAAATAGCAGAGTAGTAGGAACACGTGATTATACTCGTAGCAGTAGTAATGGTTCTGTTCGTTCGGGAAGTTCATATTCTCGTAGGAATACGGAAACATACACACGCCCAAGCAGTACACGTAGTTCCGGTACTAGCACACGTAATTCTGGTTCTTCCTATACTAGAAGTAACAGTTCAACGGGAAATTCCAGAACAAGTACTAGTCGCAGTAGCGGTAGTAGCTACTCACGCGGAAGTTCAACTTCTACATCACGAAGCTATACACCTGATAGATCATCATCCCGCTCTTCCAATTCAGGTAGCTATTCAAGAAGTAGTGGAAGTAGCTACTCATCAGGTAGCAGTGGTAGTTATTCTCGCAGTTCTGGTAGCAGTGGCAGTTCTTCACGTAGTAGTGGCGGTGGTGGCTCTTCACGTAGTTCTGGCGGTAGCTATAGAAGATAATTTATAATTTCAAAAGAGATTGATTATGAAAAGTAATAGAATATTAGCGATTTGTATTCTTTTGATAGGTGTAGGATTTCTAAATGCTCAAACAACTATCTATGATGCAAACCGATGGATGGGAAGTGATTTAAATGGAACTGCTCGTTTTGTAGGTATGGGTGGTGCTATGGGAGCCTTGGGTGGAGATATTACTACTATGGGAACCAATCCTGCCGGTATCGGAATTTATCGCAGCAATGATTTTATGGTGTCATTTGGTTTTGATAATACAGGAACAAAAGCTAATGGAGCGAGTCTTGACAAGTTTCATGGTTCATTCGATAATGCCGGATTTGTGTTCTCTACAAAAATAGGGAATACAACAGCGTTGAGATTTGCCAACTTTGGTTTCAATTATCGCAAAATGAAGTCATTCAATAGAAGTATGCTGATGAGTGGAGTATTCAATACCTCTCAAACAGTGCAGATGGCAAATATGGTGAACTTTGATTCATACGGAGGTTTTGATCCATTTACAGAAGCAGCTTTGAGGAGCGATGATGCTTTCCAAAATCCGGAATTGCCTTGGTTGGGTATTATGGGATATAATGCTCATTTAGTGAATCCTGTTTACGGGGAAGTTGATCCTGATAATCCAGATGCAGAACCTCCTTTTGAGGGATATGAACCCTATTTTCGAGCAGGAGATGCTGTGAGTCAGTCTTATCGTTCGAAAGAAAGTGGAGGTATTCATTCTTTTGATTTGAATGGTGCATTGAATTTTTATGATCGTTTTTATGTTGGAGCTACGTTAGGACTTTATAGTGTGAACTATGATAGAACCAGCGAATATAATGAAGACTTTACAGATAAGGATGGAAATGGCCATGGAGGATATACCTTAGGAAATGACTTTTGGGTAGATGGTAGTGGGGTTGATTTTAAACTAGGTTTTATTCTTCGTCCTTTTGAGTCATCCTCATTCCGTATTGGTGCAGCTGTACATACTCCGACTTTTTTTAGTTTGAAGGAGCGGAATACTGCTTATCTTCGTTTCGACTTGAGTGAAGAGTTAAATGATATTACTAGACCTTATGATGCTCGTGGAAATGATACTGAAGGAGAATATGAATATAAATTAGTTACTCCGTGGAAATTCAATGCAAGTATGGGATATACTATCGGTTCTTCCGTCGCATTGGGAGTTGAGTATGAATATTCAGACCGTACTAAAGCTAAAATGAAAGATCCGGACGGATATGAATTAGGTCAGACGGAAGACATTAAAGCGATGATGAAGCCTGTTCATACACTTCGTGTTGGAGCTGAATTTAAGCTAGCACCGGAATTTTCATTCCGTTTGGGATATAATCATATAACTGCTCCTTTGAAATCAGACGCTTTTAAGTATCTTCCTGTAAACTCAATGCGTACTGATACGGAGTTCTCTAATCCGGGTGCTACTAATAATTATACATTCGGTTGTGGTTATCGTGGTGAAAGTTTCTATGTGGATATGGCATATTTGTATAACACTTATAAAGAAACATTCTATGCTTTTGATAGTTTAGAATTACCAGGAACAAAGGTAACCAATAATAATCATAAGGTGGTTCTTACCGTAGGTATGCGCTTCTAATCTAATAAAGAGACAGTTTTCAATTTCAATAATAACTTTTGTGTGTAAAAAATCCCTGGAATGCTGAGTGTCTACAGCGGTTCCGGGGATTTTTATTAGTATCACTTTTATTCTTTTGTTTTATCTGCGTAACGGAGTCCGTTCATCAATAATTCCGCGGCCTCCGTAAAGTCTCATCGTAACAGGACTTCCGGCTTCTATGGTAATATCCTGATCTGCGATGATAGGTTCTTCCTTATCGTCTACAATTACAGAACCAATCTTCTCACCAGCCTTGATTATCTGTGGAATCAAGTTAGTCAGGATACCTTCGGAAATTTTCCGGATACTGATATATTCCGGGGTTGCATTCTTGTCAGCTTCGATTTTACCGTTGAAAAGATCCTGCACACCTTTGTTCTTCAAGAAAAGTTTAACGATTGCTTTACCTTCGTACGGGTTGCCTTTTTCATCAAGTAGAATAACGGGCGCAGTCATTCGCTTGAATGTAAGGGCTACATTGCTAGAACCTTTGCTGGCTTGGGCTGTGCCAAACAAATATTCTAAACCGCCTTTGATGTCACGGTAGCGACTAAAGAGGGATCTAGTCGTTACATCACCGGACAATTCGGGATAATGAGCATAGAAAGTTACAGCTTCCGAATCTGTAGCTGTCTCGCTCCAATTTTGGTTATCTACTCCCAAAGTAAAAGGCTGATATTCCTGCTCGGAAACGGACATTGAAATGACGTCTCCAGCTGAAAAACTACTTTTTAAAGGGAGTGACAGGTTACTGCTGCTACGAGTAACAGCGTCAGTGATACTTTCATTGTCGACAGTAGTAAGAAAGTTGATACCTTCTTTACTGGGATCTTGCAGTTCTTCTTGCTGTTGACAACTGAACAGGCATACTGATGCCATAACAAATAAAAGGCTTTTTCTTTTCATTTGAGGGGTAATTAATAGGTTAATAATAGTGAGAGGTTTTTTAATATTCTACTCTGTCTTCTTTGGCCGCCCAGGCTTTGAAGGCAGTAAGGGCTTCATTATGCAATAAGATTTCGGAAGGAAGCTTTCTGTCTTCAGGCTTCAGTTCCAGTTCGTCATAGATAAAAGAGTCGTCGAAGCCAATATTCTTGGCATCGGTCTTATTGTTTCCATAGTACATTTTATCCAATCGCGCCCAGTAAATCGCACCGAGACACATGGGACAAGGTTCGCAGGAAGTATAGATTTCGTATCCGCTAAGATTAAAAGTACCGAGTTTGGCAGCTGCGGCACGTATCGCACTCACTTCGGCATGAGCAGTTGGGTCACAAGATGCCGTAACACGATTTACTCCTGTTGCAACTATTTCCCCCTCTTTCGTGGCAATCACAGCACCGAAAGGGCCTCCACCATTTTCAACATTTTCTTTGGAGAGCTCGATTGCTTTCCGCATTAAGTCTTCTCTAGTCATGGCACAAAAAATATATTGTTAGTTTCATTTTCCCTTTGCTTCTTTTTACAAAGATAGAAAAAACTAACAATATACAATGGAATATTCCTATTAATTTTTTAACAGTATCAGTAAACTTCGCAAGAAAATGATACTTTTTTTTGCTTTTTTTCGGGTTATAGTTTACCTAATATCTTGTCCATTACCCAGTTAGTGAGCGTTGCACTTTCTCCGTCGCAGGAGCAAACGGACTTACCTAACAAGTGATCGACCACTGCCTGAATAAGAGGTTGTTGCACATGTTCCGGGTTACCGATACAGATTTCTTCCCGTCCTTTTTCGGTATGTAAGCCGATAGGCTCATAAGTAAAGACAGAGAAACAAATCATTCCCTTGTCACCGATAATTTCAATACGGTCTTCGCGGGCAGAGTCATGGGCTACGAAACACCAGGAACCGCTACCAACCAATCCGCTATCAAATTGGAAACAGGCGCTTAATGTATCTTCAGCAGGATAAAGTCCACCTCGATTGCTCTTATAACCGCTTGCTTCGAGGATACAACCGAACATATCCTGCAACAAATCAATTTGATGCGGAGCAAGGTCGTAGAAGTAGCCACCTCCGGCAATGTCAGCCTGCACACGCCAGGGAAGGTTGTCACGATTGTAATCCAGATCGCGTGGCGGCTGGGCAAAACGAATTTGCACATTGATAATATTACCGATAGTACCGTTCTCTACCAGTTCCTTTACTTTCTGGAAATAGGGGAGATAACGGCGATAGTAAGCAACGAAACAGGGAACTCCCGTTTCATTGGATATGCGGTTGATGCGCGTACATTCTTCGTACGTCACAGCCATTGGTTTCTCAATATAGGCAGGTTTGCCTGCTTTCATGGACATAATGGCATACGTAGCATGTGAGGAAGGAGGAGTGGCAATGTAGATGGCATTTACTTCCGGATCATCGATCAGTTCTTGTGCATCGTCATACCATTTTTTGATTCCTCTCTCTTTGGCATACGCTTTCGCTTTCGCACCGTCACGACTCATCACGGCTACGACTTCCGAATGTTCTACTTTCTGGAAAGCGGGACCGCTTTTGGTCTTGGTTACTTCTCCACAACCAATGAAGCCCCATTTGATAATCTTTTCACTCATAATATATACCTATTGTGTCTGCTTTAACAAACCCCAAAGATAAAGCTATTTTTTGTCAAGAGCAACTTTATTGATTATTAACTTGGCAGAGACAGTGGGAAAACAGACATTACGTTTTATTTCAATAGAGGCTCTGTTTTACCTGAACAGACGGTCTGTTAGGAGAGAACAGAGCCTCTAAAAGATGGCAACGCACACTCTAATTCCGGTAAGAAGCAAGGTGAAGATCGCTATGCACCGGGTTAAAGGAGAATGAACACCGGGCAAAACTGAAAGGAAAGCCGGGGTGGGGGAACTTTCCTCTCTATGAATATGATTTTTTCTTTGATATATAAAAAGAAAGAGGTTGTGCCAACGTTTTGACACAACCTCTTTACGTGCAGTTTAATTGAAACTACTTTATCATTAACTCTGTAAAGATACGACATTCGGAATCGAAAGTCAAGTCTTTGAGAGTTTATTTACTTTCCTCTTTCAGGAAAAGAAGATTAAAAAGATCTTTCGGATTGCTTTTCCGGAACTGCTGATATGCCTTTAAATAATCGGTACGAGTGGAATCTAGCAGATACAGTCGATACAGGTCTTTACATAATTCCTGTTGTTTACCGTTCCATTCGCTGATTTGCTTGTAAGGCCATTCTTTGACTCCTTTGCCGAGATATGGCTTCAGAAAATCGGCAGCTTTGTAAATGCTTCGTCCGTCAGCAGAACTGACAGAAAGAACAGGTACATGGGCTTTTTCTCCCATAGTCGCAATATCTATCAGATGTTGCAGATTAAATTCTGAATATCCGAAAGCCAATGTCCGGCGTAATTCTTCGGGCTGTTTGCCGTCCGGTTCAATCTGTTTGAATACCCGCTTCTTGGGAACTTCCCGAAGTATCCGTTCGGCTACTTTATGATTGCCTGTATAGAGTGCAAATGCAATGGCTTGTGCATCATAAGCAGTACTATGATTGTTGGGGCGGCTGGCTTCTTCTTTTCCTTGTTCACTAGTCAGAATCCAGTCCAGTAATTGCCCGAACCATTTTTTTAGCTGCTCTGAATCTTTCGAGGTGAACGAACGGGATTTTTCAAGAAGCTGAACGGCATCCAGCATTTCCACTAACGAATAAGTATCTATCACACCATAGCAACGGCCAAGATCATTATTATGTCCGGGCGCAACCTGCGCATATTTCAGATGTGGGTTCATGCAGGTTTTCTTATCCAGAAACCAGACACGAATCTGTTTGGTTGCTTTCAGTGCATACTGTTCTTTGCCACTGAAATACCACGCAAGTGCGAGTGTCGTGACATTATTTGCCATCTCTCCCAAGCGGTTACGGTCCAGTTTATCCAGTTCCGGATTGGATACACCATCGCGGCTGATATAAGGTTTACCGTCCGGCTTGGTCGGGTCCGGCCAGAAATAGCGTGCCTGGCTCAAGTAGTCGTGTTTGTCTCCGCTTGGTGGCGTTTTATCTTTCATCATAACAGAAAGATAGTGGGCGTTCAAAGCCTTGTCTGCCTGCTTTAGTAAGTTCAGATAAGTGGCGTTGTATGCGGGTTGATTGAGAGACTTTTTCACTTGTTCCAGATGTTCCGCATTCCAGATGCTCTGGGCGCAAACAGTCATTGCAACAATGCTGAAAGCCAGTGACAAACGGATTCTCTTGGAGTAGTTCGCTCGTAGATTCATGGGATAATATAACTTTTTGGGTACTCGTTTTATTGTATTGTCTATTTCTCGTAATATACATTCATAATGATGGTGTTCAGTTTTCTGTCTGTTTGAATATTCAGCTGTTTCACCCAAATCAATCCGAATTTCTCCTTATGATAGAAGTAATACACTTCTCCTGCTGCAACAGTCGGAGTATTTGTTTTGATATCAGACGCTTTCACATCTCCGATGTCATCCCGGATATTGGTGATTTCACCGTTTGTCACTTTGGTAATCAGTGCGTCATCTGTGACTTTCTTGAATGGAGTTGTCTGTGTGGATTCTTTCCAGATGGCATAATCATTCAGATTCAAAGCTGTACCATTGCAAAACTGACTGTTCAGAAGATTGGTTCCGATATTGGCCGGGTTCAACAGACGCGCTGTGGGTGCACCGCTAGTATTATCCATTGCGAAAGTAACCCATTCTTTATGTTCGACTACATCGCATGGAGTCATCGTCCGTCCATTCGTAACATCAAAGAAAGCATTCTCCGTTCCATGACTTCCCAGTTCGATATCCTCCCAAAGGACGTATGGCAGGGTAGGTGTCGGTTTCACAGTTACGCTTCCCGATACGGCTAGTTCCTGATTATCTCCCAACACGTTGTCATACACTAATACTACGTTGTCGATTACTAAATTTTCGGTAATGTCTTCGGGAGCATTGAAAGAAAGGCTGGTAGCGGTAGCTGTAAACTCGTAAGATTGACCGTTTACGATTAGTTTCTTGATAATATTCAGGTTGGTTCCGGCCAGCGTAATAATGGCTCCTGTGCCCACTTCTCCTTCCAGAACAGTGGTGACAGTAGGAATAACCGGTGGCACGATTACTTCAAAATCATTAGATACATTCACGGTATTGGTGGTATACGTAACGCTCAACTGGACTTTTTTAGTTACATCGAAAGTTGAGGGTACGGTTACCATAAGTGAAGTATGCGAACGGTCCGGATTGGGATCGAAAGATACCACTTGATCTCCGAAGTTTACCTTAGTAATCAGGTGCATATTCTTTCCTGTAAGTGTGATCTTATCTCCGATAGTAGCAGAACTTACATCAGTGGTGACACCCGGCACTACCACTTCGAATGCATCACTCAAAGTCAGTTTGTGTACCGAATTGTAAGTGGCAACGACAGAGATATGCTGTGTCACTTCAAAATTATCGGGCACCGCCACTATCAGCGTGGTTTGTGAACGGTTGGATGGCTCGGTGGTGATGTTGACCACCTGATTGTCAAAAGCCACTTTAGAGATCAGATGCATATTCTGCCCGGTAAAGGTAACCTCGTCACCGATTGCTACGGAATAATCCGTAGCCAGTGGATTGACAGACGTTTCCGGAATTATAATTTCATTGTCACGGGTACATCCGTACAACAAACCTATCAGACAGAACAAGACTGCCGATAATGCGGTAAATTTATATTGTCTTTTCATTGTCTTTCGTCTTTTTTAGTAACGTTGATAATACAGGTCGAAAGTAATCGTTGCATTGGCATCATTCGTCGCCTTAACAGCGTCAAAATCTACATTGACAGAACGGATAATCATGATACCGAATTTATTCTTCTTCAGATTCTTGAACACAACGACACTGCCTGCCTTGTATATATTCGATGCTTCTTTATCCTCTGCTTCCGTTTTCTGACGGCTGCGTACCGAGTTGGAACCTTCCGCATCCATATCAATATTGAATAATGCTTTGGTAATCTCGTCGGTAGGAGATATTTCTTCGATGTTTCCTTCTTTAATGTTTCTAATCAGTTCGCCATATCCTTTGCTTTCCTGAAGTACAAGAAGTTTGGTGACAGTAGAAGTAAACTCACCAAAGTTTTCGTTGACTTCGGCTTCGGTAGAAGAACTTTTCAATGGAGGCAATGGAGTACCGTTACACCAGTAGTTTCTCAAATTAGCTTTTATGTTCTGCGGACCGTTCAATGCAAAGTCATTATTACTGTTGTGTACCGCTGCAAAATCAATCAGGGCACGGGAATCCACATCTTTCAGGATACAAGTGGTGGAAACCTGTCCGGTAGTTCCGTTAATCATATTACCGAAATCTTCATTGCGGTGTGCGCCCATCTTCAGATTCGGATAGCTGAATACTCTCGGAATAAATACATAACAGTCATTCCGTAGTGTCAGACTGCCTGTTCCCTCATAATATTTGGCCAGAACATCCACAGTAGCACTCTCCGGCAATTCCGGAACACGGAATACAATGCTGTTGGCAGTCTTCTCAACGAAGTTAGTCACTTTCACTTCATCCCCGAAATGGATGCTTTCAATCAAATTCAGGAAAGTTCCGTTGAGGGTAATCAGACTTCCCTCGGTCACCCGTTCTGCCATTGCGTCAATGGTCGGAATATCTTTGATGATCTCAAAAGCAGGACCCTCCGGTTGAGTGAACTGCTCTCCTGTAGAGTCAAGATAATAGAGGGAGATAGGAGCGGCATCCGTGATGACGAAAGGAATGGTTGCTACAATTTCTCTTTCGGACTGATAGGAGATAGAAGCCTCTTTATCACCGAAACAAACTTTGGACACGATGTCCAGATTCTCACCCTGTATTTCAATCTGATCTCCCACGTGCGCTCCGGCAGGAACATTCTTCACTTGGGGAACCGGATATACAATCGTAAATGACTGCTCGCTTTCCGTCTTTTTTTCTTTCGTACTAAGAACGATTTTCCCGTTTCCGGCATTGGCGGGAACTACAATAACAATCTCCTGTTGAGAGAGCTTATAGCGTATCGTAGCTTCTACGCCACCAATCGTTGCCTTTTGTATATCGCGCAGGAATTCTCCTTTGATAGTGATTTCCTGTCCGAACTTACCGCTTGTCGGGGTGAACTCTATAATTTGAGGATCACCCTGCTCGATGACATCAGTCGATTCTTTTTCGTTGCAGCCTGCCAGCGCAGTGAGAACGAAGAAGATGAATAGGTTATAGAATTTATTTTTCATGATTCAGTGTCGTTTAGTATTAATAGTTAGGGTTCTGTGTGATGACGCCCGGATTATTGTCGATTACGCTTTGTGGAATCGGAAGTATCAACTGATAATCCTTTAACTTGTTGATCTGTTGGGTGTAGCCTGCATAGAAATCCCATTCGGTTTCCTGAATATGCTTGTTGATTACCTCTATGGCCTTGCCCCAACGCAAGAGGTCGAACCAGCGTTGATTTTCGAAAGCCAGTTCCAGACGACGTTCTTTCTCAAGATAGGTGCGGAATACGTTACGGGTAGTCACTGCATCACTCTCGATTTTGCTTAGTCCGGCACGTTCACGTACCAGATTCAGGTATTTCAACCCGGCAGAGGGACCGTCTACTTCGTTCAATACTTCCGCATACATCAGTAGTACATCTGCATAACGAATGACAGGCCAGTCATTTTCAGCATCGTATCGTATGGATACTTCCGAAAGGAATTTCTTTACATAAGCCACTTGTGCTTCCACGTCTTTACTCTTATCATAATAACTGTCTGCCATGCTGACGTCCTTTCTCAAATCCTCTTTGCTGTAAGCGGCGGATATTTCTTTCGTAGGATAATTCTTACCGTCACCGCTACCCGTGATTACGTTCGCGCCACTGTTTTGCGGTGCAAATGTATTGGCAAACGGAGAACCGATTCCCAGACTACCACTTTTATAGCGTACAGTGAAGATAATATCATCGTTCATCTCTTTGGTTGTATCAAACACGTCGGCATATTTGACATTCAGTGTCTCGCCTTTGGCAGTCACTACATCGCTTAATAACGGTTTGGCATCTTCATACCGTCCGAGGGTAAGATACACTTTAGCCAGTAGAGATTTGGCTGCCAGTACTGTGGCACGTCCCAGATCATTAGAGCTGTATGTGATGTCCTGTAAATCCGTAACGGAACGTTTCAGATCGTCGATGATTTGCGCATAAGTGGCCTGCACCGAACTGCGGTCTTTCTTTAGTGATTCTGCGATACTGATCTCTTCTGTCACCAGAAAGGTAGGGCCGAAGAGACGTACCAGATTGAAATAATGATAGGCACGGATAAAGAGAGCTTCACCCTCGAATTGTGCACGTTTCTTTTCGTTCTCCACTACGGCCAGCACTTCGGGTTTCAGTATTGAGTTGCAGTTATTGATATTCTGATAGGTAGCTTCCCAGTAGGTGCGGATATTCGGGTTGCTGGCGTCCATTGTTCCAAGGTCCAGTGCCAGCAGTTGCATGAATGCGTCGTTGCTGGAACGGGTGCCGTTCATGCGAGTGTTGTCCGAGCGAAGTTCCGTCAACGCCCATTCTATATTCAGTGGAGCGTGTATGCCTCCGTAACAACCGATGACGGCTGTGTTCACTTCCGCTTCATTTTGGTAGAAGTTGATATCGGCTATGTAAGAGTCCGGCGTGATGTTCAGGTCGCAGGAGGCGAGTCCCAACGCACAGGTTGAGAGAATACCGATGAATGTATGTTTTAGTTTCATTGTTATTTGTCTTTAAGGAGTTAGAAATTAAGTTCGAATCCGAAAGTGACTGTCGATTGCAGGGGGAACCCACCTGACTGGTAACCGTTGATAAGAGGAGAACTGTAAGAACCACTCGTCTTACGTGCTTCCGGATTAATACCACGGTAGTCCTTGGACCAGATATAGAACAGGTTCTGTCCTGAAGCATAAAGACGGAGTGAACTGATACCGATCTTCTTCAACTGCTTCTTATTGAACTTATAGCCTAAAGTCACATTGCGCAATGCTACATACGAGCCGTCTTCAATCAGGTAATCCGTAAATTCCCAGGCGACACCGCCATTTGCTGCGAAAGAGGGAGTTTTTCCGTCGCCCGGATAGTCTGCACTGATCCAGCGGTTTTTCACGTAGTTGCGGTTGAACTTCTTGGTTTCGGTAAAGTAACCGTCACCGTTGAATACATCCAGTCCGTGAACTCCCTGAATCATAACGTAGAGGTCGAAGCCTTTCCAGGTCAGTGTATTGGTGAATCCCCATGTTGCTGTCGGGAATGGGTTGCCGATTTCTGTACGGTCTTTGTCATTAATCACTCCGTCGTCGTTGATATCTACAATCCGGAGACTGCCTGGTACGGCACTGGCCAAGTGGGGAACAGCGTCCACTTCTTCCTGACTTTTGTAAATACCGTCTGTCTTGTAGCCGAAGAAAGAAATGGCTCTCTTGCCTACCTGTGCCAGATATGTTTCGTTACGTTCACCCGTAGAGATCAGTCGTTCTTCTCCCGAAAGTTCCAGTAACTTGTTGAAGTTGGAAGAGATATTGAATGAGCTTTCCCATTCAAAATTCTTGGTGCGGATATTATGGGTATTCAGTTCCACCTCAATACCACTGTTGCGGATACGTCCGATATTATTCCAGTAATTATTGAATCCGGTGAAAGAAAGAACCGGCTGTTTGAATAATAACTGTTTGGTGATGGAGTAGTATCCGTCCACTGTCAGGTTGATACGGTTGTTCAGGATGCTCAAGTCGAATCCGGCATTGTATTCGTAAGTCTGTTCCCAAGTGATGCGGTTGTTACCTTTGGTTTCGCTGGTCTTGGCGAGTCCGGAGATCAGATTGCCATTTCCCTCTCCCAATGCGTAATTGTTGGGATAGAGCAGGTCATAGTATGAATTGGCAGGAATGCTGTTATTACCTGTCACACCGAAACTGGCACGGACTTTCAGCAGGTTCAGCCAACCGAATTGTTTCAGGAAAGATTCTTCCGAAGCACGCCATCCCACAGATACCGAGGGGAAGTAACCCCATTGATGACCGTCGGCAAACAGAGAACTTCCATCTGTACGGATGCTGGCAGAAAGCAGGTATTTCTCATCATAACTGTATGTGGCACGTGCCAATAGGGACATCATTGCCGTACGGTATTTCTGGGTATAAGTTCCGTCGAGGTCGAAAGAAGTTGCAGCGTTCAGCGTATGGATATAGTCGGTGGGGAAGCCCAGTCCGACGATACCGGCAGTTCTTTCAGAAGTAGTCTGCGCTGTATAGCCGGCCAGTACGGAGTAGTCATGCTTCCCTGTCTTTCCGGTATAGTTTAACGTGTTCTCGCTCAATAAGTCGATATACAGACGGTTGGTATAAGTACCCATAGCTGATTCTTCATCTTTCTTGGCAGCATAATCACGATATTGATTGTTCTGGCGATACTTGATAAAGAAACCGTTGGAAGTGGTGAATACCAGTCCTTTCATCAGTTGGACATTGAAAGAGGCATTTGCCTGCAGGTTGTAGTCCTCGCGGAAACGTTCTTCCGTATCCATCAGTGAACGCGGATTGTTATTGCTCGAACCGAAAGGACTGCTGGACGGGGTGAAAGTTGTTCCGTCCTCACGGGTATAGGTAACATTGCTGAAGTCACTGCCTCGTGCATACGAACCGATAGGTTTGCCGGTCAGCGCAGAAGTGGCAGCAGTATGGCGTACAGGCATGAAAGAGGGCGTACGATAGAAATCCATGAAGTTGGTGGCAGGAGTTTCTGTCTTGGTGTACGACGGTGCCAGATTCAAACTGAAGTCTACCCGTTTGGATAGTTTTGCATTGATGCGTGAACGCAGGTTCAGGCGGGTATAGTTGCTGTTGAGCATGATACCGTCTTCCTGTGCATAGTTGCCCGAAATATAATAAGTGATGTCATTCTTGCCACCTGATACGGAGAGCTGCACCTGGTGAATCTGCGGACTGCTGTTCAATCCTTCTTTCTGCCAGTCGGTGTAGTTATCAATGAGACCGAAAGCCTCCTCTGTCTGTGACATTGTTTTATTTTTCAATACCGATTCGTATCCGATCATGCTGCAATAATCTTGTGAACTCATGATGGGATGTAACTTATAAGCCCATTTCAAACCGGTGGAAGCTTTCACGCTGTATTTCGGTTTACTGGCTTTTCCTGTCTTGGTAGTAACCAGGATAACGCCATTGGCTGCACGTGAACCGTAGATGGCTGCCGAAGCGGCATCTTTCAATACTTCGATGGAAGAAATATCCGCCATATCGAGTGTGGAAAGACCGTCCGGTGTGGGATAACCGTCGATGACGATCAGCGGAGAACTGTCGGCACTGATAGAACCCATACCACGCACACGGATTTGCGGGGCGGCTCCCGCTTCGGAAGTAGAGTTCTGTATATTGACACCGGCAATTTTACCTTGTAATAACTGGTCTACCTGGGTCACGGGAATATCTGTCAGGTTGTTGATATCCATCTTGGACACAGATCCCGTCAGGTGAGACTTTTTCTGCACACCATAACCTACGACTACCACTTCATCTAGTGTCTTTGTATCTTCCAGCAGGTGAATATCCAATTTGTTTTTACCGTTGATGGCAACTTCCTGTGGGGTGTATCCGATGTATGAAACCACCAGGATAGACTTGGAAGAGGGGACACTCAACGTAAACTGACCGTCCATGTTGGTGATTGTACCTGCGGTACCACCTTTTACTTTCACATTCGCTCCGGGGATTCCACCCTGACTGTCGGTCACTGTTCCGGTGACGGTAAACGACTGTGCATAAGTGACGGTAACGCACGGAACACAGAATAACAGCATCCATGCCATTACCAAAGAGTAATGAATAAATTTGTTCCTCATCTGATTAGTATTTTAAGTGTTTCTTATTCTAAACTATAGATTAAATGAATTCTTTTGTTAGCGGGTGTCTCGCGGAATTGAGCGCCGATGGCTTCATATCCGGCTTTCGGATCAAAGAACGATGCACGGCGAAGAATCCAGCAGGCTTCTTCCTGTTTCTTGTCCCATTCCTTGATTTGTTGGTAAGGCCATTCGCTCTGTGGTTTGCCGATATATGGAATCAGAAATTTCAGTGCTGCCGTGATGGAACGTCCGTCCTGGCTGGTAGCGTTGTAAATATCTTGTCCCAGCGTGGAGGCGATTGAACACATATCGAGCATGTGTCCCAGATTGAAGATCGTATATCCCAGGGCAGTAGTGCGTGCAAGTTCCAACGGTTGTTTGCCGTCTGGTTCTATCTGTGCGAACAAACGCTTTTCGGGAAACTCCTGAATGGTTTTCATGGCAAGGTCTTGATTGCCTGTATATAGAGCATAAGCTGTCAGTTGCACGTCATAAGCCAGACCGTGATTGTTCTTTGCTCTCTGTTCTTCGGCAGCTACGGGACTGGTCTGCATCCATTCCACTAGTTGCGTGAACCATTCTTTCATCCCTTTCTTTACTTTGGGAGTAAATGCTTTCGAGTTCTCCATTAATGTCATGGCGTCAATCATTTCCGTGAACGAGTAAATATCGATCATACCTGCACCACGTCCCATGCCTTTATTCTTTCCGGGAATGGTTTGTCCGTAAGTGAGGTGCGGATTCATCTTCGTCTTGGCGTCCAGAAACCAGACATTCAGGAAGTCTACGGCTTTTTGCGCATATTTCTCATCACCGGAGAAGTAATAGGCAAGTCCCAGTGTGGTGACTGCTTTCGACATATCTCCCAGTTTGTTGCGGTCGAGCTTATCCAATTCCGGATTTCTTTGTCCGTCTTTACGGATATAGGGCAAACCGTCCGGTTTGGATGGATCCGGCCACCAGTAAGGGCCCATGCTCATATAATCGTGTTTGTCTCCGCTATCTGCTGTCATTGTTTTGTCCATTACGGACGGCGGAGTCATCTTCAAAGCCTTGTCGGCATCTCTTAAAAGAGTTTTGACGGCAGGGGCATATAGAGGTGAATCGGCTTTTTCTTTTACTTTGGCTAATTTTTCCGCAGCATAGATGCGGGTGTTGGCTACCTGTGCGTTCAGTGTGAAAGCATAGGCGAACAATAATGTGCATACTAATAAGTTTTTCATATTCTATTGATTTTATAGTTTATTGAATCCATAATAACGGGTGACGGATGGGAAGATTACGTACCACCTCTTCGTTGGTGGGGAAATGTTCCAGTTGCATCCATGTGTTGAAAAATTCTTTATTGAAATGATGTAATGTGCCGAATAACAGGAACGGTTGCGCCACCGGCCATTCTTCCCAAAACATAATGTCGGGTTGTCTCTTCCAGCTACTTTTGTCTTTTACGTATGGATAAAGCTAGGCGATACCCTTATCGATGTTTTTGCCGTCCGGTGTAGTGTAATTCCATATATCTTCTTCTCCAGTAGTGAGCAGTTGGCAGATAGTGGCCATTGCGTCAAGGTTGAAAAGAGAATAACCGTAGGGCTTGGTGCGTTCCAGTTCTAAAGGGAAACTGCCGTCTGCAGCCATTTGATTGGGTAAAAGTACTGTTTTATAACGTTCCGTGCAAAAACGAATCATTTCCCGGTTGTCCGTGAACAAGGCAAAGGCAGCGGCTTGCATGACCCAGCAGGTGCCATGATTGTTTTTCGCTTCCATTTCTTTGATTCCGTAACGGTGCGTGGACATCCAGGTTAGATAATCGGAGAACCATTGTTTGATAGTCCCCAGTTCTTCCTTGTCAATCATCCTTTTCGCTTCCATAAGGCGGAGCGACTGCACCACTTCGATCAGGTGAATCGTATCGATGATTCCTATCCCTCGTCCTGTTACTACTCCCTTGATGGCCTGTGCATACAGCAGATTGGGATTCATCTGTGTGTCCGGGTTGACAAACCATGCCCGGATATGTTGCATGGCTGCATCGGAATATACTTGTTTACCCGTAAGTATCCAGGCGGAAGTAAGGTCGCCTACCAGTTGGCTCATGCGAATCATGGCCTGCCGATGTGCTGTGAAATTCTCCGGATTGGTTTCTCCGTCCCGGCGGATATAAGGACCGTCGGGAGCTTCCGGATTCGGCCACCAGTAATCACCCTCCGAATAGAAGTCATGAATACCTCCGGCACTTCTTGTCGCACGGGTAGCGGTCACAGTGACCGGTTCCTCATGAAGTGCGGCATCTGCCCGTTGTATCGTTTCTTTTTCTAAAAGGTGACGAATCTGTTCGGCTGTGTCTTCTCCGGCAACTGCCGTAGCAGTGCCAAAGAATATAATGAAACCTATTGAAATTATTGTCTTTCTCATGGTGCTTTTCTCCTTTCTTATTCAGCTTTCACTTCTATTCGGCTTTCACTTCGATGAAAGCAGTTTGAATGCCCGGTGATTTTACAGCTACCTGGCATGTGCCGTTCAAGTCAATGCGAATTGCAGCTCTGCCATTATAAGCCTGTACTCTCCGGGAGCCGGTGGATGTTCCTAAGTTCTGAATCAGTTTTCCGTCTCCCGCAGCTTCAAATGAGATTACATTTGCCGCGTCCAGGCAGGGGATCCCTTTGTTGTCTGTCAGCTGGGCTTCCACCCATACGATAGAACCTTTATCGGGGTATGTCTTCAACTTCAGCTGTTTCGGATTGCTCCATTCTTCTGTCTGGTAGTTGAAACTTATTTCATCCGTAATGGCTGCTTTCATGTTACCTTTACCGAGTCCTTTCACTGCAACCGCTTTTATGTTATTTTCTCCTGCTTTCAGTATGCAGTTCCAGTGAAGTCCCGCTGCCGGAAAATCCTGGCTGTTGCGTTGCTTGACTCCCTGACTGACGCCGTTCACGAACAGCTCTACTGCTGCACAGTTGGAATATACCAGAATCTCTTTTTCTTCGTTCACTTTGCCCCATCGGGTCCGCCAGTTATGACCGTAAATATGAATCATAGGCTGTTTAGTCCAGTAAGACTGGAAGACGTAGTAGGCTTCTTTTTTAGTAAGATCCCGTTCTACCACTCCTTTCTGATTGACGTATGGCACCGGATTATCGGGGCGGAGAGGGGTGGAGAAATCTTTGAATACCCAAAAGGCGGTTCCTGTCAGCCAAGGCATTGTTTCTTGCTCTTTCAGGTGCCAGTCGAATAGTTTTACGATATACGTTTCCGACCAGTCTCCATCTCTGGAAGCACGGGGATCTCCGCCTTGCAGGGCGAAGTCGCCTGCCCGTTCGTCGGCACTGTTTCCACCCATAATTGCTTGTAGCGGGTTGAAAGGATATTCGGAATGACGTCCGGCATGTGAGTCACCTCCCCATTCTACATGCAGGAAATGTTTCACCCGTTTCATCTCTTTCTCCGAAATACTCTTGTAGTCTGTAAATTGTCCGCGATACCAGCCTGCCCAAATGGAGGGAGAATAGACATCTACAATATCATTGCAGAAATCACATCTGCGGATGGAAGTCATACGTGACGGATCGAGTTGGTGTGACAAGTCATTCAACTCTTTCATGAAAGCGCGGATGGCCGATTGCTCGAATGTTGAAAAATCATTGGGCCAGTCATTTTCATTTCCCAATCCCCAAAGGATGACGGAGGGATGATTGCGATGCTGGGTAATCATGTTGGTCAGCATCCGGCGCGCTTGTGCCTGATATTTCTCTCCTCCCAGTCCACCTCTGCACCAGGGTATTTCTTCCCATACCAAAATGCCTAACTGATCGCATAAACGGAGGATGATGTCCGATTGTTGGTAATGTCCCAAACGGATAAAGTTGACTCCCATCTCTTTAATCAGTTTCATTTCCGCTTCCATTTGTTCTTCTGTCATAGCGGCGCCTACTCCGGCATGGTCTTCATGCCGATGGGTTCCTCTTAACAGCAGACGTTCTCCATTCAACTGGAAAGGTCCGTTTTCAATGAATTCAAAGTGACGGAATCCGATGGATTCTGTAATAGTCTGTTTACTTTGAGGAGTAGTCAATGTCAGTTCGCAGGTATAGAGTTGAGGCTGGTCGGGACTCCACAGAATCGGATTCTTAATCGTTGTCTCGAACAGGGGATTTGTTCCCAACGGAAGAACCGTCGTTGTCTGTTCCCATACCTTTTCTCCATTAGGCGCCTTTAATAAAAGGTGAATGCTTGCCTGGCGAATATCATTCGGGTTATGGAATGTTCCTTGTATCTTTAGAGAAGCGTTTTTCATATCTTTCTCTACAGGGGTATTTATCTGTATATTGCTGAAAGACACTTCGGGCTGGTAAATCAGATTCACGTAGCGATAAAGGCCGCCGTATAAGTTGAAATCTGACAGGTCGGACGGAATCATCTCCGTATCTCTGGTATTATCGCAACGAACGGACAATGGAATTCTGCCATTGAAGCGTTTAGCGCAATCCGGGTTGGCAAGGGCTTGTTGAACGGCTTCGGTGATATCGACACTCCAACCGTCGTAGCCTCCTGTGTGACTGGCTACTTTATACGTATAGACATACACTTCCGTTTTTTGTCCTGCTCCCTCAAACTCCAGTATGACGCGTCCATTGAGATATGGATTCTTGATAGAAAGCTGCGTGCGATACCATCCTGCGCCCTGATAATAATTGATATCCGGGTCTACTGCATCTTCTGCATTGAAACAGTGGGGTAGGGTAACCTGTTGCCAGATAGGCACTGCTTCGGAAGAACCGGGAGCGGCGGGACGTACTGCTTCCCAAATGCTTCCAAGGTCACCTTTCAGGTATTCCCATGAGTCTGTCAGCCGGATTCTTTGTTGAGTCGGAATCGTGGCATTCAACGGGAGTATCAGCAGAATGAACAGGATGAATATAGAAGATAATCTTTTCATAATTAGTAATGTACTAATAAGGATAAATAGTAAAGTGATGTTATCGTGAGAGTTGCCGGAAGATTTAGAAAAGACTTTCTTCCTTTTCTAATTTTGCTTTGCGGAGCAAGGCTTCCAGGAAATAATAGTCGGCGTATGAAAGCGGGACATCTATTTCGCTGTCGTGTGGTTTGGAACCTGTGCTGTGCAGCAACAAGAATCCTTTATCTCCGTTTAGTTGCGCACGATAGCTATGCGTCAGATTCTGGAGAATCTTATCGGCTTCCTGCTTGTATTGTTCTTTCTTTTCTGGAACGTATGTGCTTAGTTCATAAAGGGCGGATGCCATACAGGATGCAGCGGATGCATCACGGGGTTCGTTTGGTATTCCGGGTGCGTTAAAGTCCCAATAAGGAATCAGGTCTGCCGGCAGGGTCGGATTGTTGAAGATGTATTTCTCCACTTTCTCCGCCTGTTGCAGGAATTCGGGTCTGCCGGTTTCACGATAGCACATGGTGTATCCGTATAAGGCCCATGCTTGTCCGCGTGCCCATGCTGATTCGTCGGAATATCCTTGATGCGTCATTTTGCTGCGTACCGTTCCGTTAATGGTATCGTATTCTACTACATGATAACAGCTGTTGTCTTCACGGAAGTGATTCTTCATGGTAGTGAGTGCATGGTTGACTGCTATATTATAATAGGTGGAGTCGTTCGTTTCGCGGAATGCCCAGAACAGAAGTTCAAGATTCAGCATATTATCGATGATAACGGGGAATTGCCATTTGTCTGCATGGTGGTCCCAGGAACGGATACAGCCGATTACCGGTTTGTAACGGGTAATCAGGGTGCGTGCGGATTGCAACAGAATATCTTTATAAGTGGAATCTCCGGTCAGACGATAACCGTTTCCATAGCTGCAATACATCTTGAAGCCCATGTCGTGTGTCTTTCCGTTATTTTTTTCGCGTTCCAGAATTTCTGTATGTTTCTGCGCCTGCTCTTTCCAATATGGATTGTGCGTGTACTCATATAGATACCAAAGCTCACCGGGGAAGAATCCACTGGTCCAGTCTTTAGAAACAACCAGTTCCAGTGAACCGTCCGGTTTGATACTGCGGGGATTGGTTAATTCCCCCCAGCCCTTACTTTCTCTCTTTTCTCTACTCTCTTGTGATTCATTGGCACGTGCCTCGTCTATTTGAGTCAGTGCGTATTTTAATTGCTGTTCGGCAAATGCGAAGTTAGAAGCAACGATATCTTGCTCTTTAGAGTGATTACAACTGGTAAGTGTGATAATTCCAAGTCCGAAGACTAACAAGTAGTTTTTAATCTTTGTTTCCATATGATTATATTAAGTAGAACAACATTGCAAATGTATGGAAACAGAGTAGAATCGGTTTGTCTAATGATGCCAGATGTTTGCATTTTCATCCCAAACAAATAAAAAAATCCGCACTGTAAGCCTTGTTGGGACATTTTTTATTGTTTGGGACGATTTTGTAAATCGGCTATTCCCGGATGGTATCAATATCTGTATGGCCTGAATATGACTTTTGATATTCCGATGGAGAAACACCGTAAGCTGATTTGAAACATTTCGTGAAGTAGGCGAGAGTACTGAATCCCGTGGCCGTTGCAATTTCGGTAATGTTCATTTCTGTTTGCTTCAGCATTTGTGTAGCTATCTCCAAACGTTTATGACGGATAAGGTCATTCAACGGCAGGTCGGTGATAGCTTTCAGTTTCCGGTAAAGATTGCTCCGGCTGAATCCCATCTCTTCACAGATTTTGTCTACTTTCAAATCGGGGTCGGTGAGATACTTTTCAATGATTTTAAATAGTTTCTGCATGAATTTCTCATCGGCGGAGGTCGTTTCCACTTCAATTCCCATGGATTGCAGGGAGAAGTTTTTGCTATATACGGATTTTAGCTTTTCCCGCTGTGCCAGAAGATTGTAGATACGTACCAGCAGAACATCAATATTAAATGGTTTAACCACATAATCGTCTGCTCCCGACAAGAATCCCTCTTTGACGTGCATCACCATCGTGCGGGCAGTGAGTAGAATAACGGGAATGTGTCCCGTCTGCAGATTGTTCTTGATAAGTGCGCAAAGTTCCAGTCCGTCGATACCGGGCATCATAATGTCCGTCACTACCAGGTCGGGAAATTCTTTCAGGACAATTTCAAAAGCATCCGAACCGTTGTCGGCTTCCAATACGTTGTAATATTGTTCCAGGTGTCCTTTTACGTAACTTCGTATCTCTTCATTGTCTTCTACTAATAGAACCGTTTTGCCGGGTAGGGATGGAGTGGTTCCGGAAATGGTGTTTTCGGAATCAATGGTTCCGGACATACCCTTTTCTACTTGTTCATTGTTTTTTCCCGAGAGAACGGCAGTATTCGCCACCTCTTCTTCTGTCATGGTGTGGTTCGGTAATAGGATAGTGAATACGCTTCCCTTGGGAGTATTGGCTGTGACTCCAATTTCTCCGTGATGCAGATGAACGACAGATTGAGTCAGGCTTAATCCGATACCTGTGCCATTCATATTCTCGCTACCTGTCGTGTGACCGACCTGGTAGAAAGGAGTGAAGATTTGGGTACGTTCATCTTCTGGAATTCCTTTTCCCGTATCTGCTACCTGAATCACTAAATAACTTCCCTGATGGGTGGTGATAAGCGGAGAATGTTCCGATAGCCAGTCGCTATGTTCCTGGCGGAGAGTGTCTATATCTGTAATCAGCAGTAAACGCAGCGTGATTGTATCTCCCGGTACTGTGAATTTAAAAGCATTCGACAATAAATTGAAAACGGCTTTTTCGAGTAAGCCCTGATCGAAGCAGGCTGTCACCTCGCCTTGAGGAGCCTGATATTCGAAACGAATCTGTTTGCTTTCGGCAATCTGCCTGAATGTGTAGAATATTTCGAGCAGGAAAGCATTCAGGTCGCTTTGAGACAGTTGGAGGGTGAGATTACCACTCTGGTTCTTCTGTAAATCCATCAATTGATTGACGAGAAGTAATAATCGGCGGGCATTTTTCAGAATCATGTCCAGTTGTGTTCTGATAAACTGGGGAACTTCTGCCCGTTTCATCAACTCTTCCAGCGGGCTGATAATAAGTGTCAGCGGAGTACGTAGCTCATGCGAGAAGTTGGTGAACAGGTGTAGCTTTGTCTGATGGAATTCTTCCATGCGTTGTTTCTCCATTTGCTTCATGCGCAGGTCTAGTTCCAGTTTATGCTTACTGTACATATAATAGCCGATAGTAAACATGATTCCCAATGCGGATAGGACATAAAGGATATAGGCCAGCGGCGTTCCCCACCACGGAGAACGAATGATGATTTCCATTTTCTTTCCGGTTTCATTCCATACGCCGTCATTGTTGGATGCTATGACCTGGAATGTATATTTTCCTGGAGCGATGTTGGTATAGAATGCTTCTTTACGACTACCTACGTAATTCCAGTCTTCGTCGTGACCGGAGAGTTTATAGGCATATTGGTTCTGTTCGTGCAGAATATAGTTCAAGGCACTGTACGCAATGGAAAAATTATTCTGATTGTAGGCAAGAACCAATGTTTGCGTATCGTCCGGGGCACTATCCAGCAAATGAGTATCATCATTCGGTGTGATTACCTTATTGTTTACGGTCAGTTGGGTAAGTACTACCGGTGGCATGGTATTATTCTTTAGAAGAGAGCCGGGAGTAAAAGAAAGGAAACCATTACTTCCACTAAAGTAGACCTCACCGTGGGGCAGACTAATGACTCCCTGCGGTGTAAACTCCAACGTTTCGGAACCGACAAAACAGTCATAACTGCGTATCTGCCCGGTCTTGGTATTAAGTTCGGCTATTTCCTTATCGACACTAATCCATAAGTTGTTGTTGTGCTCCACCATGGCATATACCTCATTATTGGGTAGTCCCTCTTTCTTGCCAATATGTTTGACGACACCTGTTCCTTGTTTATACAGGTATATTCCTCCTCCGAAAGTGCTGAACCAGATTTCTCCGTTCGCTTTGCGCACCATGGAAGTGATGTAGTTATTTTCGAGTTTCTGATTGGGATTTGTCTCTGACATGTTGCAACGGAGCACCGTTCCCTTTTGCATATCATATTCGTAAAGTCCGAACGAGCGGGTTCCTATCAGAAAGGTGTGAGCATTCAGTGCCAGGAAGCTCCGTAGGCTGGTGAAGTTGACGAATTCCTTTTTCTCTTTGCCATACGGGAACTGATTGGTGATTTTTCCGTCCGGAGACAGTTTAACCAGTCCTTTGTCGGCTGTCGTCCCTATCCATAGATTATTCTCTGCATCTTTATAAAAAGTATAGATGGCAAAGTTTTTTTCCCGGCCGAATGAATATACTAATGTGAATTTTTTGGAAGGAATATGGAATTTATAGACTCCTCCGGTACTTGTGCCACACCAGATATAGTCTCCGTCCAGTAAAAGGGATTTGATGATGTTCTTGTTGAACAATCCTTTGGATGTCTGCTCAATCAGGAAGTTGGTATATTCCTTGGTGATAGGATTGAACTGCATCAGTCCTCCTCCCTCTGTTGCAATCCACAATGAAGTGGAATCATACACCATTGTACCAAAGATATTATATAACTTCTGGTTGTTATTTTCTACCGGATGGTAGAAGATGAACCGGTTATTGAGCGGGTTATAGTAGTTCACACCACCGGAATAAGTACCTACCCAGAGCGTTTTCTCCCGGTCGATGTAGATACTGCGGACGGAAAAATGACTTAGACTGTTCTGATTAGCATCGAACCGGTTGTACTTGGATATATCATCGTTTCTTAAATCCAGAATACTAAGTCCGTCGAACGTCCCGATAATCAATTTCTGGTCCTGCTCGGTGATGCAACGGATATAGTCATTTGTCAGTCCGCTGTTTTTCTGATTGTAGATAGATAAGTCTTTGGTCTTCGGGTTCCATTTATTCAGTCCCCTGGTTTCTGTTCCTATCCATACCTGATGTTGGGAGTCTTCGAAAATACAACTGATTGCATCGTCCGACAGGGCAGGCTGTGTGCTTTTATTGAGTTGCTGAATCAACTCCATTTCAGGTGTACAGATAAATAATCCGTGACGATGAGTACCAATATAAAGCCGTTTTTCTGCATCAATATAAAGCTGCATGATTGCTTCATTCTCCGGGACATGGTCGGAATATTTCTTCTTGAATTCCCCGGAACGAGGTTGCCATATACATAACCCTGTTCGGGTACCAACCCATAGATTACCGGACTGGTCAAATTGAAGAACGGCAATGTTGTTTCCTGGCATGTTTGGATAATCGTCCGTCTGATATTTGGTAATCTGATTGGTTTTGAGATTGATATAGTTAAGCCCGTTATTAGTACCTACCCACAATCCCTCGTTTGCATCGTCCGGCAACAGGCAAGTGATATGATTGTCCGACAATGAATGAGGATCATCGTTATCATGCTTATATATAGTAAATTTCTCTCCGTCGTATTTGTTTAATCCATTGCGGGTTGCAAACCAGATATAACCTTTGGAGTCTTGTGCAATGGCAAGGACTGATAGTTGCGACAAGCCATTCTTGAGATTGATATTCGAGAAATTGAATATTCCGCTTTCTGTGGCATAAGCCCGTGGAAAGCAGATAGACAGGAAAATCAAGAAAGCAATAAAAGAAAATGAACGTGTATGGAATAGAAGTTTTAGTGTAATAGAAATAAGGTTATTCTTTATCATAGTATTTCTTATAAATCTTTTGGTATTCCTTTTCCTTTTGGAATTTATCCAGCCATGTATTCAAACTATCGAGTAAGGCGGGGGATTGTTTACTGACTGCCCATGAGTAGAACTGCGTGAAGCTGATAGCTGTATTAATATCTATTTGCGGCAACGAATCTGCTGCTGCCAGTGCAATGCTTTCGTCGCAAACGGCATAGTCGATGTCTCCATGCGCTACCATTGATATCAATTGTTCGGAACCGTATTTATCAATCTCCTTGATGTAGATAGTATCTCCGATCTCATTGCCTAGATTCTGAATACGCAAAATAGAGGGGGAGCCTTTTACGACATGAAGTGTTCGCTGGGCTAAATCCAGTTGGGTGCGGATATAGAGTGAATCATTCTCTCCAATTTCTTTGCGTTGCACCAGCACTTGCTTGTTGAGGAAAATGGGAGAGGTGAGAAGCAGAGAGTCTTTTAACTTGCTGGTGGCTAATATGCCATAAGCAATCACGTCATAACGTCCCTCGCTTAATCCTTCCAACCGCTCTTCGAAACTCATAATAGGTGTTATTTCGGTTTTGAGTCCTTTGTCCCGGGCGAATGCCTGTATCAGTTCGTAATGAAAACCGGAAACGGTGTCACTGTCTACATAAAAACTGATGGAATTATATTCGGTAGCTACACGTATGATACCCTCCTTGGCAATGGCAGCATAATCACGCGGATGTCCCGCAGGTTTTTCTTGCTTACCGCATTGACGGAAAGAGAAGATAAATGCCAATACAATAATCACTGGCACTAAATATCTGAACAGTCTCAATTTGGGGCGTGATACCATAAGTCGTATAGTTTTTGTTAATCATAGAAATTCCATGAAAGACCGAATTTCAGCACACGTGGGTTGATGGGGTAGTGAGGAGACAGAAAGTAATTCGGACTGCTCATGCCCTGGTTCACGTGATACATCATTACATAGAAACGTGTACGCTTTAAATGTAAGTTTGCATATACATTCACAATCGGATAACCTCCTATCTGTACCTGATCGTCTGTCGGTTGCAGGTGGAAATTCTGAATGGCCGGCATATAGGCAGGTGCATTGTATTTGCTGAAATAACGCACGTCGGCTCCCAATTGCACACTAAGTACTTTCTTCGCCAGTTTGAACTGCATATAGAAGTTATGATATAGCGAGAGATCAGGTAAAGGAAGTACAATCTGGTCACTGGATTTCTGCCAGGTCACCTCATTGTCCAGATGGAAGATTCCTAGCTTGAAGTCCTGATTAAGGCTAGCAGATAATACCTGTATACTTCCGCTGTTCTGTTCCGGTTTTGCTTCCTGGTTGAAGTAAGTATAGTTCTTGATATTTTCAACTCCTGCTTTCAGACGTGTTCTCCAACGTGCAATGCTCAATTCCCCTTCAATACGGGTACGGAATTCCTTGTCCATATCGTCGTCCCACATGAAATGCTTGGAATGATAATGGCGCATATAGAAAGGAGCAAGTTTATTGCTGACTTCACCACGGGCTATAAGACTGACGGTGTCTTTCCACAACGGGAAGTTCAGGTCAATATCTCCTTTTACATTGAATTGTCCGATTGCTTTTCCTGCCAATCCCACTTCACCGATAGCGTGGTAATGAAGCACATTCCCTTCACGTTTGGATAATTCGCCTCCAACAAATATTTCATTTTCGTTGTATTTATCAGGCAACGGATTTCCTTCCATATTCATCAGTGTATACTTGCTGATTTTATAGGAAGCAAATGCAGTCAATCCGGCTTTGGCATATTTATTGAATCCCTCAAGTAACGCAATACCTATGGTGTTTTTGATTCCAACGTAGGTGGTACTGTCTCTGACATTAGGATTATCCGTATCAAAGTAAGTATTCTGATAATAATTTTTTTCACGCATGTCGTCATTAGAATTAAAGCTATGCCGTGCCCGTTCCACTTGGATGGTGTGTATAAAACTGGTAACGGGGACAAACTCCTGTTTGACGGGAGTGGTGTCATTTTCAGCCTGTGGTATGTCACGACTGAATCCGAGATTATATCGTTGGGTCAGGAAGACATAAAAGTCATGGTTGCGGTTGGTCGTTGCACTTAGTACGGTAGGAATATTGGTTGATTCATATTCTCTTTGACCTTGCGCCATTTCTTCCGGTGCAGTGATATAGCGGTCGTCCTCAATACCTCCGTTTTCATTTGTTTTCAGGTAATTATTGCTGTATATAGCCTGCATCTGATATTTGTCGCCGATATAGCTACCGAAAACTGCTGCATTAAAGTACGCCGTATTCTGATTATTGTAATATCCTCGTCCGTATAGGTAGTCTACATTAAATCCGAAAGCCAGTTTCTTGTTTACATTGACAGAGAAGTAAGATTTGAAACGCTCTTCCCCATTCACTTTATTACCGGCTTTGTGATACGTCAGATTCGTATAAGGTACGTTACTGTTAGTGAAATTAAATTCCGTAGGACGAATGAAGAAACTGGAGAAAGGCTCCATGAAAATAGTCGGCTCTGGGTCACGGCGGTCAAAGAAGATGCGTGACATACGGGGAGAACCCATATTGGCCAGATAATTATAATGTCCGGTAAGTCCTTCAGTCAGGTTTGAATTCTGGAAATGATGAAAGGCTGTATCTGCCGGGATGATAGTCCGGTCGCCCAACTGGTTCTTGATACGCCACATATACAACTTTGGAGGCAAGCCCTGTACTTCGACATTTGCACTATCCAATCTGTCCGGAATCATGGCAGGGTCTACCTGATTTCCGTATTGGTCGTATCCGTTTTCGTCTACTCTCTGGCGACCATTATCGAACTGTGCGTGAACAGTCGTCAAACCTATAACGGAAAGTAATATATATAATAGTAAGATTCGTCTCATAATTGGAGGCAAAGATACTTACTTTAATTGAGAATTGAGAATTGAGAATTGAAAAATATGTTGCATCCTTTACTTGGCGAGCAATTATTTCTTAATTCTCAATTCTCAATTTTTAATTTATTAAACCTCACGGATTAACTCCATCCCTTTCTTGATAGCTTCCTCGTTCATAGGAATCAAGTGATGGTGACGTTCCGGCAGGGTTTTCTTAAGTCCTTTGATAACATTCTCCAACGTTACGATGGGGCGAAGCTTCAATAATCCGCCAAGTACGATCATGTTGAATGCTTTGGCATTATTCATTTCGTTGGCTGCATCCATTGCGTCGATACGATATACCTTAATATCCTTACGGGTAGGAGGGTTGATAATTCCGTAACCGTCATAAATCAGGATACCGCCGGGTTTCACTTTGCTTTCAAACTTTTCGAGTGAAGGCTGATTCAGAATGATGGCAGCGTCGTATTTACTAAGAATCGGTGAGGATATTTTGTCATCACTTACAATAACTGTAACGTTGGCTGTTCCACCTCGTTGTTCGGGGCCATAAGCGGGCATCCAGGTCACTTCTTTGCCTTCCATCAAACCGGAATATGCCAGAATCTTACCCATAGACAATACGCCTTGTCCACCGAATCCTGCTATAATTATTTCTTCTTTCATTGTTCTGTTGACTTTTAGCGTTATTCTTTATCTTTTAAATCACCCAGTGGATAGAATGGGAACATGTGTTCTTCCATCCATTTGTTCGCCTTCTCCGGAGTCATCTTCCAGCCTGAACTACAAGTGGAAACGATTTCTACCAAATTGGAACCTTTACCGTTCATGGAGTTCTCAAAAGCCTTGCGGATTGCCTTCTTAGCCTTGCGGATAGCCGGTACGGATTGTACGGACTGACGGGTTACGTAAGCAGTTCCTTCCAGTTGGGCTGCGATTTCAGTAATCTTCAATGGGTAACCGTGAAGTTCAACGTCACGTCCGTAAGGACAAGTCGAACTCTTCATGCCTACTAGTGTAGTCGGAGCCATCTGGCCGCCTGTCATACCATAGATCGCATTATTGATAAAGATAATCGTGATATTCTCACCACGGTTCAAAGCGTGGATTGTTTCGGCTGTACCGATACAAGCCAAGTCACCGTCGCCCTGATAAGTGAAAACAAGGCGGTCCGGCCACAGGCGTTTCACAGCAGTCGCCACAGCAGGAGCACGTCCGTGTGCTGCTTCCTGCCAGTCAATATCGAGATAGTTGTAGGCAAACACTGCACATCCCACCGGAGAGATTCCCACAGTTTTATCTTCCATACCCATTTCCTCAATGACTTCGGCAATGAGTTTGTGTACCACACCGTGACTGCAACCCGGGCAGTAGTGCATGGCGTTATCGTTCATCAGAGTCGGTTTTTTGTAAACCAGATTCTCGGGTTTGATTATTTCTTCTTTAGTCATAACTTCATCTCCTTATCTGTTGGTGAACCGTATAAAAAACTCCATCAGCTTGACAAAGATTGCCGCGCCGCATACGTAGATAAACATTTTGAAATCATCTTTTGCTACAAAGTAGGTGATGATGGCTGCAACAGCCAATATCATAAATAGGATGTTCAGTACGTTTCTTATTTTATCGGGATTCATTGTTTCGTTATTTGATTATTTTTTCTTTCAAGGCAGTTACAATTTCATCCGGATCGGGAACGATGCCACCTAGACGTCCGAAATGTTCTACCTTTACTTTACCGTTAACAGCGAGACGGACATCTTCAATCATCTGTCCGGCATTTAGTTCCGTAACGAGCATACCTTTTACTTTATCAGCGTATGCAGCAATCGCTTTGGTTGGGAACGGCCACAGTGTAATCGGGCGAAGGATACCTACTTTAATTCCTTTTTCACGGGCTAGTTCCATTGCTTTCTGGCCAATGCGTGCCATTGAACCGAAAGCGATAATCAAATACTCTGCATCTTCGCAGTTGATCTCTTCGAAGCGTACTTCATTTTCTTCAATTTCACGATATTTAGCTTGAAAACGGAGGTTGTTGATTTCCATGGCTTCCGGTTTCAATTCGAGGGAAGTGATAATATTCGGTTTGCGGTCTTTTGCTTTTCCGGTAGCAGCCCATGGACATTGTTCAATTACTTCTGCTTCCGTGCGGCGTGGCTTTTGTGCAGGAAGAACAACCTTTTCCATCATCTGACCGATCACACCGTCGGCAAGGATAATAGCCGGATTACGGTATTTGAAGGCCAGTTCGAATCCTAATGCTACGAAATCCGCCATTTCTTGTACGGATGCCGGAGCGAGGGCAATCAGTTTGTAGTCTCCATGACCACCACCTTTTACTGTCTGGAAGTAGTCAGCCTGGCTGGGTTGGATAGTTCCCAATCCGGGACCGCCACGCATTACATTCACAATCAGACAAGGAAGTTCGGCACCGGCCAAATAAGAGATTCCCTCTTGTTTCAAGCTCACGCCCGGACTTGAAGAGGAGGTCATTACCTTCTTTCCGCTACCTGCACCTCCATATACCATATTGATAGCTGCCACTTCACTTTCCGCCTGGAGTACTACCATGCCGGTTGTTTCCCACGGTTTCAGTTCGGCAAGCGTTTCCAACACTTCCGATTGGGGAGTAATAGGATAACCGAAGTAACCGTCGGCACCGCAACGGATAGCTGCGTGGGCGATGGCTTCGTTTCCTTTCATTAATACAACTTCTTCTGCCATATTCTTTTCTTTTATTCTACTTTTACTTTATACACTGAAATACATCCGTCCGGACAAACCGTTGCACACGAGCTGCATCCGTTACAGGTATCTTCCTTCACTTGCCAGGCATAGTTATAGCCTTTCATGTTTACCTCTTTATTGAGGGCGATTACATCGAGCGGACACGCCACTACACACAGGTTGCATCCTTTGCAACGCTCCGTGTCGACTACGATTGCTCCTTTGATTTTTGCCATAATCTTTATTTTATTACGTTATCTTTGAGTACGGTTATTGATTATACATCTCTTTTATTGATTGAACATATCCTTGTGGTAGAAGTTGAGGATATCTATTACCATCTTCCTGGCCTGAACGGCAGGACTGTCCGGATTGATCTCGATGGCATACTGGTAGTTGTCCAGTGCCTGCTTCCAATCTCCTTTCTTTCGGTAGGCATTTCCCCGTAAATAGTAAAGAGTATCTTTCTCTTTTTCGACAGAACTGTCCTGGAGAAGCTGGTCCAATTGCTTAATCGCTGTGTCCACATCCCCCTGATTGATAAGCTCTTTTAGGTTGTCTATTTGCTCCATTTCTTTTCGTCTTTCGGGATTCTGAAACGCAAAGATAGTTTTTATTTATGTAAACAGGGCAAATGAGGACGGAAATTTGCAACGTTTTGAGTTTATTGCATATTCTATGAATATATAGTCAGGGGAAAAGAAAAACGATTCTCATCTTTTTTTGTTTATAACAAGAATATATCTATTTTTGTCGCCAACAATAAGATGAATCCTATTTTCTCTGATAATGGATTATTAATAGACTTTGGCCTTGTAGAATACTAAAATGAAAGATGAACATGTGAATGATATAAATAATTATCAGAAACTGTATATGCAATATGCACCTATGTTGTTGCGTTTTGCCGGAAAGTTTATTTCTCCTTTCTTTGCGGAAGATATTGTCCATGATGTATTTCTTAAAATATGGGACAAACAAGTGTTTCTGTTATCAGAATCAGAGGTTAAAAATATATTGTTTGTTGCTGTCCGAAATGCTTGTATAGATCATTTGCGTCGTATTAGTTTGGAACAGGAATTTGCCGATAAGCGTGCTATCCAGCTCAAATTAGATGAGTTGAGTTTTTATGACGGTGCTGATGAATTGTTTATGAGGAAAGACTTAATGGCACATGTGATGGCAAAAATAAATGAACTGCCCGAAAAGAGACGTGAAATCTTCCTGTTATCTTATATGGAAGGGCTTAAAGCGGCGGAAATTGCCGAGAGATTAAACTTATCCACCCGGACAGTGGAAAACCAATTATACAGAACCTTACTTTTCTTACGGAAAGAGCTTCAGACTGCTTTCGTTTATTTATTCATGTTCGTTTAGTGCTGATTTATTTCTATTCCTCACAGTCTCGGAAAATAAAATTCAAAAAAAATAAAGAAGTCGGTGAGTAATTCCTGCTGATTGCTCGTTACATATATAAAAACAGGAAAATAGTATCTATTTATATATGGAAAGCATGACTTCAGATTTAATAATAGGATTTTTGAAAGGCTCGTTGAATGAGAAAGAGATCAATCAGTTTTATGATTGGGTGAATGAAACGCCTGAAAATAAACAGATCTTTTTTGAGGCAAAGATGGTCTATGACGCTTGCTTGTCTAAAGGAAGTAATATTGATATGGATAAGAGCTGGCAGCGGTTACTGGAAAAGAAACAGAAACAGGCGCCGAGGAAAATATACACTCTCTTCCGAAAAGTTCAGGCTTATGCAGCGGTGGCGGTGATAGCTGTTGCTTTTACTTCCGTTCTCTTTTGGTGGTTGGGTGATACTTCTTCCGTACCTGTTGCCCGATATGTTGGTGGCGATGGAATCGTAGCCGATAAAGTTGTTTTGCCCGACGGCACAGAAATCAGCATGGGTAGTCAGACTAATTTCCGCTATGATCCGCAATATGGAAAAGATAAGCGTGTTGTTTATCTGGAAGGAGAAGCCTTCTTTAATGTAGCCAAGCAGAAAGACAAGCCTTTTATCGTAGTTGTGAACGGGCAGGAAATAGAAGCTTTAGGGACGAAATTTAATGTTGACGCTTATCCGTCTGATTCCGTGGTAACCACCACATTATTGGAAGGTTCCATTCGTTTGGTTAGTGAGAGGGTCAGTTCTTCAACCGTTTTAACTCCGAATCAACAATATATATATCACAAAAACAAAGGTACTTATAAAGTGGCTCAAGTAGATGCGGCTCTTTACACCTCATGGATTTCCGGTTATTACTATTTCCATGAAGAGAATTTAGAGGGTATATTAGCCCGATTGGGAAATATATACGGTGTCAGTTTCCGGATACAGTCTGATAAGTTGAAAGAACGCCGATTTACCGGAACTTTCTATCGGGGGCAAAGCATCAAAGACATTTTGGACATAATTAATATTTCAATCCCTATTCGATACAGTATTAATAATCGGCAAGTGACAATTAATTGAGCCGTATAATCTAATAAAACATTATTATGAACAGTAGTTAGCCTTAAAAAAAGAGAAGAAGATTTTGGCGAATCCTCTTCTCTCCGAGAGATGCATGCATCTCCTAAATTAAACTTCCTTCGAACGGAATAGTATTTAATCTTAAAACTTACAAATGTATGAATAAACAGCCTATTGTCTATGGGTTTGCCCTAAAAAGAAGCATAAAAAATACAAAAATAACCTTTGCTGTTTTGTTGTTATTTATTCTGCAGGGCATAGTTGGTAACGTGTATGCGCAGGAAAAGAAAATATCGATATCAGTAAAAAATGAGAAACTCGAGACTGTGTTACGAATGGTAGAAAAGCAGACCAACTATTTGTTTTTCTATGATTCGGACGAAATCAACAAGCAACAACGAATCACAATTAATCAAACGAACAGTTCCTTGAAAGATGTCCTGGATGCGGTTGCTAGTAAGACCAACTTGTCATATACCATTAAAGGACGTCATATCATTTTGGCTAAAAAGCCTAACGTCTCTTCTGCAAACAAAGACGGACGCGCAAGCGGTTCGGAGAAGAAGATAACAGGTATCGTGAAAGATGAAGCAGACCTTCCTGTGGTGGGTGCTAATGTGATTGTTCCCCAAACAAAAAAGGGAGTGATAACGGATATGAACGGTAATTTTTCTTTGGAAGTAGTAGCAGGCGATGAAGTTGAAATCTCTTATCTTGGTTACACGACACAAAAAATAAAAATATCCGCTCAAAGCTTTCTGAATGTTGTATTGCGTGAAGATGCGAAGTCATTGAACGAAGTAGTGGTGGTAGGTTACGGCTCTGTGAAGAAGTCCGACCTGACTGGTTCTGTCGCTTCTGTCTCCAATACAACTCTGCTTAGAGGTGGAAAAACGAACTCTGCAGGTGCGTTGCAAGGAGAGTTGTCCGGTGTGACCATCACACGTTCGAATAACAAACCGGGTGGAGGGTATGATATAAAGATTCGTGGTATCAACTCTATCACTGCCTCTTCGTCTCCTTTGATTGTCATTGACGGAGTTCCCGGCGGTAATCTGGATTTTGTCAATCCGGACGATATTGAAAAGATTGACGTCCTGAAGGATGCTTCGGCAACAGCTATTTATGGTTCCAGTGGTGCAAACGGTGTAATCATTGTAACGACCAAAAGAGGACAGACTGGTAAGCCGAAAATTTCCTATAACGGTTATGTTGGTGTGAGATCTTATACAAACTTGCCCGACATGATGTCCGGTGACGAATATGTGCAGTTGGCAAGAGAGGCTACCCGTGGCGGATCGCCCAACTATATTTATAAGAGAGACGAGCAAATTTTTACCGACCCGTCCGAATTGCAGGCAGTGAAAGAAGGTAAGTATTTCGATTGGTTGGATGCTGTGTCCAGTCCTGCCTTTATGACAAACCATAGCTTGTCGGCGATTGGTGGCACGGAAGCTGTGAAATACGGTTTCTCTGGCGGCTATTATTTCGAAGATGGTATGATTCAGCCGCAAGAATATACACGCTACAACTTGCGTTCGGTAATAGATATCACTATTAATAAGCATGTTTCTTTCGGAGGAAGTATGTATGCGGTTCACAGTATTCGTGAAAAAGGTAACTGGGACTTGTTGCGTGATGTGTTCCGTATGCGTCCTACTCAACATCCCAATAGCCTGGTGACAGGTGAGGAGATATGGAAATATTCCGGCAATAATCTTTTCAATCCGTTGGTTACTTCCAAAAATCAGCGCTCGCAAGTGAAGAGCCTCAACCTGCAAAGCAATATTTATCTTAAAATAACACCTATTGAAAATTTAGAGCTTACTTCTTCATTTTCTCCCTACTTTACACAGACTTCCATGGGGGATTATATCGGAGTGTGGACAAAGGCACAGCAGGGAACTGCCAAAGGTGCTAAGGCGAATGCGACAAAAGATAATTCATTGAGTTGGATTTGGGATAACATTGTAAACTATACTTGGAAGAAGTCCGTTCATTCTATTACTGCGACCGGAGTGTTCTCCGCTCAAAAATATCAGTACGACAGATTGTATGGTGCAAGCAAAGATTTGTCTTTCAATTCACTTTGGTATAACCTGAATGGGGGAGCTATCGAGAGCTTGAGCTCCAATTTCAGCCAGTGGACGATGATGTCTTATGTAGGTAGAATCAACTATGGGCTGATGGATAGATATTTGCTTACGGCTAGCTTACGTTATGATGGTTCTTCACGTTTGTCCGAAGGAAATAAATGGGCGCTTTTCCCTTCCGCAGCTATTGCGTGGAGAATCACTGAAGAAGACTTTGCCAAGAATCTGGATTGGTTGTCTAACCTGAAACTGCGTTTCAGTTATGGTCAGGCGGGTAATACCAACTCTGTGTCCCCTTATGCATCCGAAGGTACCATTTCGGGGTCTGTATATTATCCGTTCGGAACGTCTACTTCCGTGGGAAATCTTCCTGCCAACATTGCCAATCCGATGCTGACTTGGGAGCGTACTTCAGAATATAACGTAGGTCTTGATTTCGGTTTCTTAAACCAACGAATTTCGGGTAACATTGAGTACTACAATCGTACTACCAATGACCTGTTGATGAAACGTAATATTCCTGTTCATTTGGGTTATTCGTCGGTTACTTCGAATGTAGGTTCCGTAAGAAACAGCGGATTTGAGTTGCAGTTGAATACCGCGAATATCATGACCAAGAACTTTGCCTGGAATACGACCATCAACCTGGCTTACAACAAAAACGAAATCGTAAGTCTGGCTGACGAAGAAGATCTTAGCAATTATTCCATTCATCTGCAAGGCATGAGAGGACGCTATTCTGACAAGCGTTTTATTGGTAAACCGGTAGATACGAACTGGACTCAAAATACAATTGGCGTATGGCAGTTGGGAGAAGAAGAAGAGGCTGCAAAATATGGTTGTGTACCGGGAAACTTCAAGATTAAAGACTATAACAATGACGGCAAGCTGACGGACGATGACTATATCATTGACGGCAAGAGAACACCGGACTGGACAGGAGGTATGACAAATATGTTCAAAATCTATGATTTCGACTTTTCATTCCACATGTATTTCCAGGCGGGAGCCACACAGTACGACCGTTTCTTTGAGAACTTCGCATTAGAATGGAACAGCCAGAACTTCAACAATCTGCGGACTAATTATTGGACGCCGGAGAATCCTTCGAATACCATGGGACGTCCCTCACAAATGGGTTCCAGAGGTAATATCGCCTATGAAAGAACAGACTTCCTGAAAGTTTCCTATATCACGTTGGGATATACTTTAAACAAGAGACTGATGTCAAAATGGGGACTGGATAACGCCCGCATCTATGTGACTGTACAGAATCCTTTCATTCTTACGAAGTTCAGAGGTCTTGATCCCGAACAGCCTGATCTTACTAACATTGGAGATACGGACGGTATGACTATGAATGCTTTACTTGGTGTTAATATTTCATTTTAAAAAAACAGATCTATGATAAACAAAAGATATTTGAAGTATACGCTTCTGTTATTTACTTTTGGAATGACTGCTTGTTCTGATTTTCTGGACGAAGTGAACCATTCCAGCCAGTCAGCGGACAAATACTATCAGACAAAGGGTGGATATGAGAGTCTGATTGTAGGTTGCTACTCAAACTTGAAAAATATCTATAATACGACTACTTATCAGATATTTACACAACAAGGTACGGATGTCTTCACACAGAATTATCCGACGGAAGTAGCGGCAATGAATCAGTATACCACTACTTATCAGTCAAATAACGGTACGATTTATGCGATGTGGAGTTCTTATTTCAATGCGTTGAACAATGTAAATGCTGCTATCGATCGTTCGAAGAGTGTCATTTTGAAGACAGACGACCCTGATGGAATAGAACCCAGTGCGTTGACGCAACTTGTGGCTGAAGCCAAAGCGTTGAGAGCCTGGTATTTGTTTGAGATTGTGAGGAACTGGGGACAGGGACCGTTGAAAATCAACGAGTCTAAAGAGCCGAGCTATACTGTCGAGTATTCGAATGGCGCCGCTTTCTACCAGCAGATTTTTACAGATTTGGAAGAAGCCATTCGTGTTCTTCCCTGGCGTCAAATGGGTTCCAACTACGGACGCATGTCCAAAGCTGCTGCGAAACATATCCGTGCGTTGGCTTATCTGACACGTGGTTATGAAGAGTATGCCGATCCGAAGGATTTTGAAAACGCATTCAAGGATGCGGAAGATGTGTATCTTAATTCCGGACATAAGCTGTTGGACGACTATGCGATGGTTCATCGTCAGTCGAATGAGATAAACGATGAAATTATTTTCCCTATCGGTTTTGCTGACGGAGCTAACTACAACACCAATATCTGGAATCAGTGGTATATGATGCCTTATGCTATTGGCGGATGGCTGGGATTGGGCAAAGACAGTTATTATGGTAATGCGAGTATGCATGTGGAGGCGATTCCTACTAAATTTGCTTATATGATGTATGACTGGCAGAAAGACAGACGTCCTTCTGTGACCTTTATGAGTCCTTTGAATGGTAATGCGAGCAGTTCCACAGACGGAAAGGATGCAGGCAAGAACTGGTTCCAGTGTACTACTCCTGTAGATGGAGTGTTCGCCAAAGGCGATAAGATTATCTATTTCCCGGTACCTACCGATCCTGAATATAAGTATTGGGCTGAAACGGACAAGAATGGAGTAAGATACAAAGTGTTCAACTATCCGATGGGAGATGACACAAATTGGGCGAATGATGATTACTACAAACGCGCTTATCAGACAACGAACTCAACTTCTCGTACCTGTCTTCCTATCTGGAAATTCAAAGATGGAAACGCGGAGTATAGGGAAGACGAATCCGGTTCGGGAACGCGTGATATCTATCTCTTCCGTTTGGCGGAAACTTGTCTGATTGCGGCGGAAGCGGCAGTGATGAATAACAACGATCAGGCTAATGCCGAAAAATATATTAACTACGTTGTTTCCCGTGCAGAAAAACATTCTCCGCAGGGTGGGCTTTCTCGTTATTCCAATGTCACGATAGATAATATTTTGGACGAAAGAGCCAAAGAACTCCTTGGTGAAGGATCACGCTGGAACGACTTGCAACGCACCGGCAAACTGGCTGAACGTGTATTGAAGTACAACTGGGATGTATCCAACATCTATGGTGGGACAATCAAGACTACCTTGACGCAAGAGTCGTTTGAGAATAAGTTTAAATTGCGTCCGATTCCTTTGCAGTGGCTGAACTCTTTGTCCAATGGTCACGAATTGGGTAACAATCCGGGTTGGTAATCGAATTTTGAACCTTTAAAATGATATTCATATGAAAATGAAATATATACTACCGATATTATGCTTGTTGTTTACGTTTGTTTCGTGTCAGGAAGATAATACGCCTCCGCCGCCCAATCCGAACCCCAACTATACGGAAGTGGGACCTTCTATGGAGTTTGTTCATCCCGGTATTCTACACACGACAGCTTCCATTACCCGAATGCAGAACTTTGTGAATGGGAATGTTTCTCCAGCGGTGGACTGTTACAGACTGTTGCAGCAGAATTCTTTGGCCTCTGCTTCATATATAATTCAAGGTCCTTTCACAACTATTGCTCGTTTTAATCCAGATATGACTCCTCATCCTACCAAAACTAAGAGCGAGGAGGATCACAAAGCTGCCTATCTGAATGCTCTTATGTGGAATATCACCAAAAATGAAGCGCATGCTCAAAAGTCGATTGAGATATTGAATGCTTATGCCGGCACATTGCGTGAGATAGACATGAGTGATAATGACGCTCCCTTGTGCGCTGCTTTGCAGGGATTTCTTCTTGCCAATGCCGCTGAACTGATGAGACATACTTATCCTTCGGTATCAGATACGGATGTCAAATCTTGGGAGAATATGTTCCGTAACGTATTTATTCCGGTATTGAGAAACTTCTTTGCCAAATCTCCTTATGCAAACGGCAACTGGGGAACCGCTGCTATCAAGGCCTTTATGGCGTTCGGTATCTTTTTGGATGACGAAAGTTTCTATAACGAAGCGGTGACGTTTTTCTATGAGGGGCACGACAACGGAAGTTTGACGAACTATATTATGGAGAGCGGACAGTGTCAGGAAAGCGGACGTGACCAAAACCACACGATGCTGGGGATAGGACATCTGGCAGAAGCCTGCGAAATTGCTTATAATCAGGGTAACGAAACGCTTTGGAGCGCATCGGAAAACAGACTTATGAAAGGGTATGAATATACAGCTAAGTATAATCTCGGGTACGATGTGCCTTTTGAACCTTTCACGGATGTGACAGGAGTGAGATGGAATAATATCTCTGATGACGATAGAGGAAAATTCCGACCGGTATTTGAGATTGCTTACAATCATTACGTAACTCGCAAAGGTCTGGAAATGCCGTATACGCAACAGGTTATCTCAAGAATCTCTCCGGAAGGGGACGCAATGTGGTGTGACCATCCGGGATATGGGACACTACTGTTCCGTACGGAATCGGGTATGCCGCCGAGCGAAGGAGCTATTGATGCGAAAGGAACCGAATGGAAGGTCGCTACGGCCAATGCAACGACTGCAGCAGACGGAGATAATTTGGTGGTGACACCTGCTTTGCAAAGCAATGGAAAATATAGAGGTGATATAGAGAGAAAGTCAACCTTCCACGTAGGTAATTATCCTATTGTAGCGGTAGTTATAGAAGGTCTTCCAGCGAAGAAAGCGATAACATTTGACTCTCCCGAATATGGATCTTTAATAAATGATAAAGGTAACCAGCACGGACATGGCACTTATTCTACCGTTGAGAAGGAGTATGGTACTGTTTATTACTGGGATTTGGTGACGGGAGCAAGTTACACGTTAGGTAAGCCGATACCTACGGATCAATCATTTAATATGTCTCTCAAGTTGAAGATTGCTGATCTTGAATATCCGGACGGCGTATCGCCTTATACCGTTAAATGGATGAAATCCTTTAGAAACGAAGCGGAACTGATTAAATATTTGGAAGAAAACTAATCACCTTCCAATTATAAGGTAAAAAAATAGGTAAAAAGAGGATAAAGGGAGGGTGTGTCTTGAGTTACTGTAGACTTTCGATACACCCTCTTGTTATTATATACATCATAAAAATATAGGTAAATGATAAAGAAAAGAATACTCTCTTTGTGGATAAGTTTATGCGTTATCTGTATAGCCGGTGCCCAAGAAAAAGAACTGGCTTACTGTAATCGGCAAATACATAAAACATTGAAAGCTCTAGGAACTTCTTCGAAACTTCCGAGAGCTATTGAAGCCGGCAAGTCATCGTGGGATATGGTGAGTCCCCACGACTGGACAAGCGGATTTTTTCCGGGAGTCCTGTGGTATGATTACGAATACAGCCATGAACCGGAGATAAAGGTAAAAGCTGTTCATTTTACAAAATTGTTAGAGTCTCTGTCGAGTAAAGTTACCAGTCACGATATAGGATTTCAAATGTTTTGTAGCTACGGTCATGCCTATCGCCTTACGAAAGAGAACTATTACAAAGATACCCTGCTGAAAAGTGCGGACGAACTGGCAAAACTTTACAATCCCCGTGTAGGCACCCTCTTATCGTGGCCTTGGAAAGTGAAAGAAAGCAATTGGCCTCATAACACGATTATCGACAACATGATGAATCTGGAACTTCTTTTCTGGGCTGCCAAGCATGGAGGAGGGAAGAGGCTCTATGATATCGCTTTGTCTCATGCTCGTGTGACGAAAGCTAACCATTTCCGTACAGACGGTTCTTGCTATCATGTAGCTGTCTACGATACTATTACAGGAAAACTCATCAAAGGAATCACTCATCAAGGATATAACGACGCCTCGATGTGGGCGCGCGGACAGGCGTGGGCTGTCTACGGATATACGATGGTCTATCGTGAAACACGTGACAAAGAATATCTTCGCTTTGCCGAAAAAGTGGCAGACCTCTACATCCGTCGTCTGCCTGCCGACTTGATTCCTTATTGGGACTTCGATGCTCCCGATATCCCAACCGCTCCCAGAGATGCTTCGGCAGCAGCGGTTGTCGCTTCAGCTTTGTTGGAACTGTCGACGCTGGAAGACGATAAGGAGCGGGCAGATAAATATTATAAATTGGCAGAGAAGATGCTCCGCAACCTTTCTACGAAGAAGTATCAAAGCCGTGATAAGAATCCTGCTCTTCTGCTGCACTCTACCGGACACTATCCAGCCGACGATGAGATAGATGCCTCTATTATCTATGCTGATTATTATTACATTGAAGCGCTCATGAGATGGAAGAAGATACGTGCCGGACAATCTTTGTCCGAAGCGAACAAGTTCATGCATCCGGGTATTCTCCATACGAAAGAGAGCCTGGAGAGGATGAAATATTACATAGAACATCGGATAGAGCCGGCTTACAGTTCTTACCGATTGCTCGAAGCTGATTCTTGTGCTTCGTCCACTTATCAGATGCAAGGCCCTTTTGAAGTGATAGCTCGCTTGGGAGTGAACAAACATACCAAACGCCCTAGCGAAGACGATCATAAGGCGGCTTATCTCAACGCCTTGATGTGGACCCTCACCGGAGATGAAGCCCATGCCCGCAAGTCGATAGAGATATTGAATGCTTACAGCGCCATGCTGAAATTAATAGGTCCGAACGACAATGACGACCCACTGTGCGCCTCTCTACAAGGCAGTATGTTGGCGAACGCGGCAGAACTAATTAAACATACCTATTCCAAAGTCACTCCGGCGGAGATTGCCGGCTGGGAGAAGATGTTGCGAACGGTATTCATTCCTGTATTGGACACCTTCTTCAAGGCGAAGCCATATACAAACGGCAACTGGGGGGCTGCTGCTACCAAAGCATATATGGCCTTTGGTATTTTCCTGGAAGATGAGGCTCTCTACAATCAGGCAGTTCACTTCTATTACAACGGGCACGACAACGGAACGATTAAGAATTATATCGGCGAGAACGGACAGTGTCAAGAGAGCGGTCGCGACCAAGACCACGTAATGTTCGGCTTGGGTAATTTGGCAGAAGCCTGCGAAACCGCTTACAACCAGGGGGATGAGAAGATGTACGCCGCTTTTGACAACCGTCTGTTGACCGGTTACGAATATACAGCGAAATATAACTTGGGAGAATCCGTTCCCTTTACTACGTGGACTGATATTTCGGGCCGATATTGCAACTGGCAAACAATTTCGGACAAATTACGGGGAGTGTTTCGACCTATCTATGAGATCGTATACAATCATTACGTCACCCGCAAGGGATTGGATATGCCGTATACTCGCCGGGTTCTCTCCAAGATGTCAGCAGAGGGTGCTTCCAAATGGTGTGATGGCCCCGGCTATGGAACATTGTTCTTCCGGACGGACATGGATGATGATTATATTCGATATGCTGATCCATTCGTTGGTACTTCCGACAACGGACATACCTTTCCCGGAGCCTGCGTACCTTTCGGTTTCATTCAAGCAAGCCCCGAAACGGGTAATGACGAATGGAAGTATTGTAGCGGATATAACTTTGCGGATGATTCCCTTATCGGTTTCGCCCAAACGCATTTGAGTGGGACGGGGTGTCCCGATCTGGGAGACGTTCTTCTATTGCCTTTCAGTGGGGAAGTGAAAGACGGAGTCTATAGAAGCAAGTTTGATAAAAAATCCGAAAAGGCGTCTCCCGGATACTATGCCGTCCGACTGACGGATGCTGCTGTTGACGTGGAATTGACCTCCACGCAGCGTACCTCTTTTCATCGTTACGTTTATCATTCCACTGCTCCTGCCCACTTACTGGTAGACCTCCAGAACGGGATCGTTTGGGATAAAGAACGGCTGAAAACACATGTCTTGTCTGCTGAAATGGATATGCCCGATAATCATACCATCACAGGTCATCAAGTGGTAGAAAATTGGGTAAAGCGACAATACTATTATGTGATCTCTTTTGACAAACCGTATGTTGTACGTGAAGTGCTTTCATCGGCAAGAGGGGAGAAGGCGAAACGACTTATTCTTGATTTCGACCTTGCTGAAGGTGATACGCTACAAGTGAAAATAGCGCTCTCTTCCGTTTGCTTGGAAGGCGCGAAAGCGGCGTTAGCGAAAGAGAATCCGGGATGGGACTTCGACAAGATTCGTATGGAGGCCTGCCGGCAATGGAACAATTTGTTTGATCGGGTAAAGGTGACGGGTAGTGACGAACAGAAAAAGAATTTCTATACTTCGCTCTATCACCTGTTTATTCAGCCCAACGACATGGCGGACACGGACGGACGTTATCGGGGTGCTGACGATAAAGTGTATACCTCGAAGACGGGCTCTTATTATTCCACGCTTTCTCTTTGGGACACCTATCGTGCAGCTCATCCCTTGTACACCATTCTCTCCCCGGAGCGGGTGGACGGAATGATACAGAGTATGCTCGAACACTATCGCACGATGGGGTATCTTCCTATCTGGGCATTGTGGGGAAAAGAGGCACATTGCATGATAGGCAATCATGCTATCCCTGTCATCGTGGACGCCTATCTGAAAGGATTCCGAGGATTTGACGTGGAAGAGGCGTATGCCGCTATTCGTGGAAGTTCTACCGTAAGCCATCAACATTCGGACTGGGAGGTTTATGATCGTTATGGATATTATCCTTTCGACATCATCCCCAAAGAGTCGGTTTCCCGTACATTGGAGTCCACCTATGATGATTATTGTGTAGCCCGCATGGCGAAATCTTTAGGAAAAGAGAAAGATTATGCTTATTTCTCCCGCCGGGCTTCCTACTATAAGAATCTGTTGGATCCCTCAACGACTATGATGCGGGGAAAGGATTCGAAAGGAAAATGGCGTACACCTTTTAATACATTCTTATTGTCTCATGCCGCTACTTCCGGCGGAGATTATACAGAAGGAAATGCCTGGCAATATACTTGGCACGTGCAACACGACGTGGAAGGATTAATCGATTTATTCGGGGGCAAAGAGAAGTTCGCTAACAAACTGGATTCTTTATTCTTTTTAGAATCATCCGCGGAAAATACAGGGTTTACGCAAGACGTGACCGGACTTATCGGACAATATGCACATGGCAATGAACCTAGTCATCATGTAGCTTATTTGTATAACTATGCCGGACAACCTTATAAAACCCAACAACTCATTCGTGAAATTTTTGACCGTTTTTACCTCCCCAAACCGGATGGATTATGCGGAAATGATGATTGCGGACAAATGTCAGCATGGTATATATTCTCTGCAATGGGATTCTATCCGGTAAATCCGATTGGGGGAGAATATATATTGGGAGCACCACAGGTGGAAGAAGTTACTATTTCATTACCGAATGATAAAACGTTCACGATGCAAGCAAAAGGATTGTCGCATGAGAATAAGTATGTGAAGTCGGTAACGTGGAATGGCAAACCCGTTGAGAATTTCAGGATACATCATTCGGAAATTATGAAGGGAGGGGAGTTGGTATTTGTAATGACCGATAAATATTGAGTGTTTTCGATTAGCTCTCATGCACACATATCGGCTGTCTGTATTATGGGGGAGTATTTGATTTTAATCAATAGTCCCCTTTTCTATTTCCTGTTTTAAAAAACTGTAGACATATATGGCTCCTTGATAATATAAGCCGGAACGTTCGTCTTCTAATTTTGCGAAAGTTTCAGAAGAATACAGTACATCCATAGATTTTTGCAAATCCCATCCGTAGTCGCTCATAAGCATTTCTATCAGTTCTTTTCCTAAAGATTCAACTAAAAATTGTTTTTCCTTATTCATAACTTTTTAGTAAATTAATTGCAGCGGGAGTTCCAAAGAAATATTGTATAGTAGGGCGGATATTATGATAATTCATTCACTAATTGTGATATGTTTATATATCCCTGAATAAATCGTCTTAATTGGAGACCTACAGTATCATCAGCAATGGGACCTATTACAATATCATAATCATGGGCTTGAATATTGGTATTATTGTTTCTATTTAATAGAATAAATTCAGCCCATTCTATGGTATATCCGCCAAACTGTTTGATTTTAATATCACTTTTACCATTTAGAATAGATTCATCAAACATAAACTTAGAAACAACAGGAACCCCTTTTCCTTGTCTGAATGTCGTTAAACTTGCCATCTTTTCGGCTTGTTTAATATCTTCACTCAGATAAAACCCTTTTCCGAAGTCTTTGCCTTTTCTTCCTTTATCAATATCTATTTGGGATATTTCTATATTTGAACCGTGGTAAAGAATCATGCTAAAGCTCCTCCATTTCGTTGACAGATTTTCGTTAAATCATCCACAGCTTCCTCTATGGAGAATGTATGTTCGATATCATAGAATTCTTCTAAGAAATCCAAGCCGGAAAAACGCTTCAGGTATTTGTATGCCTGACTGTTACTTAAGGAATATTTTTCAGCGAAAGCTCCTATACATCCCACAAAATATTCAATTCTGTTAGATAGTTCTCTGTTACTCATAATTCTTTCATTATAGGTGATGAATAAATTTGTTAGCCTTATATGAGGCTTTATTCAATCCTTAAAGACAAAGAAACAAATTAATGAGAGAACTTGCAAGTGTAGTAGATAAATTTTAACTATAACACTAAAAATAATCACTTGACCTCTACGACCGTATGATTCCTTTTGTGATTGAGGACAATGTTTGGATTGGCATAAATTCGACCATACTTCCAGGTGTAAGGATTGGCTATGGAGCGATAGTGGGAGCCGGTAGCGTGGTAACTAAAGATGTTCCGGCGATGACAATCGTAGCCGGCAATCCGGCACGAATCATCAAAAAGATAGAAACAAGCGAATAATATAATGGCTGTTTCCTGATGAGATAGGAATTATACCTGAAGAAACTGTAATTAATAAAGGTGCGTTCTAACTCTAATGAAGGTAAGGTAGTTGAAATAAATATCTTATCTTTTTCTCTTCAAATTCCTCTCACCTCTTCAACATCTTCTGCATCGCTTTGTTCATCGGTGATAGCGGGTGAAGGCCTAAGCTTCACCTGCCTTTTCATCAGGGTTTCTTTTGTTTTCAACTAGTTCCATTTTTTGTTTCATACTTTGAAACGAATGGTTTCCCATAGTGAAACAGTTTGTTTCTCGGTGAGAAACGAATCGTTTCACCGTATGAAACTTTTAGTTTCTAGCGCTGGAAACAAAAAGTTTCAGCAGGCTGGAAACTAGTTAGAACGCAGCTTTACCAATTATACTCATCCGTGTAACTGTCAAAGACTGGTTCTTCGGTGATACCTTTCCGGCGAAAAAGTTGGCGGATATAGTTTTGGTCCGCGGGGCTTAGGAAGCGTTCTTCGCGATAAAAGCGATAGTAAAGAGTTTTTCCGAAATGCCCGATCAGTTGTTGCTTGATGTTTGTTCCGTCCTTATAAGGTACGTTGTCCAGCAGGTGGCTGATACCCCATGCCACATGTATCTTTTCTGCGTTTTGGAAGTGAGGACAGTCAATGCCGGTGGCCGGAATACACATTGGGTTTACGATGCTGATGTAGGACGTGTCAGCGGTAGTGAGAAGTGCAGCCACCCGACGCAGGCAGTTACAAGCTTTCGGACATTGCTCGTTGTAGCAGCGGGCGTAGTTGAAAGGGACTGTTTTGTTTTTTAATTTATTGTCGTTCATTTTATATTGTATATTACATACATGATTGACAAAGGTAGTGCTTTTATTGTGGAAAGGTACAATTTGAAAAAGAAAAAACGTGAAAGGATGGGTGAAGGGAACACCCTTCACCTATAAACTGCTTATAGATAGGATAATACAAGGAAAAGTGAAGGGTGAAGAGATTGTTCATTATAACTCTTCGCATACCCGCATTTCCATACCTTTATATACCACTACAATCTTGTGTAGTTGCGTGGAGCCAATAGCTTGTTTCACCGTGTCCGTGTCGGCATAGCGGTTGGCCTGGGCGATGGCTTCCTGACGCAATTCCTCCACACGGTTTTCAGAATCGCGATATTTGGCGTACTTCAACTCAACGATGTAGCTGTGCTTCATGTCAGAATATATGTCCAACATGGGACAGAGGAAAATATCGACGTAACCCGCTTGTGTATCTTGCTCGGAGATAGGACGGTAGAAGCGGTTTTGCGCAGTCATGGCCAAGGTGAAGCCGTGAACGAAGAATTCGCCCTTTTGCTTGTCACGCTGGGATGCATAACGTTTCAGGCAGTCGGCAATGTAACTGAAATAGGCTTGCCAATTGCCATCATAGGCGAGCTGACTTGAAAGTTCGCTCTTTTCGTAGCTGCTGAAATTTAAGTCTGCGTCGTTGTAGGTATTCAGCAAATAAGTGTAGAGCTGCTCTTGAACCACCAGGTTCGGAATGGTCAGTTTGGTCTTGCCTTTATCTATTCCGCTAATGGTTAACATTCCGAAATAGTAGAGCAGGCTTATAAAATTGTCCGGATTGGTGATGTTGAGGGCAGGGAAACCCTTCTTCAGTTCACCGGTGATATAACCTTGACTCACTAAAGTTTGAATGACGGAAGCATCGTGTGCAAACTCCTTATCCTTTCGAATGAGCATACGCAGCTTTTCATAGTCGATACGTATATTATCTTCTATCATTTCTCGTGGCGCTTTGCCGTTATCTATGTAATTCTTCACGAAGTAGAGCACCATGTTGGAGTTGTACATGGTAGTTTCACCGTAACAATCCTGCGCGAAGCAATAATTGTCGTACCATGGTTTCATTATTTCTATCAATTCGTCAACAGTATGGCGGAAAGGACTGTTCGTTGAATAGTAAGTCAGCATTTCGCGCACTTCTTCTTCGGTGAACCCCATCATTTGGTTAAATTGAGGGGTAAGTGAGTAGTTTGTGCCGATGTTGAAGCCACTCGTCAGGTCATCCATCGTTACGGGGCTTACGCCGGTGATGAAACAACGCTCTATGCTGGAATAAGTTCCTGCCTTCACCTTATTGAAGAAAGCACGCAGATAACCTTCGCCATGCGTTTCATCAGTGTAGCGGTGCAAACTTTCCGCATCGGAAAGGATGGCGTTGGTGAAGTGGTCGTATTCGTCGATGAAGAGATACATTTTCTGTCCGGCACGTTCGCACTCCGAAACCAAATAGTCCAGTTGGTTGACAGCCCCGTCCTTTTCGTCCAATCGTTCTCTGATACCTTGTGGCAGGAGGTCAGAATAGACTTCACAGAAGAAGTCGAAGCGGATTTGGCAATGTGCATCCAGTCCTTTTCGATAATCGTTCAGTTCGCCGGTGATACCTGAAAAGTTGAGGTAAAGCACCAGATAGCTGTTGCGGTTTGCTGTGGGATGCTTCCCAATGTAGAGGTCGCCGAATAAGTCGTTGAACTTATCGCGGGTACGCACATCGTAGTAGTGTTGCAGTACGTTCAGCGTGAGGCTTTTGCCGAAGCGGCGGGGACGGATGAAGAAAAAGAACCGGTCTGCCTGCTCTATCATAGGAATGAAGCGGGTTTTGTCTACATAATAATAGTCTTCGCGGCGGATGACTGCGAAGTTCATCATACCGTAAGGCAAACGCTTTCTGTTGGGTACTATATATTCCATTGGATCCATCTTCTGTCCTCCTGCTGATTTCTTATTTAACAACTTGCTTCTTTAGCGTTAACGACACAAAGATAGTAAAAGTTCTTGTTGGGTACGAGGCATCCTCAAAAAAGTATTGGAAAAACTCATTCACACAAAGAACTACAGCCCTGACAAAGCTATTCTGAAACAGCAGTGAAGTGGCGGAAATAATTCTCGAGGTTAGCTTGTATATATTGAAAGATACTGTATTTTTGTGCAGAACTAAAAAAAGAACAGACTATGTTGGACATTATTTTGATTGTAATTAGTGCCCTTTGTATGATAGCCGGGTTAGCAGGTTGTATTCTGCCGTTTCTTCCCGGTCCGCCTATTGCTTATGTGGGGTTGATCATTCTGCACTTCACGGATAAGGTACAATATTCTACGACACAATTAATCGTATGGTTATTGATTGTAGCTGTTTTGCAGGTATTGGATTATTTCACTCCGATGCTGGGAAGTAAATATAGTGGCGGTAGTAAATGGGGGAATTGGGGATGTATCATAGGAACTCTTGTCGGTCTTCTTTTCTTGCCTTGGGGGATTATTCTCGGTCCGTTTCTAGGAGCGGTGATTGGTGAACTATTAGGAAATAAAGAGTTCTCGCAGGCACTCAAATCAGGTGTGGGCTCTTTACTCGGATTTATATTCGGAACTTTACTGAAGTTCGTTGTCTGCGGTTATTTTTGCTATCAATTTATCATAGGTCTTATTCGGTAACCTATTTGATGTTGTAAAACATTCGTAAGAATAACCTATCTATTGCCTTTACATAGAGTACTAAATCGATGTGTGTTCGTCTTTATTGAAGTAGCACATTGAGGTAGTACCATGAAAAAGACTTTTACTTATCTTTCTTTTATCATTTTCTTGGGGTGGTTTCCCTCGCTTTTTGCGGGAGAAATTTATGTATCCCTGCAGGGGAATGATAAGAATCCCGGGACAAAGGAAGCCCCGTTTAATACATTAAACCGGGCAATCAAGCAGGCTCGTGAATGGCGTAGACTAAATTGGCCGGAAGTAGCCGGAGGAATTTATATTCGTTTGGAAGAGGGTGTTTATGCCCAGCGCAATTCTCTGTTTCTTCGTCCGGAAGATAGTGGGACACCCGATTCTCCAACAGTGATTTGTGCAGTAGATGGGGCTCATCCTGTGATTAGTGGTGGAGTTGCTGTTACGGGGTGGAAGCGTGGATGTAATCATCCGGCAGTTCCTGAAAAGCTAAAGCAGAAGATATGGTCGGCAGAGGCTCCCCTAATAGGAAATAGAAGAGTAGAAACCCGGCAAATGTGGGTGAACGGTCATAAAGTTCAAAGAGCTGCGCAATTTCCTGACGGAGGATTGGAACGAATGATTGACTTCAATCCGGAAGAGCAGACAATTACGATCCCCGTTTCTCAAAGTGTAAATCCGGAAAGACTTCAAAATGCCGGTCAACTGGAAATGATTGTCCATCAACGCTGGGCAATTGCTATTTTGCGTGTGAAAAGTATAGACGCGAAAGACGGACAGGCTGTAGTTCGCTTCCATGAACCTGAAAGTCACCTAGAGTTTGCGCATCCCTGGCCGCAACCCGTCATCGGAGGAGAGAAAGGAAATTCTTCCTTTTGCCTGACCAATGCACTGGAATTGCTGGACCAACCCGGTGAATGGTTTCAGGAATATCCTTCCGGCACGATTTACTATTATCCGCAGGCAGGCGAAAATATGGAAACAGCTGAAGTGATTATCCCTGCCTTGGAAACTTTAGTGACCATAGACGGTACATTGTCCCGTCCGGTAAAGCATATACAATTTAACGGAATTACTTTTGCGCATACCTCCTGGATGCGTCCTTCTTTTCAGGGACACGTCACCTTGCAAGGGGGATTTCCTTTATTGGATGCCTATAAACTACAAGAACCGGGGCTTCCGGAAAAAGCGGAACTGGAGAACCAAGCCTGGATCACCCGTCCCGAAACAGCGATACGTGTAAGAGGTGCCGAGCATATTGATTTCAAGCATTGCACCTTCCGTCATTTATCGTCCACCGGACTGGATTATGAATGGGCCGTTACAGCATCGAGCGTCGAAGATTGTCAATTTACGGATATTGGAGGAACGGCTTTACTGGTCGGTGCATTTCCGGACGGAGGATTTGAGACGCACATTCCTTTTATTCCTGCTGACGTACGGGAATTATGTTCCCATATTACTATCAGAAACAATTTCATCAGTAATGTGACTAATGAAGACTGGGGATGTGTAGGTATCGGCGCCGGATATGTCAGAAACATGGATATTTCTCATAATGAAGTCTGCCATCTGAACTATTCAGGGATTTGTGTAGGCTGGGGATGGACATCGCTGGAGAGCGGAATGTGCAACAACCGGATAGAAGCAAACTATGTACATCACTTTGCCCGTCGGCTATACGATGCAGGCGGTCTGTATACTCTTTCCAACCAGCCGGGTTCCGTCATGCGAAATAATCGGATCGAACATTTAATCGAAGCCCCCTACGCTACGAATGACCGTGCTTTTTATATCTATCTGGATGAAGCTACGGACGGATATACAATGGAAAACAACTGGTGTCCCGCTGAACGTTTTGATTCGAACCGCCCCGGGAAAAAGAACGTGTGGAAGAATAACGGGCCTCAAGTGGCGGACAGTATTAAATACAAAGCCGGAAGAATAAAGCAAGATTGAAACAAATCAATGGATTAACATAGTCATCAATGTACTAGTATAGCAATCAATAAACTAATGTAATAATCATTAGAGCTAAACTAGTATGGTAATCATTCAAACTAATCTGATAATTATAGTAATCAATAAACGATATTTAATCAATAAAATAGATGAAACCAACGAACTATCACTTATTTGATTTCCTTGATTTCGATACCGAGTTATCAAGGAATGAGTCGCTTTGGAAAGCATACAAGCCAACGGCTGTTTATGAAAAGGAAGGAGATATTTACGTAACAGTTCCCTTTCAGAAGCAAAAGCTGGCTAACGATATGATGGCGGATACCGATGTTCCCCAGGAGGAATATACGTTAATCATCCGTCAGTATAACATCGGTATCACCCGCCTGTTTCTTGGCTTCGGTGATTATGTACTGACAGATGAGTCGGAAATGCTGCAATTCAGTGACCGGATTCAGAAAGTGCCCCTGTTTATAAAAGAACAAAAAGGAAAATGGATTCTTTCGACGGAGGACGGAACGAAGCGTGCCGTTATCAATGTGGAAGAGCCTCTATTAGACCGATGGAGCGAATTGCTTCCCGACCCTCAAGAAACGCTTGATATCACTTTATACCCTGACGGAAAGCGTGAAATCCGCTTGTCAGCCTACGACCATTTTTCGCCTCCCCGCTACGATGCGTTACCTGTTGCTTTTTGCAAACGCGACGGTCGGAAAGAACGTGCAACGCTTTCTTTTGAATGTAAGCCCGATGAATGTTTTGCCGGAACCGGAGAACGTTTCTTTAAAATGGACTTAAGCGGACAGACTTTCTTCCTGAAAAACCAGGACGGGCAAGGAGTCAATAACCGGCGTACTTATAAGAATATCCCCTTCTATCTATCTAGCCGCATGTATGGAACATTCTACCATACATGTGCTCATAGCAAGCTCTCGCTGGCCGGACATTCCACCCGTTCCGTACAGTTTCTAAGCGACCAGGCATTGCTGGATGTATTTGTAATAGGCGGTGATACGATGGAAGATATTCTTCGCGGTTATCGTGACCTGACCGGCTATCCGTCTATGCCTCCTCTTTGGAGTTTTGGCGTTTGGATGAGCCGTATGACTTATTTCAGTGCCGATGAAGTAGACGAAATATGCGACCGTATGCGTGCCGAACACTATCCCTGTGATGTAATTCATCTGGATACGGGCTGGTTCCGTACCGATTGGCTCTGCGAATGGAAATTCAATGAAGAACGGTTCCCCGATCCGAAAGGATTCATCGGGCGGTTGAAAAAGAACGGCTATCGTGTCTCTTTATGGCAACTTCCATACGTTGCGGAAAATGCAGAGCAGATTGATGAAGCCAGAGCCAATGATTATATAGCCCCATTGACCAAACAACAAGCGACCGATGGTTCCAACTTCTCCGCCCTGGATTATGCCGGAACAATCGACTTTACTTATCCGAAAGCAACCGAATGGTACAAAGGACTATTGAAACAACTCCTGAATATGGGAGTAACCTGTATCAAAACCGATTTCGGTGAAAACATTCACATGGACGCCCTCTATAAAGGTATGAAGCCGGAATTGTTGAACAACCTGTATGCCCTGCTTTATCAAAAGGCTGCTTACGAAATTACGAAAGAAGTGACAGGTGACGGCATTGTCTGGGCACGTTCCGCATGGGCGGGATGCCAGCGTTATCCTTTGCATTGGGGAGGCGATTCCTGTAGTTCTTGGGATGGAATGGCAGGTTCTCTGAAAGGTGGTCTGCATTTCGGTCTGTCGGGATTTGCTTTTTGGAGCCATGATGTTCCCGGCTTCCATACATTGCCCAATTTTATGAACTCGGTAGTAGCAGATGATGTGTACATGCGTTGGACTCAATTCGGCGTATTCACATCGCATATCCGTTATCACGGAACCAATAAGCGTGAACCCTGGCACTATCCGGCCATAGCTCCGTTGGTGAAAAAGTGGTGGAAATTGCGTTATTCGCTCATTCCATACATCATAGAACAAAGTAAACTAGCCATAGAAAGCGGCTATCCGCTCTTGCAGGCACTCATTCTGCATCATCCGGAAGATAAACTTTGTTGGCATGTGGATGATGAATACTATTTCGGCAATGATTTCCTGGTAGCTCCGGTGATGAACAGCGAGAACCGTCGGGATATCTATCTTCCCGAAGGAAAATGGGTGAACTTCTTTACGGGAGAACGTCTGGAAGGAGCATGCTGGCTGAAAGACGTATACGTTCCATTGGAAGAAATGCCCGTATATGTGCGTGCAAATGCCGTGATACCCATCTATCCGGAAGACGTGGACTGTACGGATGAAATGGATTTAAGCAAGAGCATGGCTTTACGCATAGATAATGATTATAAAGGATTTTGGACTATGATAGATTGTGGTAGAAAATTAATTAATTTAGTATAGTATGAAAACATGGAAGAGTAATTTAGAAGAAACAAAACAACGTTATATAAATTGGTGGAACCATAAAGGAATCATTCTCAATATGTGGGAGCACTTCCAGGAAGGAGTGCAACCACATGCAGAGATAACACCTCCCGCACTGGCAAAAGATTTGTCGCAAAAGTGGTTCGACCCTCAATGGAGAGCTGAATATCTGGACTGGTACGTAGCGCACAGCAGTCTGAAAGCGGATATTCTTCCGGTTGCGAATACCCAACTGGGCCCCGGCTCACTGGCCGCCATCTTAGGCGGAGTGTTTGAAGGTGGGGAAGATACCATTTGGATTCATCCCAACCCGGATTTCACCGATGAAATAGTCTTTAACCCCGAACACCCGAACTGGATTCTTCATAAAGAACTCCTGAAAGCCTGTAAAGCGAAAGCCAACGGACACTACTTTGTCGGTATGCCCGACCTGATGGAAGGACTGGATGTCCTGGCCGCACTGAAAGGAACGGATAGGGTATTATTGGACACAGTGATGCAGCCCGAAATCCTGGAACAACAGATGCAGCAAATTAACGACATCTACTTCAAAGTATTTGATGAACTATACGACATCATCCGTGAAGGCGACGAGATGGCTTTCTGTTATTTCTCGTCTTGGGCTCCCGGAAAGATGAGTAAACTGCAAAGTGATATTTCAACCATGATTAGTCAGGATGATTATCGCCGGTTTGTGCAACCTTTTATTCGTGAACAATGTCAGAAGATTGATTATACCCTTTATCATCTGGATGGAGTGGGAGCCATGCATCACCTGCCTGCCTTGCTTGAAATTGAAGAATTGAATGCGATTCAATGGACCCCCGGAGTGGGCGAACCACAAGGAGGATCTCCCAAATGGTACGATCTGTATAAGAAGATTCTGGCAGGAGGAAAGAGCGTGATGGCTTGCTGGGTGACATTAGACGAACTAAAACCCCTATTGGATCATATCGGCGTGGACGGTATACATTTGGAAATGGATTTCCATAACGAAAAGGAAGTGGAACAGGCCATGCGGATTGTTGAAGAATATACCGGTTCTTCTACTTCTGTAAATACCAATGAACATCAACAGGATGCCGACTTGGCAGCTACCGGACAGGAACGTATTTGTATACGGGAAGAACAACACCTGGAAGAGGATAAACTGAAACCTCTGTATGAAGCCATTGTTGCCGGGAAACTGGAACCTGCGGTTGAAATCACCCGGCAAGCCATTGCGGAAGGAGTAGCTCCCCAAATGATTATCAATAATTATATGATTAAAGCAATGGGCGAAGTGGGACAACGTTTCCAGGATGGAAAAGCTTTTGTTCCCCAACTGTTGATGGCAGGACGTGCTATGAAAGGGGCTTTGGAGCTACTGAAACCTTTATTGGCAGGAAGTGCTTCCACTACAATCGGTAAGATTGTCATCGGTACAGTGAAAGGAGATCTCCATGATATTGGTAAAAACCTAGTGGCTTCCATGCTGGAGGGTTGCGGCTTTGAAGTCATTAATATTGGTATTGATGTGACTTGTGACAAGTTTGTGGAAGCTGTGAAGGAAAACCATGCTGACATCTTGTGCATGAGCGCATTGCTGACTACTACCATGACGTATATGAAAGAGGTTATTCAGGCATTGGAAGAGGCCGGTATTCGTAATCAAGTGAAAGTGATGATTGGCGGAGCACCCGTCAGTCAGGGGTTTGCTGACGAAATCGGTGCGGACGGATATAGTGACAATGCGAATACAGCTGTAGCAGTTGCCAAAGAACTGATTGGAAATAAAAAATAGAATAAAAAGGCACGGATTACACGGATCAACACGGCTCTTAATTACATAGCCTATTAAAACCGTGAAATCCATGTAATCCTTGCCTGAAAGAAAATTAGATTTAAACTTACGTTACTTATTTAATACTTGAATTATGCATGTGAAATTTTTAGAGACATTAGATTGGAGTATTCTGATTGCCTACTTCCTGATTTTGATAGCTATTGGTATATGGGCAAGTTCAAAACGAAAAAAGGGGAGTAGTCTTTTCCTTGCGGAGAATTCGTTGAGATGGTATCATATCGGCTTCTCCATGTGGGGGACGAATGTCGGACCTTCCATGTTGATAGCTTCCGCAAGTGCCGGATTTACTACTGGTATTGTTTCGGGGAATTATGCCTGGTATGCATTTGTCTTTATATGTCTGCTTGCTTTTGTCTTTGCTCCCCGATATTTGGGTAGTCGCATCACGACATTGCCCGAATTTATGGGAAAACGTTTCGGACAATCTACCCGTAACATCCTTGCCTGGTATACCATTATTACCATTCTTATTTCATGGCTTGCATTGACTTTATTTGCCGGTGGAGTCCTGATCCGTCAGGTCTTCGATATTCCTATGTGGCAATCGGCATTGCTGTTACTTGTCATCTCCGCTTTCTTCACAATGCTTGGCGGACTGAAAGCTGTGGCCTACACGAATGTATATCAAATGATACTGTTGATTGTAGTATCAGCCACACTGGCTATCATGGGAATCTATAAAGTGGGTGGTGTAGGAGCACTGGTGGACGCCGTTCCAGCGGATTACTGGAATCTTTTCCATCCAAATGATGACCCGGCTTTTCCTTGGCTACCTATTATCCTGGGTTATCCTATTATGGGAGTTTGGTTTTGGTGTACGGATCAGTCGATGGTGCAACCGGTTCTTGCTGCCAGGAATCTGAAAGAAGGACAGATGGGAACCAACTTTACCGGATGGTTGAAAATATTAGATGTACCTCTTTACATTCTTCCCGGCATTATCTGCCTCGCTTTATTCCCACAATTGGAGAATCCCGATGAGGCTTACATGACAATGGTGACTCATCTGTTCCCGACAGGAATGGTTGGCTTGGTATTGGCTGTATTGACAGCAGCATTGGTAAGTACTGTCGGCTCTGCTTTGAATGCATTAAGTACGGTATTCACGATGGATATCTATGTGAAGAAAATCCGACCGCAGGCCAAGCAGAAAGAGATTATCAGAGTGGGACAAGTGGTTACGGTAGTTGGTGCACTGATCTCTGTGATAATAACCATAGCGATCGACAGCATCAAGGGACTGAATCTGTTTAATGTTTTCCAGTCTGTACTGGGATTTATAGCTCCTCCGATGGCAGCTGTATTTCTCTTTGGCGTGTTCTGGAAACGCACCACTACTCTGGCTGCTAATATGGCTCTAACATTGGGAACAGTGTTCAGTATCGGAGTAGGAATCTTGTATTTATGGGTGTTTCCGGCAGAACAATATGATGCATGGCCTCATTTTATGCTGCTTTCCTTCTACTTATTCGTTATCATCGGAATAGGCATGATAGTAGTCAGCCTGTGGGATAAGTCTCCGCAATTGGGCATCTTGAATATGGAAAAGATAGAGGACAAACCTGCACGAATTGTTCTTATCCTATGGGGATTACTTATTGTGACCATGATTGGGCTTTACATCTTCTTCAATGGCCACTAATTTTTATTCACCACAGAGAACGCAGAGGACACAGAGTCTTTTATTATTAGATAATAATCTCTGTGTCCTCTGCGTTCTCCTTTAGATTTGCACTGTGAAAAATAAAGGTTGAAATATTACCTTTGTGGTTAAAACAAGTTAACCAAGGAAAGCAGGTGACCCATTGTGTTCTCTAGGCAGAAGCCCTATCCACGGAATTAGTCCTTCTTTCCTTATCAGTTGAACAGATCCAATTAGAATTTTAGGTCGTTGGCCTATTAAAGGATATAGTTTGTTCAACCTATGGTTAACCCTTTAATAGTGCAAAAATATGGAAAAGAAATGGTTTATTGGCATTGACATCTCAAAAAAAACTTTGGATGTTGTTATTTACGTTCCTACAAAGAAACATGCGGACGAAACAAATTATGAACGCTTCTTAAACAAAGAAGAGGGCTACAAGTCTCTTCTTTGTTGGTTGAAAAAGAAGAACATGGCAAAGAAAAGGCTGGTCATTAGTATGGAAAATACGGGTATTTACAGTTTTGACTTATGCCTTTTTCTAGAAGCCGCATCCATCGATTACTGTTCTTTCAATCCTCTTCATTTAAAACGTTCCTTAGGTTTGGTACGTGGGAAAAATGACCGTGTAGATGCCGAAAGAATAGCCTATTTTGCTTATCTTCATCGGGATGAACTATCTTACTCTAAGCTGTCAGGGAGTTCAATTATCCGTTTGCGTGACTTTGCTGCAGAGAGAAAACGTTTTGTAAAGCAGCAAGCTGAATACAAAGGTTTTCTCACTGATAGAAAAGATTGTGAAATGACTTCTACCATTGAGCGCGCTGCCCATATGGTAAAGATACTGGATGAAGAAATTGCAAGTGTTGAAGAAGAAATGCTGCAAATTATCAATTCAGACCCATCTATTCTCCGAAATTATGAGCTCTTAAACAGTATTAAAGGTATTGGGACGATCAATGCGATGAATACAATCATACATACTAATAATTTTCAGGCATTTGAAACGGCACGTCAATATGCATGTTATTTAGGTATTGCTCCTTTTGAGCATTCTTCGGGAACAAGTATTAAAGGTAAAACAAGGGTTTATCCCACGGGAGCAAAACTATTGAAAGCGGATCTTTCACAAGCTGCTAATTCAGCGATTGTATGGGATAAGGAAATGAAAGAGTATTATGAAAGGAAAAGGAAGGAAGGGAAAGCTTATGGAGTAGTGCTAAATGCAGTCAAGTTTAAACTAGTAGGAAGAATGTTTGCTGTGGTCAAAAGGGGAACACCCTTTGTGGAGTTAATGACTTACAAAAAGTAAACGGACTGAAATAGCCCGTTTAACTTCTTTAACTGTTTTTTATAGGCCTATTATTTGCATAGGTCTTAGAATTCTGTGGTGAAACTATTTTCTGCGAAAACAATTCTCATACGTACACAGCCCGCAAGTATATTCCAGCTTACGGACATGAGAACCCACTCCAATAATACCACTTACAGATTTGATGGGAATCATTAGACTGGAATCTGTCAACTGAATACCACAGGGCGAAGCGACCGGAAATAAGGAGAATAGTTTTTGTTGTTCCGATACGTGCCATCCGCAATAACCGGGGCTGTATCTGTTAGTGTGCTTCCAACCTCTCTTTTCGATAAATGCAGCCAACTCCTCTTCCATGCAATCAGCAGCCTTTTCTGCAATGATGCTCCCCAATGAGTCTGCTATATATACTTTCACCATGTCGTCCTCTTGCTGGAGGAGATGTTGGAACTCCTCAAATTCAACTCCGGCAGTTGCGGTAAAAAAGGCAAAAGCTTCCGAACCCCGTAATTGGCGGGCAATGGTTTTACCGATTGAGAGAACCGTATCTTTTACAGTCAGTGTTGCTTTTTCAGTGTCAAGCAGTCCGTCAGTGAGGAAAAAGAAAAAACGGGGACGAAGAAGGGGAGTGATACGGTCAAGTAACGTATTTATTTCTTCTATAACCATTCCATCCGGCATAGAATCTTTATATCCCATCGCCTCGTAAATATCAGATGATGGGATTTGCAGTTTTTGATAAGTAAGCTCCTGTTCAACCATTATTGAACTCTTCCAATGCGGTATAAAATGCGTCTATATTAATAGAAGACGTATGTGGCGGAATATCACAACCACTTGACAATACGAAATTAGGATATGCACGGGTAGTCTCCAATAGTTGCAAAGTCGCTTCCTTCATAGTCTCCGGGCCTGCCATCTTGAAAAGGCTCACCGGGTCCAGATTTCCCATTGCCAGTGCATCGGTCGGAACCTCTTTCAACGCTTCCTCCATCTTAATTTTATTCCCGAAGTGGTAAGCGGCTGCACCGGTATAAACCATCGCTTGCGTGCAATTCCCTGTGTTTCCGCAATTATGAAGCACTACGGCAAAGTGCTCATCCTGTACCTTCTCTATTATTTCTTTCACAAATAAAGAAGAATATTGCAGGCAATCTTCGTTGGATAACAGTCCTGCAGCAGGTTCAGCCATGATTACACCGTTCACACCGGTTGCTTTCAATGCCATGCAATAGCGGGTGATGAAGTCACTGCATTTTCTTAATAACGTATTGGCTGCATCGGGATTAATATAAATCAGCATCATGATTTCCGACATATCATACAAACGTCCGGCCAGCGAATAAGGACCGATGCAACCGGCAAAAACCGGACGGTCTGTAACATTTCTGGCTGTCAGCATATTTGCTTTAAGATATTCCGGGATTCTTCCTTTATTCAACGCCGGAACTTCCAGCTTTTCAATAGCAGCTTCATCCGCCAGTAAACGGCCGGACACACTGGGCACCTCATTTTTCGGAAAGATAATCTCTGCCCCGAAAGCTTCCGCTTCTACCGTCAGATCCATGATAACGGTTGCTGCCGCAGCCGGATACTTGTCACAAAGAGCTTTGATAGCCTCATAATGAACCTGCCCGTTTGTCACTGCATCATGCACCGTTTTCCCTATAAACTCGATACCCGGATGTGTCATGATCGGAATTGCTATCGTTTCCTTACGTTGGATCGTTTGGCTGATCCATTCTTTCATATTCAGTTTGCCCATAATTTCAGTTTTTATTATTTCGTCTTCTATAAAGACGAACCAACCGCTTTTTTGTAATCTTGGAATTCACTTAAAAATATCCATTGGCGGAGTTAATTCATAAATGTACGGAAATGAACGCTTAACTACCCCGAAGGACTTGACAAACGCATTTTTATGTTGTATATTTGTAGACGAAACGTGCAGTAAAACTATAAATTAAAATTTGAAAATGAAAGAAAGTAATCCATATAAGCGTCTATATTCAGCTACGATAAAGTGTAATATTATAACAAATTCCATGGATGATACTTGTGTAATTTAGGGCATAACTAATCCATTTAAAAGCTTAAGGCTGCAAACTCTTACGGGTTTTGTAGCCTTTTTTGTTGTATAAATTCAAATATAAACTACTGAAATGTCCAATAAGAGTTTATAATAAACTGTAGACCCGTTTATAATAAACTATAAACGTTTTTATTATAAACTTAAAAAGAGTTTGTGTAAAAAGGATAAACTATTTTCAATGGATTGCGAAGGTGAGAATACGAGTGAATGGTTTTAGAATGTTTGAATGGTAAATATTGGATACATATTTCCTGGATGTACGATTCAGTTATTCAGGAAAATAAAGGCAGCTATTTTATTTGAGGTTATCCCCCGAATAATAATAGCTGCCTTATTTGTTTTTATCTTTTGAGGCTTTATTTTACCGGAATCTTATCAATACGGTTCTGATGGCGTCCGCCGTCAAATTTGGTAGAGAAGAACTCTGTCAAAATCATGTCCGCTTCTTCAGTGCTGATGAAGCGTCCCGGCATAACCAGTACATTAGCGTCATTGTGCTGACGAGCCAGGTGTGCGATTTCTGCATTCCAGCAGAGAGCAGCACGAACCCCTTGGTGCTTGTTCAGCGTCATATTGATTCCGTTTCCACTGCCACAGATAGCGATACCGGGATAACATTCTCCCGATTCCACTGCAAGAGCCAGCGGATGAGCATAATCCGGATAGTCTACGCTTGCGGTAGAGTTAGTTCCGAAATCCTTGTAAGCCCAGCCTTTTGCTTCCAGCCAGCCGCGAACATATTCTTTCAGTTCAAAACCGGCATGGTCGCATGCTAATCCGATTGTTTTCATTAGAGCATTGCTTTTACTTGGTTATATACGTTCTCGGCAGTAAATCCAAGTTTCTCATCCAACACTGTGTAAGGAGCAGAGAAACCGAAAGATTCCAATCCCCAAACTTTACCGTGGCAACCTACCAGACCTTGAAGAGTGACAGGCAGACCGGCAGTCATACCGAAAATCTTCGCATCTGCCGGAAGAATAGCTTCCTGATATTCTTTCGGTTGGTTGCGGAACAGACCTTCAGACGGAGCAGATACAATGCGTACCTTCACGCCATCTTTGCGAAGCAACTCTGTGCCGGCTACCAATGTAGCTACTTCAGAACCTGAAGCCACTAGGATAACATCCGGATTTTCGTCGGAACCTGCTACGATATAAGCACCCTTGGCTGCCTGTTCGTAATCTGTTCCTGTCGGTAAATTGGCAATATTCTGACGAGAAAAGATCAATCCTGTCGGAGTAGACATATTTTCCATAGCAAGTTTCCAAGCGATGGTTGTCTCTTCTGCATCAGCCGGACGAAGTACCAACATAGAGTTGTGTCCCTTATGATTTTTCAGTTTTTCCATCAGGCGGATTTGAGCTTCCTGTTCTACCGGTTCGTGAGTAGGACCGTCTTCACCTACGCGGAATGCGTCGTGTGTCCAGATGAATTTCACTGGTTGTTCCATCAAAGCAGCCATACGTACGGCAGGTTTCATGTAGTCGGAGAATACGAAGAAGGTACCGCAAGCAGCGATCACACCACCGTGGAGAGACATACCGATACAGATACAAGCCATTGACAGTTCAGATACACCTGCCTGGAAGAATGCTCCGCTGAAATCACCTTTCTTGAAAGAATGAGTCTTTTTCAGGAAACCGTCAGTCTTGTCAGAGTTAGAAAGGTCGGCCGAAGCAACGATCATGTTTTCTACCTGTGTAGCAAGTGCGCCCAATACGGTTGCAGATGCAGCACGAGTAGCGCTACCTGCTTTCTGTTCGATAGCAGCCCAGTCAACTTTCGGAGCTTTGCCCGAGAAGAAGAGTTCCAGTTTTGCAGCCAGTTCCGGGTTTGCTTTCGCCCATGCAGCTTTTGCAGCATATTTTTCAGCTACAATTTTCTTCAGTTCTTCTGCACGTTTTGCATACAGTTCGGCTACTTCCGGGAATATAACGAACGGGTTAGTAGGATCACCACCCAGATTCTTGATTGTATTTACGTATGCGTCGCCGCCGAGAGGAGCACCGTGTGTAGCGCAGTTAGCTTCATAGCTGCTGCCGTCTGCCTTGCGTGCACCTTTACCCATTACGGTTTTACCGATAATCAGCGTCGGGCGTTCTTTTTCAGCCTGTGCTTCTTTGATTGCCGCACGGATTTCGTCAGGATCATTACCGTTGATACTAAGTACGTTCCATCCCCATGCTTCATATTTCATGGCAGTATCTTCAACGGTTACATCTTTCGTTTCTGTAGAAAGCTGAATATCGTTGGAGTCATAGAACATAATCAGGTTGTCCAATCCCAATGCACCGGCAATACGTCCGGAACCTTGAGAGATTTCTTCCTGGATACCACCGTCAGAGATGTAAGCGTAAATGGTCTGATTCATCACCTCGTCGAAACGGGCTTTCAAGAATTTGGCAGCGATAGCAGCACCTACTGCAAAAGTATGTCCCTGTCCCAACGGACCAGAAGTATTTTCGATGCCACGCATGATGTCCACTTCAGGATGTCCCGGAGTAGGGCTTCCCCATTGACGGAATTCTTTCAGCTCGTCCAGCGTGAATTTTCCTGTCAATGCCAACGTAGAATAAAGCATCGGAGACATGTGGCCCGGGTCGAGGAAGAAGCGGTCACGTCCTTCCCAACGGGGATTTTCAGGATCGTATACTAGAAACTCAGAGAAGAGTACATTTACAAAATCAGCACCACCCATGGCGCCACCCGGGTGACCGGAATTGGCTTTCTCAACCATTGAAGCAGCAAGAATACGGATGTTATCCGCTGCACGATTCATAAGTTTGTTATCGTTCATATCATTAAAATTTAATTGATTTCTGTCAGATTGTTCGCAAAGATAACTCTTTATGTGGATTTAACAATCCAAAAGAGCTATCTTTTTTATCGACAATTTTACGGTCTTCTTGTTTGTGATACAATAAGTAATTACTCTAAAATTACTGTAACTCTAAAGTAACAATGGACTTAGCAGGAAGTTTTACCTTCATTGTACCTTTATTGATTTTTACCTCTTTGAAAGGTGCCGGTTTTACAATATTAGGTTTTTCAAAAGAATTGTAATCGGTCAGTTTGGAAGCGGTCAGAATCTCTCCGATAGCTTTCTTGGCTTTCGTATCACCCAGATTGATGGTGATTTCCTGCGCTTCATCAGCATCTACATTGGAAAGAGAAATATGGATCACCCCATCTTTATTTTTGGAAGCTGTGGCGCTTACCATCGGAACGGTGCGGTTATCACGTACACTCATCTTTTCGCAAGTCAGGTCGATAGGAAGATAAGTGGCATCCTGGTGTACTTTATACATCTTGAAGACATAATAAGTAGGCGTCAACACCATTTCTTTGTCTTTTGTCAGAATCATCGATTGAAGTACATTGACAATCTGCGCGATATTTGCCATTTTCAGGCGGTCTGTATATTTATGGAATACATCAAGACTTAAAGAAGCCACGAAAGCATCACGCAATGTGTTCTGCTGATACAGATGTCCTTTGATGGTTCCCGGTTCCTCATCCCACCAGGTTCCCCATTCGTCCAGTAAGAGAGCGATTTTCTTGTCCTTGTCATATTTGTCCATGATGGTACAATGTTTCTTGAGTACATCTTCCACTTCCAGACATTTGCCCATCGTCCAGTAATAATCATCCTTGTTGAATTGAGTGGCTGATCCTTTGCTGCCACTCCATCCGGTTACGGTATAATAGTGCAGAGAAAGACCGTCCATCCGGTGTCCTACACGATTCATCAATACATCTGTCCATTTGTAATCATAGTCACTTGCGCCACTGGCAATCTTGAACAGACGGTTGCCGTCATAATTGCGGCAATAAGTAGAATAACGACGATATAAGTCTGCGTAATATTCCGGACGCATGCTGCCACCGCACCCCCAGCTTTCATTTCCTACGCCGAGATATTTCAATTTCCATGCTTTGTCGCGACCATTCTTACGGCGAAGGTTGGCCATAGGCGAGTCTCCGTCAGAAGTCATATATTCCACCCATTTGGCAAGCTCTTCCACTGTGCCGCTACCTACATTTCCACTCACGTATGGTTCGCAACCCAGCATTTCGCAAAGATTCAAAAACTCGTGCGTTCCGAAACTGTTGTCTTCAATGGTACCGCCCCAGTTGTTGTTCACCATCTTCGGACGGTTCTCTTTCGGACCAATGCCATCCATCCAGTGGTATTCATCGGCAAAGCATCCGCCCGGCCAGCGAAGAACGGGAACGGACAAGTCTTTCAGTGCATTGAATACGTCTGTGCGATATCCCTTGATATTAGGAATATCCGAGTTTTCGCCTACCCAAAGACCGCCGTAGATACATGAACCCAAGTGTTCGGCAAACTGGCCGTAAATTTCCTTCGGTATGATTTCTTTGCCTTGGTCGGCATGTACGGTTATGGTAGCACTCTTTTGTGCAGAAAGAGATACAGATGCTGCCAGAAAAGCCGTGCTGACTAATAGTTTTGCTTTCATAAATGGTATTTGTTTAATGATTATTTTTTACCACAGATTACGCAGATTATCACAGATTGATTTTATTCTGACTGCTATCATGTTATAACCCATAAATAATCTGTGTTAATCCGTGTAATCTGTGGTGACTTCTATTTTAGTAAACGAACTTCATAAACGGCAGAGGTCCATTCCGTCCCGTCAGGGATAAAACGTATCAGACAACTACCCGTATTCAGTTTTTGAGGCAGAACGTATGAAAGGGTTATGAAACCGTCTTTATCCGCTTCACTGACAGTCGGATGAACAGCCAACTTTTCGTTATTCAAAAGAATAGCCACTTTATTGCGGTCATCTTTCCGTACCGTAATCAGGAGGCGGCTTGCTTCCTCTTTTACCTTCAATTGATAGCCGAACCAACCTTTGGCACGTCGGAAATGCCGGTCTTTATTCGTCCCTGTTTCTGCCTGTTCATACTGGATGCCATGGTCAGACTCCGGTTGCTGTTCGCCAGGGAAGATAAGGTCAATGGTTTGATTAGCCAATTCCGTTGCTTTTCGTTCAGCCGTTGCCATCTCTTCCTGAATCGCTTTAAACTGCTCTTCGCTTGCCTGCCGGAAATAAACGGCATAACGGGAATTATGCAGGCGGAAGAACGGAACGAGTTCCAATGCCTTGTCTTGTGCAGGATAAACCTCTCCGTTATAGCTGAAAGTAATCCGGCTATTCTGTTCTTTCTGAAGAGACTTGCAGATTGAATCTGGATTTCCTATCAGCATCGGAACTTCTTGCAGAGGAATTTGTTTGCCATGAGCGATATGTCCGCCACGACTGTCATCGGCATATAAACCGTCAAGATGTTCAGTGCCTGTGGAAGCTGCAAGAACGATCGGACCATATAAGAAAGCATAATAATCTTTCTTGTCGGGAATTTGTTCTACGCTGACTTTCATAGGCAAGTGGAAAGTAATGACATCCCCTTTTTCCCATTTGCGGGAGAGAGGAAGATACTGGTTACCTTTTGCCATAACGAACATTTTTCTTTTTCCATTGATGCTGACGCTATATCCTTTGGATTGGTTCGCCCATTCCGGAATACGTATCATTAAAGTACGTTTTTTCTTAGGCGCTTCATTTATTCGCAAAGTTACCTTGCCGTCATCGGGGAAACGGGTTTCCTGTGTCAAAATAATGCCTTGCTCTTTCCAGGTCAGTTGTGAAGGAATGAAGAGATTGACATAAAGAGTGTCTTTCCGATACGCATAGATAAATTCACCGTATTTGGTATGATTCTCCAAGCCTGAACCTACACAGCACCACATTGATGTTTCCGGTTGTGAGTACACGCGATAATGTCCCGGACGCATAGGAGTGAAGTAGACAAATCCACCTTTATCCGGCTCTTGTGACGCTAGAATATGATTGTAAAGCGCACGTTCGTAATAGTTTACGTAGTTGGGATCAGGTTCGTTTGTTTGATTCGGATTATGAGAATTCTGATAAAGCATTTTGGTAAGACGGAGCATGTTGTAAGTATTACAGGTCTCCGGTCCTTGAACGTCGTTCAGCATGGACGTGAAGTTATCCGACGGATGGAAATGTTCGCGTACACTATTTCCTCCGATGCAGACAGAACGGTGATTGACTACCGTGTTCCAGAAAAAACGGGCGGCATGATCCCACTCTGCAGCATGATTCCAATTCTTGTCGTCTTGTGAAAGTTCGGCTATTCGCTTGTAGCCGATCACTTTCGGAATCTGTGTGTTGGCGTGCATCCCCGTCAATTTGTCTTCCTCTTTGATAAGCGGGTCGAGGATAAGGTTGTGAGAGAAACGGCGTGCCAGTTCCAGATACTTCTTGTCGCCTGTGATTTCGGCCACGTCAGCGAACGTTTCGTTTAATCCGCCATGTTCGCTACGAAGCATATCCTGCATTTGTTCGTCGCTCAAGCCGGAAGTGATATCGATCATCCAATCTGTAAAAGCGATAAGCATTTGGCGTGCAAGGTCGCTTCCTGCATAGAGATATGCATCCCGCAATCCGGCGTAAGTCTTATGTATATTGTATAGAGGCACCCATTTACCGTTAAGGTCGAAACCTCCGGCACGGATTTTTCCTGCTTTTATATCTTTCCAAAGTTGAAGGCTTCCCGGAGTTCCTCCGATGAATCCTGTGCCGACAGTTTGTTGTGCCCGGTTCAACTCATTCAGCATGTAGTTGAGGCGATTATAGACTGCGGTATCTCCGGTGGCGGCATACATCATGGAAAGTGCGGATAAATAATGTCCGCCGATATGCCCGTCCAGTCCGGTATTTTCCCAATTGGTGTAGCTGGGGGCTTTAGGCTGTAACCCTGCTTCGCGGAGAAAAGGAGCGAGCAGACGATCGGGGTCTAATGCAAGTATGTAATGTAAATCAGTCTGTTGAGCTTGCAGAAACGGACTATCCAATAGTTTCACATTCTGTAAAGGGAAGTAAGACACTTGTGGGGCGTTTTGAGCTTTGCCCAGTGAAGTGGACAGGACAAGTGCAAGTATGAACGAGGTGGTTTTCATGATAATAGTTTCCCCATCTCCCTCTCCAAAAGAGGAGAGGGGTGGAGATAATTAATGTTTGTACTTAGTTAGAATTGACTCTTGATAAACAGCGATTTATCGACAATCTTTGATGAACAACAATGGATTGCCGACTGTCAATTATTTAAATTTGACTGCTGCCTCTTCGATAGGCAATCCTGCCTTATAGTTTTCGATGTATGTATTGAAGCCGGCTACATCTTCGGGCGTAGGTGATACCTCGATACCCGCGTCACCGACAAATACGCTTTCATCCAGAAAATCGGCAAGAGATTGTTTCTTTTCATTGTTCACGAGGTAAGAACCTAACAGGGCAATACCCCAGGCACCACCTTCGCCGGCTGTTTCCATCACAGAAATAGGCGAGTTGATAGCTGCAGCAAGTATTCTTTGACCTACTCCTTTGGTTCTGAATAATCCTCCGTGACCAGTAATTCTGTCCACTTTGATTTTTTCTTCGTTGAACAGGATATCGTTACCAATCTTGAGCACTCCTACTGAAGCATACAAGTGAGTCCGCATAAAGTTTGCCAGGTTGAACTTGTCATTTGCCGAACGTACAAACAAAGGTCTTCCATCAGCAAATCCTGTTACAGGTTCGCCTGAAATATAATTGTATGAAAGCAAACCTCCGCAATCGGTATCACCGGTGAGCGCAATATTGTAAAGTTTGCTATAGATTTCATCCATATTTACAGGTATGCCCAGAAGCTCCTGATATTCCTTGAACAGGTTGACCCATGCGTTGAGATCAGAAGTACAGTTGTTGCAATGCACCATAGCTACCAGACTTCCGTCAGGAGTGGTCACCATGTCAATCATTTCGTATGGCTTCGACAAATCTTTCTCCAATACAATCATAGAGAATGAAGAAGTACCTGCCGACACATTTCCGGTGCGTTGTTTGACTGCATTGGTTGCCACCATTCCGGTACCTGCGTCTCCTTCCGGTGGACAAACCGGTATTCCTGCCTTCAAATGACCCGATGCATCGAGCTTTTTACTTCCTTCCGGAGTGAGGACACCAGCATTTTCACCTGCCGACAATACTTTAGGCAGAATATCTTCCAGTTTCCAGTTATATTCTTTCGGAGCAATCAGTTTGTCGAACTTAGCCACCATTTCAGCAGAATAGTTGTTAGTAGTTGGATCTATAGGAAGCATACCTGATGCATCACCTATTCCCAGCACCTTTTCGCCTGTGATCTGCCAATGCACGTAACCTGCCAGAGTGGTCAGGAAGTCGATTTTATTAACGTGTGCTTCGTTGTCCAGAATAGCCTGATACAAGTGGGAAATGCTCCAACGCAGAGGGATATTATAGACAAATAGTTCGGACAAAGCAGCCGCTGCGCGGCCTGTATTGGTGTTTCTCCAAGTGCGGAAAGGCACGAGGATTTCTTCTTTTTTGTTGAATGGCATATAACCATGCATCATAGCGCTGACACCGATGGCAGCCAGAGTCTCGATCTCTATGTCGTATGCATTCTTTACGTTAGTACGAAGATCGGCATAGCAATCTTGCAGCCCTGACCAGATAGCTTCAATGCTATACGTCCAAAGTCCGTCAACTAACTGGTTTTCCCAAGTGTGGCTACCTTGAGCAATAGGCTTGTTTTCCTGGTCGATCAAGACAGCTTTTATTCGTGTAGAACCGAGTTCTATACCAAGAATTGCTTTACCTGCCTCGATGGTTGATTTTGCATCTAATTTCATGTTGAAATCAATATTTTAAGGTATAACGATCATTATAAAAAAATCAAGTTTCGCAAAAACTTAACGAAATAATTAAGCCATGCGAAACTTGAATAATTGTTTTTAGCAAAGTGCTTTATTCAACATGTAATAAACTTCGTTCATGCGCAGTTCTTTCTTGAAGCAGCTGATCGTAGTATCCTTGTTGATATGTACCATTTCGATACCTGCGATTTCAGCATAATCTTCCCAATATTCTGCTGTCAGGTCGTAAGAGAAGCAAGAGTGGTGAGTTCCACCAGCCAGAATCCATGCACCTGCACCTACTTCAAGGTTTGGCATCGGAATCCAGAGAGCAGAAGCAACCGGCAACTTAGGCAGCGGTTTCGGCTCGATACATTCTACGTCGTTCACGATCAGACGGAAACGGTTACCCATATCTACAATAGTAGCAGTGCAGCCTGTACCTACTTTTGAAGTGAAGACCAAACGTGCAGTCTGACTCTTGCGGATACCTATACCGAGGAAGTGTACTTCCAGGCGAGGTTTGTTGGCGGCGATAAGCGGGCAGACTTCCAACATGTGTGACTGAAGGATAGAGCTGTTAGCACCGTCGAAGTTCAGTGTGTAATCTTCCAGGAATGAACAGCCTTTAGGGAGACCTTGATTCATCACCCATACAGTACGGTAAAGAGCAGCCGATTTCCAGTCACCTTCAGCACCGAATCCGTAACCTTCCGCCATCAGACGTTGTGAAGCAAGACCCGGGATTTGATCGAAACCATTGTATTCAATGTCGCCCAAATCGTCGAAGTTGGTAGTAAATCCTTTGGCACCTTTGGCTTTCAGGATAGCACGTATAGCCAGTTCAGCCTTAGCAGCATTCCATACTTTCTGGTAAGCTTCAGTTGATTTATCTTCCAGAGAAGCATCGTGATCGTATTCCTTGAAGTAAGTAGCTACCAATGCATCTACCTCTTCATTTTTGATATCCTTGTGATATTCCATCAATTCGCTTACCGGACAGTAATCTACGTGGTAACCCATACGTTGTTCAGCTTCCACTTTATCACCATCGGTTACAGCTACGTTGTTCATCTGGTCGCCGAAACGGATAATCAGCATATCCTGTGAATCTGCCCAACCGGCACAAACACGCATCCAAACGGCAATCTTATGCAAAGTCTCTTCCTCTTTCCAGTAGCCTACCACTACTTTACGACGGATACGCATACGGGTACAGATATGTCCGAATTCGCGGTCACCGTGAGCAGACTGGTTCAGGTTCATGAAATCCATGTCCATTGTATCCCAAGGAATTTCCTTGTTGAATTGAGTATGCAGGTGCAACAAAGGCTTCTTCAACTGTTGCAAGCCGTGAATCCACATTTTAGCAGGAGAGAACGTATGCATCCAAGTGATAACACCGACACACTTTTCGTCATTATTGGCTGCTTTGAAAACAGCTTCCACTTCTTTAGAAGAATTAGCTGTTCCTTTGTATACCACCTTTACAGGGAGTTTACCGGATTCGTTCAATCCGTTAACCATTTCATTAGAGTGTGCGTCTACTGCGATTACTGCGTCACCTCCGTACAAAAGCTGTGCTCCTGTTACGAACCATACTTCATATTGATCAAATGCGTTCATAATGTTATTGCTTTAATTTTTAATTGTTACTTTTTAATTGATTATTGTCCATAATAAGCATTCGGACCATGCTTGCGGCTGAAATGTTTCTCTATCAGCAGCGGATTCATTGTTAAATTGGGATTTACCGCATAAGCGATACTTGCCATTTTAGCCACCTGTTCCATAACCACAGCATTGTGTACGGCATCATGCGCGTCTTTTCCCCAAGAGAAAGGACCGTGATTTTTTACCAATACTCCCGGTGTATGTACAGGATTCAATCCTTCAAAACGTTTCACTATCACATTACCGGTTTCCAGCTCGTAAGCACCTTTCACTTCCGCTTCTGTCATATCCGCTGTGCAGGGAATGGCATCATGGAAATAATCCGCATGAGTCGTTCCGATGTTCGGAATGTCGCATCCCGCCTGTGCCCAGGCAGTAGCATAAGTAGAGTGAGTATGAACCACTCCGCCAATCTCCGGAAATGCTTTGTAAAGTACTACGTGAGTAGGAGTATCCGAGGATGGCTTCAGTCGTCCTTCAACGACCTTGCCATCCAAATCCACTACTACCATATCTTCGGCTTTCATGTCATCATAACTTACACCACTGGGCTTGATTACTACCAGCCCGCTTTCACGGTCGATGGCAGAAACATTGCCCCAGGTAAAGATGACTAATCCATGCTTTACCAATTCGAGATTGGCATGAAATACTTTTTCTTTTAGTTCTTCCAGCATAATGATTAGATTTTAAATTTCGGGTCTTTGCGGTAAGCCTTGCTATTGAACTTATACAAGGCAGCACCACGTTTCGAACCCAGTTTATCAATTTTATCAGTCTTTTCTATATAATCCATTTCAGCTACTCTTTTACGGAAATTCCGTTTATCCATTGTTTCACCGTAAATGGCTTCATATAAACTTTGTAATTGGGATAATGTAAATAGCTTCGGCAATAGATTGAAACCGATGGGCTCTACAGATGCTTTCTGTTTCATCAGTTCCCGTGCTTTTTCTACCATTTCAGGATGGTCGAAGATAAGCGGGGGAAGTTCATTTATATTCACCCAGTAAGCATTGTGTTTCTGAACCTGTTTCCGGTCATACTCATTGATGTTAATCAATGCATAATAAGCCACGGAGATAACCCGTTCACCCGGATCGCGATCGATAGCTCCAAAAGCTCCCACCTGTTCCATGTAAACGTTTTCTAGTCCGGTAAGCTCATGCAATACACGTTTAGCGGCATCATCCACACTTTCATTGTTTTGTACAAATCCTCCCATCAGTGACCATTCACCCATTGCCGGCTCGAAGTTTCTCTTTAACAATAACAGGCTGATTTCCCCTTCGTAGAAACCGAAAATGATACAGTCTATGCCGACATAGAAGGCCGGATTCGAGCTATAATAAACCTTTTCCCGCCCCTTTTCCAAAGAGGGGGAATTAGAGGTTATCATTGGCTCTTGTGAATTATCTTTATCCATTTAGATTGTGATTTTAGTTATAATAAAACAGTCTTTCCGTAGATAAGGCTATTTTCAGGCTTCTCTTTTAACCCTTCCCTAAGAGGAGGGTTGAAAGAGAAGCTTATTTTTACCAGAAATACCAGTAGAAAGCAGCAGTAATGGCCAGAATAATTACCGTATGAATAATATCCCAGTGATTCCAGCTTGCACGTGTAGCGGCTTTTTGTTCCTTAGTAGCCGTACCGAATACTAGTCCCTGAATCTTTTCTGCAGTTGGAGCTTCTGTTGCCAGACTGACTACGATTACTACAATAATACAGAACAGGAACATCCATCCACAGAAGAATAACCAGTTCATGTCATAGAACAAATATTTGAATGTAGAATCAGCTACTTCACCTGCGTTGCTATAATATACTTTTGCGCCGAGGCGGGTCAACCCGATTACCATGCCGGAGATCAATCCCCACATACCACCCTGGGCGGAAGTACGTTTCCAGCAGATCCCCAGTAAGAAAGCGGCAGCGATACCTGGTGCCAATACAGACTGAACATCCTGCAAGTAAGTATAAAGTACATCACCTACACTACGCATGATAGGAATCCAAAGAATACCTAAAACAACGATTACGATTGTTGCAATCTGACCGATACCCACCAGCTTCTTTTCCGGAGTTTCCGGTTTGAAACGTTTGTAAAAGTCGATAGTAAACAACATGGCTGATGAGTTAAACAGAGATGCAAGGGAACTCATCAAAGCGGCAAGAATACCACATACTACCAAACCTTTCACGCCCGCAGGAAGTAATTTGGCTACTAATGTCGGGAAGGCGGCATCAGCATTTGCTGTTCCGTTAGCCAGCATCGGTAAGAAACCTTCACCACCGGCACCGATATATTTTTGATGTAATGCAAATGCAATCATACCAGGAATCAAGAAAAGGAATACGGGTAGCAGTTTCAGATAAGCACCGAAAATAGTACCACGACGAGCTTCCATTTCATTTTTACCTGAAAGTACACGTTGTACGATGAACTGGTCGGTACACCAGTACCAGAAACCGATAATAGCCGAACCGATCAAAGCACCCAACCAAGGGAAGTTTGCATCATCGTTGCTACGAATCAGGTTAGTCATTGTATCACCGTAATCATTTACAGTAACAGCGCCGCAGACTCTCATCATTTCGTCCCATCCACCTAATTCTTTGAAACCGAGCACTAGAATTATTAATGATCCTAGCAGTAGGATAGGGGTTTGAAGAACAGAAGTGTAAAGAACTGATTTCATACCACCGAAGATAGTATAAAGCGCAGTTAACACTACCAGACCGATAGCTGCAATCCAGAAGAAATCAATTCCCCAAAGCTCTTTTATACCGAATACTTGTTGGAATACGAGGCCACCGGCATAAACAGTTACGGCTACTTTGGTCAATACATAACTTACAAGAGAAATAACAGATAAAATAGTACGTGATTGAGGATTATAACGACGCTCCAGAAATTCCGGCATTGTATATACCATGCTTCGTGTATAGAAAGGAACGAATACCCATCCCAAAATCAAGATCATCCATCCCTGGATTTCCCAGTGTGCCATAGCCATACCACTGGATGCTCCGGCTCCTGCCAGTCCGATCAAATGTTCCGAACCAATGTTTGATGCAAAGATAGAGGCACCGATTGCAAGCCATGTTGCGTCGCGTCCACCCAAAAAATAATCCGCCGAGTCATTTTGTTTTTGTCTGACTACCCAAACAATAATACCGATCAGAGCCAGAAAAAAGACTCCGATTACTAGCCAATCTAATGCTTCCACAATAAATATGATTTATAAGTTAATATTATTTCTCTACAGAGAATTTGAAAATACATTCGCTATTATAAGTTTGTCCCGGTTCCAGTACAACAGAAGGCCAGTCTGCCTTGTTGGGGCTATCTGGATAGTGTTGTGTTTCCAGGCAGACAGAAGCACGTTGGTTGTAAACGATACCTTTCTTTCCGGTTACGGTTCCATCAAGGAAGTTTCCTGTGTAAACCTGTACACCCGGTTCGTTGGTATATACTTCCAGAGTGATGCCGCTTTCAGGTGAAGTTAGTTTGGCTGCTACTTGAGAAAGATCTCCCTTAGTGTTGAGCACCCAGTTGTGGTCATACCCTTTTCCGTTCTTCAGTTGAACGAAATCATAATTGTTGATCTCTTTACCTACCGCTTTCGGAGTGGTGAAGTCCATCGGAGTGTCTTTTACCGGAGCGATTTCGCCTGTAGTCATAAAAGTACTGTCTACCGGAGTATAATAGTCTGCGTTCACATACAGTATGTTGTCAGTTGAAGCTTTTGACGGATCACCAGCCAGGTTGAAGTAAGAATGGTTGGTCATATTGATGATCGTCTTTTTATCGGTAGTTGCGCTATATTTAATGTCGATAGCGTTGTCTTCAGTTAGTTTATAGGTCACTTTAGCTGTTACATTTCCCGGGAAGTTTTCGTCTCCGTCCGGTGAGACAAGTGTCAGTTCCAACGTTGTCGGATCAATCAGATTAGCTTCATAAACTTTGTATTGCCAACCTTTCGGACCTCCATGCAGGCAGTGGCCGAAATTGTTTTGCGGCAGTTGGATGGTATCACCGTCCAATGCGAAACGACCCTGATTGATACGGTTTGCATAGCGTCCGATAGAAGCACCAAAGTCGCTGGGTACATTAATATAGTCAGCAATGCTGTCAAAACCTAAAACTACATCCTGCATCTTACCGTTCTTATCGGGTACCATGACAGACACGATACGTCCTCCGAAGTTAGTGATGCATACTTCCATACCTGCCTTGTTCTTTAAGGTATAAAGAGCTGTTTGGGCATTGTTCACTTCTGTTTGAAATTTTACCGGGTCGAGACCGGACAAGGTCAGCTCGGAAGCCGGCTTGTTATTGCACGCAGCCAGCATCAGCGCGGCAAATCCTGCAAGTAGAAAATGTTTTTTCATGGTTTTATTTTTAATGTAAATGAGATGCTTATCTTATTTTGGGTGTAAAAGTAACACTTTCGTTTGGTGTATCAAATACACTCTTATATGTTGTGCAGCATAAATGGTGTATTTTATGATTTTCCATACACCTTATTATATATAAATGTACGCTTTCCATCCGTTTGTTTTTCATATAATAGAGCGTGCAAATAGGTGCTTTTTAATCTGGTTTCGTATTATAAATATCAGATGCGGATGGAAAATTGTGCAAATGAATGGAATTTGATCCTTTTTGACCGATAAACACCTATTAATGATAAATTTGGGTACGGAGAAAATAGAGAATCTGATTATCTTTGCATTTTAACTATATATAATTTTTTATTGAGAACCATGAGAAGATACGCAAATTTATTGGCAGTATTAGCCTTGTCTACTAACCTTGCCCTTCATGCTCAAACCAATGAGTTGGTGATACAGACGAAGAAGCTGGGTGCAGAAATCCAACCTACTATGTATGGACTCTTTTTTGAGGACATCAACTACGCTGCCGACGGCGGACTTTATGCCGAACTGGTGAAGAATCGTTCCTTTGAGTTTCCACAACACCTGATGGGATGGAAAACGTATGGAAAAGTGTCATTAATGAACGATGGTCCTTTTGAGCGTAATCCGCATTATGTGCGCCTTTCCGACCCCGGACACGCACATAAGCATACCGGATTGGATAACGAAGGTTTCTTCGGCATCGGTGTCAAGAAGGGAGAGGAGTATCGTTTCTCTGTTTGGGCGCGTTTGCCGCAAGGAAGTACGAAAGAAACATTGAGAATCGAACTTGTAGATACCCAATCAATGGGCGAACGTCAGGCACTTGTTGCAGGGAATCTTACGATTGATTCTAAGGACTGGAAAAAATACCAGATGATCTTGAAGCCCGGCAGTACTCATCCGAAATCCGTACTCCGTATTTTCCTTACCTCCAAAGGAACAGTAGATTTGGAGCACGTCTCCCTTTTTCCGGTTGATACCTGGAAAGGACATGAAAATGGGCTTCGTAAAGATTTAGCACAAGCATTGGCGGATATTCATCCCGGAGTCTTCCGCTTTCCCGGTGGTTGCATCGTAGAAGGTACCGACTTGGAAACTCGTTACGACTGGAAAAAATCAGTTGGTCCGGTAGAAAACCGTCCCTTAAATGAAAATCGTTGGCAATATACTTTTACTCACCGATTTTTCCCTGATTATTACCAAAGCTATGGATTGGGATTCTACGAATATTTCCTGCTGTCTGAAGAAATGGGTGCGGCACCTCTGCCGATTCTGAATTGCGGACTTTCCTGCCAATATCAGAATAATGATCCGAAAGCTCACGTAGCCGTTTGTGATTTGGATAACTATATTCAGGATGCACTCGACCTGATTGAGTTTGCTAATGGAAACGTGAATACCACATGGGGAAAGGTACGTGCCGATATGGGACATCCTGCTCCGTTTAACCTGAAGTTTATCGGTATCGGTAACGAACAATGGGGGAAAGAATATCCCGAACGTCTCGAACCGTTTATCAAAGCCATTCGTAAAGCTCACCCGGAAATTAAAATAGTAGGTAGCTCCGGTCCGAATTCCGAAGGAAAAGATTTTGATTATCTGTGGCCTGAAATGAAACGCCTGAAAGTTGATTTGGTGGACGAACATTTCTATCGTCCTGAAAGCTGGTTTCTGGCTCAAGGCGCCCGCTATGACAACTACGACCGTAAAGGTCCGAAAGTATTTGCCGGTGAATATGCCTGCCATGGAAAAGGAAAGAAATGGAATCATTACCATGCTGCTTTGCTAGAGGCTGCTTTTATGACCGGATTGGAACGTAATGCTGACATCGTTCACATGGCTACCTATGCTCCGCTTTTCGCTCATGTGGAAGGATGGCAATGGCGTCCTGATATGATTTGGTTCGATAACCTGAACTCTGTGCGTACCACTAGCTATTATGTACAACAACTGTATGCGCAGAATAAAGGAACAAATGTTCTTCCCCTTACCATGAACAAGAAAAATGTAACGGGAGCCGAAGGACAGAACGGACTCTTTGCCAGTGCTGTTTACGATAAGGGTAAGAATGAACTGATTGTAAAGGTTGCCAATACTTCCGCCACAATACAGCCAATTTCCTTGAATTTTGAAGGATTGAAGAAACAAGATGTATTGTCTAATGGCCGTTGTATCAAACTTCGTTCGCTCGATTTGGATAAGGATAATACACTTGAGCAACCTTTTGCCATCGTTCCACAGGAAACTCCGGTATCTATTGAAGGCAACGTGTTTACTACCGAACTGGAACCCACTACGTTCGCGGTATATAAATTCACGAAGAAATAAGTAGAACTAATTAAATGTTATTAGACCAATAGGTTTTAGATTTTTGTTAATTGTAAAAAGTAAGGGCGGCTTCCATCACGGAAGCCGCCCTTCTTATTTATTTAATTTCGAATAAATTCTTATTCCAGTCTACGAGAACCGTCACCGATTACTACGTCATACACTTTCGGGCTTCTGCCGAATTTAGCTTTGAAAGCAGCTTTTGTTTTTTCAACGAAGTTGTCATACAACTCATCTTTAACAAGGTTGATTGTACAACCACCGAAGCCGCCACCCATTACGCGTGAACCGGTTACACCGTACTCTTTAGCGCAGTCATTCAGGAAGTCGAGTTCTTCGCAGCTTACTTCGTACAGCTTGCTCATGCCGTGATGAGTTTCGTACATCTTCTTACCTACAGTTTCGTAATCATCCTTTTCCAATGCCTCGCAAACATCGAGTACACGTTGGATTTCTTCGATTACATATTCTGCACGCATATAGTCTTCAGCGCTGATATCAGCTTTCGCTTCTTCTAGCATAGCCATTGTACAGTCGCGCAGGAATTCTACGTGCGGATGTTTTTTCTGGATAGCGGCAACAGCAGCTTCACAGCTTTGGCGACGCTTGTTATAAGCAGAAGAAGCCAATTCGTGTTTCACAACTGAATCCATCAGAACCAGACGATAACCTTCCGGATGGAATGGGAAATACTGATACTCCAGTGAACGGCAATCCAGACGGATCAAGCTACCAGCTTTACCGAATACGGAAGCAAACTGGTCCATAATACCGCAGTTCACACCACAGTAATTATGTTCTGTAGCCTGGCCAACTTTAGCCAATTCAAATTTATCTATTTTGTTTTCACCGAACAGTTCGTTCAGTGCGAAAGCATACGTACTTTCCAAAGCGGCAGAAGAAGACATACCTGCACCCAGAGGCACATCACCTGCGAAAGCAGTATTGAATCCCTTCACATCAACGCCACGTTTAATCATTTCACGGCATACACCGAAAATATATCTTGCCCAGCTGGCGCGTGGAGCATCTTCTTCATTCAAACCAAATTCTACATAATCCTTCAAGTCGATAGAGTAAGCCTTTACTTTGTCAGTACCGTTAGGTTTGATTTCAGCAATCATCCCTTTGTCTACCGCTCCCGGAAAAACGAATCCACCGTTGTAGTCAGTGTGTTCACCGATCAGGTTGATACGGCCCGGAGAAGCATATAAAAATCCAGTAGTTCCGTCAAAGTGTTTAATGAATCGACTTCTTACGTATTCTGTATCCATGATATTTATATTTTAAAGGTGAATAAATTGAATTCTATTCTATGTGATTATTCCACAGGAATATCCTTATTTACATTCTTGCAACCTACCAAACCGTAGAACAACAGGTAAGCCAGAGCAGCGATAATCAACCAGTAGCTAGCCATATAACCTACAGAGTCAGAGATGCTTTGTTGGATCAACGGCAATACACCACCACCAACAACCATCATCATAAAGATACCGGAAGCCTGTGCTGTATATTTTCCTAAGCCTTCTACTGCAAGGTTGAAGATACCACCCCACATTACAGAAGTACAAAGACCACAAAGTACAAGGAACAAGGCGCTCACAGGAACCTGTGCCATCATAAAGCCTTCACCTACAGTATAACCCGGCATTGAAACCGTTACATCTTTCGGAGTGAAGATAGCGATCAATACGAAAATGATAGCAGTAGCAGAAACAACGATCAACTGTGCACGGCTGGAAACCTTACCACTGATAGCACTACTTGCAGTACGTCCCACAAGCATCAGCAACCAATAGATAGCAGCGATAGCACCACCGATAGCAGCACCGTTCATCATGATACCGGCACCTTTATCGCTTGAATCGGCAAGATAGAAGTTCAGTGTACCCGGGATACCAATTTCAATACCTACATAAATAAAGATACCGATTACACCCAGTAAAGTGTGACGGAAGCTCCATGGACTGTGAGAGAATTTTTCTTTCTTCACTCCACCTTTCTGAAGGTGTGGTTCAGGAATAGCAACAAATGAGATAACGATAAATGCAGCAACGAATACACCCATAGCAACGAAGAGCAGAGGAGCAACGTCAGACATAGCAGTACTTGAAGTAACAGTACCGATCAAAGCACCTACGAAAAGCGGAGTCAATGTACCAGACAAAGAATTAAGAGCTCCACCAGTTTGAATCAACTGGTTACCTTTGTTACCACCGCCACCGAGAAGGTTCAACATCGGGTTTACCACTGTGTTAAGCATACAAACGCAGAAACCGCAGATAAATGCACCAAGCAGATAGATTACAAAGTTTAATTTGATAACATACTCACCGAATGCGAATACTTCAGCACCTGCTCCGAATAAGCTGGAAAGATACTGTGTGAACAAACCGAGGAAACCTACTGCCATTGCAATCAAAGCAGTCTTCTTGTAACCGATCTTAACGAGCATGTTACCGGCAGGAATTCCCATAAACAGGTAAGCCAGGAAGTTCATCATATTTCCCATCATACCTAAAGTGTTCGAACCCGCATATTCATTTCTCCAGATTGTTCCGAATGGAGCAGCGAGGTTTGTTACGAAAGAGATCATCGCAAAGATGAAGAACATCGTGATAATTGCGACGAGATTACCGTTCTTTTTTTCTTGTGTCATGGTTCAAAAAAAATGTTAGTTTATAAAATTAGGTTAGTTATTTTTTCAAATCTTATTCTTCTACTGCAAACTTGTAGACAGTGATCTGTTGGTATTCATCACCCGGCAGCAAAGTAGCCGATGGGAAATGCGGTTTGTTCGGGGTATCCGGGAAACACTGTGCTTCAAAGCAGATAGCGCTTCTGGCAGGGAATGTAGCTCCGTGTGCACCTTCAAATCCGTTGAGCCAGTTGCCCGTATAGAGTTGTACACCCGCTTCGGTGGTATATACTTCCATGATACGTCCGCTTTCCGGGTCCTTGCAAGTGGCAGCCAGGTCGAGCGAACCGCTTTCCATCTTGTTCAGTACATAACAGTGGTCATATCCTGCACCGAAAATCAGTTGCTGGAATTTGTCGTCGATACGTTCGCCTACAGTGTGTGGAGCACGGAAATCCATCGGAGTACCCTCTACTTTGGCAATTTCACCGGTAGGGATAGAAACTTCGTCGATAGGCGTATAGAAATCAGCGTTGATCGTAACGATGTGGTTGTTAACGGTAGGAGTAGGGTTGGAAATACCGGCGAGGTTGAAGAAACCGTGGTTAGTCAAGTTAACGACTGTAGCTTTGTCGGTGGTAGCGCGGTATTCGATAGTCAGTGCATTTACTTCATTTTCCAGGCGGTAAGTCATTTCCACTTCCAGATTGCCGGGGAATCCCTCTTCGCCGTCAGCAGAAACATAGTTGAATTGCACTGTGCTCTCATCAATCTGGACAGCATCCCAAACACGGGCGTGGAAACCGGTAGGTCCACCATGCAGAGAGTTAGGTCCGTTGTTAATCGTGAGTTCATGTTCTTCGCCGAACAAGGTGAATTTTCCTTTCGCGATACGGTTGCCGTAGCGTCCGATAGTAGTGCTTAGGAAAGGTTCCGGGCTGTTGATGACGTGGTCGATGCTGTCGTGTCCGAGGATTACATTAGCATACTTACCGTTTTTGTCCGGTACCATGATAGAAAGAATGGCGCATCCGTAATTGGTTACAGCTACTTCCATTCCCTTTGTGTTTTTGAGGATAAATAAATCAGTTTTCTTATCATTTATATCCTTTTGGAAATCTTTCCGGCTGAGCCCTGATAGATTCCCTTCTGTTGGGAATGTGTTATTCATGTCTGGTATTATTAAAAATTTCCTGCAAATAAAGGGAAATTCTTTCTTACTCACAAATTATTCCGACTAAATATGACAGGTGCTTTAGGAAAGTTTAGCTTTATTACTTCATCTTCTTTGGATGCAAGGACAAAAGATGATTTCTTAAATGAATTTTCATCCTCCTTTTCTTAAAAACTGAACTATTTTTTGTATGTTTGTTCCCGGATTGTAACAATCCGAGCGAATTTAATCTAAGTTTATAACAAGAAAAACAAAAATGTATCCATTAAAATTCGAACCTATTCTGAAGCAGACGCTTTGGGGGGGCGACAAAATTATTCCGTTCAAGCATTTGAATTCAGACTTGAAAGGAGTAGGAGAAAGCTGGGAGATTTCCGGTGTTGAGAACAATGAATCCGTAGTGGCTAATGGCCCGGATAAAGGTTTAACCTTGGCCGATATGGTAAGAAAGTATCGTGAGGAACTGGTTGGTGAAGCGAATTATGCCCGTTTCGGCAATAAATTCCCACTGCTCATTAAGTTCATCGACGCCAAACAGGATTTGTCAATCCAGGTACACCCAACAGATGAGTTGGCGAAGAAACGTCACAATTCAATGGGAAAAACCGAGATGTGGTATGTGGTAGATGCCGACAAAGGAGCTAAATTGCGTTCAGGATTCTCTGAACAGATTACCCCGAAAGAATATAAAGAACGCGTGTTGAACAATACGATTACCGACGTATTGCAGGAATATGAAATTCATCCGGGTGATGTATTCTTCCTTCCTGCCGGACGCGTGCACAGCATCGGGGCAGGTTCTTTCATCGCCGAGATTCAGCAAACTTCTGATATAACTTATCGTATCTACGATTTCAACCGTAAAGATGCGAATGGTAAAACCCGCGAACTTCACACCGATTTAGCCCGTGAAGCCATCAACTACGAAGTGTTGGATGACTATCGTACTAAATACGAACCACTGAAGGACGAACCGGTAGAACTGGTTGCCTGCACCTACTTCACGACTTCTCTGTATGACATGACTGAAGAAATCAGTTGCGACTATTCCGAACTCGATTCATTCGTGATCTTTATCTGTATGGAAGGATCTTGCAAGATGAGAGACAATGAAGGTAATGAGTTGACTGTTAGTGCAGGAGAATCTATCCTGTTGCCTGCTACCACGCAAGATGTCACTATCACTCCCGAAGGAGGAAGTGTGAAATTGCTGGAAACATACGTATAAGATAATAGCGTACAAAATGAAGGTCATCCGACTTTGTTTCATCCTCATGATGGGCAAAGCCGGATGACTTTTTTGAAATATATAAAATAACTAGTGATGTAATGAGGAACAAAAATGGATTTAGCCGATGTGCAGAGTTCTACATCGGCCGTTTGCGAAAGGAGGGACGCTATTCTACGGCGCATGTCTACAAGAATGCCCTCTTCTCTTTCAGCAAGTTTTGCGGCACGCTCAATGTGTCGTTCAGACAAGTCACCCGGGAAAGTTTACGACGCTACGGGCAGTATCTTTACGAGTGTGGCTTGAAACCCAACACGATCTCTACGTATATGCGTATGCTTCGTAGTATTTATAACCGGGGAGTAGAAGCGGGCATTGCGCCTTATGTGCCGCGACTGTTTCATGATGTTTATACCGGTGTCGATGTTCGCCAGAAGAAGGCCCTGCCTGCTGTCGAATTGCATAAGCTTCTGTATGAGGACCCCAAATCGGAGCGTTTGCGTCGTACACAGGCTATTGCTGCCCTGATGTTCCAGTTTTGTGGAATGTCGTTCGCTGATCTGGCTCACCTGGAGAAATCGGCTTTGGTACAGAATGTGTTGCGATACAACCGTATCAAAACTAAAACCCCGATGAGTGTGGAAGTACTTGATACAGCCAGTGAAATGATTAACCAGCTTCGCAATAGGGAAGATGCACAACCCGATTGTCCGGATTATCTGTTTGACATCCTTAGCGGCGATCAAAAACGTCTGGATGAAAGAGGGTACCGGGAATATCAGTCCGCTCTTCGCCAATTCAATAATTGTTTGAAGGACTTGGCAAGAGCCTTGCATTTGCAATCTCCAGTCACTTCCTACACACTTCGCCATTCTTGGGCAACGACAGCGAAGTATCGGGGAGTACCTATTGAAATGATTAGTGAATCATTGGGCCATAAATCTATAAAAACCACACAAATCTATTTGAAAGGCTTTGGACTTAAAGAACGTACAGAGGTAAATAAAGGGAATTTATCTTACATTAAAAACTGTTGTGTAGGCAGGGTGAAAAGTGCAAAGTGTTAGTATTCAGAACTAAAGTATGTGTGTTACTTCTTAGGTAACGGAACTTAAATTTGACGCAAAGATAGACAAAAACATAAATAGTAAGCAAATATTCTTCCACTTTTTTTCGTTTTATCTGAAATATAGGAAAAAAACTATCCGAACATGAAATAACTTTATTTTCATGCTCTAAACTTTTTATTGCCTAATCTCTGGATTTTTCCTGTTGAGTATTAGGCAGTTCCTTTCTTGTGCCCTATTCCTATATGTGATTTCCATTTTTATAGAGACGCGCGCCTTGTGTGTGTATTGTCCGTTACCTAAGAAGTAACGGAATAACATGGGGTAAAAAAACATGATTTTAACAAAACCAAAATCAATTAGTGCTGGGCCTAGCGATGGGACAGGGGAAGGCGTAGCACACTCTAAACGCTGGTATGTTGCTCTGGTTCGTATGCACCACGAGAAGAAAGTAGCCGAACGTTTAGACAAAATGGGGATCGAGAATTTCGTTCCTGTCCAACAAGAAATTCATCAGTGGAGTGACCGGCGCAAGGTAGTTGAGTCTGTCCTTCTTCCAATGATGGTGTTTGTACACGTAAATCCGAAAGAACGCAAAGAAGTTCTGGGTTTTTCTACAGTTAGCCGTTATATGGTGATGCGTGGTGAGAGCTCTCCGGCGGTGATTCCAGATGAGCAGATGGCTCGTTTCCGTTTCATGCTCGACTATTCCGAGGAAGCTATTTGTATGAACAGCTCTCCTTTGGCACGTGGTGAGAAAGTCCGTGTTGTGAAAGGACCTCTGACCGGGCTGGTTGGTGAACTGGTCAATGTCGATGGTAAAAGCAAGATTGCCGTCCGGCTGAATATGCTGGGATGCGCTTGCGTCAATATGCCTATTGGTTATGTCGAGGCTGTCTGCGAGAAAAACTAATCCCGTCATCATTTATCCACCATTTACATGAATACGAAATTATCCGGTGCTTTTGCACTGATATTCTTTTTCTTCTTTCTCTCGGCTTGCCAGTCCTATAAGAAAGTGCCTTACTTGCAGGATGCGGAGATTTTGAAACAGGCGAATACGCAAGTTGCGCCTGTTCAGGACGCAAGGCTGATACCAGGTGATGAAGTTTCCATTCTTGTTTCCACTTCCGATCCGGTTGTTTCGCAGCCTTTCAATGCGCAAGGCAGTACGTTTCTATTGGACGATCAGGGAAATATCAATTATCCGGTTTTAGGTAAACTTCCTTTGAACGGTTTAACAAGCCGTGAAGCTGAAAACCTGATAACGGAGCGACTGAAATCTTACGTGAAAGAAAGACCTACGGTAGTAGTTCGTATGTCCGGCTTTAAAGTTTCAGTTTTGGGTGAAGTGGCCTCTCCCGGTGTTTATCCGGTGGTGAATGAACAGATCAATGTGCTCGAGGCCCTTGCCATGGCAGGAGATTTGACTATTTATGGTGTTCGTGATAATGTAAAACTAATCCGCGAAGACAGGAATGGGCATAAACAGTTTGTTACACTCAATCTGAACGACGCGGATTTGTTATTGTCTCCTTACTATCAGTTGCAACAGAATGACATCCTGTATGTCACTCCTAATAAAACCAAAGCGCAGAGCGCAGACATCGGAACAAGTACGACGATGTGGGTTTCGGGATTTTCCATCCTGGTATCTATTGCCAGTTTGCTGGTCAATATACTTAGATAATACCATCTAATTCCCGGTACTCCTCCGTACAATTAAAACACGGACACTCCTTCATCGGATTCAAATCATGATGGCCTACAATCAACGTCTTAGGAAATATTTTCCTCAATTCGCGGAGCAGACCGAGCAAAGAAGCCCGTTGTGCCAATGTGCGCGTGTCTTTGGGACGTCCCGCCATATCCAGTCCTCCTTCGTAACAAATACCTATCGAATGGGTGTTATGGTCACGGCAGTGTGCCCCGACCTTTTCCAGAGGACGGCCCTGACAGATTTCTCCGTCCCGGGTGATGTAGAAATGATAGCCGATGTCACGGAATCTCCGGTGAAGGATATGATCTTGACGGCAAGCCTCCGCCGAAAGGGACTTTCCTTCCGGCGTGGCACTGCAATGAATGATAATCAGAGTGATGGTACGCATAGGGCTACATACAACTCTGTACTCCGATCAAGCCTCCGATAGCGGTGGCAACGGTGATAATCACTTTGATGATGAAGCTCCATACGGAGCGGGGAGAAGATGAATTACTCATGATGTTACTTTTTTAAAGATTAAAAATAAAGGATTTAGGATTAAGCAGCCGGATCAGGCGCTTCACCGCCACCATCCGGTTTCGGATCAGGGGTATCACCTGAATCAGAACCTCCTCCGGCAGTTGTCGGTTTCTGATATTCGGCCTGCTGTTTCAGCTGGCTGTTGAGTTTCAGGTTGGTGGTTGACAAATTACCGGTAGCACGGGCTTTCAGACGCATACCAGTGATGTTTTTCTCCAATGAGAAATCTTCCAGCGTATCAGCCGCCTTACTGCGGATGCCCACACCAAAGATGGCAAGGTCGTCGATTTTCACACATTTGCCGTCGAGCAGCAGTTCCTTGATGCAGTCTACCATGTCGGAAAGCACACCTTTGATGACACCACCGGAATAAGGTGAATTGTGTTTCGACATGTGTTCGGCAAGCTTGGCCAAATCAAACGTCTCGTCGCTTACAGCGCGGGCGAACCACTTGCCTGCATTCAGGCCTTTTTGCTGTTGGTTTTGATAAATTTTGTAACGAATCATAAAACAATAAATTAAAGGGTTAAACATTGTGTCCGAGGGATTCTTTTCCCTTTCGACGATACAAAGATACAACCCTGAAACCCGCAGAAATCAATAGTCTACAGTTGCACGCGATTGTTGTCAATTATGCGCAGTAACGGTCGGTTATTCAATGGAAAAACGTAGGATATGTGAATATGTTTTGTTATTTTTGTAACTGTAAATCAGAAACTTATTCATCATGAACGAATTCAAAATACGCGCCTATGGCCGCATGGAACTGGCTCAACTTTATTCTCCGGAACTAACTGACATTGCTGCATATCGAAAGATGAAGAAATGGATCTCTTTATGTCCCGGACTTCTGCAACGCCTGTACGACTTAGGCTACGAATCAAAGCGCCGCTCATTCACCCCATTGGAGGTGAGAGTGATTGTAGATGCCTTGGGAGAACCTTAGAAGAGCGGAGAAGTAAAGCACCGCTTTAGCAATCGTAAAGCTATGCTTTACCACCTCTAAAGCGCCGCTTTAGGATTCATGAAACGTCTTGTTGTTATATAAATGCAAAAAATGCACTTTTTCCGAGGGTTCCCTAACACACGCACACATGCGTGCGCGTATAAACGCCTTTATCGTCTGTATTGATAAGCAATCCTTTTTTTATCAGACGGTTCAGCCAACTAAGAGCAGTGTTAGGTTTGATTTTCATCTTTTCAGCCTGCTCCAACAACTGTGCACGGGTGAACTGGTTGCCCATTATTTCAAAAAGTGCATCCCGGTCGGCATTGGCTCTATGTTTGACCTCTGTGGAAGGAAGAAAAGATAAGATATGTGTGGCATGACGATAGAGCGGAGTTACAAGCTCCAGCACCGCATGGAAATCTTCAGCGGTGATTGTCACATCCCAACGGGTGATAATGCCGTCTTTGATATTATCGGCGGCAATCTCCTTGTCAGGAGTCAGCAGAGGGGCGGAAGAACCCTTGAACTGATAAGGCTGGTCGCATTCCAGTGCACGTATCATAGCTATTTCTGCCATGATACGGCACGTATTGACAGCCAGACGGGCTATGGAACTACTCATTTCGTTATCGTTGGCAAGTCCCGAACGGAAAAAAAGATCGGCAAAGAGGGCATTGAACTCTTGCTTTTGTTCATCAGTGAGCCGGAGCGTATGAAGTCCGTGTGTTTTCATCTGGTCCAGTTGCTTTTTCCATTCCAGACCTATGCTTGTGAAGATGGCTTCCAGATCGGTTTCGCCACTTTCAAACTGGTTGATCCATGTCCATATACCGTGCATATAATAAAACAGCTGGCGCGAGAAAAGACCGTTCTCTGTCGAGGGAATGAGTGGTTTTACTTGCGCGGGTGTACCGGAAAGCAGGACGGAAAGATAGCTTTTCTTTACTTCCCGGTATTCCTGGTCGGTGCGCCGGTTGTACGACAGACGGTCGTGGTCGAATGCTTTGCGGAGCGTATCGCTCCAGTGTCCGTATTCAGAACCGATAGCAGCGGAGATGGTATCCGCTTCGGTTTCGCAGATAAGTCCTGTGCCGTTGGCATCCATGATATTTTGCAGAATACCCGTTCCGGTGTTATTGCCCGAGATGAGGAACATTTTATTCTTGGGCATTTGAGGAGCTTCCATTTTGCAGCGCTCCTTTCCCATGGTATCATAGGCGGCTTTCTCTTTTTTGTAGGCCTTGACCTCTTCCGCTACTTGTTGGCGGATCTCGTCATGAATAGGCTCTACAAGCAGACGGATGAACGAAAGAATTCCCTTACCCGAGGCGGAAGGAGCTACAATAAAACTTTGCAGGCAAGGAGACTGGAGTTTGCCGGCGTATGGACATCTCACATATCGCTCCATGCTGGCACCTATGGCGGTCAATGCTCCGAGCAGCATGACATCGCGTTGTGTGGGGCTGGTGGCATAACTCATGATAAGCAGCAGGATTTTCGGCCAGTCCGCTTCGGTGAAAGAAGGCAATGGTTGGTTCGGGTCACTCCCGTCCTGCAGCTCTTCGGATTCGTCCGGTTCTTCATTGTCCACCTTATTATATACGTGCGTGTGTGTGAGGTTTTTGGACGGTGCATTTCCTGCATTTTTTGCATTTTTCCGGTGGTTCATCATTTCCTCTTTGCAGAGAGTTACACCCGCCCTTTCAGCAAGATGGAATGCAGTGCCCAGATGGACATCTCCATGCCGGGTAGTAAGTGCGTTAGAGAATATCCGTTCGGCATGTTCCCGTTCGTACTTGGCAGACACCCGGCACAACCGATGGAAAAACTCGCGTCCCGCTTCTCCGCAATCCGTTGCGATGGCGAACGCCAGTTGTACATATTCAGCATACGTAGGGGCAATATCCGCTCCTGCAGTTTCAACCGCCTCACAGAGGCGGCATAATGATTCAATTTCGTCCATAATTTTAATTTATAGTTTTTAATATCTAATTATTTGCTGTTTCTAAACAATGCTCCCGGATCATGACTAAGAAAGCAAGACCTTACAATGTCCTTGCCGGAAAAGTCTACCCCTTTGCGTTTTTCTCCGAATGGGGGAGGTGCTTCCGTACCATAGAGCAGCACGGTGAACATCATTGCCAGCTTCATATTTTCGATGATACTGTTTGTGTCGTTAGCCATGGGTAAATGATCGTAGGGTACGAATGCTTTCACACCCCGTCCGCTGGGACTGATAAACGTGAGTACAGGACGCAGAAGGTGGTCATTAAACAATGTGTTGCGCATTTCTACTGCCTCCTGATAGGAGTCGAGATGGTCGATATCTACCACCACCAGATGTGAAGAAGCTACGAAACATTTGCTGTTTCGACGCGAGAACGTACCACAGGGAGTCACATAAGGCAATAGTGATGCCTTTGCTGTCCGTATATCTCCGGAATTGCGTACTTGCTCGGTCAGAATTTTGAGATTCTCGTTGCAGGTTATCATTTGAAAAACTTGTTCTACGGAGACTTCGCAGGAGGGAATAAGTGTTGCAGGAGTAACAATCCGCCCCAGTTCATTTTTGATGGGAGCAATGGGAGGCATGAAATAAGACATTCTGAAATCGTTTGTCATAATGTTTATTATTTGAAGTTATCGCCTTGAATTTTCAAAACGCGGTGCGAAAGTAGGAAAAACTGGAAATAGAGGTTTCAGACATATCTGAAACCCAGCGAATGAAAATAATATATAATTTAATATTTTAACAATTAATAAGAATCGGAAAATGAAAAGAAAATGGCATCATTGTATACTCGGTTTTGTAATGGGGAGGTTGCTTAAGAATACAGGTGTAACTGTGAGAGATATGCTTAAGGAGATACATATGAGTTCGGACACCTATGAACAATTAAAAAAGGCGACGATAAGGTCGTGAGTCATTATATCCGTCTTTTAAACTTTTTCTATGACGTTTCTACTGAAGAAGAGTTTCGGAAAAAAGCAAATGAATGTGTGGAGTTCTATATCAAGTATAGGAAAAAACACGGATAATAGGAGGAAATTTGATTAAGAAAAAAATAAAATTGTGCAGGAAGTCCAACGTTTTAATAAAGTCCTAAAATCTTTTGTCCTTTCAGGGGACATCATCTTACTGAACTTACTGTTGTGGGTGTTCGGTTCTCTTTGGGAAAACCGTTCTCCTTTTGAGTATTCCGTATCTCTTTTCCAGAACATGGCTTTGATGACTTTATGTTATCTGGTTTGCAACATTCGTTCCGGAGTGATCCTTCACCGTCCGGTGGTTCGTCCGGAGCAAATCATGCTTCGGGTGGCACGGAACATGATTCCTTTTGTATTGATAGTCTTTGGGCTTTCATACATTTTCCATTTTGAGTGTGTCAATCTGCGTCAGTTGGGGATATTTTACGTAGTTCTCATTATCGTTATCATTTCTTATCGTCTGACGTTCCGATCTATTCTGGAGCTTTATCGCAAAAGTGGAAAAAATGTTCGAAAGGTAGTGTTGGTGGGTAGCCATGAAAATATGCAGGAACTTTATCATTCCATGACAGATGATCCGACATCCGGATATCGTGTATTGGGATATTTTGAAGATTTCCCATCGGACCGCTATCCTATGAATATAGCATATTTGGGACAGCCGTGCGAAGCTGTTGATTATTTGACCCGTAATGCAGGAAAGGTAGATCAGCTCTATTGTAGTCTTCCTTCCGCCCGTAGTGCTGAAATTGTGCCGATTATCAACTATTGTGAGAATCATCTGATTCGTTTTTTCAGCGTTCCCAATGTCCGGAACTATCTGAAACGGAGAATGTATTTTGAAATGTTAGGTAATGTTCCGGTACTTTCTATCCGTCGTGAGCCGCTTGAGTTATTGGAAAATCGTATTGTGAAACGTGGCTTTGATATTATTTGCTCGCTACTGTTCCTTTGTACCCTTTTCCCGATTATATATATCATTGTGGGACTGGCTATAAAGATAAGTTCTCCTGGACCTGTCTTTTTCAAACAGAAACGAAGCGGTGAGGATGGTCGTGAATTTTGGTGCTATAAGTTTCGTTCGATGCGGGTGAATGCTCAATGTGATACACTTCAGGCTACAGAACATGATCCTCGTAAAACCCGAATCGGTGATCTGATTCGTAAGACGAATGTGGATGAACTTCCTCAATTTATTAATGTACTGAAAGGGGATATGTCTTTAGTGGGTCCCCGTCCGCACATGTTGAAGCACACAGAAGAATATTCCCATTTGATAAATAAATATATGGTTCGTCATTTTGTTAAACCGGGTATTACAGGGTGGGCGCAGGTGACAGGTTTTCGTGGAGAAACGAAGGAGCTTTGGCAGATGGAAGGACGTGTGCAACGTGACATCTGGTATATTGAGCATTGGACGTTCATATTGGACTTATATATCATGTATAAGACTGTGTATAACGTAATCCGTGGGGATAAAGAGGCTTATTAGGTGAGGAATTGGAAATTGAGTAAAAATTAAATCAATAGTTGTAAAATTACATGAGTAGGTGGTTATGAGAAAATTGAAACGATTGACTTTGGGTGCGTTACTTGCTTTTTTGCTGGTGTCCTGCCAATCATATAAGAAAGTGCCTTATTTGCAGGATACGGCTTTTGTGAATGATACAGAACAGAGTGTTCTTCAGACAGGTGTGAAGGTAATGCCAAAGGATTTGTTGACGATTGCCGTGTCTTGTTCTACTCCGGAACTGGCTGCACCTTTCAATCTGGAAAATTCGGGTACTGCTAGTGGAATAGAGGGAAAGACGGTAGGACAAGGAACTGCATCATCTGCTCTACAGCAATATTTGGTAGATAATCAGGGGAATATCAACTTTCCAGTATTGGGTGAGATTCATGTAGGTGGATTGACTAAACTGGAGATAGAAAACTTGATTATAGATAAGTTGAAGGTTTATTTGAAAGAGGCACCGCTTGTAACTGTGCGTATTGTTAATTATCGGATTTCGGTATTGGGAGAGGTCAACAAGCCAGGCAGCTTTGTAGTCTCTAACGAGAAGATTAATTTGTTGGAAGCTCTTGCAATGGCAGGTGATTTGACCATTTATGGTATGCGTGATAATGTGAAATTAATCCGGACAGGGCAAGATAACAAGCAGGAAATTATTACTATGGACTTGAATAAGGCTGAAACGGTACTGTCTCCTTATTATCAGCTACAACAGAATGATATAATTTATGTGACACCTAATAAGACTAAGGCTAAGAATTCGGATATAGGAACCAATACGGGATTATGGCTGTCTAGTACTTCTATTCTGGTTTCACTAGCAAATATATTGGTAATTTTATTAAAATAGTGATCAATAATGAAAGAAAAATTGTACGATAATAATATGAATGAACTAGATGAAGAAAAAGTAAATTATCAAGAACTTCTCTTTAAGTATATAATTCATTGGCCTTGGTTTGTAGCTTCCGTTTTAGTTTGTTTGGTTGGTGCTTGGATGTATTTACATTTTCAGACTCCTGTGTATCAAGTTTCTGCTTCTATCATGATTAAAGATGATAAAAAGAATGGGAGCGGAAATGCTGCTGATATAGAAAGTTTGGGATTAGGTGGAATGATTACTTCTGCGCAGAGTATTGATAACGAGATAGAAGTACTACGTTCAAAGACAATATTGAAAGAAGTTATTAATAATCTCGAACTTTATATTACTTATTATGATGAGGATGAGTTTCCTAAAAAGGAACTTTATAAAACTTCTCCAGTAATCGTTAATCTAACGGCGCAGGAAGCGGATAAACTGCCGAGTGATGCTTTGGTTGATATGAAACTGACTCCTGAAGGTAATTTGGAAGTCAATTTGAAAGTAGGTTTGAATGAATATAGTGAACATTTTGAAAAACTTCCGGCAGTGCTACCAACAGATGTCGGTACATTTGGGTTTACACTGAAAGATTCTTTGTCGAATGGGAAGATTGAAGGACAAGGTGTAGTACGAAATATTAATGCTATAATCAGTCAGCCGTTTAGAGTGGCAAAAGTCTATCAGTGGGCATTAAATATAGAACCTACTTCTAAAACGACTTCTGTCGCTGTTGTTTCTCTGATGGATACGAATATACAACGTGGACAGGACTTTATCAATAAGTTAATGGAAATGTATAATCGGAATACGAATAATGATAAGAATGAAGTTGCAGAAAAAACAAAGGAATTTATCAATGAACGTATTAAGATTATTGATGAAGAACTTGGAAGTACGGAGGATAAATTGGAATCATTTAAGAGAAATGCAGGTTTAACTAATATTGGTAGTGATGCTCAATTAGCAGTTGAAGGAAATGCTGAATATGAAAAAAAACGTGTAGAAAATGGTACACAGATTAACTTGGTTCGTGATCTCAGTAAATATATAAATAATCCATCGAATGACTATGAGGTGTTACCTAGTAATATTGGTTTATCTGATAATGGTTTAACTATTCAAATTGATCGTTACAATGAGTTGATTATTGAACGCAAACGTTTACTTCGTACTTCTACGGAGAGTAATCCGATGGTTGTAAATCTGGATACGAGTATTCGTGCTATGAAGGCGAATGTACGAGCTGCTATTGATGGGACTTTACAAGGTTTGCTTATTGTGAAGGCTGATTTGGATCGTGAAGCAAGTCGTTTTTCTCGCCGTATCAGTGATGCGCCGGGACAAGAACGTCAATATGTGAGTATTGCGCGTCAACAAGAAATTAAGGCTGGACTTTATCTGATGCTTTTGCAGAAACGTGAGGAGAATGCTATCACTTTAGCTGCTACTGCCAATAATGCTAAGATTATTGATGAGCCGGCAGCTGAAGGTGGACCGGTTTCCCCAAAGCCTAAAATGATTTATATGATTGCTTTAGTGGTAGGAGTGGGATTGCCTATTGGTGTTATTTTCTTACTTGGTCTGACTAAGTTCAAAATAGAAGGGCGTGGTGATGTTGAGAAATTAACGAGTCTACCTATTGTCGGTGATGTACCTTTGACTGATGAAAAAACAGGCTCTATTGCAGTGTTTGAGAATCAGAATACTCTAATGAGTGAAACTTTTCGTAATGTCCGTACTAATCTACAGTTTATACTTGAAAATGGTCAGAAAGTAATTCTGGTGACTTCGACAGTTAGTGGTGAAGGTAAGTCTTTTATTTCTTCAAATCTTGCGATTAGTCTATCTTTATTAGGAAAGAGGGTAGTAATTGTAGGGCTTGATATTCGTAAACCCGGTTTGAATAAGATTTTTAATATCCCCCGAAAGGAGCAAGGAATTACCCAATACCTGTCAAATCCGGAGAAGAATCTAATGGATTTCGTTCAGCCTTCGGATGTTAGTAAGAATTTATATATTCTTCCTGGTGGAACAGTACCACCTAATCCTACGGAATTACTGGCTCGTGATGGTTTAGATAAAGCGATTGAAACATTGAAAAATAACTTTGATTATGTGATTTTGGATACTGCCCCTGCTGGTATGGTGACTGATACTTTGCTTGTAGGGCGTGTAGCTGACTTATCCGTTTATGTATGTCGTGCTGATTATACTCGGAAAGCAGAGTTTACCTTGATTAATGAGTTGGCTGCTGATAATAAGCTTCCCAATATCTGTACCGTTATTAATGGTCTTGATCTTCAAAAAAAGAAGTATGGCTATTACTATGGTTATGGTAAATATGGCAAGTACTATGGCTATGGTAAGCGTTATGGCTATGGTTATGGCTATGGGGAATATAAAGTAAAGGAAGAATAAAAAGTAAGTACTTAACAATAACAATATATGAATATAGCGATCGTAGGCACAGGCTATGTTGGCTTGGTGTCTGGTACTTGTTTTGCCGAAATGGGTGCCACTGTAACTTGTGTGGATGTAGACACAAATAAAATTAATAAACTGAAAGCAGGTGAAATGCCTATCTATGAGCCAGGATTGGAGGAATTGGTAAAACGCAATGTTAGCTATGGACGACTCAAATTTACAACGGATTTGACAGATGTTTTAGATAATGTGGAAGTCGTTTTTTCTGCAGTAGGAACTCCGCCAGATGAAGATGGTAGTGCCGACTTGAAATATGTGCTTGCTGTAGCTCGTCAGTTTGGACAAAATATCAATAAGTATACCATTCTGGTAACTAAATCAACAGTACCTGTAGGTACTGCTCAAAAAGTAAAAGCTGCTATTCAAGAGGAGTTAAACAAACGTGGAGTAGATGTACTCTTCGATGTAGCTAGTAATCCTGAATTTTTAAAAGAAGGTGCGGCTATCAAAGATTTTATGAGTCCAGATCGTGTGGTGGTGGGTACGGAGAGCGAGAAAGCAAAGGAAGTAATGACTAAGCTCTATCAGCCTTTCTTACTTCAAAATTTCCGTGTTATCTTTATGGATATTCCTAGCGCAGAGATGACCAAGTATGCAGCTAATGCTATGCTTGCTACCCGTATTAGCTTTATGAATGACATAGCTAATCTATGTGAAAGGGTAGGGGCTAACGTAGATCATGTGCGTCGGGGTATTGGAACCGATGGACGTATTGGCCAAAAGTTCTTATATGCAGGCTGTGGGTACGGTGGTAGCTGTTTTCCTAAAGATGTAAAGGCTCTGGTACATACTGGAATTGATAACAACTATCATATGGAGGTGATTGAAGCTGTAGAGCGTGTGAACGAGCGTCAGAAGAGTATTGTCTACGATAAACTTACCATCTTGATGGGTGATGTAAAAGGAAAGACTATTGCTTTGCTTGGCTTGGCTTTCAAGCCGGAAACCGATGATATGCGTGAAGCTCCAGCTTTAGTAGTAATAGACAAACTACTGAAGAACGGGGCAACTGTCCGTGTGTTTGACCCTATTGCAATGCCCGAGTGTAAGCGTCGCATTGGTGATGTAGTGATTTATACTGAAAACCTTTACGATTGTGCAGTTGGTGCTGAAGCTTTGTTGTTGATGACTGAATGGCGCCAGTTCCGTCTGCCTACGTGGAACGTTATTCAGAAGGTTATGAACGGTAAGTATATTGTAGATGGGCGTAATATTTGGAATCGTGTGGAGCTGGAGGAGATGGGATTTGTTTATACTCGGATTGGGGAGAAATAATTTTTTCATTTAATATCTGCAAGTACAATGTAGATTTTATATCTTATAATTATTTTAAATGAGTAATAGTTCTAATAATAAGCGTATAGCTAAGAATACTTTATTTTTATATTTACGAATGATAGTTGTTATTATCATTGGATTATATACAAGTAGAGTTATTCTCCAAACGTTGGGGGTTGAAGATTATGGCATTTATAACCTTGTAGGAGGAATTGTATCTATGTTATCTTTTCTTAACTCTGCGATGGTAGGTGCTTCTCAGCGTTTTATTTCTTATGAATTAGGCTGTAACAATATCCAGAAACTTAAAAAAGTATTTGCGACATCTATTATAGCACATTGCACGTTGGCAGTTATTATATTAATTATTGGAGAAACTATTGGCTTATGGTTTGTGAACACTCAGTTGAATATAAATGCAGATAGAATGATTGCTGCTAATTGGGTTTATCAGTGCTCTATCGGTATCTTTTTATTAACTATTGTTAGTGTACCATTTAATGCTTGTATTGTAGCTCATGAACGAATGAAAGCTTTTGCCTATGTTAGTATATTAGAGGCGATCTTGAAGCTGTTAATTGTTTATGTATTGTTGATAGTTCTGATAGACAAGCTTATTACCTATTCAATTTTAATGTTATGTACTTCGACTATAACTAGTTGTATATATGTGTTATATTGTAGGCATAACTTTGAAGAATCCCGAACAACAGTAATTGGGGATAAAAGACTATTTAGAGAAATGTTCGCTTTCACCAGTTGGAGTATTATTGGCAACTTTGGATTTACTTTTAGAGATCAAGGGTCAAATATTATATTGAATTTATTTTATGGTACAACACTTAATGCAGCAAGGGGTATAGCTCAACAAGTAAATGGTATTATTAGTAATTTTGCAGGCAATTTTATCATGGCTTTAAATCCTCAAATTACTAAACAGTATGCTAGTGGTAAAACAGAACAATCTGTTAAACTTGTCTATACAGGTAGTCGATTTTCGTTTTTTTTATTATCTATAATTACAATACCATTTTTTATAAATATCGACTACTTATTAAAAATATGGCTAGGTAGTGTTCCAGAGTATACAGGACTTTTTCTTAGGTTGGTGATGATATCTTCTCTTATTGGAGCTATGGCAAATCCTATTGTGACAGCTCTTCAGGCGACAGGGAAAATTAAAGTTTTTCAAATTATGATTTGTGTAATTATGTTGTGTGAACTTCCTTGTGCTTATTTAATTCTAAAATTGGGTGGGGCTCCTTATACAGCTATGTATCCTACTATTTTAATTACATTAATAGCTCTTTTTGCTAGATTCATTATCTTAAAAAAAATGATTCCAGCATATAGCTTAAAGTTTTTCTCATTTTCGATTGTACTCCGGAATGTGTTGATTGCTTTTGCTAGCTTTATTGTTTCTCAATATGTGAGAGATTGTTTTGATACTTCATTTCTAAATTTCTTTGTTACAGCAATTGTTTCGTTTGTTATAACTGTTATCTTGATTTATATCTTTGGTTTGAATTCGAACGAGCGTAATATCTTAAATAGTAAGTTAAAGCAATTAATCAATAGGCCACTGCCTGGAAAAATTGGCTAAAATAGTCAATTTTGAAAATCTTATTAGATACAAGTATTATAAACACTGTCAGTAGGTGGAATGTCATATTTTATTTAAATACAAGAACCTGTTTTAGAGTTATCTATCTACCCATTAATCGATATCAATGCCTCTCTAATAGTGATATACATATACTATGACTTTTACGTTGTTTGTATTTATTTCTATCTGTATAAAATGACTGTGTCATCCCCAATATAAGTGGATGATTGGCAAATAAATATTTTTATGAAAACAAAAATCGTTTATGTATTGGTAAGTGACGAGAAGGACCTTTATTTGGAGCAAGCTTGGCTCTCAGTTTATTCCTTACGACTTCATAATCCAACAGCATATGTAGTGGTGTTGATGGATGATAACACAGAACGTTCACTAGTTGGTAAGCGCAATAAGTTTTGTGAGTTAGTAACCGAAATAAAGGTGGTAGATGTACCTATTGAATATACACCTGTGCAGCGTTCACGATATATTAAGACTAAAGCTCGGCAACATGTGGTTGGAGATTTTCTTTTTATTGATACTGATACTGTCGTAACTGATACCTTAGATGAGTTAGACAACATGGAAATGGAAATTGGTGTAGTGCCAGAGTTTCATATAGATTTGAATCATTTTCCAGGTGTAAGTGGTTTACACGCTATAGCCCAACAGCTTGGGTGGAGTTATAATGAAAACGATAAGTATAACTATAATAGTGGTGCTGTTTATGTAAAAGATACACCAACTGCACATCAATTCTATCAAATGTGGCATGAATGCTGGCTAAAGTCAGTGACAGTACTACATCGGCATCATGATCAGCCTCCATTGGCAATGGCCAATCACTTGTTAAACCATCCCATTGTGCCTTTGAATGGCGTTTGGAACTGTCAAATATTAGAACGTGGTATTTTCTATTTGCCTGATGCAAAACTGGTGCATTATTTTGCTACCTCACGGTTGAAAAGTAAGGATGATTATATCTATGTGTTAGAAGATAGTGATATTTTTCGTGAGGTGAAAGAGTTGGGGGCTATTAGTAAGCGTACGCATCAGTTGCTTGCCGACGCAAAGAGAGTTTGTAACTCTCGTACGCAAATCGTAGCAGGTGCGGAGGCTGATTTGCTTTATACACATGTATATCGTGTTATTAAAAAACTCTATCGGCGATATCCGGGTATGTTTCGATTGTTGAATAATATGCTTAAATACTTAGGTAATATTAAAAGTAACTTAAAATAATCAGATCGTAAAATGAGACCTTTACACATTATTATGCCCATGGCTGGCGAAGGATCCCGCTTCCTGAAAGAAGGATGGATGGTACCTAAGCCTTTGATACAACTTCATGGTGACCCCCTCTTTATAAGAGCTATTAACAGTTTGGATATAAGTGATATAGAAATGAAATACTCTTTTATTGTTCGTCAGGAGCATATTGATAAGTATGATATTGATAAAATGATAAGAGATTACTTACCAGTAGCTAATGTATACTCTGTTTTGAAGACTACGAGGGGGGCAGTAGAGACATGTCTGCTAGCTGAACAAGGTATTGATAAAGATGATGCCATTATTGTGATGGATTGCGATTTAGAATTTCGTAGTCTAAATTTTGTCGCTATAATTAAAGAGATACTATCTAAGACGATAGAAGAGGTAGATGGAGGTGCGTTGGTTTCTTTTCAATCGAACATGTCTAAATACAGTTATGCACAAATAGATGAGAACAATAATGTGTTGAGAACAGCAGAGAAGGAGGTTATTTCGAATCATGCGCTATGCGGAGCATATTTTTTCTCCAAAGCCGAAGGATTCTTATCAGCTGCTTATCATTTATTAAATGAAGTGAATTTTAGCAAATCAGAGTTTTATGTATCGTTGTTGTATAATTATCTACTTCAAAAAGGTGAGACTGTACAATTAGCAGAGATAGAAGAGTATTATTCTTATGGGACTCCCGAGGAGTTAGGTAGATATTTATGACAAGAGAAAGATTAATATTTATAGACTATTGTAAGGCTATAGCCATTGTATTAGTGTTTTTAGGTCATTCTAAAAGTGCAATAGGAGGAGAATGTCAAGATATAATTTATGCATTTCATATGCCCTTATTTTTCTTTGTGTCAGGGTTCTTGTTTAAGAAGATGCCATGGCGGGAACAATTGTGTAAATTACGTGATGGTTTGATTATTCCATCGTTATTTTTTATACTTTTCTCATATATAACTCTCTATGTCCCACGTAATATATCTCATTGCAATTATACAGATATGTGGTCGTTTTTAGAGGTGTTTGTGTTAGTGCCTGTTAAAGATGTAGTTCGTGGTTTGTCAGTTTGTGATAACGGAAGTATATGGTTTGTATTCTCTTTATTGTTGAGTACACTTACTGTAAGGGTTATACCCGATAAAGTGATAGCATGGTGTTATAATCATTTTCTGATTTTTTTGTTTTTTGTTCCGTTATTGGGTTCGGTGTGGGGATATTTTTTCCCTAAAGAGTTGCCTTGGAACTTTCAACGTTATTACATAATTTGTATTTATTTCCTCTTAGGTAATATATGTGCACAATATTACATTGCACACAAAGAAAAATATAGTAGAATAAATATTTATTATCAAATTCTGTTTGTGGCTTTAGGTGCTTTGTTGTTTTTATTTGTCCATCCTATTTTGAGATGGCACAATTATAGTGCATCGATATGGCTATCTTATCAGACATTTTTTTTGTCACTAGTAGGTATCGTGGGATCCTTGTTTGTGAGTTTTTATCTAAGTCTACAGATAGGAAGGAATAAAATAGTAGAGTTTCTTTCAAATAATACATTCACATTATTTGCTACAGAGGTCGTATGGGGTTGGAATTTGCACAGGCTAGAATTGGTTACCTCTATGGTGATGTCTCCCTTTCTGAAAGTTATTCTTCAGTTTGTAATGGGTGGTGTATTCGCTTATCTCCTCAATCGATTTACTCCAGTTTTAATTGGTAAAAAGAAATCATGAATGAAGAAATAAAACTTATAATTACTGACTTCGATGGTACACTTGTAGATACTTTTGAAGCCAACTTGTGTGCTTACCAAGAAGCCTTTGTATCATGTGGACTACAGTTACATGTAGACTTCTATCGGCAATGTTTTGGTTTGCGTTTTGAAGTTTTTATGGAGAAGGCTGGTATTACTGATTCTTCTGTGTGTCATCGTATTAAAGAAAAAAAAATGCAGGTGTATCCTCATTATTTTGACAGATTGAAACCGAATTTAGCGTTGATACACTTTCTCAAGTCATGCAAGCAGTCGGGTATACAAATAGCTATTGCGTCTACTGCGCATAACATAAATTTACTTAATGTGCTTCGCTATTTAGGAATTGCTGACTTTTTTGATTTTATCTTAAGTGGAGTAGATGTAGCAAGAGGAAAACCTGCGCCAGATATTTATATCAAGGCTTTAGAGGTGGCACATGTTGATGCTTCGCAAGCACTAGTTTTTGAAGATTCGGAGGTCGGCTTTCGGGCGGCGGAGAAAGCTGGTTTAAAATATATAAAGATTAATCCTGAATTTTATGGAAATTGAAGTGAAGGGACATTCGGGGTGTAATATAGACATTGTACGTGAAGGTAAAAAACTCTTTATTTACAAATGTTCCGAAGATCCTAAATATTTAGATCGTTTGGTAAAGCAAGCAGAAAAACAGCGGCTGGCTTCCATGTATGAGTATCAACATACCCGTATTCCGCAAATATTTTGTGTGGATAGGTCGAAAAATAAAGTATCTGTGAAAATGGAATATATCTATTCGAAGAACTTTATAGGTTATTTTGAATCGGCAGGATTTGAACAGATTTCCTATTTCATTAAAGCATTAATTCTCTTTATTGAAAAAGAATTAAAAGAGTCAACTATGCAAGTAGTAGATAAGCAAGTGCTGCTCGAAAAATTTAAAAGTGTAGGCGAAAAACTGATTATTAATTCTGTATTATGCAGTGATGAGGATACAAAGGAATTATTTGAAAGTTCCTTACAAATATTTGAGAAGATAGAATGCATAAAGATTCCGATAGGTATATGTCATGGTGATTTAACTTTTTCCAATATTTTATTTAATGGCAACAACTACTATTTGATAGACTTTTTGGATTCGTTTATAGAGTCTCCTTTGATGGATATTGTTAAGGTACGTCAGGACTCTGCCTATATGTGGTCACAGCTAATGTATATTCATGAGTATGATCAAACTAGGTTGAATATAATTTCTGAAAAGATAGATCGTGACATTACTGCTCATTTCGAACAGTACGATTGGTTCCGTACCTACTATAAGCCTTTTCAGTTGATGAATTTTTGGCGTATTTTGCAATATGCCAAAGAGGAACAAGTTATCGTTTATTTGAAGCAAGTCATTAAATCTATATTGTATGAGTTTTAGTTTGATTGTACCCATCGCCGCTAACAAAAAGGAGTATAAGAAACAGATTCCTGAAGAATTTTTGTTTACTCAAGAAGGACTAATGAGGTGTGTAAGAGCTATCATGGGCATTGATTTAACCATATTTAGCCATATTTATTTCACTATTCTTCGTAAACATAGTGAACGTTATTTTCTTAAAGAATTGTTGGAGACACAGTTTAAGCGATTAGGTTTGGAAAAAGCTATGGTAGTGGAGTTAGAGCATCATACATATTCACAACCTGCAACAGTATATGAAACTATTAAGCTAGTCGGAATATCTGGCTGCTTTATGGTGAAAGATGCTGATTGTTATCTTGAGGGTGAAGTTCTGCCTGAAAATAGTGTGGCCGTTTATCCTTTAGAGAAGCTGGATTGGGTAGACCCACAACATAAAAGCTATGTAGCAGTAGACGATATGTCTTACGTTACCAATATCATTGAAAAGCGCATCATTAGCCATTATTTTTGTGCTGGGGCATATGTGTTCGAAAGTACAGATGATTACTGTCAATGCTTTGAGTCATTAAGGGGTAACGATACTTTATATTTATCGCACATCATCTATAAAATGCTTTTACAGGGTAATATCTTCCGTCCTATTATAGCAAAAAGTTACATTGATTTTAATATTAGAAACCAGAATTGTTGAGACAAGATATTTATTGTCTGAACACTAATTGATAGTATACTCGCTTAATCATTTATGTATTTTATATTATTTTTTATAGGTGATGGTATTAGTAGTGAAAGTGTGTTAATTTGTAATTATATGTGATAGAATTCTTTAAATCGTTTTATGGATAAAAAAAAGAATATGCGCATTTGCATAGCAGGAAGAGGAAACGTAAAAGATCCCATATTATGGTCTGGAACTCCCCGAAATTTATACGACGCTTTTACTAATATACCTTCACTTAATATAGATATTTTGGATTGGAGTATTTTTAAGCCAATTTTTAGTTTGTATTGCGTAGTATATAGCAAATTCTTTTTCACATGGGGAGCGATTTGCGATCCGTTATTATATTGTTTAGGCAAACGTACAATTAATAAGAAAATAAAATGTTTATCTAATAAGTATGACTACGTTCTTTTTTGTAGTGGTGATCTTTGTATTACAAATTCAATGAGAAATTTTGCAAAGTTTGCTTATTATACTGATATTTACTTGGCTGATGTAGTACCTTACTATAAAAGAAAAAAATGGGGAGTAAAAAGTTTTTTGAAACAATATAATGAGAACCTGAAAGAGCAATATAATAGGTGTGATTTTATTTTTACGCAAAATGAATGGACAAGACAGAGTATTATTGATAAATTGCAAATTCCATCAGATAAGGTCATTAATGTGCATTTTGGTGTAAACTTAACGCCCTATATAGGTGAAAAAGATTATTCTAGAAATTTGCTATTGATAGTTCTTCGTAAAGGTTTAGAAGAGTATAAAGGTTTGTATCTATTGCTGGATGCATTTAAGATACTTTACCAAGATATAAAGAATGTAGAGTTGGCAGTGGTGGGAACAGATGTAGGTGATGGAATAGAGGGAGTAACTTGTTATTATAATCAACCTCGTGAGACTACAGTCAAGCTTTTTCAAGAATCTACATTATATGTGATGCCGGCAATTCGTGAACCTAATGGAATAACATATTTAGAAGGATTAGCTAATAAATCTCCTATAGTAGGGTTAAATAGATTTGCATTTCCAGAGTTTTCTGGTTATGGAGAGTGGGGATTCCTATGTGAAAATGATAATCCCAATGAATTAGCAGGGCTTCTTAAAGATGCGCTCTCTGATAAATATAGATTAAAAGAGATGGGATTAAAGGGACAGAAGTTTGTTGAGAAAAACTTTAAATGGGAAGTCGTAGTAGATAGAATACTAACAGAAATGAATCGGTGAACGATTTTGTAATTTTGTGTCAATACTTTAAACAGCAAACAATAATTTGTTAGGTTTATATGCTATTTGAATTTTTAGCTTTATAATGTATTTCAAACGATAAATTAGATGATAAACTTTCTAAAAGCCTTATGGAAAGCATTCTTTATAGCTCTGAAGAGTAAATATAGGTGGCTTTTAATACTCTTTATTTTGTGGCTATATCGAGTAGATTTTATCTCTGCTGATGGAGGAGGATTAGCGAAGACTTTACAAGTAGTAACGTTATTTGGAATGTTTTTTTTAACCATCAGCTATCGGAAGAATCTAATATCAATAGCTTATAACAGAACAAATTTACCAATCCAATCAGTGTTGTATCTATATACTTATGCACTTATCAGCACGGCTTGGGCCTTGATACCTACATTCGCTTTTTTTCTTTCATTTCAGAACTTGGCATTACTTCTTGTTTTGATTTGGGTATTTGGGCAGTTCCGTGATTTTAAAACAATGGAAAAGTCCTTCTTAATGATTGCTGTCTTTACAATGCTTTTTGAGGTTATTACTGTCCGTTTTCTAGAAGGATTTAGTTTGTTTTTTCATTTTTTGCAAAGTGGCTCAGCGGCAGCTTTGTGTTTTTCTTATTGTATAGCAGAATTGTTAGCTATGAAGCGTCCGGATAAAGAGCGGAAATTTCTTTTAAAGTGGACTATTGTTATTTCATTAATTGTATTAGTAATAAGTACTAGTAGTGGTGCGAATGTATCTGCAATTTGTGGCTTTGCCATTGCTTTGTTTTTTTCGAGAAAGGTATTCTATTCGTTATTACTTTTTTCTTTAGGTATTTTTCTTTATTTAAATCAAGATCTGCTTACTACATTAATGTTCCTTGTGATGCCTGGTAAATCGTTGGAAACGGTATCAAGTGCTTCAGGTAGGCAAGCTTTATGGGATGTTTTATTGAATTTAGCTGCTCAAAAACCTTTTCTTGGTTGGGGATATGCTTGTATTGAGCGTGCTGTAACGAATACAGGATTTATGGCAAGTGATGCCCACAATAATTATTTAGGAATTTATGGCAGTTTGGGAATAATCGGATGCGCTTTTTTAGGATTTCAATTTCTTTCTACTATACTATATTCTTTTAAAAGAAGAATGAAGTGTGGATATTTAGGCATCTTTGCAGCGACATGTTGTGCAATTCTCAATGGATATTCTTATGGTTTTCTGTCAGGCAAGGCTTGCTCTATTACAGTGATCTATTTCTCTTTAGTTGTATTATCCTTTACTTATTCAAGAGTGAATTATTATGATAGATATGGAGTTGAGTAGCAAGATTAAAATTGCAAGCTTATTATGTACCATGATGGTGGTATACCGACATTCCCTAAATTATTTAGCTTTTTTCAATTCATGGACAGGTCACGGAATAAGTGGGTTTGTTGAGGATGGCGTCTCTCTGTTGACAGAGATAGCAGTACCTTATTTTTTTATCATATCAGGCTTTTTCTTTTTTCGGATTTCTTATTACGAAAAAAATAATTACTTCAAAATGCTTAAGAAAAAAGCGAAGACATTATTAATTCCATTCATCTTTTGGAATATAGTGGGAGGGGGGATACTGTGCTTGTATAATCGGGCTCAAGTAGGAGATTCAATAGTTAATTGTGTTCAGCAGTTATTTATGAGTAATTGGTATGGACCATTGTGGTATGTGAGGGATTTAATGACACTAATGCTATTAGTGCCTTTATATGGATGGATTTTTTTGTGTAATAAGAGTTGGTTATATTTAATTATAGTACTGTTGTCATTTTATTTTTGGATGCCAAGTGATGGCAATTGGATTTCAACAGAAAGTGTGCTCTTTTTCTTTCTTGGTGGAGTTTTGCAAAAATATGAGAAAATAGTGGAAATGCAAATGCCCTACAAGATGATCATGGGATATGCTTTTTTGTGGGTGTTATATTCATTCGGATTTATCCCTATTGAGAATACTTATCTGCATAAGATTAATACAATATTAGGTTTGGTCATTTTTTGGCAGTTGGTTAATTTGCTTACAGCTAAACAAAGTGAGAAGTTATTGACATTGTCTAGTTATTCTTTTTTGATTTATGTAATGCATTTGTATTTGATAAAAGTTATGAAACAGGGATTAGGTGCCTTATTCTTTGAAAATGATGTGATGGCATTATTATCTTATATTTTATTACCTCTTATAACTATGTTTATTATTATTGTTATAGGAAAATTATGGGCTAAAACTTCGTTAGTCACCTATAACCTTGTAACAGGCGGAAGATTATGAATCAGAATTTGTATATAGATAGAGATACTTCATCTGTTATTAAAGGTGTATTGATAATTCTTATCGTAATAGGGCATAATAAGGTGTTATGCTCAACTGATAATAAAGGAGCTGACTATCTTTATCTGTTTCATGTTATATGTTTTTTTATTCTACCATTTTTTTATGATATAAAAAAGGAGATAACAGTGAAACGTCTATGTGATATAGTGGTACGGAACTGGATTCCATATTTTTGGATATGCATTGCTTGCTATGTAATATCTAGTGTGGTAAATCATGAGTTTAATTGGGATTGGAGCCATGTATGGGCTTTTGTTAATGGAACGCAAACTCCTTTACTAAAAAACTTTGGTTTTATATTTCCATGGTTTCTTCCAACTTATTGTTCTTTTTACATACTATATTTGTTTACTAATAAATACAAATATTTTTATAGATTATTGACTGTATTGTCTTTGATTACCTGGAGTTTATCGTGGTCACAGTTCCATTATTTTAAAGGTATAATACCATTTGGTATTGGTCTAGCTATCTACTATTTTGGTTTCGGTGTGCTTTCTTTTTATGTAAATCGTTTATCTGTAAGAATGAAATATTTAGGAGCATTTCTTTTTGTATTGCTTTCAGTAGATTATTGGCTAGATTATTCGTTTTTGTCTTACTCTTATAAATTATTACCTATATGTTTTTTTCTGGGATTGTTGTGGATAGCACCTTATTTGAATTTTCGTTGGCTAAAATTACTGGGTGATAACTCTTTGGGTATTTATATGATACATATCTTTCTGGCAAATATATCCTATTTAATTTTTCCAGATAATTTTTGGGGAGGGATGATTGGACTTGTGGTAACCTTGTTAATATCCTTGTGGTTGGTAAAATGGGTAGTCAAGCGAAAAAAAATGAGGAGTATATTTCTCCCAAGATCCTGGAGTGATATAAAAATGAATGTATAGACTGAAATATAAGTATGTTTGTATAGATAATTGGATTAGTGTTTATAATATATTAATAGTATAATAATGAAAATTCTTTGGGTTAATCCGTCTTTTTTAGATTATCGAATACCTGTTTATAAACGATTATATGAATTGACGGATGGAAACTTTTATATACTGTTTTCTAAAAAACGTGTATCGGAACGTATTTGTCTAAAAATACAAGAAGCCATTGGGGTTAATGCGATCTGCTTTGAAGGTGAGAAAAGAATAATCTTTGGAGAAAAAGAAGGAATGTCTAATAAATGGATGTCTTTTCCCATCACAAAAGGATTATATAAACGAATAAAAAAGATAGATGCAGATATTGTGATTGCTGAAGGATTTTTTCAATGGACTCCACAAGCTGTACGGTATGTTTTTTTTCATAGAAAACCTCTATTAATAGAATATGAAAGAACTAAGCATACAGAAAGATCCTGTCCAAAATGGAGAATGATATATCGAAAATTAGTGGATCAATTTGTTTCTGGATATCTGTGCAATGGAAAACTTACTAAAGAGTATCTTTTTGATGAGATGAAGATAAAAAAAGATAATTTGTTTGTTGGAGGAATGTCTGCAGATAGTGAAGGCTTAGTTAGTGCTATACAGAGTATGTCCGTGGAAGAATGTATTACTTTTAGAAATAAATTAAATATAAATAATAGTGGAATCGTTTATATATACGTAGGGCAGCTTATTGAACGTAAGGGGGTAATATATCTTTTAAATGCTTGGAAGAAACACATTCGAAAATATAATCAGGATAATTTATTAATTGTCGGCGGTGGTGACTTGTATAATAGTTTTGTAGATAAATTTGGAGATGAAGTTAGTATCCATTTTACAAATGGTATTGATTATGATAATATATATAAGTATTATGCAATATCCGATGTTTTTATCATTCCAACATTAGAAGATAATTGGAGTTTAGTGGTGCCAGAAGCAATGGCTTGTGGGTTGCCGATTGCTTGCTCCATTTATAATGGATGTTATCCGGAATTAGTGCATGAAGGTGAAAATGGTAAGCTATTTGATCCGTTAAAGCAAGAAACGGTTATTGAGGCATTGGATACGTTTCACCGAGTTGATTTACAGAAGTATGGAGAATATTCTAGAAAAATAGAGAAGTATTATAATCATGAACGAACAGCTAATAACATTTATGCTGCTTGCGTGGAAGTATTAAATAGAAACAATAAATGAAATGTTACAGATTGATTTGTCGATAATTATTCCTGTTTATAATGCCGTTCCATTGTTAGAACGTTGCTTGAATTCTATCTTTATCCAAACTACACAATATTCCTATGAAGTGATATTGGTGGATGATGGTAGTACAGATAATTCGGTAGAGGTTATTAAAGCTAGACCAGAAAGGAATATTGTGTTGCATCAACAATCAAATGCAGGACCTGCAGCTGCACGAAACAAAGGCATGGAGTTAGCAAAAGGCAAATATGTAGCTTTTATTGATGCTGATGATTATTGGAATGATGGCTATATAGAACAAACGGTACAGTTTCTAGAAGAACATGTGAGATGTGTAGCTGTATCGGTCGGGTGTAAATCCATTTCGTTTGGTAATCCACCTTGCTATTGTCCTGCTTTCGTCAATGATAACTCGAAAATTTCGGCTTTTGTTATAGATGATTTCTTTACATATTGGGCGGAACACTGTGTGCCAGGTACATGCTCTACTACTATACGAACTGATGTTGCGAAAGCTTCGGGTGGAATGCGCCGTGACTTACGTATTACAGAAGATTATGAATATTGGCTCTATTTATCAACATTTGGTAAGTGGGGATTCATTCCTAAAATCCTTTATGTAAGTGATGGTGGCATTGTGACACAAAAGCAGGGACATGTGAAGAAGGATATTGAGCGTGCACGCAAATCACCAGATATGGCTGATTTTGAGAAGCGTATCATTAAAAGAATAACCGAAGTTGATGCGAAAAACTATATAAAAGTTCGTGGTAGAGTATCTAGAGTATTAGTATATAGTCATGTAATTACAGGTCGTTTTAGTTTGGGAAGAAAAGAAGCGTTATGTTATGGAGAACACTTTCCAAAAGATAAAATAGGTATACTTATGAATATTGCTAAATATACAGCTTTTACTTGGTGGTGTCTTGCTTATATGTTGCGATGGAGAGAGTATCATAGATAAAATATAGAAGATAAATATGCCTAAAGTTATAATTATACTTCCCTACTTTGGGAAATTTGATTCACTATTTACATTTTGGTTGCAATCATGCGCTTACAATAATACGATCGACTTCCTTGTAATAACCGATGATAAGACAAAATATAATTATCCTCAAAATGTAAAGGTTGTCTATGATACATTTGTGCATCTTCGTGAAGAAATTCAGTTGCTTTATGATTTCAAAATATCATTGGAGACTCCTTATCGGTTTTGTAATTTTAGGCCTGCATACGGAGAAATTTTTCAAAATTATTTGGAAGGATATGATTTTTGGGGATTTAGTGATTGTGATATGTTGTTTGGAGATATTATGAAGTTCATCCCTTCTGATTGGAGTTGTTACGATAAAATAGGAAAATTTGGTCACTTATCATTAGTCCGCAATACGGAAGAAAACAGGATGTTATATAAGGAAAATGATGCATATAAAATAGCTTTCTCTACTAATCGTCCTTTATTTTTTGATGAAGACGCGTTCCCTTATCTTTTTGAAAAGCATGGAAAGAAGATTTATCCGTTTCCTATTTTAGATTTCATGCCTAGGTTGAAAGAGTTGAAAGTACTTAATGATAAGCTAGGAAATAGGATGAGTGTGTTTACTTATGAAGAAGGACGTATTATGCGATATTCTTTATATGAAAATAAAATAGTATCTAATGAATATGCATATATTCACTTTTTGAAACGCCCCATTGAAATAGCCTGTAATGGTATACCTCAATCTTTTTTGATTGTACCCAATCAATTTATAAATATGGAGCCGATCACATTAGACTTGATTGTTAAACATGTCGGTAAAGGAATTTTTTGGGCATATTGGCGAAATAGCTTCAAATGGAAGAACTTTAAGGATAGGCTGTACAATAGGTTATGGGGAAACCGTGCGGATAGAAATCTAATTCAATGTATGAGGAGGAAGATTGATAGAGCAGGCTAATCAGTAATAGAATATGTTTCGTTTGAAATGTTATTATCATGAATGTCTGTTAAATATTATATGTGTTTTTTATGTGCTTTTATATTAATTAGTAGATTCTTTATAACTGCTGAAATAGGGATTTCATGAATTATACTAATTGTTACTCTTTAGAAATATAGACATGTATATATTATACAGTGTTCCTTATTTTGATATTTTCTTTAATAATCGATAGTTGTTGTGCTAAATAGATGATTTATAGGCTATTTTTCTTTATGTGCTATTTGTGAATGGCGTTTGAACACTGAAATATATCGTACTCTTTGATGACGCGATATGTAAATTAAAAATTAATAATATCTATTATTCCCAATGCTTTATAATAGTTTCTCTTTTCTACTATTCTTTCCAATAGTAGCAACATTCTTTTTCTTTTACCACATAAGATAAGACAGGGATATTTACTCGTAGTGAGCTACTTCTTTTATATGAATTGGAGTCCTACGTATAGCTTGTTTCTTGTATTTGTCACTTTGGTAAGTTATGTAGGAGCACAGATACTTCAAAAGTTTTGTGAGAGTGAGAATGATAAACTAAGAAGGGTTGTCTTAGCTAGTACACTTTTGCTTTGCTTTTCAGGATTATTTATTTTTAAATATCTCAACTTTCTGAATGATTCGCTTTGGGGACTATTTTCGCTGATGGGTATTCGAATGGAAGTGCCACATTTAGAGTTGCTATTACCAGTAGGTATCTCTTTCTACACTTTTCAAGCGTGTGGATATATGATAGATGTTTACAGGCGGCAGATTATGGTAGAGAGGAATTTTTGCACATATGCACTGTTTATCTCTTTTTTTCCGCAAATTGCAGCTGGCCCTATTGGGAGAGGCAAGGAGTTGTTGCCGCAGTTTAAGGTAAAGCACTATCTTAATAGAGAGGATATTACTACTGGATTACGCTGGATGTTGTGGGGCTATTTTATGAAGGTTGTGGTAGCGGATAGGTTGGCTTTATATACAGATGCTGTGTTTGGCAACATAGCACATCATACAGGGGGGTCGATATTAGTAGCTGCTGTGCTTTTCACTTTTCAGATTTATTGTGACTTTGCTGGATACTCTTTTATTGCTTTAGGGTGTGCACGTATTATGGGATTTCGATTGATTGTGAACTTTGCACGACCTTATATGGCAACTAGCGTACAAGACTTTTGGCGGAGGTGGCATATTTCACTTTCTACTTGGTTTAGGGATTACCTCTATATTCCTTTGGGGGGTAGCCGTTGCAGCAAGTGGCGTACAAGGATGAATCTAATGATAACTTTTGTAGTGAGTGGGTTGTGGCATGGAGCTAACTGGACCTTCGTGATCTGGGGTGGATTGAATGGGCTCTTTCAAGTGATAGGTAATGTAATAAATCCTATCAAAGAACAGACGCGTTTGTGTTGTGGATTGAGAAAGGATAGTATATGGCTAAAGGCTTTTAATATCTTACTGACTTTTGTACTAATGACAGTTACATGGACTTTTTTCAAAGCACATACATTGGAGGATGCATTATTAGCTATTAGCAAGATGGTACTACCAGCAGGAGTTCTTTATAAACCCGACCTTTCTGTGTTACTCTATGGCACGATGGGGGTAGGTGTGTTGATGGGGTGTGATATGCTTGAAGAGAAGAATGGAAAGCATCCGTTACTAGAGAATGACTCGATAACTATTCGCTTTGCTTCGTATGTGGTTCTATCAATGATAATTCTAAGTGTAGGAGTCTTTGATGGTGGACAGTTTATCTACTTTCAATTCTAAACAACAATGGATATAAGTAAACAGGGTATAAGATATATAGGTAAGGCACTCTTGCTATTTGTTCTGTTACTAGTGGCAGACAGAGGAATAGGGTATAGTTTGAAATGGATGTATTTCAACCAAAAGGGTGAGGATTTTTATTATACGACTAAAGCGTTGGATGAGCAAACAGCAAACTTGGTAATATTAGGGTCGTCACGTGCTCGTAACCATTACAATCCGGAGATATTGCAGGATTCTTTAGATATGAGTTGCTATAATGCAGGACGCAGTGGTTGTTTTCTTGTGTATCAACGGGCGCAGTTGGACCTAATGTTGGATAGATATACACCGAAGGCGATTATATTAGAGGTGACACCTTATGACATGGCAGTAGGTGAAGGGGATTATGATCGCTTATCAGGATTGTTGCCTTATCAACATCATGCTTCTTGGCAAGAGGTAATTAGTATGAAGAGTCCTTGGGAAAAGTACAAGTGTTGGTCGAATATTTATCCTTATAACTCGAAATTCTTTAAAATGGTGAAGAATTTGAAAGATTGTGGGATATTCCATGCGAATGGTTTTCAGCCTTTAGAGGGATTTTGGAAAGAGGAGAAAAAGGAATATATAAATAGTATTGCGATTGACAACCGTAAAGTGGAGGCAATGGTACACATTATAGAGGTGTGTAAAACAAAGCAAATAATGCTTACCATGGTGACTTCACCTATGTATGCCGATGTGGTGGAGACGAAGTCATTAGCTATTACTGACTCGCTATGCAAGCGAAATAATATACCTTATTATTCTTTCTTGAATCAAGCTGCCTATGATAATCAGAAATTGTTTCATACCACAGACCATTTAAATTCTACAGGTGCAGATAAATTCAGTCGTGAAATAGCACATCTACTCAAAAATAATTTCAATTAATAATGAAACCGTCCATTCTTTTTATTCTTCATATGCCACCGCCTGTACATGGCGCGGCCATGATGGGGAAATATATTCATGATAGTAAAATGATAAATGAGACTTTCGACTGCCATTATATCAATCTGGCCACTGCCAAGGATATTAAGGATATCGGTAAAGTTGGACTGAAGAAGCTAATTTCGTTTTTGGAAATGCTGAAATCTATACGTAAAATGGTGAAACAGATGAAAATACTGTTGGTATATGTTACGCCAAATTCACACGGAATTGCACTCTATAAAGAGTTTGTTATTGTGCAAATGTTGAAGGGGATGGGGTGTAAGGTGGTGATCCATTTTCATAATCAGGGAGTGAGGATATTTCAAGACCACTGGCCTAATAGGTGGATATATCCACGGCTTTTTAAAGGGGTGAAGGTGATACTACTATCCGAAGCACTCTACAAGGATGTGGAGAAATATGTGGATAGGCAGAATGTACTGATTTGTCCGAATGGTATTCCTGACATAAACTAATGAGGATGGATAGCAGGTTTAATATTTTCTTTCTCTCGAACATGATGTTGGAGAAAGGGGTGTGGACGCTACTAGATGCGTGCCATATATTGAAAGATAGAGGATATGATTTTGTGTGCAATTTCGTAGGAAAATGGAGTGATATTGGCGAGGAGGAGTTTGCCGCCTATTTGCAGAAGCATAGATTAGAGGATGTAGTGGTTGCACATGGTGCGAAGTATGGTAATGATAAGGAGATGTACTGGATGCAGGCAGACCTTTTTATACTTCCTACTTACAATGAGTGTTTCCCTTTGGTTTTGCTGGAAGCAATGCAACATGGTGTGGCTTGCATTGCTAGTCATGAAGGGGGAATAGTGGATATTATTGATGAAGGTGAGACAGGATATATTGTTCCCATGAAGGATGCATTGGCTTTGGCCGAGAAGGTGGCTTATTGTATGGAACATCGTGATCTGTGTCGTGAGATGGGGCGCAAAGGTAGGATGAAATTTGAATGTGAGTTCACGCTGCAACGTTTTGAGGAACGTATGTGTGACATTCTTAAGAAATTGGTATAATATTTAGAGTAGATATTCATATGATCAAGTTGAAAGAACTTCCTATTGTAGAGAACGTAGACGAATTAAAAACATTGCCGCAGGGTAAACTCCTAATAAATACCATAAATGCGCACTCATACAACACTGCACTGAAGGATTCGCTTTTTGCCGAGGCGCTAATAAAAGGAGATGTACTTATCCCTGACGGAGCAAGTATTGTAAAAGTTTGTAAATGGTTAAAGATGCAAAGCCAACCACGGGAACGAATAGCCGGTTGGGATCTCTTTGTTTTTGAAATGAATCGCCTTAATGAGAAAGGCGGGCGATGTATGTTTATGGGTAGTTCGGAGAAAGTGTTGGCATTGATAAAACAACGTGCAGCAGTAGACTATCCGAACCTAGAAGTAGTGACTTATTCACCTCCCTATAAGCCGGAATTTTCACAGGAAGATAATGCAGCTATTGTGGCGGCTATCAATGAGGCAAATCCAGATTTGTTGTGGATTGGCATGACTGCTCCCAAGCAGGAAAAATGGATTTATAGTAATTGGCAAAAACTGAATATCCATTGCCATGTGGGCACTATAGGGGCAGTGTTCGACTTCTTTGCAGGTACTACTGAACGGGCTCCGTTATGGTGGCAGCAACATTCGTTGGAATGGCTTTACCGACTGATAAAAGAACCTAAAAGGATGTGGCGTAGATATCTGGTGGGTAATGTGTTGTTTTTATGGAATATATGTAAAGAAAAATATGGTTATATAATGGGGTGAGAGGCATGGCTTTAACCAGTAATGGCATTATTTATTGCTGATTTTTAATTATCGAATATGGACTTTCGAAGAAATATTATTATTACTGGTGGTGCCGGATTTATTGGTAGCCATGTGGTACGTTTATTTGTGAACAAGTATCCCGATTACCATATTATTAACTTGGATAATTTGACTTATGCGGGGAATTTGACTAACCTGAAAGATATAGAGAATAAACCAAACTACACTTTTGTAAAAGCAGATATTTGTGACTTTGAGATGATGCTGAAAATTTTCACGCAATATCATGTAGATGGAGTCATTCATTTAGCTGCCGAAAGTCACGTGGACCGTAGTATCAGAGATCCGTTTACTTTTGCTCGTACGAATATTCTTTGAACTTCAAAGAGACCAGAGTCGCCCTACTCGGCTTCGAAAGCAGGTAGTGATCACTTTGTACGCGCTTTTCACGATACTTATAGTGTGCCGACTATTGTGACTGGATAATCAAGAACGGATGGATACTATCACCAGTGGTGCTTATGAGAGCTATTACGAAGGTATATACAAGTCTAAATAGCATATAATAATAACGAAATATGTAGGTCCCTAACTTCATGCTACACACATGAATCCCCTACATTCTGCAGGTTGGGAAAAATACAGCGGTATATTCCTGATCTGTCCCCTCGTATTGGCAAAATGCTGATATGTATTCTAAATATATCAACTGTCTGTGAAGATCGTTGATATATTGTTTTTTAATAGCATGCTTATTGATTAAAAATAATCAGATTTGATTATATATTTTCGGATTTACTTGCTATCTTTGTAGTAAAGATACTATTTATTGTATTCAATATGCAAAAAGAAGAGATATTACGATTGATCAAAGAAACAATAGCTAAGACAATACCATCTGGCGCTAAAGTTATTTTATTCGGATCACAGGCTCGTGGAGATGCTAAGGAGGATTCGGATTGGGATATTCTTATTTTACTGAATAAAGATAAAGTCGAATTAGATGACCATGATTATATTTCTTATCCTTTTTTTGAACTTGGATGGAATATTGATGTACAAATTCACCCCATTCTTTATACTTTTAAAGACTGGATGGAAAGAAGTTTTTCACCATTTTATAAGAATGTGGAACGGGAGGGGATTGACTTATGTTAAGTGCTGAGGAAAAAATAGCAATTGTAAATTATCGTAGACAAAAGTCTCACGAAAGTTTGAATGAAGCGAAGGAAGTCATCAAATTGGGCTTTTGGAGTTTAGCTGGAAATAGACTTTACTATGCTGCTTTTCATATGGCTTCTGCTCTGTTGTTGGATAAAGGAATAACAGCACGTTCTCATAGTGGAGTTATCCATCTGATTGGTGCTCAATTTGTAACCAAGGGATTATTGGAAAAAGAATATGGACGTTTGTTTTCTCGGTTGTTTGAAATGCGTCAATCGGGTGATTATGATGATATGTATGACGCAACAGAAGAAGAAATTCTTCCTCTTATTGATAAAACTGTAATGTTTATTTCTAAAATGGAGGATTTGTTGACTTTTAAGTAGGGTACAGTGAAGTCCCTTATTTTATCTCAAATTTCTAAAATACGCCCGTATCTTCCGCATAATCTTGATTCCCATCACTACGCCATCAAATACAGCCATACCGGTATTGAACGAACGCATGAGTGCATCCGCCTTGTTGGTTGCCGGAGCAAGTGGGGCAAATATTTCGCGTGTAGTAGCTGTCATGGCTTTTTTTTGAGCATGGATCTCATTTAAAAGCTTCTTTTTACGTTCGGCAATCTCTTCTAATGTAAATTTCTGCGGGGTCTGCGCATTCATAATTTATTTATTTGAATCAGTTAAAAATAAATTAGCGAGGAAGTTCACCATCGGAGAAATGATGAGCTGCTTGCGGAAAATAATAACCAGGGCGATGAGAACAACATTGATGCCTGCTATGATGGCGAAACTCGACATCAGACCGCCCACTAAAGGCTCCAATATATAAGCAAGAGCAAAAAGCAGATAAAACAGGGCAACCATGCCAAGGATAATAAGTACTAATATCATAATTAACGTGGAAAAAAGTATGGTTAACTTCTCCGTCAATTCTAATTTGGTATATTCTTTTTGAAGCTCCAGATATTTCTTGAACTCGAAAAACAACTGCTGAAAATTCTCAATACTTTTATCGTCTGCAAACATGGTCGCTCTGTTTTTAGTCTTTGGTTACTCACTTATTCTGCTATTTCTCCCTTCATCTCGGCAGCGATCTCATCAACGAGAGTTTCCATTTCGCTGCGATTCAGCTTGATTCCCTTTTTGCGAAGAATCTCTGCGATTTTGTGACGGGTGTCTTCTCCTTTTTCAGGAGCAAATAAAATACCAAGGGCTGCGCCTACGGCTGCACCACCCAGAAAAGCTGCTAAAACATTCAATCCTTTCATAATGTATAATGTTTAAAATGATTATGATACAACAAATATAACATTTTTATGAAAAGGTTGTTCGTGAAAACTGAATTTTTTTGCTACGTTTTATAATTCTTTTTTTCTTTTATGGTTTAATCTTATTTAACTGACTTTCGTAGCTAACCTTTGAAGGTTAAGGCGTACTTTTGTTTTCGAATATTGTAAATCAAAACATAATGGAAGCTAAAATTGTTTTTATAACCGGTGCCAGTAGCGGAATTGGCGAAGGTTGTGCCCGTAAATTTGCGAAGGAGGGATGGAACCTGATTCTGAATGCCCGTACCGTATCGAAACTGGAAGAACTGAAAACTGAACTGGAAGCGACGCATGGTGTCCGGGTTTATACATTGCCTTTTGATGTGCGCGACCGGAAATTGGCTGCCGCCTCTTTGGAATCATTGCCCGAAGAATGGAAGGCGATTGATGTGTTGGTGAACAACGCCGGACTGGTGATTGGTGTGGATAAGGAATTCGAAGGTAGCCTGGATGAATGGGATATCATGATCGATACGAATATAAGGGGATTGCTGGCTATGACGCGTTTGGTGGTGCCCGGTATGGTGGAACGTGGACGCGGACATATTATTAACATAGGATCTATTGCGGGGGATGCCGCTTATCCGGGTGGAAGCGTGTATTGCGCAACGAAAGCTGCCGTGAAGGCTCTTTCGGACGGTCTCCGGATCGATTTGGTGGACACTCCGTTGAGAGTGACAAATATCAAACCGGGAATGGTGGAGACAAACTTTACAGTGGTGCGTTATCGGGGGGATAAGGAAGCTGCCGATAATTTTTATAAAGGGATTCGTCCGTTGACGGGAGATGACATTGCGGAAACGGTTTATTTTGCCGCGTCAGCTCCTGCACATATTCAGATTGCGGAGGTGCTTTTGATGCCTACTTATCAGGCAACAGGCACTATTTCGTATAAGAAGAAGACGGAATAGACGTTTTTTTGACGGATTTCTTTGCCGGATGATAAAATTTCTATTATTTTGTTGCCCGAAACTAAATATAATAGACGAGAATATTGAATTATTAATTAAAACAGCGTATAGGAATATGAAAAAATTAGTCGTATTAGGAATGGGAGTATGCTTGGTGCTAGCATTTGCATCTTGTAAATCCAGCGAAAGTGCCTATAAAAAAGCTTACGAGAAAGCAAAACAGCAAGAATTGGCAGAACCGCAGGTGGAAGCTCCGGTAGAGGTAACTCCGGTGGTTGCAGCTCCTGTGACAACTACTAAGGTGGCAGATACATCCGGCGTTCGTCAGGAGAAGGTTACAGTGGTTTCCGGCAACGAGGGTTTGAAAGATTATAGCATCGTAGCAGGTAGCTTTGGTGTGAAAGCGAATGCTGAAGGCCTGAAAGATTGGTTGGATGGACAAGGATATCACTCTACTATTGCATTTAATGCTGACAAGGCAATGTATCGTGTTATCGTAAATTCATTTGCTGATAAGGCTGCTGCTGCTGAAGCTCGCGACGCATTCAAGGCTAAATACCCGAACCGTTCGGATTTCCAGGGTGCTTGGTTGCTGTATCGTGTATATTGATTTCTTTTTGGTAATATATATTGGAAAGAACGAACGTTTTTTTCCGAATAAGAAGGCGGTAACTGGGAAGTTACTGCTTTTTTATTGAAAATGAGTGGCTTTTTCGTTTAGATATTTTTATCTTTCTACTAAAAGAAGTTATAAATGATAGTGGGGAAACTTTTATAGCAAAGAAAGTTTTTACTTTTGTCAACTCTTAATTTGGAGGATGTTTTGCCTGAATGTGAATAGGGCATTAATTTAGAGATTGAATGGAACAAAAATATGTAATGGCTGCTATCGACGCGGCTCTAAAAGCAGGTGGAAAGATTCTTTCTATTTATAATGATCCGGCATCGGACTTTGAAATAGAGAGGAAGGCTGACAACTCTCCGCTAACTATAGCAGACAGAAAAGCGCATGAAGCGATTGTGGCTATTCTGAACGATACTCCTTTTCCTGTTCTTAGTGAAGAAGGGAAGCATTTAGGGTATGAGATCCGTCGAGGATGGGATACTTTATGGATTGTAGATCCGCTGGATGGAACGAAGGAGTTTATTAAGCGCAATGGAGAATTTACGGTAAATATCGCTTTGGTGCAGAACTCTGTACCTGTGTTCGGTGTTATTTATGTGCCTGTTAAAAAAGAACTTTATTTCGGGATCGAAGGTGAGGGGGCTTATAAATGTTCCGGTATTGTCAGTTTGGAAGATGACGGCGTGGCATTGGGGCAGCTGATTGGGAAGTCGGAACGGATACCTTTGAAGGAGGTGCACGATCATCTGATCGTGGTTGCTTCCCGTTCGCACCTGTCGCCTGAAACAGAATCATATATTGCAGATTTGAAGAAGAAACACGGCAGTGTGGAGTTGATTTCGAGCGGAAGTTCTATTAAAATCTGTCTGGTTGCTGAAGGTAAGGCTGATGTATATCCGCGTTTCGCTCCGACGATGGAGTGGGATACGGCTGCCGGGCATGCGATAGCTCGTGCCGCGGGGATGGAAGTATATCAGGCTGGAAAGGAAGAACCTCTACGATATAATAAGGGGGATTTATTGAATCCGTGGTTTATCGTTGAGCCAAAAAGAGAACACTAAATAATGTTTATATGACATTTGAAATTGTATTTGTACTATTATCCCTATTAGGAATGGTAGCGGCTTTGATAGCAGATAAGATGCGTCCGGGCATGATACTTTTTTCGGTAGTGGTTTTGTTTCTGTGTGCCGGCATTCTGACTCCTAAGGAGATGCTGGAAGGGTTTAGTAATAAAGGGATGATTACCGTTGCTCTGCTGTTTCTGGTGAGTGAGGGTATTCGCCAGTCGGGCACATTGGGACAAGTGATTAAGAAGTTGCTTCCGCAAGGAAAGACGACAGTATTTAAGGCACAGTTGCGTATCTTACCTTCGGTGGCATTTATTTCTGCCTTTCTGAATAATACGCCTGTTGTGGTTATTTTTGCCCCGATTATCAAGCATTGGGCTAAGTCGGTGAATCTCCCGGCTACGAAGTTTTTGATTCCTCTTTCTTATGTGACTATTTTGGGAGGTATCTGTACCTTGATCGGTACTTCTACCAATCTGGTGGTGCACGGTATGATATTGGAGGCCGGATTTGAAGGCTTTTCTATGTTCGAGCTCGGAAAGGTGGGTATTTTTATAGCTATTGCCGGAATCATTTATATATTTCTTTTCTCCAAACGTCTTTTGCCGGATGCACGTCCGGATACGGCTGTGCCGGATGAAGAAGTAGAAGAAGGGGAGAAGTTGCATCGGGTAGAGGCTGTTTTGGGTGCCCGTTTTCCCGGTATCAATAAAAAACTGAAGGATTTTAATTTCCAACGTCATTATGGTGCAGAGGTAAAAGAGATCAAGACACGTAACGGACAGCGCTTCGTCACTAACTTGGACGATGTGGTACTTCATGAAGGGGATACGCTTGTTGTGATGGCTGATGATACTTTTATCCCGACGTGGGGGGAATCTTCTGTGTTTGTCTTGTTGACAAACGGGAATGAACCGGATACTAGCGGGAAGAAGAAGCGTTGGTTTGCTTTGTTGTTGCTGGTGCTGATGATTGTGGGTGCAACGGTAGGGGAGCTTCCGGTAACGAAGGAGATGTTTCCGGATATCAAGTTGGATATGTTTTTCTTTGTGTCTATTACTACTATTATTATGGCATGGACGAATCTGTTCCCTGCCCGTAAATATACTAAATATATTTCGTGGGATATTCTGATTACGATTGCCTGTGCCTTTGCTATCAGTAAGGCGATGGTGAACTCCGGCGTGGCGGATAGCGTTGCGAAGTTTATTATCGGATTGAGTGATGATTACGGCCCACATGTGTTGCTTGCAATGGTATTTATTATCACGAACTTGTTTACGGAATTGATTACTAATAATGCGGCAGCGGCTTTGGCGTTTCCTTTGGCACTGTCAATCTCTGCCCAATTAGGAGTGAGCCCTACGCCTTTCTTTGTGGTAATCTGTATGGCTGCATCTGCCAGCTTCTCGACACCGATTGGTTATCAGACAAATTTGATTGTGCAAGGTATCGGTAACTATAAGTTTACGGATTTTGTACGTATCGGGTTGCCGCTTAATATTATCACTTTCTTAATCTCTATTATTCTGGTTCCGTTGATCTGGAACTTTTAAATAAAATTGTAAATGGAAGAAAAGAACCATATATATCCGATATTTGACCGCATGATGACGCGGCAGGACAAAGAAGAGCTTTTGGGGCAACACAGTGTGATGATCTGGTTTACCGGATTGAGTGGTTCCGGAAAGAGCACGATTGCCATCGCATTAGAACGTGAGCTTCATAAGCGTGGATTGCTTTGTCGTATCCTGGATGGGGATAATATCCGTAGTGGAATTAATAATAACCTGGGATTCTCTGAAACGGACCGGGTGGAAAATATCCGTCGCATAGCGGAAGTGTCTAAGCTGTTCTTGGATAGTGGTATCATTACGATTGCTGCATTTATCAGCCCTAATAATGATATTCGCGAAATGGCTGCAAACATTATTGGTAAGGATGATTTCCTGGAGGTTTTCGTTAGTACTCCGTTGGAGGAATGTGAGAAACGTGATGTGAAAGGATTGTATGCGAAGGCACGGAAAGGGGAAATTCAGAATTTTACAGGAATTTCCGCACCTTTCGAGGTTCCCGAACACCCGGCTTTGTCACTGGATACTTCCAAATTGACTTTGGAGGAGTCGGTGAACCGTTTGTTGGAGCTTGTTTTGCCAAAAGTGAAGTGTATAAAATGAAATAAATATGGAAGAATATAAATTAAGCCACTTGAAGGAGCTCGAAGCCGAGTCTATTCATATCATCCGCGAGGTGGCGGCGGAATTTGAGAATCCGGTGATGCTTTACAGTATCGGAAAGGATTCTTCGGTAATGGTACGCTTGGCTGAAAAAGCGTTTTATCCGGGTAAAGTGCCATTCCCGTTGATGCATATCGATTCGAAATGGAAGTTCAAGGAGATGATTCAGTTTCGTGATGAATATGCGAAGAAGTACGGATGGAATCTGATCGTTGAAAGTAATATGGAGGCTTTTCATGCAGGGGTAGGACCTTTTACGCATGGAAGTAAGGTGCATACGGACTTGATGAAGACGCAGGCTTTGCTTCATGCGTTGGATAAGTATAAGTTTGATGCTGCATTTGGTGGTGCTCGTCGTGACGAGGAGAAGTCACGTGCGAAGGAACGTATTTTCTCTTTCCGGGATAAGTTTCACCAATGGGACCCGAAGAATCAGCGTCCTGAATTGTGGGATATTTATAATGCCCGCGTACATAAAGGGGAAAGTATCCGCGTATTTCCGATTAGCAACTGGACTGAATTGGATATTTGGCAGTATATTCGCTTGGAGAATATTCCGATCGTTCCGCTGTATTATGCTAAGGAGCGTCCGGTGATTAATTTAGATGGCAATATTATTATGGCGGATGATGACCGTTTGCCTGAAAAATACCGTGACCAGATTGAAATGAAGATGGTTCGTTTTCGTACGTTGGGCTGCTGGCCTCTGACTGGGGCGGTGGAAAGTGGAGCTGCTACGATTGAAGAGATTGTGGAGGAAATGATGACTACGACGAAAAGTGAACGTACTACCCGTGTGATTGACTTTGACCAGGAGGGTAGTATGGAACAAAAGAAACGTGAAGGATACTTTTAATTGTAACTAGTAATGGCAGATAATAAATTAGATATAAAAGCTTTTCTGGACAAGGATGAACAGAAAGACTTGTTGAGATTGTTGACTGCGGGTTCGGTAGATGATGGAAAATCTACGTTGATCGGACGCTTGTTGTTTGACAGTAAGAAATTGTATGAGGATCAACTGGATGCACTGGAACGTGATAGTAAGCGTGTAGGAAATGCAGGCGAGCATATTGATTATGCGTTATTACTGGATGGTTTGAAGGCTGAACGTGAACAGGGTATTACGATTGACGTGGCTTATCGTTATTTTTCTACTAATGGCCGTAAGTTTATCATCGCGGATACTCCGGGACACGAACAGTATACCCGTAATATGATTACCGGAGGATCTACGGCTAACTTGGCTATTATCCTGGTGGATGCCCGTACCGGAGTGATTACCCAGACTCGTCGCCACACTTTCCTGGTGTCTTTGTTGGGAATCAAACATGTGGTATTGGCTGTCAATAAGATGGACCTGGTGGATTTCTCGGAAGAGCGTTTTAACGAGATTGTGGCTGACTATAAGAAGTTTGTTGCTCCATTAGGTATTCCTGACGTCAACTGTATTCCGCTTTCTGCATTGGATGGGGATAATGTAGTGGATAAGTCTGAACGTACTCCGTGGTACAAGGGCATTTCTTTGCTCGATTTTCTTGAAACGGTTCATATTGACAATGACCATAATTTTACGGATTTCCGTTTCCCGGTTCAGTATGTGCTTCGTCCGAATCTGGATTTCAGGGGATTCTGTGGTAAAGTTGCATCAGGTATTGTTCGCAAGGGCGATACGGTGATGGCACTTCCTTCTGGAAAAACATCTAAGGTGAAGAGCATCGTGACTTATGACGGGGAATTGGATTACGCTTTCCCACCGCAGTCTGTGACCTTGACATTGGAGGATGAGATTGACGTGTCGCGCGGCGAAATGTTGGTGCATCCTGACAATCTGCCGACGGTGGATCGTAACTTTGATGCGATGATGGTCTGGATGGATGAAGAACCGATGGATGTAAATAAGTCCTTCTTTATTAAGCAGACTACCAATTTGAGCCGTACGCGTATTGATACGATAAAGTATAAGGTGGACGTGAATACGATGGAGCATCTGTCTCTGGAGAATGGTCAGCTGACTAAAGAAACGTTGCCTTTGCAGTTGAATCAGATTGCCCGTGTGGTGCTGACTACGGCTAAGGAATTGTTCTTTGATCCTTATAAGAAGAATAAATCTTGTGGCTCATTTATACTGATTGACCCGATCACTAATAATACTTCGGCAGTAGGTATGATTATTGACCGCGTGGAAATGAAAGATATGAGTGACACGGAGGATATTCCGGTATTGGATATGGCAAAACTGGGAATTGCTCCGGAACATTATGAAGCGGTAGAGAAAGTTGTGAAGGAACTGGAACGTCAGGGTCTTGCAGTGCGACTAATAAAATAGATTGTTTAATAATAAATTGAAAACTGAAAATGACAGTATCCTGTCGTCTTTAATTTTTAATTTTTAATTTCGAATTAATAAAGTGGGATTACTCGAATTTAATAAACTTCCGATTAATACATTGGTAGGTGCCGACTGGAAGACATTCAAGGCTATCACCGCCGGGCGTGAAATTGATGCAGCCTACAAAGGTAAATACCGATTGACGAAGGCTGTGTGCCGATTGCTTTCTCCACTGGCGTCATTACAAGACAGGCGTTACGAGAAGTTGCTGGCTAATCAGCCGTTGGAGCATGATCCGGTGTTCATTTTGGGACACTGGCGAAGTGGAACTACATTTGTACATAATGTGTTCTCTTGTGACAAGCATTTTGGGTATAACACTACTTATCAGACTGTATTTCCTCATCTGATGATGTGGGGACAGCCTTTCTTCAAAAAGAATATGAGTTGGCTGATGCCGGATAAGCGTCCGACGGATAATATGGAACTGGCAGTGGATCTTCCCCAGGAAGAGGAGTTTGCTTTGTCGAACATGATGCCTTATACATATTATAATTTCTGGTTCTTGCCGAAATATCAGCAGGAGTATGCCGATAAGTATCTTTTGTTTGATGATATAACGGATGCCGAATTGAAGGTGTTTGAAGAGGTATTCACGAAGTTGATTAAGATTTCTTTGTGGAATACCCAGGGAACTCAATTCCTTAGCAAGAATCCTCCGCATACCGGAAGGGTGAAGGAACTGGTGAAGATGTTCCCTAATGCTAAGTTTATCTACCTGATGCGTAACCCGTATACCGTGTTTGAATCTACACGCAGTTTCTTTACCAATACGATTCAGCCGTTGAAATTACAGGATGTCAGCAATGAACAATTAGAGGAAAATATCATTTCTATTTATGCAAAACTTTATCATAAGTATGAATCGGATAAGAAATTTATTCCGGAAGGGAACTTGATGGAAGTGAAATTTGAAGATTTTGAAGCGGATGCGATGGGAATGACGGAGAATATTTATCAGTCTCTTTCTATCCCCGGATTTGCCGAAGCACGTAGTGATATAGAAAAATATGTGGGCGGAAAGAAGGGATATAAGAAGAATAAGTATAAATATGATGACCGTACGATTCGTTTGGTAGAAGAGAATTGGGATTTTGCTTTGAAACAATGGGATTATAATTTATAAGAAGAAAAAGAAAGGAAAAGTATTGATGATTCAGAAAAACGTTCATCGCCTGTTGATGACAGGTTTCGTTGCATTTATTTCTTCCTTGTCTTTGATGGCGCAACATAAAGTTGAAATGCTTCCTTTTGGGGACATGGATCAATGGGTGGACCGTCAGATAAAGGAGTCGAGTATTATCGGTGGGAATACAAAGAATGTATATGCGATAGGGCCGACAACGGTAATTAAGGGGGATCAGGTTTATAAGAATATGGGCGGATCGCCTTGGGCTACTTCAAATGTGATGGCGAAAGTTGCCGGTATTACGAAAACTAATACTTCGGTATTCCCGGAGAAGCGGGGAGATGGATATTGCGCCCGTTTGGATACGCGCATGGAGAGTGTGAAAGTGTTGGGACTGGTTAATATTACGGTGTTGGCGGCTGGCTCTGTCTTTACCGGTTCGGTGCATGAACCGATTAAGGGTACTAAAAATCCACAGAAAATGTTGCAGACCGGTATTCCGTTTACCAAAAAGCCGGTGGCTCTTCAGTTTGACTATAAAGTGAAGATGTCCGACCGGGAGAATCGTATTCGCGCTACCGGTTTCAGTAAGATTACGGATGTTCCCGGAAAAGATTATCCGGCAGCTATTCTGCTTCTGCAAAAACGTTGGGAAGATGCCAATGGAAATGTGTATGCAAAACGGATAGGGACTATGGTGACTTATTACTATCATTCTACGGACTGGAAAAATAATGCGACCTATGAGATTATGTACGGTGACATCACGAATCGTCCGGAATATAAGTCGCACATGATGCGTTTGCAGGCGACTGAAAGTTATACGGTGAACAGTAAGGGTGAAAGCGTGCCTATTCATGAAGTGGCCTGGGGAAATGAAAATGATGTTCCGACTCATATGTGTCTTCAGTTCACGTCCAGTCATGGAGGAGCCTATATCGGTTCTCCGGGAAATACTCTGTGGATTGACAATGTAAAACTGGTATATTAACAAAGCATATAGACAAAGAATAGAAATAGTCAGTGATCTAATTTCATCACTGGCTATTTTTTTTGTTTTAATTCTTCCACAACAACCCCCTTCAGATGCCTTCTGAAGTTATATTACACTTTTATCGCTCTATAAAATTCTATGAATGAATGAAAATTTACGTGTTTTTTTGTTTGTGTTATATTAAATATCTATATTTGCACTAATTTTAGAAGAAAGGATGACGTTTATTGTCTCTTAATCAGGTGTGGAACATTTGGGTTGTGTATTTAGCCTGTAAGACAATTGAAATATATTATTTACTAAAATAAATTGAGATGAAAAAGGGTTTATTGTTTATTTTATTGGCAGCAGTCTCTGTATGTCTGCCTGCACAAGAAAAAGAAAATGCAGCAAAGAGTTATAGAGTGGAAACTAACCGCTTTGGTGCTAATTGGTTTATTAGTGGTGGCGTTGGTGCGCAAATGTATTTTGGCGACAATGATGGTAAAGCTGACTTCGGAAAACGTCTTGCTCCGGCACTTGACATTGCTGTAGGTAAATGGTTTACTCCAGGTATCGGATTACGTGTAGCTTACAACGGTCTTCAGGCTAAAGGTGCTACTCCTAATGCTAATGGTCCGCTTGTAGACGGAGGACAGTATTCTAATGGCTACTACAAAGAAAAGTGGAATGTGATGAACTTCCATGGAGATGTAATGCTGAATCTTTCCAATATGATTTGTGGTTATAGAGAAGATCGTCTGTATTCATTCATTCCTTATGTAGGAGCTGGATTCGTACATTCAGGAAAAGGCGCAGGTTATGACGAACTGGGTATCAATGCCGGTTTAATCAACCGTTTCCGTCTGTCTTCTGCTTTGGATCTTAACGTTGAATTGCGTGGACTTTTGATGAAAGGCTCATTCGGTAATTCAGGTCCTGAAGGATTGGCTGGTTTGACTGTAGGTGTTACTTACAAGTTTAAGAAACGTGGTTGGGATGCTGTTCCTACTGTACCAATGGTTCCGGAAAGCCAGTTGAACGACATGAGAGACAGAGTGAACGCTTTGAAGGGTGAAAACGAATCTTTGAAACGTGACTTGGTTGAAGCTCGTAACAAGAAACCTGAAGTGATCGTTAAGAAAGAAGCTGGATTCGTTCCACGTCTGGTTGTTGTATTCAATATTGGAAAGAGTAACATCAGCAAGAGAGAATACATGAATATCGAAGCTATGGCTAAGGGCATCAAAGCAACTGATAAAGTATTTACTATAACAGGATATGCTGATAAGGGTACTGGTTCTGCTGAATACAACATGAAGTTGAGTAAGAAGAGAGCTGAAGCTGTTCGTGACCTGATGGTTAATGAATTCGGTGTTCCTGCTTCTCAATTGAAGGTTGATTACAAGGGTGGTGTAGGCAACATGTTCTATGATGATGCTAAGTTAAGCCGTGTAGCTATTGTTGAAGAATAATATACATTTGAAATAATAGAATAAAAGAGACGTTTCCTTTCACGGGAAGCGTCTTTTTTTGTATTTTTGTACCCCATGAGCAGAATAGTAGCAATAGATTATGGTAGAAAGCGTACTGGGATAGCTGTGAGCGATACAATGCAGCTGATTGCAAATGGATTGACGACGGTGCCTACGCATGAACTTCTGAACTTTATCGGTGAATATATAGCTAAGGAACCGGTGGAACGGATTATTATTGGATTGCCCAAGCAAATGAATAATGAGCTTTCGGAGAATATGAAGAATATAGAGCCTTTTGTTCGTTCGCTGAAAAAGCGCTATCCGGATCTTCCGGTCGAATATGTGGATGAACGTTTCACTTCTGTTCTTGCACACCGTACTATGCTGGAGGCAGGGTTGAAGAAAAAAGACCGCCAAAACAAGGCATTGGTGGACGAAATAAGTGCTACTATTATTTTGCAAACATATTTGGAGAGTAAACGTTTTTAGTATAGGACATAGAATAACTTAATTTTTTAGTAGAGTATAAAAGTATGATTTTACCTATTTATGTATATGGTCAACCTGTATTGAGAAAGGTTGCAGAGGACATAACACCGGATTATCCGAATCTGAAAGAGTTGATTGAGAACATGTTCGAAACAATGGTACATGCGGACGGCGTAGGATTGGCTGCTCCACAGATCGGTTTGCCTATTCGCGTGGTTACGATTACATTGGATCCGCTTTCGGAGGAATATCCTGAATTTAAAGACTTTAATAAGGCTTATATCAATCCCCACATTCTGGAAGTAGGGGGTGAAGAAGTGAGTATGGAAGAGGGATGCTTAAGCCTTCCCGGTATTCACGAAACAGTGAAAAGGGGTGATAAAATTCGCGTGAAATATATGGACGAGAATTTTGTGGAGCATGAAGAAGAGGTGGAAGGTTATCTGGCTCGGGTGATGCAACATGAGTTCGATCATTTGGATGGTAAGATGTTCATTGACCATATCTCACCGCTTCGTAAGCAGATGATTAAAGGAAAGCTGAATACGATGTTGAAGGGAAAAGCACGCAGTTCATATAAGATGAAACAGGTGAAATAAAGATAAAAAACGTTTATATCCCTGTTAAGTAAGCGAAAAGCATTATTTTTGCTTCGTTTACAAGCATAAAATATCAATGGTAAAAAGAATCTTAACAGTTTTATTACTGTTCCCAACGCTGGTGTGTGCTCAAATAAATACGGATCGGGTGATGACTATTGCCCGAAACGCTCTTTATTTTGAGGACTATGTACTTTCTATTCAGTATTTTAACCAGGTTATTAACGCTAAGCCTTATCTGTATGAACCTTATTTCTTCAGGGCATTGGCCAAACTGAATCTGGAGGATTTTCAGGGTGCTGAAGCAGACTGTGATGCAGCTATCCAGCGTAATCCATTTGTGGTGGGTGCTTATCAGATTCGTGGTTTGGCAAGGATTCGTCAGAATAAATTTGATGGAGCGATTGAGGATTATAAGAAAGCGTTGCATTATGATCCGGAGAATATTACCTTATGGCATAATCTGACATTATCTCATATCCAGAAGAAGGATTATGATGCTGCGAAAGAGGATTTGGAAAGTTTGTTGAAGGTGTCTCCACGTTATACCCGTGCTTATTTGATGAGGGGGGAGGTGTCTTTGCAACAGAAAGATACAATTGCTGCCTTGAATGACTTCAATAAGGCGCTTGAACTGGATAAATATGATCCGGATGCTTGGGCTGCAAGAGCGATTGTTAAATTACAACAGGCTAAGTATGCGGAAGCGGAAGCGGATTTCAACCGTGCTATTCCGTTGAGTGCTAAGAATGCAGGAAATTATATAAACCGTGCATTGGCACGTTTTCATCAGAATAATTTAAGAGGTGCCATGAGCGATTATGATCTGGCATTGGATATTGACCCGAATAACTTTATCGGTCATTATAATCGCGGATTGTTACGTGCACAGGTAGGAGATGATAACCGGGCTATCGAAGACTTCGACTTTGTTATCAAGATGGAGCCGGATAATATGATGGCTGTCTTTAACCGTGGTTTGCTTCGTGCGCAAACGGGTGATTATCGCGGAGCTATACAAGATTACACAACTGTTATCAATCAGTATCCGAACTTCCTGGCTGGATATTATCAACGTTCGGAAGCTCGCAGAAAGATTGGAGATAAGAAGGGTGCGGAGCAGGATGAATTTAAAGTCATGAAGGCGCAGATCGACAAGCAGAACGGTGTGACGAATAAGGATGTAGCACAGAACAAGGATAAGGAAAATGATGAGGAAGGCGGAGAGAAGACCCGTAAGAAATCCGATAAGAATATGAATAACTATCGTAAGATAGTGATTGCGGATGATTCTGAAGCCGAACAACGCTATACAAGTGATTATCGGGGTCGTGTGCAGGATAAGAACGTAAATATAACGCTGGAACCGATGTTCGCTTTGACTTATTATGAGAAGATGAGTGACGTGAAACGTTCGGTGAACTTCCACAAATATATTGAAGACTTGAACCGTACGGGTATACTTCCGAAACGTCTTCGTATCACAAATATGGAAGCTCCGCTGACGGAAGAACAGGTGAAGGTGCATTTTGCCTTGATTGATACGCACACATCGGCGATTGTGGAAGATGACAAGAATGCTTCGAAACGTTTTGCCCGTGCGATTGATTTTTATCTGGTGCAGGACTTCTCGAGTGCGGTTTCCGATTTGACCCAGACGATCTTGCTGGATGGTGATTTCTTCCCGGCATATTTTATGCGTGCGCTGATCCGTTGTAAACAGTTGGAGTATCAGAAGGCTGAACAAGCTGTCGAAACAGATGTTGTTCCGGGTGATAATAAGCGTAAAGAGATTACCGCAGTAGATTATGAAGTGGTCAGAAAAGACTTGGATAAGGTGATTAATCTGGCTCCGGACTTTGTATACGCATATTATAATCGTGCTAATGTTTCTGCCATGTTGAAAGATTACCGTGCCGCAATTATCGACTACGATAAGGCGATCGAGCTAAATCCTGATTTTGCGGATGCTTATTTCAACCGTGGACTGACTCATATTTTCTTAGGAAATAATAAGCTGGGTATTTCAGATTTGAGTAAAGCCGGTGAGTTGGGGATTGTTTCTGCTTATAATGTTATCAAACGTTTTACAGATCAATCGGAATAACATTTTTTTGATAAAAAATAGAAAACTCAAAAGATTTAGTTACTTTTGCGTTCAAATTGTGAAAATATAACATCATCATATTATGATAAAGATAACATTTCCCGATGGCTCCGTTCGTGAGTATAACGAAGGAGTGAACGGTTTACAGATTGCTGAAAGTATCAGCTCGCGTCTGGCACAGGAAGTGCTGGCATGTGGCGTGAACGGCGAGACTTATGATTTAGGACGTCCTATTAATGAAGATGCTAATTTTGTTCTTTATAAATGGGATGATGAAGAAGGTAAGCATGCATTCTGGCATACAAGTGCACACTTGTTGGCGGAAGCTTTGCAGGAACTTTATCCGGGTATCCAGTTTGGTATCGGACCGGCTATTGAAAACGGATTCTACTATGATGTGGATCCGGGTGAAGCGGTAATTAAAGAAAGCGACCTTCCTGCCATTGAGGCTAAAATGTTGGAACTGGCTGCTAAGAAAGAAGACGTAGTCAGAAAAAGCATCGCAAAAACGGATGCTCTGAAAATGTTTGGTGATCGTGGCGAAACATATAAATGTGAATTGATTTCTGAACTGGAAGACGGACACATTACGACTTATACGCAGGGTGCGTTTACTGACCTTTGTCGTGGTCCTCACTTGATGACGACTGCTCCGATCAAGGCTATCAAGTTGACCTCAGTGGCTGGTGCTTACTGGCGCGGTCATGAAGATCGTAAGATGCTGACCCGTATTTATGGTATCACGTTCCCGAAGAAAAAAATGCTGGATGAATATCTGGTATTGCTGGAAGAAGCGAAGAAGCGTGATCACCGTAAGATCGGTAAGGAGATGCAGTTGTTTATGTTCTCCGAAACTGTAGGTAAGGGACTTCCTATGTGGTTGCCGAAAGGTACTGCATTGCGTCTGCGTCTGCAAGAGTTCTTGCGTCGTATTCAGACACGTTACGATTATCAGGAAGTAATCACTCCGCCAATTGGTAATAAATTGCTGTATGTGACTTCAGGTCACTATGCAAAATATGGTAAGGATGCATTCCAGCCTATTCATACTCCGGAAGAGGGTGAAGAGTATTTCTTGAAACCAATGAACTGCCCTCACCACTGTGAGATTTACAAGAACTTCCCACGTTCATATAAGGACCTTCCATTGCGTATTGCAGAATTTGGTACGGTTTGTCGTTATGAACAAAGTGGTGAGTTACATGGTTTAACTCGTGTACGTAGCTTTACACAGGATGATGCGCATATCTTCTGCCGTCCGGAACAAGTGAAAGATGAATTCCTTCGTGTGATGGATATCATATCTATCGTGTTCCGTTCTATGGATTTCCAGAATTTTGAAGCACAGATATCCTTGCGTGATAAAGTGAACCGTGAAAAGTACATCGGTAGCGATGATAACTGGGAGAAGGCTGAACAGGCTATTATCGAGGCTTGTGCGGAAAAAGGATTGCCTGCTAAGATTGAGTATGGAGAAGCAGCTTTCTATGGTCCTAAACTTGACTTTATGGTGAAAGACGCTATCGGTCGTCGTTGGCAGCTGGGTACGATTCAGGTTGACTACAACTTGCCGGAACGTTTTGAACTTGAATATATGGGTTCTGACAATCAGAAGCATCGCCCGGTAATGATTCACCGTGCTCCGTTCGGATCAATGGAACGTTTTGTTGCCGTACTGATTGAACATACTGCCGGTAAATTCCCATTGTGGCTGACACCGGAACAGGTAGTTATTCTGCCAATCAGTGAGAAGTTCAATGAATATGCAGAGCAGGTGAAGATGTATCTGAAGATACACGAAATCCGTGCGATTGTAGATGATCGTAACGAGAAGATCGGCCGTAAGATTCGTGATAATGAGATGAAACGCATTCCTTATATGCTGATTGTCGGCGAAAAAGAAGCAGAAAATGGAGAAGTTTCTGTTCGTAGACAAGGCGAAGGTGACAAAGGAACCATGAAATTTGAAGAATTTGCTAAAATTTTGAACGAAGAAGTTCAGAATATGATAAATAAATGGTAACTTTGCAGCCGTTTCAGAATAAAATATTTAGTATAACAATAAAAAGATCAAACTAGGAAGTAAACGTTTTTAATGAAGAATGACACTCTAAAAGGGCAATACAGAATCAATGAACAGATTCGTGCCAAGGAAGTTCGCATAGTAAGCGATGATATTGAACCGAAAGTATATCCAATCTTTCAGGCTCTGAAAATGGCTGAAGAGAGAGAATTGGATTTAGTGGAAATTTCTCCTAATGCTCAACCCCCTGTTTGTCGTATTATTGATTATTCTAAATTTCTTTATCAATTAAAGAAACGCCAGAAGGAACAGAAAGCGAAGCAGGTTAAGGTTAATGTGAAGGAAATCCGTTTCGGACCCCAGACAGACGACCATGATTACAACTTTAAGTTGAAGCATGCTAAAGGATTTTTGGAAGATGGCGATAAGGTGAAGGCTTATGTATTCTTTAAAGGTCGTTCCATCCTTTTCAAGGAGCAAGGTGAAGTGCTTTTGCTTCGTTTTGCAAATGACCTGGAAGACTACGCTAAAGTAGATCAAATGCCGATACTGGAAGGTAAGCGCATGACTATTCAGCTTTCTCCGAAAAAGAAAGAAGCTTCTAAAAAGCCGGCAACAGCTGGAACACCGAAACCTGCTGCTCCTGCACAAAAAGCAGAGAAGCCGGAAAAGGGCGAAGAATAAGAAAGGATGCGTAACGCGCAGGTATAGTGCGTTGCCATTATATATTTAATAATTTAAAAACAAGTAAGATGCCAAAGATGAAGACTAACTCCGGTTCTAAAAAAAGGTTTACCCTTACCGGAACAGGTAAAATCAAAAGAAAGCACGCTTTTCACAGTCACATTTTGACTAAGAAATCCAAGAAGAGAAAAAGAAATCTGTGCTACTCTACAACTGTTGATACAACAAATGTAAGCCAGGTTAAGGAACTCTTAGCAATGAAGTAATCAAAAGCGTAAAAGTATTATTAAAGTATTAACCGAATGCATTAGCCTGAAGTTCGCTGCGTGAAGTAGCGGCGCTAACATTCAAAAAAAGTAAAACTATGCCAAGATCAGTAAATCATGTTGCTTCAAAAGCAAGAAGAAAGAAAATTTTGAAATTGACCAGAGGTTACTTTGGTGCAAGAAAAAATGTATGGACCGTAGCTAAAAACACTTGGGAAAAGGGTTTGACTTACGCGTTCCGTGACCGTAGAAATAAGAAAAGAAACTTCCGCGCTCTTTGGATACAACGTATCAACGCTGCTGCACGTCTTGAAGGAATGTCTTATTCTAAATTGATGGGCGGTCTGCACAAAGCCGGTATTGAAATAAACCGTAAGGTTTTGGCTGATTTAGCTATGAATCACCCGGAAGCTTTCAAAGCTGTAGTTGCTAAAGCTAAAGCTGCTTAAGCATCAATAGTTTACGAGTTACAAAGTGTCAGTTACTAAGCTAGTAACTGACACTTTTCTTTTGTTAGGTGGATAAAAGGGAGTGAAAAAAATGTTAGTAGGTAAACAAATTCCTTTTTTTTTCTTGTTAGTCTCATAGATTCTTATTACATTTGTGATACAAAAATATTAGCCGTATCGACTGGATCGGGAAACTCTTCAAATTAATCTGATGCACCGAGAAAGCTTCGTTCTTCAATGGCGGGCCACATCCTTCGGGACAGCTTTAAGCCGGTGGATTACAAAGAGGGCGAGCGCTCAAATCTTGTTCTATCAGAGTTTCATCACATCGTCGATGCGGCTTTTTTTATATACTTTTCTATGATATTTTATTTCTCCGGTACAGGTAATTCTAAGTGGATTGCAAATCAGCTTTCCAAAGAGCAAAAAGAAGAGTTGGTTTTTATTCCTGATGCGCTAAAGAATGGAGCATTGGAGTTTAGTTTGCAGGCAGATGAAAAGATCGGCTTTGTATTTCCTATCTATTCGTGGGGACCTCCTGAAATTGTACTTAATTTTATTCGGCAACTCTCTTTAAAGGGGTATAAAAGACAATATTTGTTTTTTGTTTGTTCCTGTGGGGATGATACCGGGCTTACGCAGCAGGTGCTGGAGAAGGCTTTGAGTCATAAAGGCTGGAAGTGTCATGCAGGCTTTTCTGTGACTATGCCCAATAATTATGTATTGCTTCCCGGTTTTGACGTAGATAAGAAAGAATTGGAGGAGAAAAAACTGGCAGATGCTATTCCGACTCTCAATCAAATAAATGCTTCAATAAGTAGGAGAGAGGAGTTGTTTCTTTGTCATGAAGGGAGTATTCCTTTTATTAAGACGAGGATTATCAATCCTTTATTTAATCGCTTTCAGATGTCTCCCGGGAATTTTTATACTACGGATGCTTGTATTGGATGTAAGCGTTGTGAGAAGAGTTGTCCGGTAGGGAATATTATGATGATGGGCAGAAAGCCTGTTTGGGGGATGGATTGCACCTCATGCCTGGCATGTTATCATGTTTGTCCGCAACATGCGGTGCAATATGGGAAAAGAACGAAAGATAAAGGGCAGTATTTCAATCCTAATTAATCTACTCGCCAATTAATCTACTCGTCTTTGATTTTAATGCAGCAATTGGATAAGTCTTCAATGATAGCCAGGCTTTCTACTCTGACGCTTTGCTCCTCAAGTTTTTTACGCCCATTTTGAAAGGCTTTTTCAATAATGAATCCCATTCCTACCAAGTTTGCTCCGGATTGCTTGATGAGGTCGATAATGCCTAATGCGGCATTGCCATACGCGAGGAAGTCATCCACGAAAAGAACATTGTCATTTGGAGTGAGGAAATCGGCACTGATAACGACTTCATAATCACGATCTTTAGTGAATGAGTGCACAGTGGTGCTTAGTGCATTCTGGATGGTTTTAGGAGACTTCTTCTTTGCAAATACAACTGGTAAATCCATCAGGTAGCCTGTCATGATAGCAGGGGCGATGCCGCTGGCTTCGATTGTCATAATCTTATTTACGTTTGTGGCTGCAAAACGGCGGACAAACTCAACTCCGATTGATTTCATCAGGACAGGGTCCATTTGATGATTAATAAAACCGTCTACTTTCAGGATACCTCCTTCGTAGCACTTTCCGTCTTGCAGAATTCTTTTTTTAAGTAATTGCATGCTGTATGATATTAATTAAATAATGTGCTAATATTCCATTCCGCATGGTGAACAGCGGTCGGTATATTAGCACATGGAAATTTGAATTGTTACTTGTTGTCTCTTAAGTCTTTTACTCGGACGGCTTTTCCTTCGCTTTGCGGGAGAGAGCCTTTTTTTACCAGTTTAACTTTGGGAGTCACCAATATTTCATCCTTTAATTGGCGGGTTATATCCTTGCGGATCTTCTCCAGTTCAATATAATTGTCAGTGGAAAGGTCGCTTAATTCTACTTCGACGATCATCTCGTCTTGGTTGTTGACTGTTTCCAGTGTAATCAGGTAATTGCTGCCTAATTCGGGAAATTGTACGAGTATCTTTTCTACTTGCATCGGGAAGATATTTACTCCCTTGATAATGAACATATCATCACTGCGTCCCTTGATACGATCAATACGGATGTGCGTGCGGCCGCAGGGGCATTTTCCCGGAAGAATACGGGTTAAGTCACGGGTGCGATAGCGGATTAACGGCATCATCTCCCGGTCGAGAGTCGTAAGTACTAATTCTCCGATTTCTCCTTCCTGAACGGGTTCTCCTGTTTCCGGATCGATAATTTCTACCAGATAACAGTCTTCCCAGAAGTGCATTCCGTTTTGTTCCTGACATTCGAAAGCAACACCGGGACCGTTCATTTCTGTCATACCGAAGCTGTTGTATGCTTTTACGCCCAGCATCTTTTCTATTTTCCGGCGTTGTTCGTCGGTGTGAGGTTCAGCACCGATAACCAGCGTTTTCAGTGTGGTTCCTTTGGGATCAAGGCCTTCTTCCTGAAAGACTTCGGCAAGGCGGATGGCATAGCTGGGGATAGCATGTAAAGCGGTAGTCTTGAAGTCGTTGATGAATTTAATCTGTCGTTTACTGTTTCCGGCTGCGGCAGGGACTGTCAGACAGCCCAGGCGTTCTGCACCGTATTGGAAGCCTAACCCTCCTGTAAACATACCGTATCCGGAGCTGTTTTGGAAGACGTCGGTCTTGCGTATTCCTACTGCGTACAGGCAACGGGCTACCAGGTTGGCCCAGGAGTCGAGATCGTGCTGTGAATGAACAATAACTGTCGGGTTTCCGGTAGTACCACTAGAAGAGTGAATACGTACACCATCATTGCTCATATCACCTGCTACCAGCCCGAAAGGATAGTGGGCACGCATATCGGCTTTGGTAGTAAAGGGCAATTTGCGGATATCGTCTAATGATTGTATGCTATCTGCAGTGATGCCATGTTTGCTGAAAACTTCTTTGTAATATGGGGAGTTTGCAGCTATATTGATTGTTTTCTTAAGCCGTCGAAGTTGTAATTCCTGCAACTTCTCCCGGCTCATGGTTTCTAGTTCTTCTTCCCAATATTGTGTATTCATGATAATGTCTGTTATTACATTAGCTTTTCTGCAATTTCCTTGCCGGCGGCCAATGCTTTAAGATTCATTTCTACAATTGCTTCTCCCTTGCGCAGGAAGATTTCACGGATGCTGTCTTGTACTTTTTCGTAGTCGATGTCAAGGAATGGAATGGTTGCTCCCAGTAAGACTATGTTGGCAACGCGGGCGGAGCCTACTTCTTTGGCTACTTTGTCTACGTTCAACACAATTTTGTGAGGCAGCTTATTGATTTCTGCCATTACTTTGTCTGCTTCCGGATAATTGGGGATATTGACAAACGGAGTTTCGTTAGTCACTAACCAACCGTTAGGGCTAAGATAGGGGAGGTAGCGCAATCCTTCCATGGGTTCCAATGAAATGATAAGGTCGCATTTACCTGATGGGATCAAGTCTGAAGCAATCGGCTGGTCGCTGATACGGAGGTTGGATTGAACATCTCCTCCGCGTTGGCTCATTCCGTGCACTTCTGCTTGTTTCATATATAATCCTTCTTTCAAGGCAGCTTTGCCGATCACTGTAGCAATAGACAGAATTCCCTGTCCACCGACTCCTGATAATATAATGTCTTTCTTCATGGCTTACTTACTTCTTTTTTTGCGTGCTAATGTCTGGATACACTCTCTGCGTGGAATAATGACAGATACACCACGATATTCGATCTCTTCGCGAATGATTTGCTTCATCTCCTCATAGTTTTTCTTCAACGGAGTAACGACGCGGATATGAGCCGGATCTACTCCGATACCTGCACAGATCGCTTCGATACGTCCGGTTCCGGCAGAGTCCTGTCCGCCTGTCATGGCGGTAGTTTCATTGTCGGAGATGACGATGGTTACACTGGCATTCTCGTTCACACAATCTAATAGTCCGGTCATTCCGGAATGGGTGAATGTGGAGTCTCCGATTACAGCTACAGCCGGGAAAAGACCTCCGTCAGCCGCACCTTTCGCCATCGTGATGGAGGCGCCCATGTCTACGCATGAGTTGATTGCATTGAAAGGAGCATTCGCGCCTAGCGTGTAACAGCCGATGTCGCTGAATACTTTATGAGATGGGTATTCTTCTTTCAGAACTTCGGTCAATGTGATATACATATCGCGGTGTCCGCAACCTTCGCAAAGTGCGGGCGGGCGCATTTCTACGACAGAAGGAATACCGAATTCTGATTTATTTTCTTTACCTACGGCGCGGGCTACAGAGTCAGGATTTAGTTCTCCATCCTGTGACAGGGTACCGTCCAAGCGTCCTTTTACTTTAACGCCGATGCCCAGATAACCTTTCAATTGTTTTTCTACAAATGGTTGTCCGTCTTCCAGAACGAGGATTTCGTCACAGGATTCAATCAATTGATGTAATTGCTTTTTAGGCAATGGATACTGGCCGATTTTAAGTACCGGATATTCGCAACCTTCAGGATAGTTTTCCATCAGATAGTTGTAGCCGATGCCACAAGCGATAATTCCTAACTTTTTGTTAGGACCATCTGTATATTTATTATAAGGTGATTCTTCCGAAGCTTTGATAAACTCGTCTTGGCGGGCAAGTAATACTTTGTAGCGTTTACGGGCATTTCCTGGTAACAAGATGAACTGACGAGGATCTTCGCTGAAAGAGATGCCATTCTGTGGTTTTTGCGCTTTGCGTTCTACTCCAGAGCGGGAGTGTGCAAGGCGGGTTACCATACGCATCAAGATAGGTTCGCCCAATTTTTCAGAGAATTCGAAACCACTGTATACCATATCATACGCTTCCTGCTGATTGCTGGGTTCGTACATAGGGATCAGTGAGAAATCTCCGTAGAAACGGCTGTCTTGTTCGTTCTGCGAAGAGTGCATGCTGGGGTCGTCTGCTGCTATCACGATCAATCCGCCTTTCACGCCTGTGATGGCAGAGTTGACAAAACAGTCGGCAGCTACATTCATACCTACGTGCTTCATACAAACTAATGCCCGTTTACCAACGAATGACATACCCAACGCAGCTTCCATCGCTGTTTTTTCATTGGCGCACCAACGGTTGTGTATATTCTGTTCGGTCGTTATTGGGGCCATTTGAATATATTCCGTAATTTCAGTTGAAGGAGTACCAGGATAGGCATAAACACCTGAAAGTCCGGCATCCAGTGCAGCTTGTGCAATGGCTTCATCGCCAAGTAAGAGTTGCTTGCTCATATATATTTCTTTTATTTAGTGTTGATCACAGTTTGTTAATCTATCGGGCAAAGATAGGCTTTTCCGTTCGTTTTATCACAAATTTACTTGAAAATCTTTCTTTCATTCAGGGCTTTCCAGTATTTTCTTGCATTTGCCATGTGGTCAGCATAATTGGATGCAAAGTTGTGAGTTCCGGAAAAATCTTCTTTAGCACACATGTAGATATAGTTATGTTTGGTATAGTTTAATACGCTGTCTATTCCCTTTTTAGAAGGGATACGGATGGGGCCTGGAGGCAGTCCGGTATTTATGTAGGTGTTATAGGGGGAATTGACTTTTAAATTTTCGTTGGTGATTCGGCGCAGACCGAAATCCTGTAGTGCAAATTTGATGGTAGGATCTGCCTGCAAAGGCATATCTTGATGTAAACGGTTGATATACAATCCGGCTACCATTGGCTTTTCTTCATTGTTGTTGGTTTCTTCTTCAACGATGGAAGCAAGAGTGCTGACTTCTTCCGGTGTCATGCCGATAGCGGTGGCTTGTGCCAGACGTTCTTTGTTCCAGAAGCGTTCGTGCTCATTCTTCATTCGTTTAAAGAAGTCGTCTACGCTCATATCCCAATATACCTGATAGGTTTCAGGTATGAAAAGGCTGGGGAGTGTTATGGTTGTGTATCCCATTTGAGCCTGGAAAGTAGAGTCGAATAACTGGCTGGCGATTTCGGCAGAGTCTATCATGAGTTGTTTTCCAATGCTTCGTGCTAACCGGTCTAATGTCCGGACACTTCCTATGGTAAGGTTGATCGCTTCCTGATAGCCTCTGGAAAAGCGACTATATACGTGATAGATATTGTCATTTGGGCGAATGGCATAACGTCCGGTATGGATATTCTGATCGAAATCTTTATATTTTGCCATCCACTGGAATCCGGTGAACTTATTGACATGCCCGAATTTTTGTATTTTATGATAGATAGAGTCGGCTGTGTCATCCCGGTCTACATAAATATATACAGTTTTAGATGGATGAAATTGAGGAGCAAACAGATAGTAATAAAAGGTGCCTCCGGCAATTGCACAAAGGAGGAATGCTCCGATTAGAATTGATAGTAGAATATTTCTCTTTTTTCTCTTCATCTTTTGAGGTATATTTAAAAAGTTCGTCAAAGATAAAAAGAATTTGGATAGGTGTAATCCCTTTCTATAATGAATCGTTGAAAAGAGGATGAATTACTCCGGACTTTTCTAATATTTAAAGATTGAATGTGCTGATTGTATTAGGTTGTATTGCGATTATTAATTCGTTCTACAATTGTGGAACGAATCAGAATTTGTATGTAGATAAGTTAGTCTTAGTGAAGCGAGTTATTAATTAGTTCGGCCAGAGGGAATAATTTGCATTTGCTTCTATTTTGTTTTCTATCTCATCGGGTAAAGGTGCGAAGAAATCCATGTTAGTCAGGCTCTCGATGCTATCCACTGTGACTACATATGAAGATAGAGGTTCTACTGCCTGCTCGTTGTTAAATAAGAAGCCGATAGCCCGTATTGGTTTGGCAAAAGGAGATAGGACTACTTTGAAAAACCGTTGAGGTACTGCGACTTTATTTTTCCCAATCGTTTTAGGTTGTTTTTCAATAATAGGTCCACATATAATAATAATGGCACTATCTGCTATAGCCCAATTCCGGATTTTTTCTTCCAGATTTTTCCATCCTCTTCTGTTTAACTGGGGATGTTGGGGGCACATATTGCTGAAATAGAATGATTCTTTCATGGCTTCAGGGCTCCATTTCATATCTGCTGCAGGAGCCATGTGGCCTTTATCATAACCTGAACGGGTGTAGTCGGCATTAGTTGCAATCGGGCCTGTCACTAATGGGTCGGCGATAAAACGATTGCCTCTTTTTTCTTTTCCTTTGGTTTCTTCCCGGGTTAGTTCGTAAGAGACCCAGTTGGGTATTTTTAAATCTTTGTTATATGATACGGTATATCCGCTGTGTCGGATGATTTGTTCTTGCAGGGGAACTAATGATATGGGTGTCTCCAGATCTTTGCCAAGTGGAATTTGAAGGGAGGTATCGGTTTGCAGTTCATTATTTTTCTGGATATTAATCTGTTGGCAATATAAGTAGACGCCAAAAAGAATAGGTATGAGCACAATAATGGCGATGATACATCCTAATCTGTTATTGGAATGTGATTTCTTTTTGAATAGCTTTCTGTTTTTGCCTTTTTTACTTCGATTCATTGGTTAGCTGGTGATGGCGGGTTTGTTTTATTCTTCTTTTCTCATGCTGAATTCACAACCGCAATATTGTTGGTTGTAGAAGTTATACTCTTTAATGATGGCGATGCGTCGTTCGCTAAGTCCGCCTTTCCGCCAATTCTGTTCCCAGTATGTGACATCCGGGTATGAAGCGGTGGCATATTGTCCGGCTTCATTAATCTGCTCCAGACTTTTCCAACGACTGGAAGCAAGCGTTGTGGTTATTACGGAAAGACCATGTTCATGTGCATAACGGGCGGTCTCCAATAAGCGTAGTTTAAAGCAACGTAGGCAGCGTCCTCCTCTTTCGGGTTCCTGCTCCATTCCTGCTATATGGCATCGCCAGTTTTCATGATCGTAATCAGCATCTATTATCTCCAATCCCAATGATTGGGCATAGCGTGTACATTCGTCTTTTCTTATCATATACTCTTCCAGCGGATAGATGTTAGGATTGCAATAATAGATAACAGGGGTGATGTGATGTTGCATCATACATTCAATAATGGCTGATGAACAAGGAGCACAACAGGTATGAAGTAAGACTTTATCGGCTCCTCCCGGAACTTCGAGTTGGAATTTCTTTTTCATGCTGTAAAGTTAGTACATATTTACGATACGAGTCAATGGTTTATGCTTTATTCAGAATAGTTTTTTATAAAAATAGGAGGGAGGATATCTCCTTTATACTGTTTTTTATAAAATCTTGTTTATTGAACTAATTCACTAAATGAGTATGAATTAACTAATTAATCTCATCTTTTTTACTATTTTTGTCCATTCAAGTTTATAACAATTCAATAATGGATGAATTAAATTGCGGGCAAGGAGAGCAAAATGCAGGCCCGGAGAAGAAAAAAAGTACCTCGAAAATAGTGAAGAGAACTTTAGTTGTGACTGCATTGGCTTTGGCGGTATATGTTGTATATTCCGTAGTTTATTTATTTGTCTCACCTGATCGTAATATTCAGCAGATCTATCTGGTTCCGGAAGATGCGGCATTTATTATTCAGTCATCGGCTCCGATTGAAGATTGGGAGAAGTTTAGTGGAAGCGAGACGTGGCAATGCCTGAAGAAAGCGAAATCTTTTGAGGAGGTGACGAAAAGTGTGGAGAAGCTGGATTCCGTTGTTAAAAGCAATAAGGTATTATTGTCGCTTGTTGGTGAGCGGGATATGCTTATTTCGCTCCATAAGACTCGTCCCACTAATTGGGATTTTCTACTTATTCTGGATATGCAGAAGACATCAAAGATGGACTTATTGAAAGACCAGGTTGAAACCGTATTGGTTATGAGTGGTTTTACTGTGACTAATCGGATGCATAATAGCATTAATATCCTTGAAATGCGCGATCCCGAGACGAGGGATATTTTCTATATTGCTTTTGTCGATAATCATTTGGTTGGTTCATACACATCCGGACTTGTCGAGTCGGCTATTGATTCGCGTAATAAACCTAAAATCGGGCTTGATCAGTCTTTTATTGAAACAGAGAAGTTGGTTTCCGGTAAGGGGCTTGTCAGGGTTTTCGTCAATTATGCGCGTGTACCTCAATTTATGTCTATTTATTTAGGTACAAGAAATGAGTACATTGATCTGTTTAGCAATTCCATGAATTTTGCCGGACTTTATTTAAATACGAATAAGGAGCGGATGGAAGTGAAAGGATATACATTGAAAAAAGATTCTGCCGATCCTTATGTCACTGCTTTGTTGAATTCGGGAAAACATAAAATGAAAGCACATGAGATTCTGTCCGGGCGGACAGCTCTTTATACGAATATAGGTTTCAATAGTCCGGTGACCTTTGTAAAGGAACTGGAGAATGCACTGTCGGTTCACAATAAACAGTTGTATGATTCTTATCAAAGTTCCCGGAAAAAGATAGAAGGGTTATTCGGTATATCTTTGGAAGAAAACTTTTTGAGTTGGATGTCAGGAGAGTTTGCTATTACCCAATCCGAACCAGGTTTGTTAGGACATGATCCCGAACTGATTCTGGCTATCAGGGCTAAAAGTATTAAAGATGCCCGTAAGAACATGGAATTCATTGAAAAGAAGATTAAGCGACGTACTCCGGTTAAGATTAAGACTGCTAATTATAAGGATTTCGAGATTAATTATGTCGAAATGAAAGGCTTTTTTCGCTTGTTCTTTGGAAAGCTATTTGATAAATTTGAGAAGCCATACTATACTTATGTTGACGATTATGTAGTTTTTAGTAATAAAGCTGCTTCTTTACTTTCCTTTGTAGAAGATTACGAGCAGAAGAATTTATTAAAAAATAATCCGGGTTTTGAAAATGCACTGTCATATTTAAAATCAAGTTCTACTATTTTCTTATATACAGATGTGCGCAAGTTTTATTCCCAGTTGAAACCGATGATGAATCCTGCTACATGGAATGAAATACAATCAAACAAAGACGTTTTGTATTCATTTCCTTACTGGACTATGCAGATTATAGGAGAGGATCAGTCGGTTTCTTTGCAGTATGTGATGGATTATAGCCCATATCAACTGGAAGAGGTTGACGTTGCTATTGCTACCGATGAAGATGATAAGGAAATGAACGAAGATGCAGAGACCGAAAAAGAGCAGATGAGCGAACTGAAACGTTTCTATATCGAAAAGTTTGAAGGAAACGTTTTACGGGAGTTTTATCCGGAGGGAGCATTGAAGAGTGAAGCGGAAGTAAAAGAAGGGAAACGCCATGGTCGTTACCGCGAATATTATGAAGATGGGACATTGAAACTTCGTGGAAAGTATGCAAATAATAAACCGAAGGGTACATGGAAGTACTATACCGAGGACGGAAAATTTGAACGCAAAGAAAAGTTTTAGATAACGTCAACAAAAGTTGATTTAAAAATTAAGCTCAAAAAATAATCGGATTCTTTTTGTTTTCTCAAATAAAGCTGTAATTTTGCACGCCGTAAACGAGAGACAAACGCCGCTATAGCTCAGTTGGTAGAGCAACGCATTCGTAACGCGTAGGTCGCCAGTTCAAGTCTGGCTAGCGGCTCTCAAATTAGAACGCTGATTATTATTTAATAATCAGCGTTCTAATTTTTACAGGATTTCCTGTTCTTAAAAAGGAAAATCCTGTGTATGTAATAGATGTGAAATATAAAAATGTAATCTATGTTGAGTCGTATTATTGTTTTAGTTGTCGCCGGAGTAGCTGTAGTCTATATCGTTCGCTTTATAGATAACTTTTTCTCCCAGCGTAGAAGATAAAACTAGCTTTCAAACATTCTACTGCGTGCCAACATGCACGCGCCGACGATTCCTGCTTTATCTTTCAACTTAGAGGTGATGATGGCTGAATCTTTATTAACCAGATTTAGAGAGTACTTGCGTACAGCTGTTTTTATAGGTTGTGTGATATAATCACCGGTTAAAGATAAAGTTCCACCTATAATTACTAGTTCCGGATTGAAGATATTGATTAACCCGGCAATCTGTTTGCCTAGTTTCTGCCCGATTTCTTCTACGATTTCAATGCAAAGCAGGTCTTCTTTATTCACGGCAGCAATTATCTCATCAAGAGTGATCGGGTTTTCCTCGGTTGTGATTCGCGTAGATAGTATGGAGCTTTCCCCACTTTGAATACGCTCCAATAAAATACGATGAAGTGCTGAACCGGAAGCTTCCGTCTCCAGACAGCCTTTTTTGCCGCAATGGCAGATTATTTCATTATCATAAGCACTCATGTGTCCAAATTCACCGGAGAATCCGGATTTTCCAGTATAAACCTTACCATCAATAATGATTCCGATACCTACTCCCCAACTTACATTCACAAAAATGATATCTTTTTCTCCTTTCACGCAGCCTTGCATATATTCACCATAAGTCATTGCACGCGTGTCATTATCAACAGTTACTTTATATCCCAATTTTTCGGATAATACATCTGCTAACGGCCTTTCCTCGAAATTGAACTGGCTGAAGCTATACCCTGATTCAGGATTTACACGTCCCGACACATTGACATTAATATTTAAGATCTTCTCTTTATTAATAGTGAGCTTCTTTATAAAATTAAGAATATGTTTGCATAACTCATTCATCCCTTCGATTGAGTTCTCAAACTTATAAGGTATATTCATTTTCAATTCTACCATATCGCCTTTGAAATTTATTAGTCCGATATTGACGGCGAATCTTTTGATGTCTACCCCCAAAAAGTAACCGGATTCCGGATTGAGCCCATAGAGATTGGGATGGCGTCCACCACTTGTTTCTAATTTGCCATAATCATTAATATATCCGTCATCACACATTTCACCAATAAATTTGGTGACGGTCGGTACACTTAAATCCAGCTCTTTTGAAAGATCGGGAATTGTAGAACTGCCATTATATATATAATGTGTAATAATCCTCTTTTTGACGAGAGCGCTTTTAGAGCCCTTTTCTATTTCTTTCAAGAATTGTTGGTTCATAACTATGCATATTTGGTAATTCACACAAAGATAATTAATTTTTTTATTAATATATGGTTTTGGAACCTTGAAAATTAGAATATCTTGTATGTTATATTCCCTATATATTGTGTAATGGACTTATATATAGGATAATGTAGTTATGGTTGAACGCGGATATAATAAATAAAATATGATGATTTATAAGGTAATTACCCCATCTATTAATTAATAATGCAAGCAATAGTGATTTTATTAATAAAATATTTTATTATCTATTGTTTATTTAATAAATATAGCTATATTTGTGCCGTGATATTATTAATAAAAGTCTATATCCTTAAATGAATTAAGTATGAGAAACTATTTTTTAGGTCTGTGTTTATTATTTGCTTTGTGTTTCACGGCATGCTCTCATTCAGATGATTCTGTTGATGTGCTAATTATTGGTGGTGGTGCTAGTGGGGTAACTGCTGGTATTCAGTCTGCTCGAATGGAGGCTGTGACATTGATAGTGGAAGAAACAGAATGGCTGGGTGGAATGCTCACTTCTGCAGGTGTAAGTGCTGTTGACGGAAACTATGATTTACCGGCAGGCCTATTTGGAGAGTTTCGCGGACATTTGGCAGATTATTATGGTGGACTTGATTCTCTAAAAACCGGTTGGGTGAGTTCAGTGTTATTTGAACCTTCAGTTGGAAATAAAATTTTCCATGAAATGGTTAATGCAGAGGAAAATCTAAAAGTATGGCATAATGCTACTTTGGTCAAATTGGAGAGAGAAAATGATTCTTGGATTGCTCAAATTCAGATGCAAGATCATACGATTAAAAAAGTAAGTGCTAAAATATTGATTGATGGTACCGAGCTAGGGGATATAGCAAAAATGTGCGGTGTGAAGTATGATATCGGTATGGAAAGCCGTCATGATACAAAGGAAGATATTGCTCCGGAAGAGAAAAATAATATAGTTCAGGATATTACATATGTAGCAATTTTAAAAGATTATGGCAAAGATGTGACTATTCCTTGTCCTGAAGGATATAATAAGGATGAATTTGCTTGTGCTTGTGCCAGTCCTGTTTGTATCACGCCTAAAGAGCCGGATCGTGTATGGTCTAAGGAAATGATGATAACTTATGGAAAACTTCCTAATAATAAATACATGATTAATTGGCCGATAGAAGGCAATGATTATTATGTAAACTTGGTCGAAATGACCCGTGAGGAACGTGAAGAAGCTCTGAAATATGCAAAACATTATACGATGTGTTTCGTCTATTTTCTGCAACATGAATTAGGTTTTAATACATTGGGCTTAGCTGACGATGAATATCCTACTGCTGACAAATTACCCTTTATTCCTTATCATAGAGAGTCTAGGAGAATCCATGGATTAGTGCGCTTTAGTCTAAATCATGTTTGTGAACCGTTCAAACAGTCCCAACCTCTTTATCGTACTTGTATCGCTGTAGGAAATTATCCTGTGGATCATCATCATACCCGTTATCATGGATATGAAGAATTGCCTAATCTTTATTTTCATCCGGTACCTTCATACGGTTTGCCTTTAGGAACTTTGATTCCAAAAGATGTTGAAGGATTGATCGTTGCTGAAAAATCAATATCTGTTTCTAATATAATTAATGGTACCACTCGTTTGCAACCGATGGTTATGCAGATCGGACAAGCAGCGGGAGCATTGGCAGCCCTTGCAGTGAAAGAAAATAAGAGTATTAGCGAGGTGTCTGTTCGTGAAGTGCAAAATGCAATATTGGACGCGAAAGGATATTTATTGCCTTATTTAGATGTTGCAATAGATCATCCGATGTTTAAATCGTTGCAACGTGTAGGTTCTACAGGAATTTTGAAGGGTATAGGTAAAAGTGTCGATTGGGCTAATCAAATGTGGTTCAGAGCAGATACTTTGTTATTGGCGAATGAACTGGAAGGATTAGGTGATGTCTATCCCTTTGTCAATAAGCAAGTTATTGAAGGTAATAACACCATATCAATTCAGAAAGCTACAGAGATGATAGGAGAGATTGCCGAAAAAGAAGGTATCGAAATAAAGGAGGGTAGAGTAGAAGAGATATGGGATGAATTTGATTTGAAGAATTTTGATATGGATCGAGATATTCTACGAAGTGAAATGGCAATTTTGATTGATCAGATATTAGATCCTTTCAATAATAAAAAAGTAGATATTACAGGACAGTATATTCAATAGGTAATGATAATATAAGTGTTAACTGCTGTTTTAATTAAACTAATATGAAAACATTAGATCGAAGAGATTTTCTAAAAAAAGCGACATTAGCTGGTGCATCAGCTTTGGCTGTACCAACTTTGTTTGAATCTTGTACTTCAAAGGCTAGTGCCAGTACAGTAGTGGTAGCTGATGGTTTGGAAAGTAAACTCATTGTTCCTAAAAACAATGGATTAAAAATCACCGGAACTTTTTTGGATGAGATTTCACATGATATTCCACATCAAAACTGGGGTGAGAAAGAATGGGACATGGATTTTCAGCATATGAAAAATATAGGAATTGATACGGTAATAATGATCCGTTCGGGTTATCGTAAATTTGTAACTTTTCCTTCTCCTTATCTGCTGAAGAAGGGGTGTTATATGCCTTCTGTTGATTTGGTAGATATGTTTTTGCGTTTGGCTGAAAAGTACGGAATGAAATTCTATTTTGGACTATACGATTCGGGCAAATACTGGGACACAGGAGATATGACTTGGGAGGTGGAAGATAACAAATATGTGATTGATGAGGTCTGGGAAAATTATGGTTCCAAGTATAAAAGTTTCGGAGGATGGTATATCAGTGGTGAAATAAGTCGGGCAACGAAAGGTGCGATTGGTGCTTTCCATACATTAGGAAAACAATGTAAGGATATATCTAATGGATTGCCGACTTTTATATCGCCTTGGATTGATGGAAAGAAAGCAATAATGGGAACGACGAAAATGACTAAAGAAGATGCCGTTTCTGTACAACAACACGAAAAAGAATGGGATGAAATTTTTGATGGAATTCATGATGTGGTAGATGCATGTGCATTTCAAGATGGTCATATTGATTATGATGAATTGGATGCATTCTTTTCTGTCAATAAAAAATTAGCAGATAAGTATGGTATGCAATGTTGGACAAATGCCGAATCTTTTGACCGTGATATGCCTATTCGTTTTCTACCCATTAAGTTTGATAAACTTCGGCTGAAACTGGAAGCTGCCAAACGTGCCGGATATGATAAGGCTATTACTTTTGAATTTTCTCATTTTATGAGTCCACAGTCAGCCTATTTGCAAGCTGGTCATTTATATGACAGATATAAAGAATATTTTGAAATAAAATAAATGTTATGAAGTCTACAATCAATTTTGGTTATCTTATATTCCTTTCTGTTGTGGCAGCATTGGGAGGCTTTTTGTTCGGATATGATACCGCGGTTATATCGGGAACAATTGCCCAGGTGACTCAACTATTTCAGTTAGATACGTTGCAACAGGGATGGTATGTAGGATGTGCTTTAGTAGGCTCTATTGTAGGTGTTCTTTTTGCAGGAATCTTAAGTGATAAGTTAGGAAGAAAACTTACGATGGTTATTTCAGCCGTATTGTTCTCTACATCAGCTTTGGGGTGTGCACTATCTGCCGATTTTACTCAATTGGTGATCTATCGGATAATAGGTGGAGTAGGGATAGGGGTTGTTTCCATTGTTTCTCCTCTTTATATATCTGAAGTAGCCGTGGCACAGTATAGAGGACGCCTGGTGTCATTGTATCAGTTGGCTGTAACAGTCGGTTTCTTAGGAGCTTATTTAGTTAACTATCAATTATTGGCATGGGCGGAGAGTGGTACGCAATTGAGTGTGGATTGGTTGAATAAAGTATTTATAACTGAAGTATGGAGAGGTATGTTGGGTATGGAAACATTGCCAGCAATCTTATTCTTCATAATCATATTCTTTATTCCGGAAAGTCCTCGCTGGTTAATCGTACGTGGAAAGGAATTGAAGGCTGTAAATATATTAGAAAAAATATATAATTCAATTACAGAAGCGAAAAGTCAATTAAGAGAAACGAAATCTGTACTGACCTCTGAAACGAGATCGGAATGGTCGTTATTAATGAAGCCTGGAATCTTCAAAGCTGTTATTATCGGTGTTTGTATTGCCATTTTAGGGCAATTTATGGGAGTGAATGCAGTGCTTTATTACGGCCCTTCTATTTTTGAAAATGCAGGACTTTCAGGTGGCGATTCTCTTTTTTACCAAGTTCTGGTAGGACTAGTCAATACTTTGACCACCGTTCTGGCTCTTGTCATCATTGATAAGGTAGGCCGCAAGAAACTTGTTTATTACGGAGTTTCGGGAATGGTTGTTTCTCTGATTCTCATCGGCCTGTACTTCCTCTTCGGAGATTCCCTGGGAGTATCCAGCCTCTTCCTGCTTATTTTTTTCCTGTTCTATGTATTCTGCTGTGCCGTTTCTATCTGTGCCGTGGTGTTCGTGCTCCTCTCTGAGATGTATCCCACCAAGGTTCGCGGACTGGCCATGTCGATAGCAGGATTCGCTCTGTGGATCGGAACGTACCTGATCGGACAGTTAACCCCCTGGATGCTCCAGAACCTTACCCCCGCCGGAACATTCTTCCTGTTCGCCCTCATGTGCGTGCCGTATATGCTGATTGTCTGGAAACTCGTGCCGGAGACTACCGGGAAGTCGCTGGAAGAGATTGAAAGATATTGGACCCGTTCGGAATAGTAAAACAAAAAGACCTTAATAACTTAATAATAAAAGATGTATGGATTTTAAGAAACTGGCAAATCAATACAAGGATGAACTCTTGGATAATGTTCTTCCTTTCTGGCTTGAAAACTCACAAGATCATGAATATGGAGGCTACTTCACCTGTTTGGATCGTGAAGGAAGAGTTTTCGATACAGATAAATTTATCTGGCTGCAAGGCCGCGAAGTGTGGATGTTCTCTATGCTTTACAATAAAGTGGAAAAACGTAAGGAATGGCTGGATTGTGCCGTTCAAGGTGGTGAGTTTTTAAAAAAATATGGACATGATGGAGACTATAACTGGTATTTTTCCCTTGACCGTTTGGGTAGACCATTGGTAGAACCATACAATATCTTTTCATATACATTCGCTGCCATGGCTTTCGGGCAATTAAGCCTTGCAACCGGTAATCAGGAATATGCTGACATTGCCAAGAAAACCTTCGATATTATCCTTTCCAAAGTAGATAATCCGAAAGGTAAATGGAATAAACTTCATCCGGGCACTCGTAATCTAAAAAATTTTGCCCTGCCGATGATACTATGCAATCTTGCTATGGAAATTGAGCATATTTTAGGCAAGGACTATTTGGAACAAGCGATGGATACTTGTATTCATGAAGTTATGTCTGTCTTCTATCGTCCCGAACTTGGTGGTATCATTGTTGAGAATGTAGATGTGAATGGTAATCTGATAGATTGCTTTGAAGGACGGCAGATTACCCCTGGCCATGCGATTGAAGCCATGTGGTTTATAATGGATTTAGGGAAACGCCTAAACCGTCCGGAATTAATCGAAAAGGCTAAGAATATCACTCTTACAATGCTTGAATATGGTTGGGATAAAGAATATGGAGGTATCTACTATTTTATGGATCGTAACGGTTGTCCTCCCCAACAACTGGAATGGGACCAGAAACTCTGGTGGGTGCATATTGAAACACTCATATCTCTTCTGAAGAGTTATCAATTGACCGGAGATAACCAATGTCTGGAATGGTTTGAAAAAGTACACGATTATACATGGACCCATTTTAAAGATAAAGAGCGTCCCGAATGGTATGGATACTTAAATCGGAGAGGTGAAGTGCTACTACCACTCAAAGGAGGAAAATGGAAAGGATGTTTCCATGTACCAAGAGGGTTATACCAATGCTGGAAAGTATTGGAACAGCTATAAACAATAATGGATATGTTAACCAATCTATATTAATAATCTAAAAATTAATTCTATGACAGAGTTTAACTCAAAAATCAAGAAGAACTCTCGTATATTGAAAATATTTATGTTTTCAATATACGCGCTATTTGCATGTGCTATCAGTAGTCATGCACAGAGTTTAGTGAAAGGAACTGTTACTGATGGTATAGGAGAACCGCTACCAGGAGTAAGTGTTGTCGTAAAAGGAACTACTAATGGCACTATTACAGATGTAAATGGAAAATATAGCATTCAGGCCACCGCAAAAGACATTTTATCATTCTCATATGTTGGAATGTCAGATCAGGAAATAAAGGTAGCAGGTCAGACGACCATTAATGTGGTTATGAAAGATGATGTGGCAGCTTTGGATGAAGTGATTGTGGTAGGATATGGTACTGCCAAGAAGCAATCTTTAACCGGAGCCGTATCTGCGGTGAAAGGCGACGAACTGCTGAAAGCACCGGCAACCAATGTGTCGAGTCTTTTAGGTGGACGTTTGCCAGGTATTTCATCTGTTCAAGTATCTGGTGAACCCGGAGACGATCAGGCTACATTACGAGTTCGTGGCTCTATTTATAATGTTACTTATATAGTAGACGGAATGCCTCGTTCTATTAATGATATTGACCCTAATGATATCGAAAGTGTATCTGTTTTGAAAGATGGAGCTTCTGCAGCTGTTTATGGATTAAAAGGAGCCGGTGGTGTTATTATTATAACTACAAAAAAAGGTCAGGAAGGAAAATCCAAAATCACTTATAATGGTTCAATAGGAGCATCTATGAATGCAAACTTCCCGCAGTTTATGAATGGACCTCAATTTGCATATTATTATAATATGGCTGACATGATGGATAAAATGGCTAATGGAAGCATTTCAAACATTAGTCAATATAATCCCGTTTTTACAAAGGCGAATGTGGAAGCTATGTTGAATGGTGATCCTACTGACGGATGGGATAATGTTAACTATATTGATAAAGTATTTGGAACTGGTATCAACCAGAAACATAATGTAACCATACAAGGAGGCAGTGATAAGATGCGTTACTTTGCTTCTGTGGGTTATTTAGGTCAAAAAGGTAACATTGACAATTTCTCTTACAAGAGATACAATTTAAGAACTAATCTTGAGACTCAACTGGCTAAGAACTTCCAGTTAAGTTTAGGTATTGCAGGAAATGTCGGTAAACGTGAAACTCCGGGATATGCTTCAGGCGGTACGGATTCTAATTCCGAATTGGGTGAACAAGGTTGGTTGTCAGTAGCTCATCAGACTATAATGATGCATCCCTATTTGCCGGAAACATATGACGGACTTTATACTGCTACTACACAGAATAACACAAGTCTGCCCAACAGTCCGTTGGCTGCTATTTATGAATCCGGATACAAGCATACCAATAGCTTTGATTTGCAGACCAACATCTCATTGCAATACAATGTGCCTTGGGTTAAAGGTTTGAGTGTAAAAGTAACCGGAGCTTATGACTATACAACTTCTCATAATAAGAATTTGAATACGCCTTACTCCACATATATACATAAAATGCCGACTTCGACAGCAGATTGGACTTGGTCTAAAGCAGACGATCCTCGCGGCACAGCAAATGGAATAAATTTAGGTGAAGGACAGTATAGTTCTCATCAAATGGTAGGCCAAGGAAGTATAAACTATGCAAGCTCCTTCGGAAAACATAATGTAGAAGCAATGGTATTGGCAGAAATCCGGGATTATAAAGAAAACAGTTTCTCCGGCTATAATAAGAACATGAGTTTCTCTGAACTACCGGAATTGAGCTTTGGACAACCGGCAGACTCTCCAATCTCGGGATACAGTGATGCAAACCGTAGTATTGGTTATGTTTTTCGTTTGAAATATGACTATGACAATAAGTATTTGGCAGAGTTTACAGGTCGATATGATGGTTCTTACAAATTTGCCGGCAATGTTAGTGGGAAACGTTGGGCATTCTTCCCGTCAGCGTCAGTAGCGTGGAGAATATCTAAAGAAGATTTTATGTCTAGTCTGACATTTCTGGATGATATGAAGATACGTGCATCTGTCGGTTTATTAGGAAACGATGCAGTGAGTCCGTATGCTTTCCTTAGTACTTACAATTTGATGGATGGTAACAAAAATGCATACCAGACAATTCTGAATGGAAAAGTAATGCAAGCATTACGCGCCTCTGTAATTGCCAATCCTACTCTAACTTGGGAGAACACCTTAACCTACAATGCAGGATTTGACTTTACGATGTGGAATGGTCTGTTGGGAATGGAGTTTGACGCATTCTATAATTATACCTATGATATTTTGACAGCAATGGGAGGCGATTACCCGCCATCTATGGGAGGATATTATTATACTTATGCCAACTATAATAAGGTGGATAGCAAAGGCGTTGAAGTAACGGTGAGCCATCGTAATAAATTAAACTTGGCAGGTAAGCCATTCTCCTATGGCGCAAGCTTCAATCTGACATTTGCAAGAAACCGTTATCTCCGTTATCCAGATAGTCCGAACACAGTAGAGTGGAGAAAACGCACAGGACGTAGTGTTGATGCTTCTGTTGTGTGGGTTGCAGATGGCTTATTCCGTTCGGAAGAAGAAATAGACAATTCAGCCTGGTATGGCACTCGTCCTAATGTCGGTGATATCAAATACAGAGATTTAAATGGTGATGGTAAAATAGACGAAGATGACAGAACACGTGTTGGACGTGGCAATCGTCCCGAATTAACTTACGGTTTGAACCTGAATTGTGCTTGGAATGGATTCGATTTAAGTGCACAATTTACTGGAGGTGCACTGTTTGATGTATCGTTGACAGGAACTTATTACAATGGATATGACGATAATACAGTCTGGACACAGGCATTTAAAGAAGGTGCCAACTCACCACTATATCTGGTTCAGAATGCATATACAGTAGAAAATCCGAATGGAACATTCCCACGACTTACACTGGGTAATCAAGGACACGGAGGAGATAATGGATTAGCTTCCACTTTCTGGTTGCGTAACGGTAGATACCTTCGTCTCAAATCCGCACAATTGGGTTACACATTCCCCAAGAGATGGATGAGTCCTGTCGGCATTCAGAATCTTAGAATTTATGTAGAAGGTTCTAATTTATTCACGATTTCCGGTCTTCCTGATGGAATCGATCCTGAATCTCCGGGAGTAAATAACGGATACTATCCTCAACAACGCACCATTATGGGCGGTATAACTTTGACTTTCTAAACCTTTAAAAGTTCTATTATGAAAACAAAAGTATTAAGTATCATATTGTTGGGAGCCTCTTTAGGGCTTGGCTCATGTAGTGATTATCTGGACATGACTCCAACAGACAGAGCATCAGATAAACTTGTATGGAGTAAACTCGACTATGCAGAACAGGCAGTCAACGATTTCTATCGCTATATAGATTATTTAGGAGTCTACAGGGATGGACAATGTTTGGCAGGAATGACAGAAGCTCTGACAGATCAGCTTAAATATGGTTCCTACAATTATATGGCTAAATGTCAGATACCTAGTGAAATTGCTTATGGAGGTTCTGTTCTCACAGTGAATTATGTTAGTACTTACCTTGGCAACTGGGGGACGATGTACGAATATGTGCGCCGTGTCAATGAAGGTATCAACAAATTAAAGAAATATGCTTCATTTGGTCAGGCTGATGAAGAACGCTTGGAAGCTGAAATGCGTTTCTTCAGAGGGTATCTCTATACAGATTTATTAAAGCGTTATAAAGAAGTGATTATATACGATGAGAATCTGGATAATATAAAAAAGGATATGCCAGTTAGTTCGGAAGCCGACGGATGGAATTTTGTATATAATGATCTAAAATATGCCGGTGAACATTTGCCTGTTGATAAAACTCCTAACGGACGTTTAACTAGCGGAGCTGCTTATGCAATGTTATCGAGAGCTATGTTGTATGCGGAAAGATGGGATGACGCTCGTATTGCAGCTGAAAAGGTGATGGGAATGGGTTATGAATTAGAAGCAAAAGAAGACTATTCAAATGCCTTTAAAGCAGGAAGCAAAGAAGCCATTCTACAATATTGTTATGATAAGAGTTCCACTGTGACTCATGACTTTGATGGATATATGGTTCCTGGAGGTGATAAAGCGCTCGACGGCAATTCCATGACCGGAGGATTCGGTACCCCGACACAAGAAATGGTTGAATCGTATGAATATGCAGATGGTAGTGGCTTCCCCGATTGGAGTGCATGGCATACTGCTGAAGGTACTACAACGACTCCTCCTTATGCCAAATTGGAACCACGTTTTAAAGCTACCATTCTCTATAATGGAGCAACATGGAAAGGCAGACCGATAGAATCTTTCGTAAACGGTACTGATGGTTGGGCTGCATGGAAAACAGATGCCAAACCGGAAGGACGTTCTACTACCGGGTATTATTTACGTAAACTGGTAGATGAAGCTCATAATTTTACTTCCATACAAGCCAGTACACAGCCATGGACAGAAATTCGTTACGCAGAGGTATTACTGAATCATGCAGAAGCATGTTATCATCTGAATGGCTATACGGATAAGGCAAATAAAGACATAAAAGATATTCGTAACAGAGTGGGATTGTCTTACACAGACAAAAGTGGGGATGATTTAATGAAAGCCATCCGTCAGGAACGCAAAGTAGAACTTGCTTATGAAGGACATTATTATTGGGACATGCGTCGTTGGAAATTATCTGCGACAGCATTTACCGGTATTCGTCTTCATGGAATGAAAATAGAGAAAAATGCAAATGGGTCTTTCACTTACATTTATACAGAATGTGATGATAAAGATCGTAATTTCCCGACTAAGATGTATCGTTTCCCAATGCCACAGGCAGAGTTGGACAATAACGGTGCGGTAACTCAATATGCAGAATGGCAATAAATCTAAAATGAAAACATTATGAAAAAGAATATATTATATCTATTATTAGGGATTTTGGCTCTCACGAGTTCTTGCCAGGATCCGGAATATGTGCTTCCTACTGCGGACAGACAGGGAATCACGAGCTTGACTGCACTCTTTACTTCTGGGCCATACGTGGATAAAGAGGCTGTGGTATATACTATTGCAGATGCTTCTGTAGATAAGTATGTAATTCCTATGCCATGGTATTATCCGGAAAATAGTGATAATGAAACTTCAGAATATATGAAAGCGATGAGGATTCAGGCAAAGTTGGCACCAAACTGTACTATTGAACCGGTTCTTTCAATTCTCGATCTGACTAAAGAGAATTATTTCACTTATACAGACGCTCAAGGATATAAGAAACAAATCTGCATCACAGGCGAAAGAGTTAAGTCTACTAAGTGTCAGTTATTAAGTTTCTCAATACCGTCTGAAGACATTACAGGTATTATTGATGAAGACCACAAAACTGTATCTTTAATCTCTGCGGAAGATTTATCTTCTTGCTTGGCAGATTATTCACTGTCGGCTCATGCGACCATGTCTCCGGATCCTAAAACAGAGCCTCTTAATTTTAATTCACCTGTTGAGCTTACAGTGATTGCTCACGATGGAGTGACAAAGCAAACTTATACTATTCAAAAAGCAGTACCGGATAAGATTCCTTACGGATATAGAAAAGGTAGTGAGACAGAATTATTTAAATTGGATATGGGAGTTATCGGCTTACCTTGGACTGGAGCAAATGCACCTTCTTTAGCTGTTTCCGGAAATAATCTGGTAGTTTGCTTGGGTGATGGTACCACAACTCCTGCATATTACAATGCATCTACGGGAAATAAGATTGGTAATGTAACTTTGGGTAGTGTGAGTGTTGCATCTTTAGGATGTATGACAAGTGATAGTAGGGGAAATATATTATTAGCAACGAAGGCTACTAATGGCAAGTCTTTCTCAATCTATAAGACTTCTTCTGTTACGACTGCTCCAACTTTATTGACTACTTATACTAATAATACAGGGTTAGATATGGGTACGAAAGTGTCTATTCAAGGAGATATTAATACTAATGCCTCTATTATTGCTACTTGTGACGGAACAGCCAGTTCAGGTTCCAATAAGTTTGTTCGTTGGATTATAACAGACGGTGTATTGGGAAGTCCTCAAGTAGTAACAGTGAATGGTGTAGGTAATTGGGGAGCTCCCGCATCAAACACTAAAGTTGTGACTAAAGGAACTACTGCTCAAAGTGATTATTTTTTGTCATACTATGATTCTAACATTCTTTATTGGGTGAATGGAACAAATAATAATGCAAGTAAATCTCTGGAAGACTCCGACAATGGTAATTCTTGGGCAATGAATAACAACTGTCTGGATACAAGAAGCTTTAATAATGCACAATATCTTGTATTGGTATGTACAGCTCATTTCCCGCAATGGGGTGGAACTCCATGCTTATATATGTATGATGTAACGTCAGACGGATCATTCACTGGTACAATATCTACTTCAGATGCTCTGTCATTCAATCCTTCACTTTCCTCATACAATTCATCCGATGGTGTAGCTGCAACAGGTGATGTATTGCTTGCTCCGACAACAGATGGATATAAGCTCCGTGCTTACTACGTGGATAACAACTGTAAGGTTATCGGAGGATATGAATTTGATTGTATCGACAAATAATTAATCTCTTTATCTCATATATGATGAGAAAGTATCTACTCGTCATATATGGGATAAAGAAATCCGTAAATCATTTAAAGGAGTAGCTATATGTCAACAAAGAAAAAAATGTCATGGTTGTTATTATTACTACCTTTTTTTATAGCATGTGGTGATGATAACACTGATATTCCGGATTGGCCATGGGCAGAGCCGGAGACTCCAACTGAACCTGTTGAAGCCAATCCTGATATTGTAAATTTGGGCTGGACTAATGTAAAAGACACTTATGGAACTTTACCTGAACATATCAACGTATATAAATCACCGGAAACATTGGAAGGCAAAAAGGCGATAGCTTATATTGCTGTGGGTAATATGAGTAAAGCAACATTTGGTGTATTAGGAGAAAAAACAGGATTGAAAAAGCCAAAAGAATTTTATGAAGAAAATAACTCCACGATTGTAATCAATGGAGGTTTCTTCTATGAGGGTTCATTAAGCCTAATATGGCGTAACGGTGAAATGGTGTGTAAGAACAATGATGTAACAGCAGAAGATTGGACTAACGGTCCATTCTGGTATCCTGTATTAGCTGCATTCTGTGAAATGAATGATGGCTCATTCAAATCAATGTGGACTTACACAACACTATCCAATGTTACTTATTGGTATTCGGAGCCCTCACCGGTAAAATCAGAAACAACTCCTGACGAAAATTTTCCGTCTACAGGAACTGTCTTAAATGCTAAAACAGGAATAGGCGGTGGCCCCGTACTTCTGTTGGATGGAAACATAAAGAATACATACGAAGAAGAAATCTTATCAGATATTGGGGCCACGGTGAACAGACCTCGTTCGGCTATTGGTATCACCAATGATAAGAAAATGATTCTTTTTGTGTGTGAAGGAGATGGAATGACAACGGGAGTTGCCGGTATGACCACCGAAAATGTAGCTAATATCATGAAAACACTGGGATGTACGGATGCTATCAATTTGGATGGCGGTGGTTCCAGTTGCATGTTAGTCAATGGGCAAGAGACTATCAAGACAAGTGACTCCAGCGGAGACGAAAGATCCGTAGCATCAGTAGTCACTCTTAAATAAAAAATGTACTGCGGATATATCAGGCAGTATCTACCTAATAAAACAAGTATGATATGAGAAAATTTCTAAAAATACTAATATTGACTTTCTTGGGAGCAGTTACAATAACCTCCTGTAGTGATGATTCTGATGGAATTCCCGGATGGCCGTGGAACGATAATTCGACAGAAAAGCCGGACGAGCCGGATGTTGCAGAAGCTAAGCCACGATATATTTGGATTGATGCGGCTGCTAATTTTCCTGACTATGCCAATAGTAAGGAAAACATAGCCAAAGATATGGAAAAGATAAAAGCGGCAGGATTCACTGATATTATTGTCGATGTACGTCCCACTACAGGAGATGTATTATTCAATACTAATGTTGTAGATCAGGTGAAACGTATGGATGTATGGGGTAATTCCGGATATAGTTATTATGAAAGGACGGAAACTTGGGATTATTTACAGGCATTTATTGAGGAGGCTCGTATACAAGGATTAAAAGTGAATGCTTCTATCAATACATTTGTAGGAGGCTATTTATGTCCGTATAATTTAGGACATGATGGAGTCTTGTTCCGTGATGAATCAAAAAAAGGATGGGCTAGTGTAGCTAATCTAGCTGACGGGCTAACCAATACGATGGATTTGTTGGACGATGAAACCGATTATGGAGCGAAATTTTTCAATCCCGCTAATGATGATGTACAAAACTTTGTTTTACAGTTGTTGGCCGACTTGGCTAAATATGATTTGGATGGCATCATATTGGATCGTTGTCGTTATGATGACTATGGCTTAGAAAGCGATTTTTCAGATATTTCCAAACAGAAGTTCGAAGAATACATCGGTGAAACTGTAGCAAACTTCCCGGCAGATATTATGGCACCCGGTACGGATGAAATACCTTCTGACCAGCCTGTTTATTTTAAGAAGTGGTTGGAATTCAGAGCGAAAGTTATTCATGATTTCATAGTAAAGGCACGCGAGAAAGTTAAATCTGTCAATAACAATATCAAGTTTGGAGTTTATGTTGGTGCCTGGTATTCAACATACTATACATCAGGCGTGAACTGGGCCAGCCCTAAATACAACACCTCCGCTTATTATCCGAAATGGGCTACTTCCGATTATAAGAATTATGGATATGCGGACCATTTGGACTATATCTTTTTGGGTGCTTATGCTTCCGTGAACAATATATATGGAAGTGGCGAATGGACCATGGAAGGTTTTTGTAAGAATGGACGTGAACTGTTACAAGGAGATGTACCTTTTGCAGGCGGACCAGATATCGGTAACAGTACCGGATGGACTGACGGAGGACAATCTGCAAAAATTCCGGATGCTATTGATGCTTGTATCAGTAATAGTGACGGCTTCTTTGCCTTCGACCTTTGCCACGTTAAGAAATACGACTATTGGAACGCTTTTAAAACAGGCTTTGATAAATATCTGGAATCTATCGAAGAATGAGGTTTGAACTAACCAACTAATTATGAAAATATATTTATTACAATTCTTTTTATTAATAGGTCTGGGCTTGAATTTACAAGCCCAGATTCCTTCTAACCCTATTCGCGGGAAAGTAACCTGTAATGGGACAGGAGTCCCGGGGGTAGTAGTGACCGACGGAATAGACTGTGTGTTGACTGACCAACAAGGCCAATATACTCTCCCCCCTAATAGGGATGTTCGTTTCATTTATTTATCCACTCCTTCCGGATATTTACCGAAAACAGAACAAACAATACCTTTATTCTATCAGAAGCTGAATCCGGCCAAGCAAGATATTTACGACTTCGAATTGGTAAGAAATCCGCAAAATGAGATCAATCATTTGTTTTTGGTGCAGGCAGATGCGCAGGTTACTTCCGAAGATGACGTAAAGGCTTATGCTAAATATCTGCAAGATATGAAAGAATATATTCGTCCGTATATGGGCAAAAAAGAAGTATTCGGCATAGATTGTGGGGATATCGTAGGAGATACTCCTTCTTTATATCCTTCCTATATAGATACGGTATCATCATTAGAGATTCCCATCTATCGGGCAATTGGTAATCACGACATGACGTATGGAGGGCGTACTTTTGAATATTCTTATCGCACTTTCGAAAGTTATTTCGGTCCTATCTACTATTCATTAAATAAAGGTAATGCTCATTATATCGTGCTTGACAATTGCTTTTATGTCAACCGTGATTATCAATATATAGGTTACATTGATGAACGTACTTTCCAATGGCTGGAGAAAGACCTCTCTTATGTGCCCAAAGACAAACTTGTCTTTGTAGTGATGCACATTCCTTCCAGTCTTCAGAAGAAGCTAAGATATAACACGCTAGATCAAGATGAAACGGTCAATACAGCTGCACTATATAAATTATTGGAAGGTTATAATGCCCACATCATTTCCGGACATACACATTTTAATGTAAACGTATGTTTTAATGACTCATTAATGGAACATAACACAGCTGCCGTATGCGGTACTTGGTGGCGTGCAGATATTAATGTGGATGGTACTCCGAGGGGATATGGGGTATATGAAGTAGACGGGAACCAAGTGAAATGGCTATATAAAAGTGCAGGCTACCCGAAAGAGCATCAATTACATGTATATCAGGCCGGATCATCTGACGAGTACCCTTCCGATATTATTGCTAACGTATGGAACTGGGATGAACAGTGGAAAGTGGAATGGTATGAAAACGGAAAGCGAATGGGAGAAATGCAACGCTACAAAGGATATGATCCTGCAGCCAAAGCAATCTGTTCTGACAAAGAAAAGGTGAAATATGAATGGATTTCCCCAGTTCTTACCGAACATCTATTTCATGCTACTCCCCGTAATAAAAATGCTAAAATAGAAGTGAAAGTAACAGATCGCTTCGGCAATGTGTATACTGAAGCTGTCGAAAACAAATAAGAATCATATGTTAAAAGCCAAATATTTTATATTATTGATATGCTTCTCGTTTCTCCTGAAAACAGAAGCGAAAGTAACCCTTACTTCCATTTGGGGGGATAATATGGTGTTACAGCAACAATCGGAAGTTACTTTTTCCGGAACAGCGACTTCGGGAAAACGTGTGCAGGCTACCGCTTCATGGAATAATAAAAAAATCCAAACGAATGTTGATGCAAAAGGTGAATGGAAACTTTCTCTCCAAACACCGGTAGCTGGAGGTCCGTATAGTATTACGTTCTCGGATGGAGAGGACCTCACATTGCAGAATATTTTAATAGGAGAAGTCTGGTTCTGTTCCGGACAGTCGAATATGGAAATGCCAGTGAAAGGATTCCGTGGACAGCCTGTGTTTGGTTCCCAACCATACATTGTATCTGCTAATCCCAAACGTCCACTGCGTTTCTATACTGTAAAAAATGCCTGGAGTACCATTCCACAGGAAGCTGGGGTGGACGGAGAATGGAAAGAAGCCTCTCCGGAAGATGTTGCTGATTTCAGTGCAACTGCCTATTTCTTTGGCAATCAGTTACAGCAATCTTTGGATGTTCCTGTCGGTCTGATACATTGTTCCTGGAGCATGTCAAAAATAGAGGCTTGGATGAATAAAGAGACTTTATCGGGCTTTCCGGAAATAGCATTGCCTGATGTAGCACAGAAAGAGTTCGGGTGGACGGCAGGGACTCCTACATTATTGTGGAATGCAATGGTGAATCCATGGAAAGGATTTCCTGTTAAAGGAGTGATTTGGTATCAAGGTGAAGCAAACACACCCGATCCCGGATTATATAAGAGATTATTTCCTGCAATGGTTTCTCAATGGAGAACATTCTTCAACAATCCCCAAATGCCATTTTATTACGTACAGATTGCACCATGGAAATCGGAAGGCAATGATAAACTGGATTGGGCTTGGTTCCGTCAATGCCAGCTGGAGCTGATGTCAGCTGTTCCAAATGTTGGAATGGTGACCACAGGTGATGCCGGGAGTGAAAACTTTATTCATTCGCCCTATAAGATAAAGGTCGGTGAACGACTGGCTTATTGGGCATTGGCAAAAACGTATCATCGTAAAGGTATTCAATATTCCGGTCCTATATACAAATCCCACTGGGTAAAAGGGAATGTAGTAGAAATAGACTTTGAACATGGTGAAGAAGGATTGACTCCGGAAAATCAAAACGTGAAAGGATTTGAAATAGTGGGGACGGATGGTATATTCCGACCGGCCAAAGCGGAAATTATCAATGGTTCTTCTACTGTAAAGGTCTGGAATGATTCGATCAATGACCCCATAGAGGTACGTTATTGTTTCCGGAATTATATGTTGGGAGAATTATGCAATAATGCGGCTATTCCTGCTTCTCCTTTCCGGATTGTAATCAAAAAGAAACCTGCGTTAATGTGGTTCGATGCCGAAGCTAACTTCGAACGTTTCAGCCATAAAGACTCGATTGACTATTATTTGGAGAAAATCAAATCAGTAGGTTTCACTCATGCAATAGTGGATATACGGCCCATTACGGGAGAAGTACTTTATCAAAGTCAGTTTGCCTCACAAATGAAAGAGTGGAAAGGCGCAAAGGCCGGGAATTTTGATTATTTGCAATACTTCATTAAAAAAGGGCACGAATTGGGGCTTGAGATTCATGCTTCATTAAATGTATTCTGTGCCGGACACAATTATTTCGATCGTGGAATGGTATATAGTGGACATCCGGACTGGGCATCCATGGTATATACTCCCGATAAAGGCATTATTCCGATTACGGAAGAAAAACAAAAATATGGTGCTATGGTTAATCCTCTGAATGAGGAGTATCGTGCGCATATTCTAAATGTACTGAAAGAAGTAGTGACCAAATACCCTGATTTGGATGGCTTGATGCTCGACCGCGTACGCTATGATGGTATAACAGCCGACTTCTCACCGCTTTCACGCGAAAAGTTTGAAGCGTATATAGGTAAGAAAATGGCGAAGTTCCCCGAAGATATTTTTGTTTGGAAGAAGAATACGGATGGGAAGTTTATCACACAACCGGGAAAGTATTTCCAGAAATGGATGGAATGGAGAACGAAAAACATTACTGATTTTATGGCATTGGCACGTAAGGAAGTGAAAGCCGCCAATCCAAAAGTTTCTTTCGGCACATATACCGGAGCTTGGTATCCGTCTTACTATGAAGTGGGAGTTAATTTCGCCAGCAAAAAGTATGATCCGGCTAAAGACTTCAGTTGGGCCACTCCCGAATATAAAAATTACGGATACGCGGAACTGATCGATTTGTATGCAACCGGAAATTACTATACAGACATAACGATAGAGGAATACAAGAAAACGAACCGCAACATCTGGAACGAGACAGATTCGCAGGCTCAAGCCGGTACATGGTACTGTGTAGAAGGTTCCTGTCAGCACTTGCGTCAGATTCTTAAAGACAACAAGTTTATGGGCGGCATCTTGGTGGATCAGTTCTATGATAATCCGGGGAAATTATCCGAAACAATAGAGATGAACCTTCGTCGATCGGATGGACTAATGGTATTTGATATAGTACACATCATCCAAAAGAATCTTTGGAAAGAAGTAGAAAAAGGAATGCGCGAGGGGGGAGCTTTATGAACAACAGAGCTTTAGCTTTAGATGCCTTACGGGGATATGCGATTATTACGATGGTGCTTTCGGCTACCATCGTAACGCATGTTCTTCCCGGTTGGATGAGTCATGCTCAAACGCCTCCGCCAGATCATGTGTTTAATCCTCTGTTGCCCGGTATTACTTGGGTAGATCTTGTGTTTCCTTTTTTCCTGTTCGCTATGGGAACCGCGTTTCCTTTTTCCATAAGGAAGCGTGCTGAAAAAGGTGATTCAAAGTTAAAACTGGTTTATGAAGCTGTCAAACGGGGGATTCAGTTGACTTTCTTTGCTATTTTCATCCAGCATTTTTATCCGTATATGTTAAGTTCTCCGCAAGATATGAGAGCATGGCTGCTGGCTATACTCTGTTTTGCTGTTCTATTTCCCATGTTCATGCGCATTCCTTTGAAAATGCCGGATTGGGTACATATTTCAATAAAAGTGGGAGCTTACATTGTCGCTGCCATTATGTTGGCTACCACTTCTTATGCGGATGGGAAAACATTCAGCTTATTCTCCAGCAACATTATCATTTTGCTGTTGGCTAATATGGCTATTTTCGGTTCTATCCTTTACATTTTCACAATGCATAATCGTTGGATGCGTTTAGGAATTCTGATATTGCTGATGGCTATGATAGTAGGGAGTACGGTTGACGGTTCGTGGACACAGAGTGTATTTAATTATACTCCTCTGCCGTGGATGTATCGGTTTGATTATTTGAAATACTTATTTATCGTTATTCCCGGCAGTATAGCCGGGGAGTATTTAGCGGAGTGGATGAAAGCATATCAAAAAGAGACGGATGATTATGCTACATCTCCTTATCATAAAATGAGTATTATGTTGATGATATTATCCGTTGTTATCATCATTAGCAATCTTTACGGTCTATACACTCGTAATTTGGTTGTCAACCTTGTGTTTACTGTTTTATTGTTATTAGCTGGTAAGTGTATATTTCCACGTAAAGTGGATGGAATAGCTTTATTATGGAGAAAGTTGTTTAACGCAGGGGCATATTTACTTCTTCTGGGTTTGTGCTTTGAGCCTTTCCAGGATGGTATTAAAAAAGATCCAACTACTTTTAGTTATTTCTTTGTCACTTCCGGACTGGCTTTTCTAGCTCTTTTATTTCTAAGTATCGTTTGTGATTATTTCCGGTGTGTGAAAAGTACTCGTTTTTTGGTGATGTCCGGTCAGAATCCGATGATAGCTTATGTGGTCGGCGATTTGTTGATTATGCCATTGGCTAATATACTTGGAATTGCTTCATTATTATCTTATTTTCAACAAAATGCCTGGTTGGGATTTCTTCAAGGAGTAATCCTTACTTCTTTGGCTGTTTTAGTAACTATGTTCTTCACAAAAATCAAATGGTTTTGGAGAACATAAATATCAATATGATTAGTTTATATCAAATTGATCGACATATTGTCGTTCTTTCTTTGATTTTATTATTTCTCACTTTTTGTAAATGAGAGAAAGTAGAAAGAGAAAACAATAAAATACGGTATTTATATGCATAATTACGAATAAAAGAACGGTCATTTGCATATAAATTACCGTATTATTATAGAAAAACACACGCTTGATTGTAATGAAACGTACGGTTAGTTTTAAAGAAACACACGGTTGGTTTTAAAGAAACGTCACGTACATTTAAAAGGAAGCATATTCTGCTCGTAAAAACATGATTTATTGATTTATTAGAAGTGCTTTGATGAATTTGTTTTATTAAACAAAAAGCACGAAAAGATTGATAAATATATTCACTATGTAATGCATGATATTAAATAGAAATGATTGTGCTCTACAAAGGAAGGATTTCTTTAATTTCTGAATAATACTAATGCTTAATCTACGCGATTCTTTTCTATGTCCAGTTAACAAGCTGAATAAATTCAATTATAGCATCATTCAAATACCAAAATGATATTTTACCATTTTGATATTTGGAGATTTGTTTTTACCGATATAACATATAAAAAGCCATCTATTAGGAGTATTAAAAATAGTGACGCTATACCGAGCCGATAGCGTCACTATTTTATTTGATTGCTTTCTTAATGATTGGACAAACTAAATCTGCATATCTCATCATGCCTAAATCTGTGAAATGAATACCGTCTATAGTAGCTTCTCCATCTTCTCCCAGCATATTTTTGGAAGAAATAAAAATGATATTCTTTTCATTTTCTTTTTTTAGCCGATTGAATATCTCCTTTAATGTGTCATTCTTTCTTTGCACTTCTTTAGCTATTCTCTCATCATAAAGTGTATGAGTGAAAATAGGATCTTCTATAAAAATAACTGGCGTATCCGGATGTTTACTACGAATGATAAGATAGAATGTCTCCATACGTTCTTTCATCTGTTCTACAGAAGCATTAGGCACAAAGTCCAAAACAAAAACACTGGCATCTACCTCGGCTATCACTTTGGCAACTTCTAAATCTAAAAGTGCATTTCCACTGAATCCCAGATTGATACATTCACGATTTAATCTTCTTGATATAATGTTTGTATGTGCCATTCCGGGACGTGAAGCACAACCTCCTTGAAGAATACTGGTTCCATAAAATACAATCGGCTTCTGGCGAATCGGATAATCAATTAAAGGCTGATCAATAGTAGCTAACGAATCAATCCCTATAGATAGCGAAACCAAACCGTCATAGAGAGGAAGATAAAGCATATATTCTCTCTCTTCCGGTTGCATGTTAGCAATGATTGTTGCTTGATTTGTTTTTCCATTTGGACGGGCACTATTTATGAATCTCCATTTTCCATTACCTTCCCAACAGTATAAATCAAGTCCTTTCACTCCCGTATCAGTCATGTGATTCATATGATTATTGAAGAGATTCTCCCATTTCACAGCTATATGAGTGGAATTACTACGAAATCGTATTGCCATTCCTGCCGAATTACGACTCAAGTACCAGAGAGGAGGACGTGATATGTTTTTTAATGAGTCTGGAAACCTTTCATATCGTGCTCCATTGTTTTCTGTTACTTTTCCTAATAGAGGGAAGTTTGATGCATCATAGTATATTATCTGGGCAAAGCTTATGGCTTGTCCACAAAGTAAAAGTCCAATTAAAATATATCTTATCATAGCATTTAATTTTCTGGAAATTTAATCTTCTGATAATATGTCTGTTTTAAGACTTTCCTAACAGAAGGATTATCAATCCCCTTATTATAAAAATAAATTTCACTATTAATCCCCAACTCTCGGTTTATACGAAGTTGCTTTTGTAATAGTTCCGGAGACATTTTGGAATTACTTCCCTCCATCAAAATCATGCCAGGTGCAAACAATTGGTTTGGATTATTCTGATGTATATACTTTAAAACTTCTGAAACCGTAGCACGATAAGCGTCAACACTATAACGATAACACTGAACAGCTAACAGATCACAAACTTTCTCTTTACACCAACGAGGCCATTCCTGCATTAGATTCTCTTCACACCAAGGATAGGGGTTTGGGGCGAAACTAATCATTACATTTGGGCTCTTTGCTTTGATTCTTTTATATAATCGTTTTGCAAAGGTATTTAAAATATCCAAACGCCAATGTACCCATTCCGAATTATTATAATCTACAGGAGGATTATTCCCTTGATGTTGTGACTGATAAAGAGAAACTGTATAGGTATCATATCCGGAATTCCGAGGCATAGCGGGAAAGCGATCATCCCCTTGAATACCATCTAAATCAGGATAAAGCATCAATGCTTCTTCTATAAGTTCTATTAAGAAATTCTGCACGGCAGGATTATAGGCATTGAAATAGTAATCATGTTGATTATAATTAGCAGGGTGTTGTTGATTGTCTATTCCTAGCCAGTGGGGGTTCTTTGCTAACAAAGGATTATTAGGTGATATCGGACGTCCTTCTCCCATAAAGCCATACTCAAACCAGAAAAACACTTTTATATCGTGTTTATGAGCTTCATCAATCAAATCACGTACCGGATCATTAGTTGGACTTTGATATTGCTTTGAATATCCACTTAGTAAATAACTTTCTTCTTGTGTTTTATAAGTAGAATAATGCATCAACACGTCACTTCTATATATCGTTTTAGTTTCCGCATAAGATACAAGAAATATGGAATTCATATTCAACTCATCCAATGTCTTTACAAAATCTTTCACTCCCTGATAGGAATGTAATACAGGGGTGAAACGGGGAGCAGGGACCCAGACTCCCCGAATCCCTTGCTCTGTTGTTTTTGCTATACTTTGTAGACTAATAAATAAAATCGAAAGACATAAACAAAACCTTAACTTTTTACTCATAAATAATAATTGGTTGGTTAATTACTAGTATTCTATAATTACCTCTATTTTATTGCTACTGCTGTTGTTACAGAACGTTGTGCACCATCACTTGGCTTGATAGTCTCCTGTCCATTAACCAACATACAGCTCGAACCACCGCCATCCAGATTCATAGCATCCAGGCAGCCAAGATCTCTTAAAATATAAGCGACCTCCTCTAATGTGAATCCCGGAACATTAGGTGTCTTATTTCTTCCTTCACAAACAAAAAATATCAATCGGTTATCTCCAGTAATACCAATAGCAGAACGTGGGTTGTTACTGGTTGGTCCGATACCACTGGCAGTATCGAATAATTCTGCCTCCCATGTATTTTTATACAATCCGTTTTTTAATAGTACAGGACCTCCTCCTATTGCATTTTTAGCTTTCCATATAGAAGCTCCCTCCGGATAATTTACTGACGGAATCTGCATAGGGGAAACTCCTGACTTATTAGGTGAAGGAGCGGGATAAGCATAGGTTTGACCGGAAGATACAGTATATACCCAATTTACCTCAAATTTGCCATTCTCTATTTCTCCAAAAGCTGAACGAGTGGGATAAAATGCCACATTTGAGGTTCCATCCGAACGCGACATTGATTGCAAATTAGGAGCCAACATTACATTGTTTCTATAGAGTAAACTCACAGTGGCGCCATTGGAAGCAAAATACCCTCCATTCATCACAATTGCAGGTTTTACAGATTCTGCATTATAAAATTGTGTGAGTGTTTTTACTCCTGTGGCATTTCCAAGTACACTAAAACTTGCATTTTTATCCATATCAGCTACGGCAATGTAAGCTACTGCATTTTTACCTTTTAAAGTAGAAGGTGATTTGTATATAGCCAGATAATCGGGAAGAGTTCCCCATTCGGTCGATTTTACCCACCCCAAAGTTGCCGGATCTACAATATTATATTCAGTGTCTATTATAAAATGATATGTTATTATCTCTTCTTTGTATTTAAGAGTAACAGAAGCTGGCTTGGTGAAATCATATACGGACTCTGTATTTGCTGGTTCTACCATTTCTACCCCTTTAGCCAAAGTTAAATTTACGTGTACATTGGATAAATCTCCTCCTGTTATCAATTTAATGAAAATAGTCCTGGAGGGAGTATCAATTTTAATTTCGTCAGTTTGCATATTGGTTACTCTAGCCATAAGTATATAATTTATGGAAATAGACTCTTTTTTATCTCCACAGGCTAATAGTATAAAGACATAGTAGAATAACAATAATATTCTAATAAAGATTTTCATCATATCATAGTTTTAGATCATACTATCTTGCAAATAACACAGTAGCAACCGGTCGTTGATGATGATATTTATTACATGGTTTTATAGTCTCTTTACCATTAATCAACATACAGCTCGAACCTCCTCCGTCTAAATTAAGTGCATCTACACACCCGAATGATCTCATTAACCGGGCAAGTTGGGCTAGAGTCATACCTGGAATATCCGGTGTTTGTTCGCGTCCTTCACAAACAAATAAAATCAATTTCCCGTCTTGCGTAACTCCTACCGCAGAACGAGGCTGACAAGTCTGTGGATTTATACCACTTGCAACGTCTAATAGTTCTTCTACCCAACTATTACGAATCGTTCCATCCTTGATTAATATAGGACCTGCACCAATTCCCATTTCGGCAGTCCAGACTTTTGCCCCTTTTGGAAAGCCTTTTGATGGCACAGATAACGGAGGACGTGTGGAGCTGTTTAAGGCCGGCATATCATACGCATAGGTTTGTTGAGCCGATTTATATATCCAGTCAACATGATATGTCCCATCTGTATAAAGACTGAAAACTGAACGGGTAGGGTAATATGCAGTCTTTTTACCTTCCAATAAGCGATTCACTACAGATATGTTGTCAGATAAGATTTTTCCATTTTTGCATATAAGACTAACAGTCCTTCCATTAGCAAAATATCCTCCATTTAATACAATAGATGGTTTTCTTTTTTCTGACTGGTAAAATTCTATCGGAGTTTTTACCCCACTATCTGCACCTCCGACATCCAAACTCCCTCCTTTCTTGGTATCTACAACTGCTATATAAGCATTTGTTCGTGTACTTTCAATCCATTCCGGAGAATGATAAACACTAATGTATTCGGGTAACTTCCCAAAAGTAGTGACACGGGCCCATCCTAGCTTTTCAGGGTTCTGAAAATCCATTTTTCGCAAGTCCATCCGAAAAGGAGCTGCTGGTAATCCGGCATTGTTTACCAGATTTCCACGCAGAAAATTACGGAAAGCATAACGTACATAAACTGGTTGAGCCACTTTGTCACTCCATACTTTTACACGAGAGGTTCCATTTATGATTTCGGCATTGGCTGGATAAAATATACTATCTTCACTTGCAATCTCAAAACCTACTAAAGGCTCATTCTCCGGGTTTAGTCCATCATCTGCATGATCAAAGAGAATTTCAATTATCTTTCCGTTCTTCATATATGAACGATGGATAGGACCACTATATTCAAATCCCTCTAACTGATATGTTTTAGCTAATGCCCAATACGCTAAACGCTGGCCGATCTCTCGTTTTTTGGGCGCATGAATGAATTTCTCCGAACCAAGATCGTTTGTGAATGCCATACCTGTATTAGAAACTTCATGCATACTTTCCAATTGCGCTTCTCGAAAGATGGCCCTCTGAAACGGTCGGTCTACAGGTGACGCAACAGGTGCTATTTCTGTATAATAAATAGGCAAGTCTTTCGAACGGAACAATGCTCTGTTTTGCTTGGCCCACACAGCAAACAAACGCTGATATTGTTCCGGCCGTGCAGAATTAGACTCTCCTTGATACCATATCATTCCTTTAATATTATAATTCTCCAGCGGTTTAATCATGGCATTGTATAATACGGTAGGAGTACCATTAGCATATTTCAATTGTGGATTCTCTGCCGGAGTCAGATCGACTTCGGGAAATTGCAGGAGATTTTCTTTACTAATCCATGGCTCAATTGAAGACCCGCTCCAGGAGGCATGAATCAACCCTACCGGTATTCCTAAAACTTTCTGTAATTGATCGCCATAATAATAAGCTACGGCACTAAAAGTAGAAACAGACTTTGGAGTGTTTTTTTCCCATTGCCCTGTTACATCCTCTTCCAGAATACTACTGTATGCACGTTGCACTGTAAACAATCGTAATGAACGATTAGGATTTACATTTACTATCGTATTCTGTGATTCTGCAGCAGGTTGGCCCCGAAAGCCTTTCACGGGCATTTCCATATTCGATTGACCGGAGCACAACCAGACTTCTCCAATCAAAACATCATCTAATAGCAGTTCTTCACCATCTGAAATACGAATAGTGTACGGACCTCCAGCTTCCGGAGTTGTGACGGTTACTATCCAATCTCCCTTTTTATTACTATTCACTTCCTGCTGTTGTGCGTTCCATGAGGTATATATGGTAACTTTCTTATTAGGTGTAGCTTTCCCCCACAGCCTTACTTCTGACTTTTGTTGGAGCACCATCCCGTTACCTAAAATAGAGGGGAGCTGAATTTTAGCTTCACCATAAGAGCAATAGGAACACAGGATGAAGATGATATACGTTATTTTCTTTATTAGTAGTTTCATATCTCGATTATGTTCTCCAGAACCATTTAAGTTTTGTGAAAATTATAGCTATTAATGTCGCCAATGCAGTGATAATAACTCCTCGTAAGAAACCGAGCCAGGCATTTTGCTGAAGATAGGCTAAACATGATGCTACTCCTATCAGATTCAACATAGGCATTACTACCAAATTAGTAGCTACATAGGCAATCATAGGGTTTTGTCCTGCCATTTCCAATGGGCGTGTCAATCGCCGATATTTATAGATATCACATAGAATTGAAAAAACAATCATCGCCATAAAGGCAAGACCAGCAGTAACAAAATAGTAACTGTAGGTTGAATCATCCTTACGGATTCCGCCTTCATAAGCTTCAAAGAATAAACCTAGCATAAGTAAATAAGCTCCCGCAACAAATAGTTTTCTCCAATAATCCATGTTGTTACTTCTTGTTTTCAGAAGCCAATAAATACAAGCTAAAATAACAACTGTACCACCTAAGTTTAATAATAACTGACGCGTATACAGACCATACAGATTAAAGATAATAACCCCAGTAGTTAATAATAGAATTAGGGGGATTTTCCTTTTCTCTTCTAAAGACGAAGCGGCCTCTGTTCTGTTTTGTAGCCATTCTTTTAAGTATTCGCCGGCAATACTTCCGGGAATGATAATAAATAAGTATTTCAAATAATAAAAACTATACATCCAGGGAATCGGAGAATAGTTCATCAGGACCTTCACCCAAGAGCCGTCAGTTTTACTTCCTAGAAAAACAGCCATAATAAATGGGAGAATAGCTATTCTGGCCCATTTATTATTTGCCGTAAACAAGTATGCCAAAGAACCGAAAATAGACATATTTGCCAAAACTAGAATAATAATATTACTATATGACAGGCTAAATTCTCTGCCATTAGCATAACTTACAGTAAGTAACATGAAAACGCCTAACATATAAGCAGATAGCTGTATCCCTCCACGCAACCATTTAGACATTTTAACCGGAATTCTCATAAACATGGGAAACATAAGAACAAATGCCGATAGGGCCAACAACCACGACCGCACATCTTGAGGAGAAGATGTTACCCAAGGATACATATGCTGGATAAAAATAGCAAAGAAAGTTAACCGGAATCCACGTAATATACAATCCCACGCTATTTTTAATTTAGATTCTCCTTTTTCCAGCTTATTACCAATAGAAAAAGGGAAAGCTGCTCCCATTGCAAATAAAAAGAATGGGAAAACTAAATCAACCCATGTTATTCCGTAAAATGATGGGTCAAATGCAAAATTAGAGCGGGGACCCACTTGTGCATGGTACATCCATCCTGGTAATACTCCTGAAGCAATGGTACCCGATAAAACCATAGTAATAATGGCATATCCTCTTAATGCATCAAGAGAGAAGGCTCTTTTATTCATGACTTATTATTTGAAATATATCTATTTGTTAATATCCTGCACCATTAATCTCTACAGATTCAGCACCAATCTTCTGTTCTGCTTCTGTTGAATTAATATCGAAATACATAGCATCCGGACAACGCATATCAGTATATCTTCCTGTATGAAGTGGAGCTTTTACTATTTTACCGTCATACATCCTGAATAAAAAACTTTCCTTCCATTGAGCACCTTCAACTTTTGTTTTCGTGGCTTGTGTCGGTTTTCCTTCATTAGATACCTGGTCAATAGCATTTACACGTTTAAATTCTCCACGAGTTCCTTGTTTGTATCCGGCACATTCATATTCTGACTCATAATGCTTACCATTACCGTCCACAATAAATTTGAGAACTCCACTTCTTATGATCTGAATAGAAATTGTAACTTCCTCACCCGGATACCAATAATATTCTTTTTGCGCAGGAGCATTTGAATAGTTAGATGCCTGTCCACTTGAATGACTTGTGCGTCTCATGAACGGGCGGAATGCTTTTCTTTCAGCGCTGATATTGCCTTGTTCATCTTTTATAACTTCCCAAGTCAAACCTATATCAGTCTCCTGTCCACCCATATTTCCTCCTAAATATATAGAAGGATTATCAAGGTATTGTCCTGGTTTACTAGGATTCTTACGATCTTCGTCAAAAGTAGCTGTAGGTAACTTTATAGTTCCTCCGATGCCTAGCCATAAATCTTTACTTGTTACGGCTTTATGATAATAGGCACCGGCAAAGCAAGCAATACTCGCTTGTGGCTTTACCTCGTCTTTAAAGTAAGTGTTAATTGGATCTGTGGGTTCTGGTTCCGGTTCCCCATCGTCGCTACTGGAACAGTTGTAAAAACCCATAGCTAAAATCACGAATAATGAATAGAATAAATATTTTTTCATCTTACATCATTTTTGTTAATCAATAATATTCTTTTGAGGATTAGTATCCATTTCCATTAATACTAATAGTTTCTGCTCCTTTTTTTCGATCTTCGTCAGTTGATATTATTTCAAAGAAATGAGTGTCCGGGCAACGCATATCTGTGAAACGTCCTTCATGAATCGGCACTTTCACTATTCCATCTTTATTTTTTCTAAAATAATAACTTTCATCCCACCGACTATTCAGCACCTTTGTTTTTGTAGCTTGCGCCGGTTTACCTTCATTCGCAACTTGGTCAATGGCATTCACCCGCTTAAAGGTACCCAATTCGCCCGGAATATAACCTTCACAGTCATAGTCACATTCAAAACGTTTCCCAGCTCCTTCTATTACAAAATGTACTTTATGGGGTTCTAGTACTTGAAAATACATTGTTACTTTTTCTCCTGGATACCAATAATATTGATCTTCCGGTGGGGCTTGTGCATAATTCGGCTCTTGTCCGTTAATATGTTCACTGCGTCTCATAAACGGACGAAAAGCTTTTCTTTCTTTGGATAGCTTACCATCTTTCTCTCGAATAACCTCCCAGGCTAATCCAAAATCCGTTTCCTGATCTCCCATATTACCTCCCAAGTATACAGATGGATTATCTAAAAATTGCCCCGGTTTCTTTGCGTTTTTTCTTGTTTGATCGAATGATAATTGAGGTAAAGTAACAGTTCCTCCAACTCCCAACCAAACATCCTTACTGGAATTCACTTTGCGATAATAGGCTCCGGGAAAACATTCGATGAACTTTTCAGGTTTCACTTCATTCTTAAAGAACGTTTCTATTGGCTTGGAAGAAGATGTTCTGTATTTATGAGAGCATGCTGTGCCTCCTATAATGAGACAAGCAAGAAAAAATATATGATTATAATTCTGTTTCATATTGATAAGAGATTAAATAGGACCATATCAATTAGGTATGGTCCTGTTTATTAGTTGTTATTTACACGCTATACGATAGAAGTATAAGCCGGAACCGGTGCAGCCAAATACTGCATATAGTTCATTGTTTTTCACCATTAAACAAGCAGAAGCTGTGCCATTACCATTAGCCCCCGATGCTTCCATTGTATAATTGAATATTTGATTATATTTACCATCAGTTATATCACAAATGCGCATAACACCTTTTTGATCTCCCGAATATGCTGTATATGCTACATACACACGGCCATTAATTGTTGTTACATCTCCACCACTGGTTCTAACTCCAGAACTTCTGGAAACTTCTCCCATAGTACTGTTCATCCAAATAAGACCATTAGTTGCACTTGTACTAAAGAATCCCATATATCCGGTCATACCTATAGGCATCGGAACCACGCTCCAATAGTAACTTGGAGTAGCAACAGGAAACGCATATTTTTGAGGAGTAGGATTCACAACTCCATTTGTAACTTTCCAAACAAAGACATCTACTGACTGTGCTTTAGTAGCAACTATTGTAGCATCACCATCTAAATCACCAATAATGCCAATACCAGCTAAACGAGGAGTCGCAGATTCACCAAGAGCTGATTTATCATATGAAATAAATTCTTTAGCTTCTGCTGTTACATTACTCCAACGATATAATACAGGTTTATCTCCAGATAAAGCCAATGAAGTTCCAAGAATATTACCTTTGTCATCTGTAGCCATTAGACGTATACCATGTCCTGCAATACTTAACCCTTTTTCATTCAAATTTTCGATTTTATTACCTGTATAGTCAAAATATGCTGGGGTTTTCTTAGTTGAAGAATGGTTGCCGGCAATAATATAAGGGTCACTAATTCCTACACTAATTAAGTTGTCGGATCCAAATCCGGCTAATTCTGTATAGTCTTTTTTGAATACAGGTTCTGCAGAAATTTGGGGTATACCAATAGTGAACTCTGTTGTTACCCCATTACTTCCTTTGATTGAAACCTTATTGTTACCATTCATCAAATTTAATCCTTGTCCAGTGAAAGATTCATCTATTTTATTTCCAAATCCAGTAGTCAGTTCTACGTTTACAGAAGTAAAATCCATTAACGCTGGAATATACGGAACTGCTACATTCTTATCATCCGTAAGCACATAATCTGTTTCAACTCCATTGATCGTTATCGTTTTTATAGATGCAGGACCTACTTCTTCCGTAGTGATAATAAACTCATAAGTATAGATTGTTTCTTCATCTACACCTTTTATTTTAAAACTTCTCGGATTTGTATAGTCTAGTGTAACACCATTCTGAAAGTCCATAATTGTTCCATTAATATATTCCATGGTAACCTTTAGTGTTGTCAAATCAGTTTCTTCCGGAACCTGGACAATCAATGATTCTTCACCTGTATGAATGTCACTATTAAGAACAGTCATTCCTTCTATTATGAAAGATACCAATTTAGGAGGAGATTGGATGCGCAATTTTGTTTGTACAGTGGTTCCATCAAATCCATTCAATGTTAAATCAAGGGGTTTACGAGCATCGTATTCCTGATCATCTATAAAATTAGCAGTACCATTTATAACCAGTAATTGTAATTTAGCTTTAGATAAATCGACTCCGGCGGGAATCAATACAGTCGTCTCTGCTGCACTGACAGAAGAAGGTGTGTATAATTCATTATTCACTTTGACTCCTACTATTTGCACAGATTCATAGGCTCTGTTTTCGTCATCATCTGAACAAGAGCTAAAAGTTACAGTAAAGAGTGTAGTAATACACATCATACTGAATATTAAGTTTATTAGTTTTTTCATCTTTCACGAGTATTATATGTTCATTATTTTTTCTTAATGGAAAAAGCTATTTTCATTTGTTCGAAAAAAGTATTCCAATCAACATAACAATTATCGAAAATCATCAAACCTGATGAATTCTTTAGTGAAGCCCCAAACACTTTTCCCTGATCGGTAACACTTAAATCAGGCAAACTCATTGAACCTAACAATGGAATTTGTCCACATGTAAGGATATTCCCTAGAGTAATGTATCGATTGACTTCTTTAGGCGTTTTATAATAAGTTCCGATCATCAGAAAGTCTAAATTGTTTAAGTAACTTGTTTTATTGTAATTTTCTCCGTAGATTTCACTATCTGGAAATGATAATCGATCATCATATTTAAATTGATTACTAGCCCAATTTACTCCATTTTGATAATATACTTCATACCAGGACCCTACATAAGCTGCCATTTTTAAATCCGGATTCTTTTCAGTTTTATACTTATCTACTAATGAGCGAATACGTCCGGTAAAGTCACAAATAGTTTGAGAGCGGAAAGTAATCCATTCTTTAAAGAATTGACCTTTTACTAATGTGCCTTCTTTGTCTATTTTGAAAGCATCAGCAGGAAAGTTCTCTAAAATTTTGCCTTCTTTCTCCAGGTATTCTTCAAATGCGTTTCGAGTCACATGACTAAAGTCAGCATATAAATTATCATAACGACAGCGATCTAATACGATACCATCTATATCATAATTTTTTAGAACTTCTTCCACGCGCAACAATTGAAAGTCCTGCACTTCTTTATTAGAAGGATTTACAAAAGCTAAAGCTAACAGTTTACCTTTAGCAGCTTCTTTCCCTCTTGTACTTTCTGTGATTTTCAATAGTTTACCTTTGTCTTCGGGGCGTTGCACTATTTCCTCCCAGTCTTTATGTTCATGAAGAATGGCATAATCATTTACAGTAATATTTCCTTCTGTGAAGAAATTAAAACTAGTATAGACTTTGAGTCCAATCTTATGTGCTTCCTGGAGTACAACCTCCAGCAAATCAAATCCATCATCCTTCACTTGTTTATTCGGATTTTTGGTTGCAGTTAGATAAGGAGTTTTTGAAAGATCGTTTTTGCGGTAAGAAACATATCCTTCTGGTCCTTTTACATCTAACCCAATGGAAGTGAACCCTGCTTTCTTTGCGTTATTAACCATAGTGGCTACAGCTTCTCTATTAGTTAACACCTTTGCATTAGGAAACTGCTCCACCCACATAACCAATTCACTCTGTTGTTGATTTGGAACTTTGGAGAATATGGCAACAGACTTACGAGTAATTTCTTTCCCTTCTTTTTTCAATATCCAATTGAAGAAATTAGTACCATCATTCAGAGTTAACTGATTACGAAATAGCCCCTTTGTTGTAACAGCTACTGGTTTTGTTTCTGTTCGGTTTTCTATAAACAACTGATAATTGGCTTTTTTATCATAATTAGCAATACAACCGCTTAATGTAGTCTTACTTCCTACAACAGTAAATAAGAAATCATTATCCAATTCTATTTGAGGCGGAATACTCCCTTTGGAAAAAGCAATCACTTTATCCAATGAATGTACTTCTCCATCAATCCGCAGCTTTACAACATCTCCTACATGGAAGTTCTCGGCAAGAAATTTACGGTAACCATCCTTTAGATAGTCAGTATCATAACCAATTAATGTAAACTCTGCCTGTCCCAATGTTATATCCAAAGGAGCGCTAAATGCTGGTTGAGCATTTTTAGAGATTACACCATTCAGGACTTTAATCACTTTCATATCTCCATTTATCACTACGGCTGTATATGTGCTTTGAGTCGATTTTATAGCTTTTTTATATTCCGTAGATAATAGGACAATTCCTTTTTCTTGCTTTTCCCAGGCAGAATTATTGAATAAGTCTATCTGCTTTTCAGGACCGCGTACAGTTAATGTCGGATCCGGACTTGCAGCTTCAATTGTCACTACGGTCTGTGCCGATATAAAAACCGGCACTAACAGTAATGATAATATAATAATTAATCTATTCATACTAAACACATTAGATATTACTCACCATATCCTTTATTTTGTTCTAACCAAGGACATTTATTTCGCTCTGTTTGTGGAACAGGCCATAAGTAATGCCTATTATTCCAACTACGGCCTTTATCACGAGATCTTAATTTATCACCATATGCTGCATAACTAGCAATATCATTGATATCTCTGTCCGATCCTGAAGCGCCATAAGAAGGAACCATATCCGGAGTAGCCTGCTCATATCCATCAGGATATTTGCCTGTAGCCGGATCTACACCTGTCGCTTTCGGATAACCATAAGTGGGTTCAGCATTCTGAATATCACCTGTTCTCCAACGACGCATATCAAATAACATTAATGCCTCTTTGGCTAATTCCACTTTACGTTCACGACGTACAATTTGACGCATCTTTAATTGATCATTCTCACGTGTCGGATCAACACTTAAGATACCAGGCATACCTACACGAGCTCTGACGCGGTCTATTGCATTTACTGCCGTTGCATCTAATTCATTAAGTTCTATTTTTGCTTCGGCATACGTCAAAAGAATCTCTGCAAATCGCATAATCAGGATATTATAGCTCGGATTAGCGTTTGCCTCATCATCAAAATGGTTATATTTCTTCCAGGCAAATCCCACACCACTACTTACATATCCATATTGAGCAACAGCACCTGCATAATCTAAGTTGGCAACCAACTTTTCATTACCGTCTTTATCCCAAGAAGTAGTTTGAGGATTATAAACTTCCATCAAGAATTTCATTTTATTATCTCCACCAGTATTACCGATGATAACGTCATGATGAGTGTAAACCGTTTCTTTTAAACGAGGGTCACGACTTTCAAATGGTTTCTTGGGGTTATATCCGGAACCTGTTTCATCAATACGTTTACCATTTTTCATTTCATAGGTATCTACTAACTGTTGAGTAGGAAAACGCCCACTTTGTCCAATCATGCGAACTTGTTCGCCTAGAGACATGTATTGGGTAAAAGAATGAATTTGGTTGGAAAACATCATAAATAACATTGTTTCCTTTTTTACGTCTTCTTTTAGTTGCCCTATCCGGGTAAACAGATCTGCATAATTAGTAGCCAGATCACGTCCACTTTCGTCTATAACTTTTTTAGAAGCTGCTGCTGCAATTTTAAAGTATTCTGTAGCTTTAGCCTGATCTTTTTCACCATCCATACCAAAACCAAATTTACACCATGAACCGGCATATAAAGCCAATCTGGCTTTCAGTCCTAATGCTACCGATTTATCGACGCGTCCATAATTGGCCGCTGTCCAAGGTAAAATATCCGCAGCTTCGTCCAATGTTTTTAATATATCATCTACAACTTCTTTCCAAGGTGTACGAGAAACTTGCTTTGTTTGTTCCTCTGTGACTGCAGATGTAAAATATGGAATATCACCCCATAAAGAAACTAGTTGAATATAATAATGAGATCTCAAAACCTGAATTTCTGCAAGGTAGGTTTTGGCCTTATCACTTAATTCATTATAAAAAGGCTTAGCTCCATCTAACACTGAATTACATCTTGCTACAGAAGTGTATAGAATAGACCACGTTTGTTCTACTGTGAAATTCGTACGTAACTCAATATTGCCAACGCCGATAGAACTATTGTCTGCGCGTTCGATACCATAAGGAGTATACATATCCCATAATATACAATAAGGTATACTACTAGTATTACTATGGTCCATCAGTAGACGTTGGTAACACCCATTAGCACCTTGTGCTATTGCACCATCGTTATTGTAAAAGTTGGATGATAAGTATTCACTCATAGGCTCTTTGTCTAAATAGTCACTACAGCCCGCTATCCCTAATGATAATATCAAAGCTCCACTTGCCAGAACCTTGTTATTAAATATATATTTGATTGCTTTTTTCATAATATCTGATTATTTAAAATTTTAAATCAATACCAAACGTAAATGTTTGCATAATGGGGTAGAATTCCCCGCCAACAGAGCCGCTATATGCAACCTCCGGGTCATATCCCTTATAGAAATTACTAATAGTAAATAGATTCTGTCCACTAGCATACACTCTCAAGCTACCAATATTTAATTTTTTAGTCCATGAATTAGGTAAAGTATAGCCTAAAACAACATTCTTCAAACGACAATAAGAGGCGTCTCGTACCCATTTATCAGATTTTTGATAGTTAGGGCCCGCATTGGCTTCAGGAACCAAAATCGGGTATGCTGCATCCTGATTGTCCGGAGTCCATGAATCCATTTGATGTCTGAAAAGATTTGAACCATTGGCAAAAGGTTTAAGACCAACTCCGCTCATGTAATTTACACGTTGTCCTACTCCTTGGAAGAATGCTGTAAAATCAAAATTTTTCCAACCAGCATTTAATGTTACGCCATATTCAAAGTGCGGGAATGGGTCACCAAGATAAACCATATCCCGAGTATCAATTGTCATAGGATCGGAATCTTCCCCCTGATAAACTTTAACATACTTAACAAATCCCGGACGGGCATCTCCTAATTTTGGAGAATTATTGACATCATCCCAGTCCTTATAGTATCCGTCAGTCACATATCCCCAAATACCTTTGTTAGGATAACCCTCTACCATTGTTTTATCTTGAGAATTAAGTCCGTTTAGATTAGTAATTTTGTTGCGGTTGTCACTTAAAGTAAATGTTACTCCATACGTAAAGTCATTTAATTTATTTTTATGACTGACACTCACTTCCCAACCCTTGTTGGACATATCTCCTGCATTGGTATACGCGGGACTCATTCCTACATAGTATGGTAATGGGAACTTCATTAACATATCATAAATATTTTTGATGTAATAATCGGCTGTAACGCTTAACAAACCATTCCACAAACTGAAATCAATACCAAAGTTTATTTGCTTTGATTTTTCCCAACTGATATTAGAATTAGCCAACGTCGTTTGGGCAACGCCTGATACTAATTCTTTGTCTGCTTCATCACCACCTAAATAGTATCCGTATCCAGTAGCAATGGTTGCAGCATAAGGATAATTACCGATGTTTTGATTTCCCAAAAGGCCGTAAGAAGCACGTACTTTTAAAAAGTCAAGCACTTTACGGGTAGGTTTCATGAAGTTTTCTTCAGATATGACCCAACCGGCAGATACCGAAGGAAAAAATCCCCATCGATTATCTCTGGTAAAGCGGGAAGAGCCGTCGTAACGACCATTCACCTCCAGTAAATAGCGCTGTTTATAGTTGTAATTCAAACGAGCATACCACGACATCATAGCCCATGAATTTGCCCCACCAGAGGAAGTTGCGGTTGCAGAATCTCCATTACCTAAATAATAACGTCCTAGGTCGAAACCCCTTTTTCCACCAGAGAAAGAAGTGTTCAGATTATCTTCTGCCTGGAAGCCGACTAATATTTTTCCATAATGGTCAAAGAATTTATTTTCATACGAAGCTTGTGCACGATAATAATTTCTAACGGTTTCGCTCCAGCTCTCTGTTAATGAATCATCTGTTGGATATGATCCCATAATTTGGCCTTTTAAAGACGTTGTATATGGGGTTATTAAAGCTCGTTCTCTACTTGTGGATTGACGACGAGAGTATTGTCCAACAAGCTCCAATCCCTTAATAGGAGTTAGAGTTAATGTACCGTTTACTACAGCATCCGTACCTTTACTTATTTTTTCTCCGCTATCATATGCCTGCGCAGTAGGATTCATTCCATTCTTTCCATATCCCCAATTTCCATCCAGCTCTCTGGCAGCAGAAAGAGTGGGCAACATATATAAAGACTGATTGATAATCTGTTTGGGAGTACTCAAACCCGGATTTACTTTTTTACCTTGTCTTAATGCTGTTTCAATGCTAAACTTAGCCCATGGAAGTATTTGAGCATCTGCATTTAAACGAAGGTTGGTACGACTATAATTATCATTAGGTATCAAACCATCTTGATATAGATAAGTACCAGAACCGAAGAAAGTCAGTTTGTCACTACCACCACTAATTGTTACATTATGATTATGCATGATTGAATGACTTTTCATCGTTTCGTCTTTCCAATTTGTATCATACCTGTTCCAATTATCTGGACGTAATGTTTTTTGTTCTTCTATCTGTTGCAGTTGTTGAGCTCTTTGTGCATCGGATACTGTAATTTCTGCATTATCCCAAGCATTTAGTTCTGCTTGTAAATACTCCCATGCAGCCACCGGTTCGGGCATGTTAGTCGGGCGCTGAATTGTCAGATAGCCACTATACGTAGTTGTTATTTTTCCTTTTTGTCCTCTTTTAGTTGTAATAAGGATAACACCATTAGATGCCCGGGAACCGTAAATTGATGCAGAAGCTGCATCTTTCAGAACAGAAATGCTCTCTACTGTATTGGCGTCTACTTGGTCGATACTCATTTCAATTCCATCAACTAAAACCAGCGGATCCGTATTTGAATTAATAGAACCGATACCGCGAATTCGAATAGAGCCACCATCACCACCAGGTTCACCGGAAGTTTGCTGAATAGTCACACCGGGCATGGCACCTTGTAAAGCAGTAGATAAGGATGCTACGCTTCTTTTTGTTATAGTTTCAGAACTAACAGAAGATACGGCTCCGGTTAATGTAGCTTTTTTCTGTTTAGCATATCCCACAACTATTGCTTCTTCTAGCTGGATAGCATCAGTCTTCATCTTTACATTTAGTACAGAAGTATTTGCGACTAGTTCTTCTGTCCGGTAACCGACATAAGAGAAAACCAATTTACTTCCTTTCTTTACTTCAATAGAATACTTTCCATTAATATCTGAAATTGTTCCTTTAGACGTACCTTCAACAAAGATACTTACTCCTGGCAATACATCGGATTCATCAGAGACAACTCCTTTCACAATTAAATTCTGTGCTTGTATACTGACAGAACTTAGCATTAAAATTAAAAACAGAATTTTTCTCATAATATTAAATTTAGAACTAATTAGGATACTATATTTTTTATTTCTTCTAATGTTTTCCAGCACTGATACAGTCCTCTTGGCACATGGAAGCATCCTTTCCATTTTCCTCCTTTGAGTGGTAGCAATACTTCGCCTCTTCGGTTCAAGTAGCCATACCATTCAGGATATTCTTTATCCTTGAAATGCTCCCAAGTGTAGTCATGTACCTTTTCAAACCATTCCAAGCATTTTTTGTCTCCCGTCAATTGATAGCCTTTCAGCAGGGAAATAAGCGTTTCGATATGGACCCACCAGAGTTTCTGGTCCCACTCCAATTGTTGGGGAGGACAACCGTTACGATCCATAAAATAGTAGATACCTCCATATTGCTTGTCCCAGCCATAATTAAGCATCGTGAGAGTAGTCTCTTTGGCTTTCTCTATCAATTCCGGACGATTCAGACGCTTGCCTAGATCCATGATAAACCACATCGCTTCAATGGCATGTCCCGGGGTCACCTGACGGCCTTCAAAACAATCGACCAAATTACCGTCTATGTCCACGTTTTCAACAATGATACCTCCGAGTTCAGGACGATAGAAAACTTCCATCACTTCATGGATACAAGTATCCATTGTTTCCCGCAGATACGTTTCATCCAATAAATGCTCTATCTCCAGTGCCAAGTTACAGAGGATCATTGGCAAGGCAAAGTTCTTCAGATTACGGGTACCCGGATGAAGCTTATTCCATCTCCCTTTCGGATTATCCACTTTGGAAAGGATTATATCGAAAGTTTTCTTGGCAATGTCCGCATATTCCTGATTACCGGTTGTAAGGCTCAACTGTCCGAAAGCCATGGTAGCGAATGTATACGAGAATATATTGTACGGTTCTACCAATGGTCTACCCGAACGGTCGAGGGAAAAATACCAGTTATAATTGCCGTCATGTCCATATTTTTTTAGAAATTCGCCACCCTGAATGGCACAGTCTAGCCATTCCTGACGTTTCTCCACTTTGTTGTAAAGCATGGAGAACATCCATACCTCACGACTTTGCAGCCAAATAAACTTATCCGTATCGAATACTTTTCCTTCACGGTCCAGACAGGTGAAGTAACCACCATACTCATGGTCTTGTGAATGTTCAAGCCAGAAAGGAAGGACGTTGTCCAGGAGCTCATCCTTGTACAGACTTGCCAGTTTTTTGAAATCCATAATCGTATTTCCATTATAGATTGGTATGGGTAATTCAGCAGTTAAAGAGATGTCTGCTGAATGACCAATGTTATTCTTACTATCCATATTTATAAAATGTTAGTTTATTGTTATTAAGGTCTGTTTTATATTTATTCCGAACGGGTCCAGTATCTTTCAATCTCCTCCAGCGACTTCCCGGTGGTCTCCGGCACGAGTTTCCAGACAATTAGCATATACGGCACGCACATGAGGGCGAACAGGAAGAATGTTCCGGCGGGGGTAAGGTTCTGGAGCATCCAGGGGGTTAACTGTCCGATCAGGTACGTTCCGATCCACAGAGCGAATCCTGCTATCGACATGGCCAGTCCGCGAACCTTGGTGGGATACATCTCCGAGAGGAGCACGAACACCACGGCACAGATAGACACGGCACAGCAGAATACATAGAACAGGAAGAAAACGAGCAGGAAGAGGCTGGATACTCCCAGGGAATCTCCGAAGAGGAAGTACAGGCCGATGAGAATCAGAGAAACAACCATTCCCGAAACTCCGTAATAAACAAGTTTCTTGCGGCCTACCTTATCAATGATGACAAGAGCCAGAATGGTGGTCAAAGTATTGACTAGTCCTACCAGAACTTGGTAAAATGAAAGTTAACTGTTTGCATAGCTGTATTATGGTAGAAAAGTTTTATCTTTATCGCGTTAAACTAACTAATACCCCCCATTATGAGAAGAATTTTTTATTTACTTTTCCTTGTCTTATTAGGCTATTCTTTTGACGTAAAAGCTTCAGACACAGTATTTATCCATGAAACACAAATCCCGGTTTTGATAGAGCGGCAGGATAATGTTCTGTTCTATATCCGGTTGGATGCAAAGGAAAGCAAGATACTCGATGAAGTTGTTTTAGATTTCAGTAAAAGTACCAACTTAGCGGATGTTCAGGCAATCAAACTCTATTATGGAGGAACAGAGGCCTTACAAGATCAAAACAAAAATCGCTTTGCCCCTGTAGAGTACATATCCAGCCATCGACCGGGTGCGACATTGGCGGCTAATCCTTCCTATTCCATAAAATGTGCAGAGGTCGGACCATCGGAAAAAGTTGTATTAAGAGGTAATTACAATTTATTTCCAGGTGTCAACTTTTTTTGGATCAGTTTGCAGATAAAAACAGATGCCTCTTTGCATACTAAAATAGTCTCTGATTTACGTGCTGTAAAAGTGGATGGGAAAGAACTTTATTGTAAATTTATTTCTCCGAAAGCTATTACTCACCGGATGGCAGTCGGAGTTCGTCATGCTGGTAATGACGGTTCTGCTTCCTTCCGTATTCCCGGATTAGTGACAACCAATAAAGGAACATTATTGGGAGTGTACGATGTCCGATATAATAGTAGTGTCGATTTACAGGAATATGTAGATGTGGGTTTGAGTCGTAGCACTGACGGAGGGAAGAGCTGGGAGAAAATGCGTCTTCCGCTTTCATTTGGTGAGTATGGCGGTTTGCCTAAAGCACAGAATGGGGTAGGAGATCCCTCTATTTTGGTAGATACTCAAACGAATACCGTCTGGGTGGTTGCCGCATGGACACATGGTATGGGTAATCAACGTGCCTGGTGGAGCTCCCATCCGGGAATGGATATAAACCATACCGCACAGCTGGTATTGGCAAAGAGCACAGACGATGGTAAAACATGGTCGAAACCGATCAATATAACAGAGCAGGTAAAAGATCCGTCCTGGTATTTTCTCCTTCAAGGACCAGGACGAGGAATAACGATGAGCGACGGTACATTAGTATTTCCAACACAGTTTATCGACTCTACCCGTATCCCGAATGCAGGAATCATGTATAGTAAAGACCGGGGAAAAACATGGAAAATGCATCATCTGGCACGAACAAATACAACGGAAGCACAAGTTGCGGAAATAGAACCGGGAGTATTGATGCTGAATATGCGTGACAATAGAGGAGGAAGCCGGGCTATTGCCATAACGAAAGATTTGGGAAAAACCTGGACAGAACACCCATCTTCACGTAAGGCACTTCAGGAACCGGTATGTATGGCCAGTCTGATTCATGTCGATGCCAAGGACAACGTTTTGAATAAAGACCTCCTGTTGTTTTCAAATCCGGATACGACTAAAGGGCGCAATCATATAACAATAAAAGCAAGTCTGGATAAAGGACTTACCTGGTTGCCCGAACATCAAATCATGCTCGACGAAGCAGAAGGATGGGGATATAGTTGCCTGACGATGATTGATAAAGAGACAATCGGTATTCTATATGAGAGCAGTGTGGCACACATGACTTTTCAGGCGGTGAAATTAACAGATTTGTTAGGAATGAAATGATAGATATAATAGCGGTTAAACTATCTGATATGATAAAAGAATAAAACCGTATATTTATCGTGGCGTGCAAAAACAACATATTTTGTTAAATTATCAGTGAAATTTGCTGAAAAAATAATATCTTTGAATCCGTTAATATCTAATGCCCCCACTATGATGATTAATTTGATCGGAAAAAAGGCTCAAATAGCATGTGAACTACTATGCTGTTGCAGTATGGCATATGCACAGAGCAATGACAATTCCGAAGTTGTCGTTCTAAATACAGGCTGGGAGTTTTCCCAGGCAGGGACGGAGCTGTGGCGACCGGCACAGGTTCCGGGCACCGTTCATCAGGATCTTATTAACCATAAACAACTTCCCGATCCTTTTTATGGCATCAATGAACAAAAGATTCAGTGGGTGGAAAATGAAGACTGGGAATACCGGACTGCTTTTACAGTTACCCCCGAACAACTGAAACGGGATGACGCCCAATTGGTTTTTGAAGGCCTTGACACATACGCCGATGTATACCTCAATGGAGCACTGTTGCTGAAAGCCGATAACATGTTTGTCGGTTATACCATACCCGTCAAGTCCCAACTCCGTATCGGAGAAAACCTTCTTCACATCTATTTTCATTCCCCCATCCGGCAGACACTGCCTCAATATAACTCGAACGGATTCAACTATCCGGCAGACAACGACCATCACGACAAACATTTAAGCATATTCTCCCGTAAAGCCCCTTACAGCTATGGCTGGGACTGGGGAATCCGCATGGTGACCAGCGGCATCTGGCGTCCGGTGACCATCCGTTTTTATGACGCAGCTTCTATCAGTGACTACCACGTAAAACAACTCGCACTGACCGACCAGCTCGCAAACCTGTCTAATGAATTAGAAATAAACAACATACTCTCCCGGCCACTTCAGGCAGAGGTGAGAATCAATACCTCATTCGAAGGAAGTGCAGAAAAAAGCATCAGCCAGGCAATCACCTTACAGCCCGGAATCAATCATGTTTCCATACCTTCCGAAGTGGCATCCCCCGTACGTTGGATGCCGAATGGATGGGGAAAGCCCGCCCTGTATGATTTCTCCGCTCAAATCATAGTAGAAGATAAAGTCGTAGCCGAGCAATCGCACCGGATAGGACTGCGTACTGTTCGCCTCGTTAATGAAAAAGATAAAGACGGAGAATCCTTCTATTTTGAAGTAAATGGTGTACCTATGTTTGCCAAAGGAGCCAATTACATCCCCCAGGATGCACTCTTGACTAACGTCACTACCGAACGCTACCAAACCTTATTCCGCGACATCCGCGAAGCGAACATGAATGTCATTCGTGTATGGGGAGGTGGAACGTACGAAGATGACCGTTTCTATGACCTGGCAGATGAAAACGGAATACTGGTGTGGCAAGACTTCATGTTTGCCTGCACTCCCTATCCGTTCGACCCCACCTTTCTGAAAAGGGTAGAGGCGGAAGCCTGCTATAACATCCGTCGCCTTCGCAATCATGCTTCCCTGGCGATGTGGTGCGGCAATAACGAAATACTGGAAGCCTTAAAATATTGGGGATTCGACAAGAACTTCCCGCCCGAAATCTATCAGGAAATGTTTCGAGGCTACGACAAACTGTTCCATCAGCTCCTTCCAGCCAAGGTTAAGGAACTGGATGCCGACCGTTTCTACATACACAGCTCCCCGTATTTTGCCAACTGGGGGCGTCCTGAATCCTGGGGGATAGGAGACAGCCATAACTGGGGAGTCTGGTATGGTCAGAAAACATTCGAGTCACTCGATACAGACCTGCCCCGTTTCATGAGCGAATTCGGTTTTCAGTCCTTCCCGGAAATGAAGACCATCTCCACTTTCGCCGCTCCGGAAGATTATCAGATAGAATCGGAAGTGATGAATGCTCATCAGAAAAGCAGCATCGGCAACGCCCTGATTCGTACCTACATGGAGCGCGACTATATCATCCCCGAAAAATTTGAAGACTTTGTCTATGTCGGACTAGTACTGCAAGGACAAGGAATGCGTCACGGACTGGAAGCACACCGCCGGAACCGTCCTTACTGTATGGGTACCCTGTATTGGCAACTGAATGACAGCTGGCCGGTAGTATCCTGGTCGAGCATCGACTATTACGGTAACTGGAAAGCCCTGCATTACCAAGCCAAACGAGTCTTTGCTCCAATCCTCATCAATCCTATCCGGCAGAACGACAGCCTCAATATCTACCTGATTTCCGACTGTCCGGACACCAAAGACCACCTGATGTTGGAAATGAAAGTAACAGACTTTGACGGAAAGAAACAAGGCAAGCCTATACAACTCAACACATTGACAGTTCCGGCTAACACTTCCCAATGCGTGTACCGTATAAAACCCGACACCTGGCTATCACCGGAAGAACAGCAACGCTGTTTCATGCAACTGACGCTAAAAGACAAGGCAGGAAACACCCTTGCCGAAACCGTATACTTCTTTAGAAAAACAAAAGACCTGCTTCTGCCTGAAACAACCGTTTCCTGCAAGATGAAACAGAAAGACGGCATGTGTGAACTGACATTGTTTTCTCCCGCTCTTGCAAAAGATGTCTTTATTGAAATTCCTTTGCAGGGAGCCCGTTTCAGCGACAACTTTTTCGACCTTCTTCCCGGAGAACGTAAAACGGTCGTCATCACTTCTCCCCAAATAAAGAAAGGAGAGGAGCTGCCTTTGACAATCAAACATATTCGTGAAACTTATAATTAATCTATTAATAACTTAACACTTAATTTTTTAGTTTATGAAGCAACTCTTTAAATTAACCGGATGTCTGGCACTAGCAGGACTTTTTGCCTCTTGCCAATCGGTGCAACAGGAAGCCAACTACCAGATCATCCCCATGCCACAAGAAATTGTAACCGCTCAAGGAAGTCCCTTCATCCTCAAGAGCAGTGTGAAAATTCTCTATCCGGAAGGAAACGAGAAGATGCAACGCAACGCAAAATTCCTGGCAGACTATCTGAAAACGGCTACCGGAAAAGATTTCGCCATTGAAGCCGGAACAGAAGGTAAAAACGCAATCGTACTGGCATTAGGCACGGAGAACGAAAATCCGGAATCCTACCAGATGAAAGTTACCGGTGACGGAATCACGATTACTGGTCCTACGGAAGCCGGCGTATTCTATGGCATCCAGTCCCTGCGCAAATCATTGCCTGTGGCTGTCGGTGCGGATATTGCCATGCCAGCCGTAGAAATCAATGACGCTCCCCGCTTTGGCTATCGTGGCGCGCATTTCGATACCAGCCGTCATTTCTTTACCGTGGATGAAATAAAGACCTACATCGACATGCAGGCTTTACATAACATGAACCGCCTCCACTGGCATATCACCGACGATCAAGGTTGGCGTCTGGAAATCAAAAAATACCCGAAACTGACTGAAATCGGTGCTAACAGAACAGAAACAGTCATCGGACGTAACTCCGGCGAATACGACGGCAAACCTTACGGTGGATTCTACACCCAGGAACAAGCCAAAGAAATTGTAGATTATGCAGCCGAACGCTACATCACCGTTGTTCCCGAAATCGACCTTCCGGGACACATGCAAGCTGCCCTTGCCGCTTACCCTGAACTGGGTTGTACCGGTGGTCCATACGAAGTATGGAGACAATGGGGTGTATCCGAGGATGTGCTTTGCGCCGGAAACGACCAAGTATTGAAATTCTTGGAAGATGTTTATGGTGAATTGATTGAAATCTTCCCATCACAATATATTCATGTAGGGGGCGACGAATGCCCGAAAGTAAGATGGGAAAAATGTCCGAAGTGCCAGGCACGTATCAAAGCATTGGGATTGAAGTCAGATCAGAGCCACAGCAAAGAAGAACGTTTGCAGAGCTTTGTCATCAACCATATTGAGAAATTCCTGAACGACCACGGACGTCAAATCATCGGTTGGGATGAAATCCTCGAAGGCGGACTTGCTCCGAATGCTACCGTGATGTCATGGCGTGGTGAGAAAGGTGGTATCGAAGCTGCGAAGCAGAAACACGATGTCATCATGACACCGAACACCTATCTGTATTTCGACTACTACCAAGCTAAAGACATCGAAAACGAACCGTTCGGTATCGGTGGTTATCTGCCGATGGAAAGAGTGTATAGCTACGAGCCGATGTCGGCTTCTCTTACTCCGGAAGAACAGAAATACATCAAGGGAGTGCAAGCCAACCTCTGGACAGAATACATCGCTACCTTCCCGCATGCACAATACATGGTATTGCCTCGTTGGGCTGCTTTGTGTGAAATTCAGTGGTCCAGCCCCGAAAAGAAAAACTATGCCAACTTCCTGTCCCGTCTTCCACAACTGATTAAGTGGTACGATGCAGAAGGATACAATTACGCTAAACACGTATTTGACGTACAAGCCGAGTTTGACCCGAATCCGGCAGAAGGAACAATGGACGTTACCCTGTCTACCATCGACGGTGCCCCTGTTTACTATACATTAGACGGCACAGAACCTACTGCCGCTTCCCCCGTTTACGAAGGAGTATTGAAAATCAAGGAAAATGTAACCCTGTCCGCCAAAGCCATTCGTCCCAACGGCGAAAGCAAGACAGTGACAGAGAAGATTGATTTCAGCAAATCCAGCATGAAGCCGATTGTAGCCAATCAGCCTATCAATGAACAATACCTGTTCAAAGGAGCTTCCACTTTGATAGATGGTCTGAAAGGAAATAGCAGCTATAAGTCAGGCCGTTGGATCGCTTTCAACGGAAACGACATGGATATGACTATCGACCTCCAGCAACCTACTGAAATCTCAAGCGTGGCAATCTCTACCAATGTAGCAAAAGGGGACTGGGTATTTGATGCCAGAAACCTGTCCGTAGAAACTTCAGATGATGGCAAGACCTTCAAAAAGATTGCTTCCGAAGAATATCCGGAGATGAAAGAGACAGACAAAGACGGAATCGTTGAGCACAAACTAACCTTTGCTCCTGTGACCACCCAATACGTGAGAGTCATTGCTTCACCGGAGAAATCACTTCCGGCATGGCATGGAGGAAAAGGTAAAAACGCATTTTTATTTGTAGACGAAATCAAAATTGATTAATGAATATAAGAAAAGAATACCCTAAAGTTTGTCTTTTCTTATGGATATTGGGGATGTGCTTCCATGCACATCCCATTTTGGCACAGTCCGTCATACCTGTCCCATTAAAAATGGAGCAGGGGACGGGCTCTTTTTTACTGTCAGAAAAGACTAAACTTTATACAAACCTGCAAGGTGGAGAAGCGGAACTCTGGGAGAATTACCTGAAAGCATTACCTGTTCAGCTGAAAGAAGCGAGAATGAAAGACAGGAAACAGATGCTTTTCTTATTGATAACCCCCAAGACCCCCCAATTGCCATCACCGGAAAGCTATACACTCTCCGTCACCTCTCAACGAATTGAGATCCGGGCAACTTCGGGAGCCGGATTATTCTATGGAATGCAAACCCTGTTACAGCTGATGCAACCGGCAAGCACAGGCAGCTATTCCGTACCCTCTGTCGAGATAGAAGACACCCCTCGTTTTGCTTATCGCGGACTGATGCTGGACGTATCCCGTCATTTCTCTACCAAAGAGTTTATAAAGAAGCAGATAGACGCATTGGCATATTACAAAATCAACCGTTTGCACCTGCACCTGACCGATGCGGCAGGCTGGCGGCTTGAAATCAAGAAATACCCTTTACTGACCGATTTTGCAGCCTGGCGTACAGACCCCACCTGGAAGAAATGGTGGAACGGCGGACGTAAATACCTCCGTTATGATGAACCCGGAGCTTCCGGCGGCTATTACACCCAGGACGATATTCGTGAAATACTGGAATATGCCCGTCAGCATTACATCACGGTGATTCCGGAGATTGAAATGCCTTCCCATTCGGAAGAAGTGCTGGCTGCCTACCCGCAGCTATCCTGTTCGGGAGAACCTTACAAGAACTCCGATTTCTGTGTCGGTAATGAAGAAACTTTCACCTTTCTGGAGAATGTACTGACGGAAGTCATGGAACTTTTCCCTTCCGAATACATTCATGTAGGAGGTGATGAGGCCGGCAAATCGGCTTGGAAGACCTGTCCGAAATGTCAGAAGAGAATGAAAGACGAGCATCTGGCCAATGTAGACGAGCTGCAAAGCTATCTGATACACCGTATCGAAAAGTTCCTCAACAATCACGGACGCCGTCTCTTGGGATGGGACGAGATTCTGCAAGGAGGTATCGCGCCCAATGCAACCGTTATGTCGTGGCGTGGAGAAGAGGGTGGTATTGCTGCCGTCACCTCCGGCCATCATGCCATCATGACACCGGGTGCATACTGTTATCTGGACAGCTATCAGGACGCCCCGTACTCCCAGCCGGAAGCTATCGGTGGCTACCTGCCATTGAAGAAAGTATATGCCTACGATCCTGTCCCCGCTTCCTTAACTGCGGAGCAGGCAAAGTTAGTCTATGGTGTGCAGGGTAACCTATGGGTGGAATATATCCCCACTCCCGAACACGTGGAATATATGATTTATCCCCGTATGCTGGCATTGGCGGAAGTAGCCTGGTCGGCTCCGGAACGTAAGTCGTGGCCCGATTTCCATACCCGCGCACTGTCAGCAGTGGCCGATTTACAGAAAAAAGGATACCATCCTTTCGATTTGAGCAAAGAAATCGGCAGCCGTCCCGAATCTCTTCAACCAGTCAGCCATTTGGCGCTCGGTAAAAAAGTGACCTATAACTCCTCCTATAGCCCCCATTATCCCGCACAAGGCAACACAGCCCTGACAGACGGCATACGTGGTGACTGGACTTACGGTGATGGTTCATGGCAAGGATTTATCTCGGACAACCGTCTCGATGTGACGATTGATATGGAAAAAGAAACCCCTATCCATTCCATCACCGCCGCTTTTATGCAAGTGGTCGGCGCGGAAGTATTCCTGCCGGAGACAGTGATTATTTCCATTTCCGATGATGGAATTAACTTCACGGAGTTGCAAAAACAACACTTTGAAGTGAGCAAAGAAACCCCTATTCGGTTTACGGATATTTCATGGCAGGGAGAAGCCAAAGGAAGATACGTACGTTACCAGGCACAGGCCGGAAGCGAATTCGGAGGTTGGATATTTACGGATGAGATAATCGTGAAATAGACATTGTCAATATCATTTATGAATAAAAGAGGGAATCTACTCAACCAGATTCCCTCTTTTTTTGTTATATTTGTATTATTACCTTAAAAACTAAGAATATGGTACAACACGCTAGACTCATTTTCTACAGCCTTCTTCTTCTGGTAATCCCGTGCGAGAGCACCTTGGCGCAGAAGATTCCCGTCACGCCCATAGACTCATTGATAACTGTTGGATATGCCACCGGAAGTTTGAAAACCCTCTCCGGTTCCGTAGAGAAGATTACGGAGACACAGATGAATAAAGACCAGATAACGAACCCTTTGGAAGCAATCCGCGGACGTGTGCCGGGCTTGACCATCCAACGCGGATCAAACGGTCCGGCAGCCTTGGATGCGGTACGCCTGCGGGGAACTACCTCACTGACCAGTGGCAATGACCCTTTGATAATCGTCGACGGAGTATTTGGCGACTTGAGCATGCTCACCTCCATTTACCCTACGGATATTGAGAGCTTCACCATTTTGAAAGACGCTTCCGAAACCGCACAATACGGTTCACGAGGAGCTTCCGGTGTGATCGAAGTCACCACTAAAAAAGGAATGAGCGGCAGAACACAAGTAGCCTACAACGGTAGCTTCGGAATTTCCACCGTCTACAAGAATCTGAAAATGCTGTCCGGCGATGAGTACCGCCGTATCGCTTCGGAACGCGGGATTTCCATTCTGGACAAAGGATATAATACCGATTTTCAGAAAGAGATTGAACAGACAGGACTACAACAAAACCATCACATCGCCTTTTATGGTGGTTCCAGTGAGTCCAGCTATCGCGTTTCTCTTGGTTTCATGGATCGTCAGGGAGTGATTTTGAATGAAGACATGAAAAACTTCACTTCGAATATGAACATGAATCAGAAAATGTTCGATGGCTTCCTGAACTGCGAGCTGGGAATGTTCGGTTCCATTCAGAAGAATCATAATCTGGTGGATTATCAGAAAACGTTCTATTCGGCAGCCACATTCAATCCCACCTATCCCAACCATAAAGACCCCGTCACCAATTCCTGGGACGGAATAACAACCGCCAGCCAAATAACCAATCCATTGGCATGGATGGAAGTGCAGGATGATGATGCCACTTCGCACATCAGCACGCACGCCCGTCTGACTTTCAATCTGCTGGAAGGGCTGAAACTTAACCTCTTCGGTGCCTATACCTATAATATCGTGGAAAATTCGCAATACCTTCCCACTTCCGTCTGGGCGAACGGCCAGGCTTACAAAGGAACCAAAAAGCGAGAATCCTTGCTGGGCAACATGATGCTGACCTATAAGAAAAACTGGAAAAAACATTTCTTTGACGTGCTGGCACTTGCCGAACTTCAAAAAGAAACCTACACGGGATATTATACAACAGTAAGCAATTTCAGCACCGACAAATTCGGGTATAATAATCTTCAGGCAGGCGCACTCCGCTTGTGGGAAGGCACTAATTCTTACTACGACCAACCCCGTCTGGCATCTTTCATGGGACGTTTCAACTATACATACGCCGACCGCTACGTACTGACGCTGAACGCCCGTACAGATGCTTCCTCCAAATTCGGAGCGAACCATAAATGGGGATTCTTCCCCTCCGCATCTGCCGCATGGGTGATTAGTGAAGAAGAATTTATGAAGCAGTTGCCGATGGTGGATAATCTGAAATTCCGTATTGGCTACGGTCTGGCAGGTAATCAGAGTGGGATTGACTCATACACTACATTGAACCTTGTAAAGCCGAACGGTGTAGTCCCCGTCGGAAACTCCGCCGTCGTATCTTTAGGAGACTTGCGGAACACGAATCCCGACCTGAAATGGGAAGTGAAACATACCTTTAATACCGGTATCGACGTAGCTCTTTTCGGCAACCGCCTGCTGCTTTCCGCCAACTATTACAACTCCCGAACCACAGACATGCTTTACCTTTACAACGTAAGCGTACCGCCTTTCACCTATAACACCTTGCTTGCCAACATCGGTTCCATGCGCAACTGGGGTACGGAAATCGCCATCGGCATCACCCCCTTGAAGACCAAGGATATGGAACTGAATATCAATGCCAATATCACTTTCCAGCGCAACAAACTGCTCTCATTAAGCGGTATGTACAACGGCGAAATGCTTTCTGCTCCCGAATATAAAAGTCTTTCTGGCCTCGACGGAGCCGGCTTTCATGGAGGATACAACCACATCGTATATCAGATGGTGGGTCAACCGTTGGGCGTGTTCTATCTTCCCCACAGTACGGGACTGGAATCCGACGGAAACGGCGGATACACCTATGGCATCGCCGATCTGAATGGCGGAGGTGTCAGCCTTGAAGATGGTGAAGACCGCTACGTGGCAGGACAAGCCGTACCTAAAACGATTCTTGGCTCCAACATCAGTTTCCGCTACAAGCGTTTCGATCTGTCTTTGCAGATTAACGGAGCTTTCGGACATAAAATCTACAACGGAACCTCCCTGACCTATATGAACATGAATATATTTCCCGACTATAACGTAATGAAGAAAGCCCCGAAACAGAACATCAAGGATCAAACCGCCACCGACTATTGGTTGGAAAAGGGAGATTATGTCAACTTCGACTATGTGACGCTGGGTTGGAACGTGCCGATTGAGAAAGTACAGAAACTGAAGAAATATGTCCGCTCCCTGCGTCTGGCATTTACAGTCAACAACCTGGCAACCATTTCCGGTTATTCGGGACTTTCACCCATGATTAACAGTTCAACGGTGAACTCCACTTTAGGCGTGGATGATAAACGGGGATATCCGTTGGCGCGGACGTACACACTGGGATTGAGTATTAACTTTTAATGGAGGAGGAGATGATGAAACAATATATGAAAAATAAAAGTCTTTTTTTGCAGAAAGAAGAACTGCTTTCAAGGATAGCGGAACTGTTTTCAAAGAAGATCTTACGTCCTTCGGGAGTGCTGGTATTCCTTCTTATAACGTGCCTGGGTTTATTCTCATGTAGTAAGTTTTTGGAGGAAAATCCGAAAGATAAGTTACCCGAAGATGACGTTTACAATACAATCTCGGAAGTATATCTCAATGCAGTAGCTTCGCTTTATACATACGTAGGCGGTTATAGTGATAGTCAGGGATTGCAGGGAACGGGTAGGGGAGTCTACGACCTGAACACCTTTACCTCCGACGAAGCCATTATCCCCACCCGTGGAGGTGACTGGTATGACGGTGGTTTTTGGCAAGGACTTTACCTGCACGATTGGGGAATAGAGAATGATGCCATTCAGGCTACATGGGAATATCTCTATAAAGTCGTCATGTTAAGTAACAAATCACTGGAACGGATAGACAAATTCGCCGAAACTCATTCCGCTACGGAACTGCCGGCATACCGTGCCGAAGTACGTGCCATGCGGGCTATGTATTATTATTACCTGATGGATTTGTTCGGACGCATCCCGCTAGTTCAATCCTCTTCCGTAGCAATGAAAGATGTAGTGCAAAGTGAACGAAAAACGGTCTTTGACTTTGTTGTCAAGGAATTGCAAGAGGCGGCTCCTTTGTTGAGCGATGCACATAGCAACCAGTCCGGCCCTTACTATGGCCGTATCACTCGCCCCGTAGTAACTTTCCTACTGGCCAAACTGGCTTTGAACTCCGAAGTTTATACAGACAATGATTGGACGGACGGACAACGCCCGGATGGAAAAAATATAAAGTTCACAGTGAACGGCAGCGAACTAAATGCCTGGGAAACAGTCATCTACTATTGTGACCAACTCAAGACTATGGGCTACAAACTGGAACCGGAATACGAAACGAATTTCTCTATATTCAACGAACCGTCCGTAGAGAATGTCTTCACTATCCCGATGAATAAAACTCTGTACACCAACCAGATGCAATATCTCTTCCGTTCCCGCCACTATAATCACGCCAAGGCTTACGGACTAAGCGGTGAGAACGGTCCCAGCGCCACCATTGAAGCCCTCGAAACTTTCGGTTATGAAACCGCGGAACAAGATCCCCGTTTTGATATTTGCTATTTTGCAGGAATTGTCCACGACCTGAAAGGAAACATAATCAAACTGGATAATGGAACGGTACTGGAATATCTGCCCTGGAAAGTATCTCTGGATATAACAGATACCCCATACGAACAAACCGCAGGAGCCCGCATGAAAAAGTATGAAGTTGATCCGACTGCCACAAAAGACGGTAAGTTGATGGAGAATGACATTGTATTGTTCCGCTATGCAGACGCTTTGTTGATGAAGAGTGAAGCGAAAGTCCGGAACGGAGCAAACGGAGATGAAGAACTCAATGAAGTTCGTAGCCGTGTCAACGCTTCTCCCCGCACTGCCACTTTAGAGAATATCCTTGCCGAACGTCAGCTGGAACTGGCTTGGGAAGGATGGAGACGACAGGACTTAGTCCGCTTCGGGAAGTTTACAAGAGCTTACAGCAGCCGTCCGCAACTACCGGATGAGGCAAGTGGATATACAACTGTATTCCCTATACCGGAGAAAATACGGGTGATGAATGAGAGGTTGAAACAGAATCCGGGGTATTAGGAAGAAATCATAGTGAAAATATGAATACTTCTTTTGGTAGTGTTCATATAATTACTATATTTGTGCAGTAATTAAGTCCGATATAGGAGGAGATATGAAAACAGTAGAAGTAATTGTGGAACACGCAGGAAAGAACTTGAGTGCTTATATTGAAGATGCTCCGGTTATCACTGTTGGCAATGACATGAGAGAGATTGAGGACAACATGCGAGAGGCGATTGAATTGTATTTGGAAGATAATTCCAATCCCTGTGAAGTATTGTCCGGAGAGTTTGAATTAAAATTCAAGATTGATGCTGCTACATTTATAAACTATTATAGCAACATCTTCACTAAAGCTGCATTGAGTCGGATTACGGGTATTAATGAACGGCAATTATGGCATTATGCTGCCGGAGTGCATAAGCCTCGCAGGCAACAACTTGAAAAAATACAAAAAGGTATTCAGGCTTTATCAAAGGAGTTATCGGCAATCAATTTATTGTAATACATAGAGTGCTATATATTCAACTTCCAGCTAGTGTGAGATAAAGACGAACCCAAATAAAAAATCCTCGATTTTCATCCGGAGAATCGAGGATTTATGTTTTCTGTTGCAGCACTTGTATAGATAATAGCTAATGCAGAAATCCATATTATATGTAGTGTGGTTATTACCCGATCCAGTCGAATAACTCAATTAAATCGAATTACCCAATCAAATCGAAATCATATTTTTCAAATTCACTCCCATTGATTATTATAGCAATTTGATGAAGCCCGAGATGGAATTTTCTCGTTGTAACCACACGGAAAGAGTGCTTTCGCGTTATTCGTGTGGTAGAATTCCCGGCATATTCTTTTTCGCTGATTTTATGAACTTTCTTCGTCAGCGTTCCATTTGCTTTTTGGTAATAAATACCATATTCAAGCCGTATTTTGATTGTCTTATTGCTATGATTCAACAAGTTAAAACCAAACTCCAACGAATCCCCGACTTTAACCTTAGGACTTGAAATCTGAAAATCCTCCACACTAATATTATTTCTGATAGAATCAAAGCCAAACAACTCCATCACCTCTGGAATCCCTTGCTTTAAGAGCGTCCGGCAACCGTGTTTAATAATCCAGTCTACCTCTTTCGATTCCCCCTTCCATTTCTTTGCCAAATCAATGACAATTTCCGGATTATCTTTCGCAATATCATTCAAATTATTGGCAACGCTCAACCGTACAAATCTTGCCGGATCATTTTTAAGATTCTCCAAAATAGGAATAATAGGTGTCGGATCTTTCTTCAGATTCGGCAAAGCCATCGCCCAAGGCAAACGCGGACGGCAACCTTCTGACGAAAGCCGCCTGACTCCCCAATGCTCATGTTTCGACCAAACCAACATCTGCTTCATCATTTCATCCGGATATTTTATTATAAAAGGATGAGTCACAAATTCGCAACTTGTGAACTGTGTGATTTTCTCTATCGCCTTGACAGACGTTTCATAATCATCCAACCCATATTGCTCGACATAATTATTCAGAATCACCCCATACTCCAGCATCAATCCAAACTTCGTATCGTCTATCACCGAAAAATCAGGCCGCGTACTTTTTACATGATCCAACAACTCAAGAATCTTAGCGATCGCCTCTTTGTAATCTGCCGGCAAAAACTTTTTCAGAATGCTAGTGATATGTATCCAGCGCTGTTTTAGTTCCCTGCCTTCCCATTCATCATCCATTATTTGAGAAACAAAACCGTGAGCATCAAAATCATCGATAACAAGTCTCAAATCTTTCGTAAACAGATCGAAAAATTGCTTGTTGTACATATTCTTAAAAGGTTCTGCCATACTTGAAGTCTATATTTAGTATCTATTTATTTGCTACACAAATATATGTCTTTTTTTTAAAAGGACAAGCCCTAAAAACAGAAGTGAGCCACAAAAAAGATTGCAGCTCACTTATACCTTATATATTATAGCAAAAAATTAGTCGAAGAAACTCTTGAACTTTTTGAAAATCTTCTCCTTCACCGACGTGTTAGGTTTGAAGTTGTCCGAAGCCTCCATCTTTTCGAGCGTGCTCTTTTCCTCTTTATTGAGCGCTTCCGGCACATAGATACTGATGTTGACGAGTAAATCCCCCGTTCCGTACCCGTTCACATTCGGCAATCCCTTGCCGCGCAAACGAAGCACCTTACCTGGTTGAGTACCCGAATCAATCTTCACTTTCACTTTGCCGTCGATAGTCGGAATTTCCACAGCTCCGCCCAGAGCAGCAGTCGGGAAACTAAGCAACAGATTATAAATCAAATCATTCTCGTCGCGAATCAAGTCCTGATGCGGTTCTTCCTCTACGAGAATCAGCAAGTCGCCTGCCACACCGTTGTGTTTGCCGGCATTTCCTTTGCCACCCATAGAAAGCTGCATACCCTCTGCCACTCCGGCAGGGATTTTCACCGACACCACTTCTTCACCGTAAATGATTCCGTCGCCACCACACTTCTTACATTTGTTCTTGATAATCTTACCCTCACCGCCACAAGTAGAACAAGTGACGCGAGTCTGCATAGTGCCCAGAATAGTCTGCTGGTTACGGATCACGGAGCCGCTACCCTTACAAGTAGGACAAGTCTCCGAACCGCCGTCACCTTCGGCACCCGTGCCATGACACTGGTCACACGGCACATATTTTTTGAGTTTAAATTTCTTTTCTACTCCGGTAGAGATCTCCTTCAACGTCAGCTTCACTTTCACACGAAGGTCACTGCCGCGATACCGGCGTTGCTGTGAACCGCCACCGCCAAATCCGCTAAACCCTCCGAAGCCTCCCCTGAAACCGCCGCCGCGGCCACCGAAGATGTCGCCAAACATAGAGAAAATGTCATCCATCGACATCCCCTCGCCACCGAAACCACCGAACGGACCGCCATTGCCTGCCGCACCGCTCACTCCCGCATGACCGAACTGATCGTAACGCGAACGCTTTTCCGGGTTACTCAACACGTCATAAGCCTCGGCCGCCTCCTTAAATTTCTCTTCCGCCTCCTTATCCCCCGGATTCTTGTCAGGGTGATACTGGATTGCTTTCTTACGGTACGCTTTCTTAATCTCCTCTACTGTGGCTGTCTTCGTCACCTCCAATATTTCGTAATAGTCTCTTTTTTCTGCCATGCTTCTTTAAAAATTATGAGTTTTATGGGTTGCGAATCCTTATTCCCCTACTACCACTTTGGCGTGGCGCAACACTTTGTCGTTCAGTGTATACCCCGTCTGCACACAATCCAGAATCTTACCTTTCTGTGCTTCCGACGGTGCGGGGATTACCGCGATGGCTTCATGGAAATCAGTATCCAGCGGTTGGTCTTTCGTCTCGATGACTTTCACACCATTTTGAGCCAGAACAGCCATAAATTTATTGTAAATCAGTTCCACCCCTTCTTTTACGGCATTGACATCCGTTGCCGTTTCCATCGTCTTGATGGCACGTTCGAAATCGTCCACTACCGGAAGAATACTGCCAAGACTCTTTTCGCCACCATTCAGGATCAGTTCGGCCTTCTCCTTTAAAGTGCGTTTACGATAATTGTCGAACTCGGCAGACAGGCGCAGATATTTATCCTTTTGCTCTTCAAGCGCTTCTTGAGCCTTTTCCAGTTCCTTTTCCAACTCCTCTTCATGAGTCAGCGGAGCGGTTCCCTCTGCTTGTTCGTTTTGCGGTTGGTCTTCCGCAGGATTGTGAGTTTCCTCCACATTCAGTTCCTCTTCCTTCACTTTTTTTTCTTTCGGATCCATCTTGGTATTTACTATTTTATTATTTACTATTTAGAAACACACGTTATCTATGCAAGATACCGCTTATAAACATACCGGACTGACCGGATGTCACAGATTTCGTCTGCAAAAACTTTGCCAAGTTGGCCGTTTTGCCAAAAAACGCAGCAAAGGTAACACTTTTATGTCAGATTGGCACATATCAGATAGCTCATAATTCATTTTAAATGTCTACCTTTGCACGCTCAAATAGTAAATAGTAACTAGTAAAATAGTAAATAATAAGATGATTACAGTTTCGAACGTATCGGTTCAGTTTGGTAAAAGAGTGTTATTTAATGACGTAAACCTGAAGTTTACGAGTGGTAATTGTTATGGTATTATCGGTGCGAACGGTGCGGGAAAATCTACGTTTCTTCGTACGATTTACGGAGATTTGGACCCGACAACAGGTACGATTGCGCTCGGACCGGGCGAACGTCTCTCGGTGTTGAGTCAGGACCACTTCAAGTGGGACTCATATACTGTCATGGATACCGTCATGATGGGACATACCGTGTTGTGGGACATCATGAAGCAGCGCGAAGAATTGTATGCAAAAGAAGATTTCACAGACGAAGACGGACTGAAAGTATCCGAATTGGAAGAAAAATTTGCCGAGTTGGACGGATGGAATGCGGAAAGCGACGCAGCCATGCTGTTGAGCGGACTGGGCGTGAAAGAAGATAAGCATTACGTATTGATGGGTGAATTGAGTGGTAAGGAAAAAGTGCGTGTCATGCTGGCGCAGGCATTGTACGGAAATCCGGACAACCTCTTGCTCGATGAGCCTACCAATGACTTGGATATGGAAACAGTGACCTGGTTGGAAGAATATCTTGCCAACTTCGAGCATACCGTATTGGTGGTAAGCCACGACCGTCACTTCCTCGACTCTGTATGTACACACACCGTAGACATCGACTACGGAAAAATCAATATGTTTGCCGGTAACTATAGTTTCTGGTACGAATCCAGCCAATTGGCTCTCCGTCAGCAACAGAACCAGAAGGCGAAGGCTGAAGAGAAGAAGAAAGAACTCGAAGAGTTTATCCGCCGTTTCAGCGCGAACGTAGCGAAGAGCAAGCAGACAACGAGCCGTAAGAAGATGTTGGAGAAACTGAACGTAGAAGAAATCAAACCTTCTTCACGTAAGTATCCGGGCATCATCTTCACTCCCGAACGCGAGCCGGGCAACCAGATTCTGGAAGTTTCCGGATTGAGCAAGAAGACGGAAGAAGGCGTGGTGCTCTTCAACGACGTGAACTTCAACGTAGAGAAAGGTGACAAGGTGGTATTCCTGTCACGCAATCCGCGCGCGATGACTGCTTTCTTCGAAATTATCAACGGAAACATGAAACCCGATGCAGGTACTTTCAACTGGGGGGTAACCATCACCACTGCTTACCTGCCGCTGGATAACACTGATTTCTTCAATTCCGACCTGAACCTGGTAGACTGGTTGAGCCAGTTTGGAGAAGGCAACGAGGTATATATGAAAGGCTTCCTCGGCCGTATGCTTTTCTCCGGCGAAGAGGTATTGAAGAAAGTAAGCGTACTCTCCGGAGGTGAGAAGATGCGTTGTATGATTGCCCGTATGCAGCTGCGCAATGCCAACTGCCTCATTCTGGACACTCCGACCAACCATCTGGACTTGGAATCTATCCAGGCATTCAACAACAACCTGAAGACGTACAAAGGAAATATCCTCTTCTCGTCTCATGACCACGAATTTATTCAGACCGTTGCCAACCGCATCATCGAACTGACACCGAACGGTATCATCGACAAGATGATGGAATATGACGAATATATCACTTCCGACCATATTAAGGAATTGCGGGCGAAGATGTACGGAGACAAATAAGTGACCGGACGAATAAAAGCCCCTGACTCCCATACATGAAGTCTGATGAATAACCAATTTAACAGCAACCTATTCTCAACAATGGGTTGCTGTTCTTTTTAGCACTATGGAAATAAAATATTTTGAAAACAGAGAAGATTGGCGAAAATGGCTGGCAGACAACTTTGAAAACGCCAATGACGTTTGGTTTGTATTCCCCTCCAAATCTTCGGGCGAAAAAAGTGTTACATACAACGACGCTGTCGAGGAAGCCCTTTGCTTCGGATGGATCGACAGCACCATAAAGGCGCTCGACAAAGAACATAAAATCCAGCATTTCACACCCAGAAACCCTAAAAGTTCCTACTCGCAAGCCAACAAAGAGAGACTGAAATGGTTGCTGGAACATAATATGATTCACCCTGATAGGGAAGATAATATACGAAAAGTATTGTCAGCCCCTTTTGTCTTCCCGAATGATATCATCGGAAAACTGAAAGAGGATAAAACAGTATGGGAGAATTACCAACAATTTTCCGATGCGTATAGACGTATCCGAATTGCATACATTGAAGCTGCCAGAAAACGACCGGAAGAATTTGAAAAGCGATTGAACAACTTCATCAATAAAACGAAGGAAAATAAAATGATAAAAGGATTTGGGGGAATTGAAAAATACTATTAAGAATGTCCTCTTTATTCATTTATAAGATTCATCCGCACATTTCATGTGGCTGGTAGTCTATTCTACCTCCTCCATCAGCGCCAGTTCCCAACTGCGCCACACGATCGTAGTCAATTTCAGTCCTCCTTTCTCACGAGCTTCCGCTACACATTCATCCTTGCTATAGCGAATCAACTGTTCCCGCGCATCATCGGCAAGCGCGCGTATCTCTTTCTCCGACGCTCCTGCTTTCGCATACTTCACCTCCAATAGATACGTGTACGGTGGAGATACGGGTGCCGCCGGACTGGGCTTAAAGAAGAAATCGGCAAAACCCTTATTCATCTCATATTCCGGATATAGTTGATAATAGCGGAACATACTTAGATAGGCGAGGAGGAATCCTTTGATATGAGCTTCCCCTTCTATGTACTCCCTTATCCGGCTCTGCTCCCGAATGGCCTCTGCCAGAAATTCGAACATCGGTTTCCAGTCTCCTTTGAAGGACATATTCTCAAACAGAGTGCGCAAGCGGTTCACGTCGAGCTTGAAGATGTCATGACGGGCATATCCCTGAATCAGGAAATTGAATAGCTGTTCGCGAACCACCAGATTGGGAATGTGCAGGATGGGACGCCCCATCATATCCACCCCTTTGATAGAAAGCAGTCCGAAATAGAACAGCAGAGATTTGAAGTTGCCCACGTCTGTCATTTCCAGTGCGGAGAAATGGGTGACTATCTCAGTCACTATCTCGCCTTGCTCCGCAATCTCCTTGATGACGGAGAAATTTTCTCCCAGTCCATGGTCGAGACGGACAAGGTAGGCAAGCTTGTTAAAGTCCGTGCGGATATTGGGATCTACAATCTCTTTAGGTTTCACTCCGTGCAATATCAATGACTTCATACAGTAGAGCACCATGTCCGAGTTGAACATACAATCTGCTAATTTATTTTCACTGAAGCAATAATTGTCATAGTTAGACTTCATCATTGTCACCGCATCGTCTACCGACATCGGGAGAGCGCCTTGTTCCTTGTAATACGTCAGCATCTCGCGCAATTCCTTCTCGCTGAAACCTACAAGGTCGTTAAACCATGGGTCGGTGGTGATATTCGTTCCGATGTTGAATCCGCTTGTCACGTCATCCATTGTCACCGGGCTTACTCCCGTGATGAATAGGCGGTTGACGGCAGAGCCCATTCCCGTCGTGGCGGCTTTGATTACATTGAAAAACCTGCGGATATATCCTTCTCCATGTGTCGCTTTCCGATATAAGTCCGTGCCGTAAGTAGAAAGAATGGTATTCGTGAAATTATCGTATTCATCAATCAGGAGATAGATTTTGAGGTCTCCCTTACGGGTAGCATAGGTATTGATTGAGGACAAAAAGGCGCCGGGATCCGCTTGCGTTTTTTCATCCAGAACATTCCAAATGTCTTTTCCCAACAGATGCTCGTATCTATAAACAAAATCAGAAAGCTTCCCGCAACAATGCAAACGGAAAGATTCCTCCACCTCATTGACATTCGAGCTCACCTCCGAGAAATTGAATCTCATGATGAGAAACTGGTTATGTATCGGCGTAGGATGCTGCCCGATATACAGATGGCCGAACAATTCGTCGAACTGGTCGGCATACCGAACGTCATAATAAGCCTCCAGCATCGCCAGCGTCAGACTTTTCCCGAAGCGCCGGGGACGGATCAGGAACAGATAAGACGGTTGCATCTCTATCTTTTCGATAAACATCGTCTTATCCACATAATAATAGTTTTCTTTTTGGATGCGACCGAAATCCGTCAATCCGTATGGTATTTGCTTTATCATATTGTGATTCCTTTCTTTATTCATCATTCATATCGAAGCAAATATACGGAAAAACGGATGAATGTGACACGTTTAATGCCACTAATTTATCCGTTTATCCGCTATTTTGTGCAAAAACGACTATCCGGAGGAAAACTGCCATTTCGTGGGAAAACTGCTATCCGCGGAAAAACTACAACTCCAACCCCGTCTGCACCGGAAGCTGCGGGCGTATTGAATTTTCTTTGCGCTCTTCGGCCGAATACTCCACCACCCAATATTCCGTTATGTTGTTGGAGGTCTTTCGTGATTGGAAATGATTGCTTTCCAGTACCGTGACCAGCATTTTTTTCGTCTGTGTATTGGCCTGTGTGCGCCCGTTCATGCTCAATACCGACAGCAGGTAGGAGGCAGGATACCATTGCGCCTGAATATCATTCTGTCTGGCTGCCCGGAAATAGAAGAAAAGATTCTCCTCTATCGGATCTTTTTGGCGGAACGCCTCATTGCGGTTGTTGAGAAACGTAATCTCCTCGTTCTCATACCAGTACTGAAATCCCTGCCGGTAGAGTGCGTATGCCTGTGCGTATATCCCCTCATGATTGACAGGCGTGTGATAGTCTATGTTCAGAAGAGTGCTGAACAGGATACGCCTGTTTTCCTTGACATCCGGCATACAGTGCGGATTGTTGGTACTGGCAATGAACGATGCGCGGCGGATATACGTATAGTTCTGGATGTCATAGACCTTACGCTCGTTTACCACGTCTTGGGTGATAAGACTTTTCAGGTTCTGCATACGCTCGGGGGAGAGCGTGTCAAATTCATCCAAGTTGATGAGCAGGCAAGACGACAGTTGCAGCAAATGGTTATTGTTCTCGGGAATAATCATGCCATTACGATAATAATCCTTCAGTTCCGGCGGGAGGAGATGTCGGATAAAGGTACTCTTTCCTTTTCCCTGTGCGCCGTGTAATAGCATCAATTGGTGGTTTTGCACGTTGTCGTCGATGGCGCACGCTACCATTCCCACCAGCCAGCGTCGGAAACTGTCTTCGAAAAAAGCTTGGTCTGCCGCTTGTACAGTTTTCGTCATTTGTCCGATGAAGTCCGTTTTCCCGTTCCATGCCTTGCGGGAGGTGAAATAATGGACAAACGGGTTGAACGGCTTTGCGTAGTCCGAGTCTACAACAGCTTTCAAATCAGCTTGCGTACAGCAAATCTTATTTATATGTGCGTTGATATAGAATGTATTAATATCCTTTGTACGAACTGCGTTGAAAGGCGGCAACTCTGTTTCGGGCAGGGCGGGCATTATCTTCCGGAATTCGATTTGTTCTTTCACTACGTTTCTTCTGGTTTCGTAGTGTTCGTCCATAAACTTGATAATCTGGCAGATTTTCGGTTCTTTCTCTTTTTCTTCCGCCTGATCGGTCTTTGAGGTATATTGGTAAGCATTGTGCAAGGGCAGTTCGAGGTCGAAATCGGGTAGGTCGCCGAAATGGCTGTGTGCCAGACTGACGGACTCCTCTTCCGTGATATGGCGGTGGTAGCACTGATTGCCGAGACAATAGAAGAAATTGTCCCGGTTGCCTATCTCGAGACGTTCTTTGCGTTTGGTGTACTCCAGCGCCTTGCGGAAGTCGAGTTGCACTTGCAGGTCGATGGGCGACGCATTCTCCTGCACGGGGAGGAGCGGGGATCGTTTTCCCGGATTTTTGCGCTTCTTGTTTTTACATTCTTCTTCAGTGGGCAATGTCACTTTTACGGTCAGCGGCTTCACGTTTTCCAGTCGTTCGGGAGAGAGGAAAGCATCCGGATCGTGCGACACGAAGAATCCGCGTCCCGGATCGCTCCCGCTGGTGTCTACTTTGGTATTGAGCAGCTTTTCATATTGGCTGCTTGCCAGGGCGTACATGCGGTGGTGATAGCGTTCGAGGGGGGTGAAGTCTACGGTTCCCAATGCGTTCAGTTCGGTGCGTAAGGCTTCCGCCTCATTGCCGGTGAGGTAGACAAAGATCTTCAGCCCGTGCATCCGTGGGCTGACGAAACTGCCTAACGTGTCGGGGCAATCGTTCACCAGTTGGCGGAATTCCGGGATCTTTTCTGCCGGCATATCGTCACAGTCGAGCGTGATGATGTCCTGATACTTGTCCAGACTGTAAGCCAGCCTTTCCTTGGCGTAAGTAGCCGTGATGGTGCAGTAGGGCAGTTGCTTCTTCATGTGGTCTGCTTTCACCGTGTCTCCTGCATCCATTGCTTCCCGGAGTCTCCGGATTCTGTCGCGATAGACATCTCCCCGGATAAATTCGAACATTTGCCGGATACTGATACTTCCTGATACGAGTGATAATCCCCTGTATGTCGTTATTGAGATATTTTCCATTTTAATTGTTGATATGATTTTAAGTTGTGTCAATATTAACACGCTGCAAAGGACGGCTTTTCTTGTAGATAAAAAAAACTGCTTTTTGTACTCAAAAAGCAGTTTTTTAACAGTCGGTTCTTTAATGCTAATCGTCAAAAAGCGTTCTTTTCAGTCTTTGTATCTCACAATCAATCTCTTCCACGCTTAATGATTCGTCCGAATCGTTTGATTTCTTGAAATCAACAGCCAGATACAACAATTCTGCAAAGTATTTGGGACCTTTAATCTTAAAAGGGGAGTCATGGTCATAACAGAGATGGACAAAGGGAAGGAGAAACTTCTTGCGGTCGCGCGGACTTACCTCTATTCTGTTGACATACAAATTGTTGACAGTGCCAAGCATTTGCGTGATAAACTGGGATACTTGGGGAAACTCTTCCTTTTCGAGTGTTACAGCCTGCTTGTTCTGATAAACGAAGCCTTCGGAAAAAATGTCTTTTTTCTCATGATTTTAAGTGTTATTTGATTACTGTTAAAAAATGTTGGTTTAAAAAGACGCAAAGGTACGTTTTATTTTGTTCCTGTCATTTACTTATGCTGTTTATTCTCTTTATAGATTTTATTTGATGGAAAAAGCGTGTAATTGAGGTGGAACCCCTCCACCTCAATTACACGCTTTTTTCTATATAAAAAGAATATTCTCTCGCGCCCGCGCACGTGTACATTATTATATAAGCTTCATTATAGCTAATTCTGATTTCATTATAGCTAATCTCGATTTCATTATAGCTAATTTTATTTTCGTTATAGCTAATCAGCACTTGCCCTAAAGAGATTCATGGCTCATCGAGATACCTCACGATGAGTCGTACCTGTCTTGCGCTGTAAGCGTGGTCGTTCTTTCCTTCGCCGCCGCTATACATTGCGTCATATAATTCCTTGTTATTTCTGATCCACTCCCTCATTTTCCGCATGGCATACACCAACGGTACATAAGGATTGTATAAATGTGCCAGCTCCGATTTCAAATACGGACGTATGACAAACGGCTCCTCCGCTATCTCTTCTTTTTCTGCTTTCATATCTTCGGAAAATTAATTTTATCGTATTCCAAATATACGGAAAATCTCCCGCTTGTCCAAGTATATAAGTCAAATAAAATCACTCTGAATAAAAGTAAATACATTCTGAATGAAAGTAAGACAAACTAGGTCAAAGTAAGACAAAGTACGTCATTTCATCCCCTTATAATACGCTATCTTTGAGGTATCGAAAGAAAAAGAAACAGAGCTCGTTCCTCTCTTCCGATATTGATTGCGGTAACTGCGGTTTGTAATATTTATTTTTCAATTATTAATTCTCAATTTTTAATTTATCATGGCAATACCATTTAAAAGAATGGGTCGTAAAGACCCGAGAAAGGTTGATGGGGTGGTGAAGTATCATCCGCAACTTGTGACGCAGGGACAGAGTGTAGACCTGGATAAACTTGCTTACACGATGAAAGAGAAAAGTTCCCTGTCGCTGGGTGACATTCAGAGTGTGCTGACTAATCTCGTAGAAGCGATGCGTACGGCGCTGTTCGACGGTAAATCCGTCAATATCCATGATTTTGGTGTATTCAGCCTTTCCGCTACCACGCGGGGAGTGGACACGAAAGATGAGTGTACGATGAAGAACATCAAAACGGTCAATATCAATTTCCGTCCTTCGAGCAGTGTTCGTCCTAATCTGACGTCTACCCGTGCCGGTGAGAAAATCGAGTTTCTGGATCTCGACGCACCCAAGAAGAAGAAAACCGATGGTGAAGATCCCGGTGATGAAGGTGGTGGAGAAGATGTCGGTGGAGGCAGTGGAGGCGGTAGCGGTGAAGCTCCGGACCCGGCAGCTTAATTCATAGAGTGTAGATAATGCTTACAACTGATAAGAAAAACAGTGGCACTATGATGAGAAAGATTGATTTGATCGTGATCCACTGTTCCGCCACTCGTGCCGACCGTTCGCTCACCCCGGATGATCTGGAAACTCAACATCGGCGGCGTGGGTTTAACGGAACAGGTTATCACTACTACATTCGCAAAGACGGAACAGTGCACCTCACCCGACCGATTGAACGTATCGGTGCGCACGTGAAAGGATTCAACTTGAACAGTGTAGGTATCTGCTACGAAGGCGGTTTGGATGGCCACGGCTCTCCGGCAGACACGCGGACACCGGAACAACGGGCGGCACTCAAGCTGCTGGTTCATCAATTACTTGAGACTTATCCTGGTAGCCGGGTGTGCGGTCATCGCGATTTAAGTCCCGACCGCAACGGAAACGGGGAGATTGAGCCGGAAGAATGGATCAAAGCGTGTCCGTGCTTTGAGGTGAAAGCGGAGTTTGGAGCTTCCAGTCACGTAGAGGACTAATTTTCAGTAGGATAACAGGAAAATAAGGTAAGAGAGTTTTCAGGAAGTGATAGATCATTGAAAGTAACTAATCATTAAATGTAATTAGTGATTAAAAGTAATTAATTCTTCAAAGAGCGTATGGAAAGGAGGTGTGTAAAGTTATGGCAGTCAAGAGATCCCTTTGGGATATGATTCTGAAAGTCGTCATTGCGGTGGCTTCGGCAGTGCTGGGCGTTGTGGGCGGTAATGCGATGAATCTGTAAAAGTGATCACAGGTCGCACGAAATAGTTGTTTGGTTAGCTCCTTTTGCAGGTTGTTAATTTGATAATAGTTGATGTGTGGCCTGTGTTTTTTTATTTAGAATGAAATAATTAATAATGAGTTGTATATGAAAAGATTATATATCTTTATTTTTTTAGTGGGGTTACTAGGCAACAATATTATGTATGCGCAGATTCCTGCTTCCTCACAATCGTTACCTAGTCCTAATGTAGCGGCCTTGGGACTTTATGGTGAGATTCCGGTTTCAAAATTTACAGGTATGCCGGATATATCCGTTCCTATATATGAAGTTCCTGTCGGAGATTTTAAATTGCCGTTTTCTCTCCATTATCATGCCGCCGGGATACGTCCTGACCAACATCCGGGATGGGTAGGAATGGGGTGGAATTTAAATACCGGAGGAGTTGTATCCAGAACGGTGAAGGGCAAGCCTGATGATTGTAATGTGAAAAATCATACCTATTTGATGAATATGGGATATTATTTTCATTCCGAAACATTAAATACGCCTCAATGGAATACGCAAGACTATCTCAAAGAAACAGCTCAAAGTCATGGTGGAGCAGATTTTGAGCCGGACGAGTTCGATTTCAATTTTTTGGATTACCATGGAAAATTTATGTTGAATAGTGACAAAACATGGATCGTGCAATGTGACAGGCCTGTAAAAGTGGATTTTAGTGGTAATTGGATGGATGTTCCGTTTGAAAAAGCGAATACGGCATTTCAATATTCCGGATATTCGCCTTCTTTTGATGGTTTTACTTTGACTACTGAAGATGGCACTCAATATATCTTTGGTAAAGAACGGAATGCCATTGAATATTCTATCGGATTTTTTCAGCAAGCTACGGATTTTTGGACAGCTACAGCCTGGTATCTGACAAAAATCATCCTGACTAACGGTCAGGAAATAACTTACACATACGAGCGTGGTGATTTTATCAATCAAATGTTTATTTCACTGTATGATGATTTGGGGTCTTTTACATTTGGTGGCGGAATCTTGACTCCGGAGTGCTCATCTTCGAGCCATACGGCCATTGAAGACAGTTATCAGGGAAGTCTTATATCTCCGGTTTATCTCAACCGTATTTCTTTTCCCGAATGTGAAATAACTTTTGCGCGTGAAGTGACTACGGAATTGAGATATTCACAGGATATTTATGCTTCTCAATATATGTTATGGCGCAAAAATCCAAAATATCGTTTTCTGAATTTTCTTGCAGATAATCCTTTGGATGATAATTATCCGAATTGTTTGGACAAGTTGAAATGGTATAAGTTGAGTAACCTGGAAATAAAAGATAAGAAAGGAAAGTGGATTCGGGATTACCGTTTCTCGTACAATGACAACGCCTCACAGCGCCTGATATTACAATCTGTTTCTGAATTTGTATGGGGAGCAAACGGACGAAATTTTAATATGGAGTATGACTTTCCGGAGCAGTTGCCCCCTTATCTGTCCGGAAAAGTAGATCACTGGGGATTTTACAACAATCGTTTGATGACCGATAATTATGCCACTCATTACGATTCTCGCGAACCTAATGCGGATGTTTTGACATTTGGCGTTTTGAAAAGGCTGCACTATCCCACGGGAGGATATACACGTTTCGTTTTCGAACCTCACGAGTATTGTAAGCAAGTGAAAATGAATCGATGGGAAGGGTACGAGGATACATTCCAGCCGAAAATAGCGGGAGGACTAAGAATAAAGAAGATAATAAATAGTGATACAGGATTGGAAAGTGGTGAAAAAGTAGAAAAAGAGTACTTTTATGTGGATGATTATTTAGTTAATAAAGAAAAAGCAAGAATCTCAAGCGGTTGTCTGGGAGGACAGGTGAAGTACTATTTTGATGATTATCAGGTAGAAGGTACCGGGGCGGATAAAGATGTAAAACGTATAATAAGAAGATTCAGCAGCCAGTCTGTGCTACCGGCATGTATCAATTCTTCCGGAAATCATATCGGCTACAGTGAGGTGATTGAAAAAAGACCGGACGGTTCTTTTATCCGTTCTAAATATACCAACTTCGATAATGGACACATGGACGAAGCCCCGGAAGCAATCATACTTCCGAACCGAACGCCTTATGAACCTTGTGCTTCCAGATCGGTAGAACGGGGAAAACTTCTTTGTGAAGAACTGTATTCGGCAGGCGGTATTTTAAAATCGAGCAAGTATCTGACCTATGAACGCTCTTCCGACCTTTACGTAAAATCAATGAGGACATCTCTTGATTATATTTGCCCGACCTCATTTATAACTTATGCCGACGGTTGCTCATACAAGGTCTATTTGTATGATTACAGGCTGAAAAGCGAGAGTGATACTTTATACGACAATCCCTCTTTTCCGATAAGTACGCAGACTGATTATGAATATGATCCGGACGGCTTGATAAAAGTAATTTCAGAAAGTGCCAATGGAGGAATAAGAAAACAAACCTATAAAAGGATCCGTGAGTCCAGCTCGGATATATATACTCAAATGGTACAAAAGCATATACTTTCTCCGATTGTCGAAGAAAAGGAATATTCTATTTCCGATGATGGAACCAGCCGGCAACTGAAACAGGTGAAATATGAATATGTTCCTATAAAAGGAGTATCCGATCATTTTTTTCCTTGCTATTCTGCCTGGGAAAGGGTAGGTGAGGGCGCTTTGAGAGAAGTGTACAATTGTATTGATTATGATGCTTTGGGACATCCTTTATATGTTGTCAGAAACGAGGGTAAGACGGTTTACCTTTGGAGCTACAACTATTTGCATCTGGCAGCGGAAATAAAGGGAGCTACCATTAGTGAAGTCCGAACAGCTATGGGAGGAGACCTCGTGCCGTTCATGCAAGCCGGCACACCGGATCGTGCGAAACTGGTGCGTCTAAGAGCTTCTTTGCCACAGGCGCAAATAACATCCTATACGTATCAGCCGATGACCGGAGTTACCTCTGTAACGGATCCGTGCGGAGTGGTCAGTTATTATGAATATGACCTCTTACAGCGGCTCAATAGACAAAAAGATAATTATGGGCGAACCATAAAGGCTTATGATTATCGGTATTCTGTAAATTCCTATTAAAAGAACAAGAAATATGAAAAATCATATATCATTATTTATATTTGCCATAGCCCTGCTTTCAGGACCTGTTTCTGCAAATGATCTTTCCATGACAGCCGTAAAAGACACCCTGGCTTCCATACCGGGAGAACATAATTACATTTATGTACGAACACCACTTGGAGAGGATGAAGAAAAAAACTATGATGAAATAACATTCTATGACGGACTTGGACGTGAGCTCGATTTTGCACAAAGTTATGGAGCAGACCGTGCCGGTGCTATTATGGCTCACCATCACCTGATAGAATATGATAGTTTAGGACGGAAAGAGAAACAATGGCTCTCTACGAATACTAGCTTTTCTTACATGTCTCCTGAAGATTTGAAGGGTGGTGTCTTGTGGGATTATCATGATGCAGGTAAAAGAAGTTATTTGCAAACTAACTATGAATCGTCCCCTCTAAATCGTATTACAGAACAATATGGAGTGGGGGATGCTTGGGGAGATCATCCTGCCCGTATGGAATATCTGACGAATATTCCGGCTGATTCATTGCGTTGTTCGTTCTATTTTATAGATGATAACGATTCACTGATTCGCAGAGGAGATTATCGGTCGGGAGAATTGCAGGTGACAAAGGCCACGGATGAAGACGGGAAACCGACTTACACCTTTGTTGACAAACAGGGGCGTACGCTACTGACCCGGCTAGGTAGAGGGAATCAACAAGCGGACACCTATTTTGTATTCGACCGCTTCGGAAGAATACGCTATGTTCTCCCACCCATGATTAATGATGAAATATCGGCAGGAAATCTCGATTTGTACGCATATCAATACTTGTATGATAGTTTCGGACGCTGTATTTCGAAGAAACTACCGGGCTGTGCTGCAATAGGTTATGTTTATGACAAAGCCGACAGGGTTATATTGTCACAGAATGGAAATCAGTCACAGAAAAAAGAATGGACGTTCACATTCTATGATAATCAGGGAAGGCTTGCATTAACAGGACTTTGTTCATTCAATGATCCTCCTTCATTGGATAATTCCATAGTAAGGGCTTATCGAACGACTTCGGAGAAAGACGGAGTGCTTCATTCCGGGTATGAAGTAGAGCATTTTCCTTATACGCTATCTTCTCTTTTACAAGTGAATTACTATGATGATTACAACTTCACAACGGACACCCAACTCGCTTTCGGGCTGGAGAAGAAAGGTAAAGTGCAGTATGATTCTTTATATATCAATCACGAAGCCTCCCTTATCTCCGCACAAGGGAGACTGACCGGGACTAAAATAAAAGTGCTGGATGATGAGCGATATTTGACAAGTGCCTTATATTATGACTATAAAGGCAGAATAATACAGGGACGTTCCCAAAATCATTTGGGCGGGTATGACACAGACTTTTATTCATATACATATACTGGAAAGTTATTTGCCAGATTACATACCTATCAGATTGGGAACGGAAAGCGGCACATGGAAGAATATACCTATGAATATCTGGCAGATGGAGAACTTAGGGATGTATATCACCGCGTTGATAATGCGTATAGAGCCAATCATTTGCTTTACTACACGTATGACAATGCCCGCCGGGTGTTTTTGAAAGATGTGGGAGGATTGGGTGCCTATACAATGTATACGTATGACGTCCGTGACCAGGTAATAAAAACGATGTGCCGCTTTTTTCTTTCTGAAGAAATTTCTTATAATGCAAGTCCTGGCATCCCCTGTTATAATGGCAATATAAGTAGCCTAGCATGGCGGAGTGAGGAAGATGATACGGACGGCATCAGTAAAGGTTATCGTTTTGCCTATGACAGCATGAACAGGATGACTGATGCCTGCTATGGTGAAGGAGAAAATCTGACCGGCAACCTGAACTGTTATGACGAACAGGTCACTTCATTTGATAAGAATGGCAATATTCTCGGTTTGTGTCGTAATGGAGCTGTCGGTCCGGCAAGTTTCGGAGCCATTGATAGCTTGAATCTGTCATATCAGGGCAATCATTTGCTTAATGTGACAGACCACGCAAAGAATAATATGTATGGAAGTACCACTGATTTTAAAGACGGCATCCGATCATCAGCAGAATATGCTTATGATTTAAATGGCAATTTGATTCAAGATTTAAACAAAGGAATTTCGAGAATCCGGTATAATTGCTTAAATTTGCCGAGTGCGATAGAGTTTACCGACGGACGTACAATCAGCTATCTTTATAGTGCCGACGGAACGAAACTGGAGGTCATCCATGCGATGGGAGATTCTATCACCACCACTGATTATTGTGGTAAAGCGATCTATGAAAACGGAAGTCTCGACAAGATTCTTCTCGATGGTGAAGGTTTTGTTTCTTTCGCGGACGATGTTTCCTATAGTTATCATTTCTTCTTGAAAGATTACTTGGGTAATGTTCGTGTCGTATACAATGAAGATCGTGAAGCGGAAGAGGTGAATCATTACTATCCGTTCGGAGGAATCTTGGCTTCATCCACCCCTTCGGTTCAGCTTTACAAGTACAACGGAAAAGAACTGGACAGAAAAGGTGGTCTGGATTGGTATGATTACGGGGCGCGGATGTATGATCCGGTATTGGGAAGATGGCATGTGGCAGATCCGATGAGTGAAAAGAATTATTCAATTACTCCTTACGGGTATTGTTTAAATAATCCGGTGAAGCATATTGATCCTGATGGCAAGCAAGTCATCCCCGTTCCATCCCCTCTTCCTCTACCATTCTATTATCCTTTGACGAACACGCAATCTTATAGATTGCCTTCAGATCAACAGATAATGAGACATACATCGGGGAAATTTGCGGAATTAGGGCAGATTATAAATCATACTCCTAAAATGTCTTATGCCTTTGGAACTCTTTTATTTTATCAGGCAAAGAATGCGATTAGTCCTGAATATGAGCACCAAAGAAAAAGAGACAGGAGGAATAAAGAAGGATTGGACAGGAATCAGGCGAATGTGGCGGAAAGTATTGATACTAACGTGTCAGGGATGATGCCTAATGGTGATCCGGCTCCGAAAAGAGATCCTAAAGATAAAAAGAGAATAATAAAAGTTGGGAAAAAAGTAATAATAGGGTTAGCTATAGATAGAACATATATGGAATTAACAAATCCTGATCCCACTCAAGATGCTTATGAAACTCATACAAATCAAGTTGAAGGTAGAGAAGAATATTCAACAGATTATGTAGGGGATATTTATAATTGGATAAAAAAACTATTTGAATAAAAGCAATATATGGGAGATATTTTTATATTAATATTTAAGAGAATTACTATTTTTAATAGTATTTTAATGATAATTCATTGCTTATTCCATCCTGATTTAGGAGAATTTGAATATATGTTTATTGTTATAATATTATTACTAATTTCATGGATTGCATGGCTGACAGGCAAGATGTTAAACTTTTTGTCAAGGAATAAAGGTCTGAAAGAAAAGAAAACTGAAACAAATAATATTGTTAAATCTTTTTGTTTGAAATTTAGCCGGGATATAGATGTGATATATGCAATTTTTTTTGCAATATATTTGGTCTTCTATAGTCACGAAAAAGCAATAGTTTATTTAATATTACTTCTGTTTGGACTATATCTTGGAAACAAAATAGCAATAAGAGCTAATCAATATATAGTAGATCAAGCAAATAAAAATATTACTCCTTAAAACCTCAACATTATTACTCTGATGTGAATAGCTAAAGTTTAGTGAACTCACATCAGGGTATATAAACTACAAGATGAAATATGGTAAATAAATAAACTTTAACGACGAACTTATTATTATATGAGATATCTATTTATAGCAATATATAAAAAGTCACTACTATGGTTTAGCTTTATGATGATTCCCTATTGTATTTTTTCCTCTTTTTTATTTGAGTATCCTGCTTTAATATTTATTATTAGGGTAATACTTGCAATTGCGTTATCTATTATAGCGATAGGGGGAATGATGAGTTATCTATTCCCTTATATAGAGATACTCAAACAGCCATTAAAGGGAAAAGGTCTTATTCGGGCATTATATTTGAAATCTGATAAAATAATAACGCGATTATATTGTTGTTTTCTTGTGGTATATATAGCTTTTTCTATTGAATATAAGTCTACATTATACAATTATCTGTTATTGCTTTTAATAGGATTATTTCTTGGATATAAAATAACCATGAAAGCGGAGAAATATACTTTAGAAGAGATTAATAAGAAGAAACAAGAACGTAAAATGAAGCAAGCCAGCAAGAAAGAATCTCATATTCGCTAAGAGGACAAGAAATTAAAAACAAATAGTGTGTTTAGAGTTATGCTGCAACAGACACTCAATCAAAAATTAGCGAAGAACATAATGCTTATGATATATTTGAACCTATTAAAAATAAATTAGATGACGTCTTTTGGAAAAATTGGTAAATATCTTATATATATACAAAACTTGCTGTATATTCTATGTTTTATAAAAATACTATTCTCGTTGTTTTTCTATGAGTATGAGCCTTCTTTTATGAAGGACATGGCTTTTACTTTACCATTATTATTAGCACTGATTGTAATACCTATTATAAAAAAGAATATAAAATGAAAGATTCTAAATTCAGATATTATTTATGTTATTATTCTCACCTGTGCTTTTTCTATAGTTTTTGGGGATATTTTTTTATATTAATTATTTTGCATCTTCTTGGCATGGAAATGAATGCGTATTTGGGTTACTTATTCTTTCTGTTATTTGGATTATGGGGAGGAAGTGCTATTGCATTATCTGCAACTAGTTATATGAAAAAGATAAATCATGAGGAATTGGGGAAAAAGCAGAATTCTAAAGATTCTTAGTGTCCTAATATTCAAATAATTTACCCTGATATAAGTTGACTAATCACCAATTTATATCAGGGTAATTTCTTTTTTTTTATTTCTTATAAACCAACTTACTCGGAACTCCCTCCCCGAACAAATTATCACCCAGCGTCGTAATCTTATTTCCGGTAGCCAACACATAGCGAAGATTATCGCATCCCATAAAAGCACCGAATTCAATAGCCGTCACACTGGCCGGCAGCTCCAGCGTGCCGCAAAGGCGACCGCAGTTGCTAAATACCCGTTGTCCGATAGATTTCAGATTATGAGGTAATTTCATATTCAACAGATACTTCTTCTGTGCGAAAGTGAAGTCGGGGATAGCTGTTGCGTTCGTTCTGGAAATATCGACAGAGACGAGATTCGGCATATAATCGCGGATCAGTTTGAAGTCGGCGTTGTCCAGCTTACCTTCAACGGTCAGGAAGTTGATGTCTCTGGGTTGCAGTCCCGCTTTCAGAATCTCTTCTTCCAGTTTACCCATGGCGCCCACTTGCAGGGTAGTCTCTACCGGTTCCCCCTCGATAAACGCAAAGTTTTGCCATCTGTCTTTGTAGCGGTAAGAGTCGCTGCTGCCCAGGGGGACGAAGATAGCGGTAACGCTGTCTGCCAACGCTTCCGGCAACAGGTTGGGAGCTGTCTTCTTGCGGATCTGGCAAATTTTCAGGTTCTCGCAACCTTTGAAGGCGGCATCCTCTATATTCTTCGTTTTCTCCGAAAGAATCACTTTCTCCAGAGTGGCTTTACCTTTGGTCACTCCGCCTACTACATTCGAGAAAGCATAGGCAGGGATGAAGTTCGGCATATAAATGTAGAATTTTCCATTGGGATAAGTACCGGCTTTTCCGCTGTACATCTTGATTTCTGCGTTCGAAATATCCAATACTTTCAGATTGGCAAATTCGTCACGGAGATGCCGGAAGTCCTCTGCATTCAGTTTTCCGGTCAGTGTGAGGTGGGTGACACTGTTGGCTTCCTCTTCAGTCATCATGGAAATCAGCGTACCGGGCTTACTCACATAATACGTCTTACTCACTTGGGCGGCGGCTCCTAATGCATTAGCGGCCAGTAAGAAACTTATCAATAGTAGTTTAATTTTCATAATTTTGTAGATTTGTTCTGACAAATATAGGAAAAATAGAGAATACATGATGTTTTTTTATGTTTTATATCTAATTTTGTAGCCGGATTAACAAATTGTAAAAATGGAGGCAGACAACATAGATGGGAAGAAAGAACCCAAAAGACTTCCTGTGTGGGCATGTATCTCGCTGTTTATTGTGGTACTTTTCATATTTATTGGATTGTATGGGACACTGGTTAGCGGAGGCTTGTCGTTGGTTCTTGGAGTGGAGGCTCGTCATCCGGGAGTAGTAGGGTATATTTTCGTGGAGGCCAGTATGCTTTTGGCTGTTCTTACTGCTGCCGTAATCTTGCTTCGTCTCGAACGTCGTCCGTTTTCTGATTTGGGACTTTCTTTAAAAGGACATGCCAGTGGACTGTGGTATGGACTTCTGATGGCAATCTTGCTCTATTTGCTGGGTTTCGGAATCTCTGTTGTTTTGGGAGAAATAGAAGTCACCGGTTTTCAGTTTAAGCCGTTGGATTTATTGGGGTCGTGGGTGTTTTTCCTGTTAGTGGCGTTGTTTGAAGAGATTCTGATGCGCGGCTATATCCTCGGACGTCTGCTTCATACTAATATGAATAAATTCCTGGCGCTCTTCATCTCGTCGGCATTATTCGCGTTTATGCATATCTTTAATCCAGAAATAGCTTTCCTACCGATGCTTAATCTCTTACTTGCCGGTATGTTGCTGGGTGCTTCCTATCTTTATACCCGGAATCTGTGTTTCCCTATCTCTCTTCATCTTTTCTGGAATTGGATTCAAGGTCCGATTCTAGGTTATCAGGTGAGCGGAAATAATTTCACGACGAGCATGCTGACTTTGCGTATGCCCGAAGAAAACGTACTGAATGGCGGAGCCTTCGGTTTTGAAGGCTCGCTCATTTGCACAGTACTTATGATTGTTTTTACGATTCTGATCGTGTGGTGGGGAGAAAAAAGGGAAGCAATCAGTCTTGCTGTACCCCGATCATACTAAGCTGAATCCGTTTCCGGTCATAATCTACATTCATCACTCTGACCATGACGTGTTGATGGATGGATACCACTTCCGTCGGATCGGAAATGAACCGTTCCGCTAATTGCGAGAGGTGCACCAGTCCGTTCTCCTTAATACCTATATCGACAAACGCCCCGAAATTGGTGATGTTGCCTACGATGCCCGGAAGAATCATTCCTTCGCGCAAATCGGCTATGGTGCGCACGTTCTTGTCGAATTCGAAGACTTTGATAGCCTTACGCGGGTCACGTCCCGGCTTGTCGAGTTCCTGCAGAATGTCCTGTAAGGTGGGCAGACCGACGGTAGGGGTGATGTAGGCGGAGATGTTAATCTTCCGGCGGAGTTCCTTGTCGGCTATCAGTTCGTCGATGGTACATTTCAGGTCTTTGGCCATTTGCTCTACGATGTGGTAGCTTTCCGGATGCACGGCGGTGTTGTCCAGCGGATTCTTGGCTCCGGGGATGCGGAGGAATCCGGCACACTGTTCGAAAGCCTTGGCACCCATGCGAGGAACTTTCATCAACTCTTTCCGTGAACCGAAAGCTCCGTTTTCCGCCCGGTAGTTGACGATGTTTTGAGCCAGTTGCGGTCCCAGTCCGGAGATATAAGTCAATAGATGGCTGCTTGCCGTATTCAGGTTTACACCGACCAGGTTCACGCAATTCTCTACTGTCTGATCGAGCGCTTTTTTCAGTTTTGTCTGGTCTACATCGTGCTGGTATTGACCTACACCGATGGATTTAGGATCTATCTTCACCAATTCTGCCAACGGGTCCATCAGGCGGCGGCCGATGGAGACTGCTCCCCGCACCGTTACGTCATAATCGGGAAACTCGTCGCGGGCAATCTTCGAAGCCGAATAAATGGAAGCTCCCTGCTCACTGACTACAAACACGGGTATCTGACGGTCGAAGCTTTGGCTGTTGATGAAATCTTCTGTCTCACGGCTTGCCGTTCCGTTGCCGATGGAAATGGCTTCTATCTGATAGGCCTCAATCATCTTGCGGAGTTTGGAAGCAGCTTCTCCTGTTTTGTTCACGGGAGGATGCGGATAGATATTCTCATTATGCAACAGATTGCCTTGTGCATCGAGGCAGACAACTTTACATCCCGTACGGAATCCGGGGTCGATGGCGAGCACCCGTTTTTGTCCCAATGGAGGGGCGAGAAGAAGTTGACGGAGGTTCTCGGTGAATACCCGGATGGCTTCCTCGTCGGCTTTTTCTTTGGATTGAGCGGCAAATTCTGTTTCGATGGAGGGCTTGAGCAGACGCTTGTAGGCATCGACTGTGGCTTCGTCCACCTGCTGGCTACACTCGTTGTTGCCACGTACGAACTGACGTTCCAGGCGTTCGATGCAGGCCTCGTCGTCGGGATTGATAGACACTTTCAGCACCCCTTCCGACTCTGCCCGGCGGATGGCGAGTAGACGGTGGGACGTGCAACGTTTCAGTGGCTCGGAGAAATCGAAATAATCGCGGTATTTCGCTGCTTCTTCCTCTTTTCCTTTCACTACTTTGGCACTAATCTCTGCCTGGCGGCTGAACTGATTACGTACCGTGTTGCGGGCACGTTCGTCCTCGTTCACTTGCTCTGCAATGATGTCACGGGCGCCTTTCAGGGCATCTTCCACATCTTTCACGTCTCCTTTCACGAAGGAGGCAGCCTTGGTACTAAGATTGTTTTCCCTTTGCAACATCAGGATGGTGGCAAGCGGTTCCAACCCTTTCTGGCGGGCTACTTCAGCACGTGTCTTCCGCTTGGGTTTATAAGGAAGATAAATGTCTTCCAGTTCCGTCGGATTCCAGGTGTCGTTGATACGTTTCTCCAGTTCGGCAGTCAGTTTTCCCTGCTCGTTGATGGTGCCGAGAATCGTTTCTTTCCGTTTGGCTATGTCGCACAACTTATCGTGTTGCTCTTTTATTTGCTCTATCTGCACTTCATCCAGTCCGCCGGTAGCTTCTTTACGGTAACGACTGATGAAGGGAATCGTAGCACCTTCACCCAAAAGATGGAGCGTACTACTTATTTGTCTTTCCGGTATACCCAGAAAACCGGAAATCATCTTGTGAAATAATTCCATAATTTGTATTTTTTGAGAGTAAATGAGCGACAAAAATACATATAAATCTGCTAAACCCGACAAGTTTTACTATATTTGCAACTCAATTAATGAATTAACACATCAAAACTGCATAATTATGCTGGGACGTCTTGGATATCTTTTTATCTGTTTCCTTTGGCTTCTGCAGTCAACGGAAGTATTGGCTGTCTCTAAAGATAAGAAACCTATTCTGATTATTTGCTCTTATAATCCGGCAGCACACCAAACCTCGGTCACTATTTCCGATTATATGGATGAATATAGTAAGTTGGGAGGACAGCGCGACATTGTCATCGAAAACATGAACTGTAAAAGTTTCTCGGAGGCTCCGTTATGGAGCGCGATGATGACGCAGATTCTGGCTAAATATCAGGGAGAAAAGCATCCGGCACAAATTATTTTATTAGGACAGGAAGCGTGGGCTGCCTATTTGTCGCAGAGGGATGAAATGCAGGTGAAAGTGCCGGTGATGTGCAGTCTGGCCAGTAGTAATGTGGTGATATTGCCAAAAGATACGGTGGAAAACCTTGATTGCTGGATGCCCGAATCTGTCGATATCTTTGAAGATCATCTGGATATTCCCGAACTGGAATCGGGATTTATCAATCAATATAATATAGAAGGTAATATCTCCATGATTCAAGCTTTCTATCCGAAAACGAAACACATTGCCTTTATCTCGGACAATACTTATGGCGGAGTGACTATGCAAGCGTTGGTACGAAAAGAAATGAAGAAGTTCCCCGATCTGGATTTGATTTTGATGGACGGCCGGAGACATTCTATTTATACCATCGTTGAGGAATTGAGACAGCTGCCCGAAAATACGGTTATTCTGGTGGGAACGTGGCGTGTGGATATGAACGAGGGGTATTTCATGCGGAATGCGACGTATGCCATGATGGAGGCTACTCCTACCATCCCGGCTTTTACTCCTTCATCGGTGAGCCTTGGATATTGGGCGATAGGAGGAGTGCTGCCCGATTATCGGAAAGTGGGAGGAGAAATGGCTATGGAGTCCATACGGATGGATCAGCACCCGGAGGATACGGGGAAGCATCTTTCGATCATTGGCTCTAAAGCGGTATTGGATAGCCGGAAGGTGAAAGAGTGGGGGCTGCACCCAAGCGTGTTGCCTTTTAAAGTGCAGCTTGTCAACCAACCGGTTTCGTTCTATCAGCAATATACTTATCAGATATGGTCTGCTTGTGCTTTGTTCGTGATTCTGGTACTTGGCTTATGTATCTCTCTTTTCTATTATTTCCGTACGAAACGTTTGAAAGACGAGCTTCTGAAATCGGAGAAGGATTTGCGTGTAGCGAAAGACAGGGCGGAAGAGTCTAATCGTCTGAAGAGTGCTTTCCTTGCCAATATGAGTCATGAGATACGGACGCCGTTGAACTCGATTGTCGGCTTTTCGGATGTACTGGCAATGGGCGGTAGCACGGAGGATGAACAGCAGTCTTATTATAAGATTATCAAAACCAATTCGGATTTGTTGCTTCGTCTGATTAATGATATTCTCGATCTTTCACGTCTGGAGGCGAACCGGGTGACTTTGACGTGGGAGGAATGTGATGTGGTGCAGTTGTGTAGTCAGGTGGTTGCCTCTGTTAGTTTTTCACGGCAGTCGTCGGACAATCAGTTCTTGTTTTCCACTTCTTTTGAAACTTTCCGGATGGTGACGGATGTGCAGCGTATGCAACAGGTAATCATTAATCTGCTGTCCAACGCCGACAAATTTACGAAACGCGGGAAGATTACCTTGGACTTTTCTGTGAATGAGGAAAAGCAAATGGCTATTTTCTCGGTAACGGATACCGGATGCGGTATCCCGAAAGAAAAACAGGGACTTGTGTTCGAGCGTTTTGAAAAGCTGAATGAGTACGCCCAGGGAACCGGATTGGGATTGTCTATCTGTAAATTGATTGTGCATAAATGGAAAGGAAGTATATGGATCGATCCTGACTATACCGGTGGGGCACGGTTCGTATTTTCGCATCCGCTAAATATAGAAAAAGAATGAAACGAATAGGATTTATTTATGGCTTGCTTTTCTGTCTCGTACTGTCTGTTGCGGCGCAGGAAAAGGTGGTGAAGCTGAAGATTGTGGAAACGAGTGACGTACATGGTAATTATTATCCTTACAATTTTATAACCCGCCACGAGTGGAAGGGTAGTCTGGCACGTATTTATTCTTTCGTGCAGAAAGAGCGTGAACAGTATAAAGAGAATCTGATATTGCTGGATAATGGTGATATTTTACAGGGACAGCCTACTGCCTATTACTATAATTATATAGATACGGTGTCTCCTCATCTTTGTTCGGAAATGATGAATTTCATGAAATATGATGCCGGTAATATGGGGAACCATGATGTGGAAACGGGACGTGCTGTGTTCGACCGTTGGATAGCCACTTGTGACTTCCCTGTGTTGGGTGCCAACATCATTGATACGTCTACGGGAAAACCCCATCTGGCTCCTTATAAGGTGTTGGAACGTGATGGCGTGAAGATTGTGGTATTGGGTATGATTACTCCTGCCATCCCTGCATGGCTTTCTGAAAATCTGTGGAAAGGCTTGCGTTTCGATGATATGGAAGAGACGGCACGCAAATGGATGAAGATTATCCGTGAAAAAGAGAATCCGGATTTGGTGATCGGATTGTTTCATGCCGGACAGGAGGCTTTCAAAATGTCGGGCAAATACAATGAGAATGCTTCTCTTAACGTAGCGAAGAATGTACCTGGATTCGATATTGTATTGATGGGACACGATCATGCCCGCGAATGTAAGAAGGTGATGAATGTAGCCGGAGATTCGGTGTTGATTATCGATCCGGCCAGCAATGGAATTGTATTGTCTAATGTCGATGTGACCTTGAAACTGAAAGATGGAAAGGTGCAGAGCAAGGACGTCAAAGGGGAGTTGACAGAAACGGAAGCTTACGGAATCAGCGAGGATTTCATGAAGCGTTTTGCTCCGCAATATGAGACGGTGCAGAAGTTTGTATCCAAGAAGATCGGCACTTTTACCGAGAGTATCTCTACTCATCCTGCTTTCTTCGGTCCTTCTGCTTTTATTGATTTGATACATACTTTACAGCTCGATATAACCGGAGCTGACATCTCTTTTGCCGCTCCGCTTTCGTTTGATGCGGAGATAAAGAAAGGGGATGTGTTTGTCAGTGATATGTTCAACTTGTATAAGTATGAGAATATGCTGTATGTGATGACGTTGTCCGGAAAGGAGATTAAGGATTTTCTGGAGATGTCTTATTATATGTGGACGAACCAGATGAAGTCACCGGAAGATCATCTGCTCTGGTTCAAGAAGAAACCTCGGGAAGGTGCGGAAGACAGGGCTTCTTTCCAGAACTTCAGTTTTAATTTCGACTCGGCTTCCGGCATTATTTATACGGTGGACGTGACAAAACCGAAGGGAGAAAAGATTACGATTACGAGCATGGCGGACGGTTCTCCTTTCCGTATGGATAAGATATATAAAGTGGCCTTAAATTCTTATCGTGGTAATGGTGGTGGAGAACTGTTGACGAAAGGATCGGGTATTCCGCAGGAGGATTTGAAGGACCGCATAATTTTCTCTACAGATAAAGATCTTCGTTTCTATTTGATGAATTATATCGAAAAGAAAGGTACGATGAACCCCAAAGCCCTGAATCAGTGGAAGTTTGTTCCGGAGAAATGGACAGTGCCGGCTGCCCAACGTGATTCTGTATATTTATTCCGGTCTGTTCAATAAGTAACTAAAAGTGTTCATTATGTCTGATAATACTCTTGAACGGCTTGTATATCTGATTAAATGCTGGTATATTTGTCGCAAAAAAGAGAGAGTATGTATATTCAAAATGTTCCCAAAGTAGGTATTTCTTCGGTAGTTCATTCTAAACATATAGATTCTGACAACATTGATGTTGTTGATAACGATATAGCGCTCTTCGATACGGAGAGCGTTATATCGTTGTATAATGGACCGACTAAACTGGAGGTGTTGACGGTAGGTCTTTGCCTGGAAGGTACTGGTACTTTTAATATTAGTTTACGTGAGTTTCAACTGTTCCCCGGATTAATGGTGATCGCGCTGCCTAATCAGATTGTCGAACAGCGGTGTTTCAGTTCCGACTTTAAAGCGATATTCTTTGCTGTGTCGAAGAACTTGTTAGAGACATTGCCTAAGATCAGTAATGTGCTTTCCTTATTCTTTTATCTGAAAGATTACCCGTGTTTCAATCTTACACCGCAGGAGCAGGAGACTGTGAAGGAATATCATGCATTTATCAGAAAACGATTGAAGAATAAGGAGGCTTTATATCGTAAAGAAGTGGTAATGGGCTTGATGCAAGGGTTCTTTTTTGAACTTTGTAATATCTTTACCAATCATGCGCCAGCCAATGCTACTACCATGAAAAATAAAAGCCGGAAAGAATATATTTTCGAACGTTTTTATGAGTCTTTAGTGGAGTCTTACCAGTCTGAACGGAGCGTGAAATTCTATGCTGACCAGTTGTGTCTGACGCCGAAGCATCTTTCGGGAGTAGTGAAAGAGGTCAGCGGAAAAACGGTGGGAGAGTGGATCGACGAACTGGTGATTCTGGAAGCAAAAGCACTTCTGAATTCTTCAAGCATGAATATTCAGGAAATTGCCGATCGGCTGAATTTTGCTAACCAGTCGTTCTTTGGAAAGTATTTCAAGCATTACACCGGTATGTCTCCTAAAGGATACCGGAAAAGCCGCTAAAATCATAGAACACCGGAGCGCACACGGCTTAGTGTCTCCGGTGTCATCAAAAGATAAGAGGCGATGTATGCCAGAGGTGCACGTTTGATAATTTCCGGATGTGTTTCGAGCAGGAGGTTATAGCGTTCGCGGGCGGATTCAAAGCGCCAGGAGTCTGCTTTAATCTGTGACACAATCAAGGAGTATTCCAGTATCTTTTGGTAGAACATATTGATTTCCCAGTTCTCTTTTGCCAATTTTTGTATCATGTCGCGAGGGAACAGGTAGATAATGGAAGGTTCGAGGGTTTCCACGATTAGCCGGGTGGGTACTTGTTTCAGAAAACTCTCAATGCACATCACGATACATCCTTCGTATGAGAAATGTTCGGTCACGTCTTTCCCATTCTTGTAATAGTACTGCCTAAGCATCCCTTTGCCGACAAATACGATTTCATGAGCTACTTCTCCTTCATTCAGCGCTATTGCTCCTTTGGGAAATTCTTCACGAATCAGTATACTTTCTATCTGTCGTCTTCCTTCTATACTCATTTCCGGAAAGCGGGAATTTACAACAGCATTTACAGTCTCTCTTAATAATGTATCCATATCTTTTCTGTCTTGATGTGTGCAAAAATACTAAAAACGGTTGACATAAATCAAGTGTGGTATAAAAAAGATGTATCTTTGTCTGCAAAATCAAGAGGTAAGATGATAATGAATAAGATAATAGGCTTGGCAGTGTTGCTGTTCTGTTTGAGTGGTTGCGTAAGGGATAATGATGCTATTTATTATCCGGTTGGCAACGTGGATGTGGAAAGAGGTGGTCCGGCTTTGGAGGCTGGGAAGGGTGATTTAATAGCCCGTAGTTACAATACCGAAGATTATGTATTGGACACGCTTGCACAATATCCGGGTGATCCGACGCTCGGTAAACTGACATTTATGGTCAGTCTGAAAAACCGGTTGGCAGATCAGGAGGTGAGTGGCTTTAATGGTGTCGGTCTATCCAAACTAACGATGAGTCTTGGATATAAAGACGGCAACTATCCGGCAGAAAGCCAGGTTCCTGTTTATACTTCGTCCGACGTGACTGCCAGTTATGCCATCAAACTCCGTTTAAAGGGAGAATTGACTTTAACAGGAGACGAATGGATGATTGACTATATTTATGTTCAATTAGCGGGTTTATTCCAGCCTTATCCTCCTACGTCTTTCCCGGAAGTGTTTATGTGTAAAGGGGGTGAGCAATCGTATGCAACATTCGATTCTTTTCGTAGAACCTGGACATTTGATATTACTTATGATCGTTCCAACCTTTCTTTCAGCCAACTGTATTTCAATCTGTTTGTGAATCTGGCAGGGCAGAAAAGGGAGGATAGAGTCCGGTTGAGGATTGATAAGGAATCTTATTTCGAGATCTATAAAGAAAAAGAGGAAATGTAGTTAAACTGCATTTCCTCTTTTTCTTTGGTAGTGGGTACGAGAATCGAACTCGTATTACATGCGTGAGAGGCATGTGTCCTAACCGTTAGACGAACCCACCGGAGTTTGATAGATTTAAAAAGAGCCAAGTCTATAAAACTTAGCTCTTTTTATTTTGAGATTTTGCGGAAGCTGGGGGATTCGAACCCCCGGTACCCTTACGAGTACGTCAGTTTAGCAAACTGGTGGTTTCAGCCACTCACCCAAACTTCCTTGAACCCGCATTCTCTCTCAAATGCGGTGCAAATATAGGGGGAACTTTTGGACTACGCAAATCTTTTAGCAAGATTTTTTTTACCTGTTTTTTGTGAAATGAGATAACCTGCTATGTTTCAAATGTTAAACGGAAGAATTTTTTTTCGAAAGCTTTTAATTTTTATCGATGGAATGGGAACTTGAAACATATTGACGCTATCCGCTTATTATAGTGACGGTATCTTCATGGGATAGGGTAAACATCCGGATGGGATAGTGACGGTATATTTGACGTGAGAAAAGGACATAAAAAAAGGCTATCTATCCCAGACAGCCAATCTTTTGTTAACCTTAAATCTAATACTATGAAAAACACAGTACAAATATACGGACTTCTGTCGAATTTGCAAATAAAACAAGAAAAAAGAGATGTTTTATAACATTGATTAAATATTTGATTCTTCAATTCTATTTTTATTAAGACTTTCAGCGTTTTGAACACTATATTCCCAATATTTATCACATAATTTCAGATAACTGGTCTCGGCACTTTTGCCTCCTAAAGAAATGGCATACATCTTTGTCTGTTTTGCTTTTGCATGTTCTATGGTCCGGGATAGTAGTTGATCGACGGGACGCATCTCAAAATCCGATACGGTGATGATGTCTGCTTCCATATATCCTTCTTCGCTGATCTTTCGCAAAGCATGTGTGATGACTGGTTCCATATCTGTGCCACCATGAAAAGATTGGCTTAGAAAATCGACAAGGCGATCGAAACTACTCCCTAAATCGGTTATTTCAATACACTCGATATCATCGGAGAAGAGGATGACGTAACATTTCCGATGTTGTACTTCTGTCAATTCGGCAATGGCAAGTAGAGTAGATTTTGCGATTCTTTCCCGTTCGCCTGCCATAGAACCGGAAGTGTCCAGGCAAACGATGAAAGGGCCTTCAGCTTCTTCGGAAACTTCATTTCCTACTGTTTTCTTATCATTGATGGTTTGTTTCTCGTGCGATTGATAATCGATGACTTGTAGTCTCTTCTCTATGAAACGCTCGAAAAATATGGGTTGCAGGTTCTTTTCCGCCAGATAACAATATTCCAGAGGGAGAAGACTATTCAAATCGTTTCCTTCACAAATGCCTGCAATATCACTTCGGGTGGCATGAGATATAATTTGTTCCCGGTGAATACCTGCGGTCATTTTGAAACGTTTCCGGCTACTTTGGTGTTTTTTGCCTAAGATTTCTACCAGTTCGCGGATAACGGGATTTCGTTTGATCGTTTCTTCGTATTCTAAAATCTGTTCCGCTATCTGTTTATGATTGCGAAGTAGCCAGACGAGGCGTGAGCCACCGCGTACCGGAAGATTTTTGGCTAATGCCAGTTGAATACGGTAGAAATCCTCACAGAGTTGCTCGATATGTTCCATCTGATAGTTGAACTCATTGTTCGAGAGTAGCGTATGCCACTTGTCGAAAAAAAGAGTCCACAACGCTTTCCATTCTTTGGAACGCGGGCTGATTACATTAAAACGTTGGAGGTAGTATTTTACGTTGAGGTCTACCAGGTGATATTTCATGGAGAAGGGGTATGCGCTGTTTTTCAGGAATTGAAGAAACTTTGCGTCCGATGCTTCATTCATTTCATGAAAGTATTCCCATTGCGATGCATAACGGGAGTAGAAATCTTGCAGGGAGGGTTGTGTGTGACGAAAATACAGGTGAATGTCCGCATCCAGTTCTTCGGGACGGATAATCAGATTGTGTAGTTGTTCGTCGTACACATCATAGGCTATTCCCTGCAATTTTTCGTAATAAATGTCTTGCAGGTGCTTGAGCCTAATACTCTCTGTTCTCTTGTTCATGGGCATGAGCGATGATGCGAAGTTCGTTCCGGTAGTTCTCTATGATATGTGCAGTTTCCCCTAAGATTCGCTTAATTTTGCTTTTTTGCGATGAACTTAAGAAAAGATGTTCCTTTGTATATGCTGTTTCCCGCTCGGAGATTGTTTTATATTCTACCTCCATTTGATGAAGTAAATCTATCACTTCCTGCAATGTAAATTCGAACGGAGTACTGCCGTCCTGCTGTGTTGGCAAAGGTTCGCAATTATCATAACATAGTAGTGGATACTCCTGATTGTTGACGAAAACAGATCGTTTCCCTTTTCGGAGGGAATAAATATTCTTTTGTGCGATATTCCTGTTCTTTACGAAATCGTAGGCTTTCAGGATTTTGTTGACCGGACGGAATTTATCCTGTTGGATATAAAACAACCGGTTGCTGTCTTTCCTCAAAGACTGGTAATCCGAAGCAAAGATGAGTAAATTTCCGGCAATGTGGTAACCTTCTATGCGATGATAGAAGGTATCTACGACCTGGATTCCCGGATCGCTAAGTTCCCGTAGGCTGTGTTCGGACTTCATGTTTTCTTTCAATGTATCCAGTTTCTGTTCCAGTCGTTTTTCTCCCAATAAATATGTATTGATTCCCCGTGCAATCGACTGTTCCACTATGTTTTCGATGATGGGGAGCTGCGAAACTTCATCCCACAGACAGGCACTCATCAGCAAGCAGTCGGAGAAGTGAATTCCCGGAGATTCGTTCAGATAGGCCGAGGTGCGGAGCAGACCTACTATTTTTTTCCAACGGCGGTCGGATATATAGATCGGAGGGGTGTTTTCATCCCGCCCTGTATTATATTGTTCGATTTCTCGTTTGATATTGTGAATCAGCTCGAAGATGGTATAGTGGATACCTACTTTCTCACTTTCAGCTTGTATTTGATTGTATAATTCATCGTCTACCTGGAGTTTTGCCGGGATTTCAGGTTCTACTTCCCGTGTAGAAGAAATCATCTGGTCGAAAGCATATTCCTGTTCAATGCATCCGACAAACTGGCGGATCAGGAAACGGTCGTATAGGGCTTCCAGTCCTTCACCTTTTGCGGGTAGTTCGTTGGACGCGGCAATCAGCGCTTTCAGAGGAACACGCACCGTAAATTGTCCGTTGCGATATATCTTTTCATTGATTACTGTCAAAAGAGAATTTTGGATAGCAGGACCGGCTTTCCATATTTCATCCAGGAAGACAATCGATGCTGTCGGCAAGTATCCTTTTGTAATACGTTCGTATGTATCTTCATCTTTCAATTTTGAGATGGAGACGGGGCCGAATATTTCATCCGGTGTACTGAAACGAGACATCAGATATTCAAAAGCATCCGCATCTTTAAAAGCCAGTTTGAGCCTGCGCGCCACTAAGCTCTTGGCTACTCCCGGAGGGCCCAATAGAAAGATACTTTCACCTGCCATGGCAGATAATAGGGAGAGTGCGATGGTATGTTCTTTTTCGAATACTCCCTCATTGAGGGATTTCAGCAGTTGGGTGATATGGGATTTGATTGACTTCATGCGACAGATGATTTCATGTGTTGTTAGCAGGAGGCAAAGATACAAGAATTCTTTGAAATAGACTTCATTGGGGGGATTTACCCCCTAGATTTAGGCAATTTCCTCCCGATAAGTAGGAGTTTTCAGTTTCATAAGGAAAATTCATTCTCTACTTTTGTTCTATCGAAAGATAAATGATAGATAATAATTAGAGAACCGTTAAAAATAAAGGAATATGAAAACGAACACATTTAAATACTTCGGTTTGGCTTTGATGGCTATATTGATGGTCAGTTTTACCTCTTGCGAAGTGGAAATAGACAGTTTCTATGATGATGATAATAATGGTACAGGATACTATAATCGTTCGGCTGATTTGTGTAGCCGTACCTGGGTTAGTTTCTACCGGGACATGGACGGTAACTATTGTCGTCAGGAACTGGATTTCTTTTTAGATCGTACGGGAATTGACTATATACGGGTGGAATATCCTAACGGAGCAGTAGAGCAGTATGAATATAATTTCCGTTGGAGCTGGGAGAATTATGCGCAGACTTCCATTCGTATGTCATACGGACCGAATGATGTTTCATACCTGGATGATGTGTACATCGGTGGAAACAGGTTAAGCGGTTATCTGGACGGACGAAATAACTTTGTGGAGTTTCAGGGGAAATGATGAAAGATAAAACGGAAAGAAACAGAGGGAAAAAGATCGTTTGAGGGATAACAAGATGCAGGTGAAAAGAGAAGGATAAGATAGTTAAGATAGAAATAGGATAGTTATTAGGAACAAAATAATAGGTAACGGAGTAAAAGGGTAATCAATAAGATTTCAGGATATATGATTCAGGGTATAAATAGGGCGCGAAATGAAAGCTTAAAAGTTTTGAACCGGACTAAATAGTTTTTATCTTTGCGCCCTATTAGTTTTTATATACATGGAGTGGTTATATAGTCTATTTCTCGAACATTCTGCCTTACAGGCTGTTGTGGTACTTTCATTGATTTCTGCCATTGGTCTGGGCTTGGGAAGAGTGCATTTCTGGGGAGTTTCCCTGGGAGTCACTTTTGTTTTTTTTGCAGGCATCCTCGCCGGCCATCTCGGGCTTTCGGTCGATCCGCAGATGTTGAACTACGCAGAAAGTTTCGGACTGGTCATTTTCGTTTATTCTCTCGGTTTGCAAGTCGGTCCCGGTTTCTTTAGCTCTTTCCGCAAAGGAGGGGTGACATTGAATATGCTGGCATTGGGAGTTGTTCTGTTGGGAACATTGTTGACGGTGGTGGCCAGTTATGCGACAGGTGTCTCTCTTCCTGATATGGTTGGTATCCTTTGTGGAGCAACGACGAATACTCCGGCGTTGGGAGCTGCACAACAAACATTGAAACAGATGGGAATGGACAGCAGTACTCCTGCTTTAGGATGTGCGGTAGCCTATCCGATGGGGGTAGTTGGTGTAATCCTTGCCGTTTTATTAATTCGCAAAGTGTTGGTTCGCAAAGAAGACTTGGAGATAAAAGAGAAAGACGATGCGAACAAAACCTACATTGCAGCGTTTCAAGTACACAATCCTGCTATTTTCAATAAAAGCATCAAGGATATAGCTCGCATGAGTTACCCGAAGTTTGTCATCTCCCGCTTATGGCGTGACGGACATGTAAGTATTCCGACTTCTGACAAGATATTGAAGGAAGGTGACCGTTTGCTGGTGGTAACTGCGGAGAAAGATGCTTTGGCCTTGACCGTGCTTTTTGGTGAACAGGAAAATACGGATTGGAATAAAGAGGACATTGACTGGAATGCGATTGATAGTGAATTGATTTCGCAACGTATTGTCGTTACCCGCCCTGAACTGAATGGTAAGAAACTCGGTTCACTCCGGTTGAGAAATCATTATGGGATTAACATCAGTCGCGTTTACCGGTCGGGTGTGCAGTTGCTTGCTACTCCGGGATTGGTACTTCAATTAGGAGACCGCCTGACGGTAGTGGGAGAGGCTGCTGCTATTCAGAATGTGGAGAAAGTACTTGGAAATGCTGTAAAAAGTTTGAAAGAACCCAATCTGGTTGTTGTGTTTATCGGCATCGTACTCGGTTTGGCATTGGGGGCGATTCCTTTCTCTTTTCCGGGTGTCAGTACTCCTGTGAAGCTGGGATTAGCGGGTGGACCGATTATCGTTGGTATCCTTCTGGGAACTTTTGGACCACGGATACACATGATTACTTATACCACCCGTAGTGCGAATCTGATGCTGCGTGCCTTGGGACTTTCCATGTACCTTGCTTGTCTGGGACTGGATGCCGGAGCTCATTTTTTTGACACCGTATTCCGTCCGGAAGGTTTGTTATGGATCGCTTTAGGAGCCGGATTGACTATTGTTCCAACCGTACTGGTGGGGTTTGTGGCTTTCAAGATGATGAAGATTGATTTCGGTACTGTATCCGGTATGTTGTGCGGAAGTATGGCAAATCCGATGGCACTGAACTATGTAAACGATACAATTCCCGGCGACAACCCATCCGTAGCCTACGCGACTGTTTATCCGCTGTGTATGTTCCTGCGGGTGATTATCGCTCAAGTGCTGTTAATGTTCTTGTTAAATTGAGAATTGAAAATTGAGAAATGATGGATTTGTAAATAAAAAGTAGTCATTTCTTAATCAGGAATCGTATAAAATAGATAAATTTGTAACAAGAAAAAGGAGAGGAATTAATAAATTCCTTTTTTGAGTTACTAAATGGTAAGTTGTCAACTAATAATAAGTTGCCAATTAATAAATTGTAAATAGTAAAATAGTAAATAGAATGACTGCTCAAAGTAACATAACTCCTGAAAGCATTGTGAGTGATCTCCGTTACCTGCAACTGCTTTCCCGAAGTTTTCCTACCATTGCTGATGCCAGTACGGAAATAATCAACTTAGAGGCTATCTTAAATCTACCTAAAGGGACGGAACATTTCCTGACTGATATTCATGGAGAATATGAAGCTTTTCAGCATGTACTGAAAAATGCTTCCGGTGCGGTAAAACGTAAAGTAAATGAAATATTCGGCAACACTCTTCGTGAAGCTGAAAAGAAAGAAATCTGTACTTTGATTTATTATCCCGAAGAGAAACTGCAATTGGTGAAGGCCCGTGAAAAGGATCTGGATGATTGGTATCTGATTACGCTGAACCAACTGGTGAAAGTCTGTCAGAACGTGTCTTCCAAATATACTCGTTCGAAGGTTCGTAAATCACTGCCTGCCGAATTCTCTTATATCATTCAGGAGTTATTGCACGAATCGTCTATCGAACCGAATAAGCATGCTTATATTAATGTAATTATCAGCACAATTATCACTACGAAGCGTGCCGACGATTTCATTATCGCTATGTGTAATCTGATTCAGCGCTTGACTATTGATTCTCTTCATATCGTAGGTGATATTTACGACCGTGGTCCCGGTGCGCATATCATTATGGATACATTGTGTAATTACCACAATTTCGATATTCAATGGGGAAATCATGATATTCTCTGGATGGGAGCAGCTTCCGGTAATGATAGTTGTATCGCTAACGTGATACGTATGTCTATGCGCTATGGTAATCTGGGGACACTTGAAGACGGATACGGAATCAATTTGCTTCCATTGGCTACTTTTGCAATGGATACGTATGCCGATGATCCTTGCACGATTTTCATGCCGAAAATGAACTTTGCCGATGCTCATTATAATGAGAAGACTTTGCGTCTGATTACTCAAATGCATAAAGCCATTACCATTATCCAGTTTAAGCTGGAAGCTGAAATCATCGACCGCCGTCCGGAATTCGGAATGGCTAATCGTAAACTTCTGGAGAAGATTGATTTTGAACGCGGCGTCTTTGTATATGAAGGAAAAGAATATGCTTTGCGTGATACCAATTTCCCGACTGTAGATCCGGCAGATCCTTACCGACTGACTGAAGAAGAACGTGAATTGGTAGAAAAGATTCATTATTCATTTATGAATAGTGAGAAATTGAAGAAGCACATGCGTTGTCTGTTTACCTATGGCGGCATGTATCTGGTTTCAAACTCGAATCTTCTTTATCATGCTTCTGTTCCTCTGAATGAGGATGGCAGCTTTAAACATGTCAAAATACGTGGTAAGGAATACTGGGGACATAAATTGCTGGATAAAGCCGATCAATTGATCCGTACCGCTTATTTCGATGAAGAAGGAGAGGAGGATAAGGAATTTGCTATGGATTATATCTGGTATATGTGGTGTGGTCCGGAAGCTCCTTTGTTCGATAAAGATAAGATGGCGACTTTTGAGCGCTATTTTGTAGAAGATAAAGAGTTACATAAAGAAAAGAAAGGCTATTATTACACATTGCGTAATCGGGAAGATATTTGTGACCAGATTTTGACAGAGTTTGGAGCTTCAGGGCCTCATTCGCATATTATCAACGGTCATGTGCCTGTGAAAACGATTCAGGGAGAACAACCTATGAAAGCCAATGGCAAGCTTTTCGTTATTGATGGTGGCTTTTCAAAAGCTTATCAGCCGGAAACGGGAATTGCGGGGTATACGCTTGTTTATCATTCTCATGGTATGCAACTCGTACAGCACGAACCATTCCAGTCTCGTCAGAAAGCCATTGAAGAGGGGCTTGATATCAAATCGACCAACTTCGTTCTCGAATTTAATTCGCAACGAATGATGGTGAAAGATACCGATAAGGGAAAAGAACTAGTGACTCAAATACAGGATTTGAAGAAACTGCTTGTTGCTTATCGTACTGGTCTGATAAAAGAAAAGGTGTGATAGATTGAAATGATAAGGGCTTAAAACCATCATTTATCATTTGATAGTTTTAGTAATGCTTAAAATATAGTGTCTTTATTTACTTGATACATAAGGAAAAAGTGCAATTCATTATTAATATTGAATTGCACTTTTATTATTAATGCCCGTTATATTCCATACTATACATATCAAAGCCTTTGGCCCAATAGTCTCTTTGGATTTCTTTCAGTGTGAATCCTTGCTTTTCGTAGAATTTATAGGCTAATTGTGAAGTTCTAACGGTTATTTTTTGAATACCATCAATGGACTTTAATATTTCAATTCTATATTTTAATAATTTTGCTCCTAACGATTTGCCTTGGTACTGGGGATGTATGATATCCCAACTTATTTTTCCGCTGGCTTTATCCTTTGTAAAATTTATTCCGCCACAGCCTACAACCTTCTTGTTGAGTAATAGAACAAAATAAAGTTCACGTTCGCTATCCAGATAGTTACTAAAATCAGCTTCTTCTTTCGGTGCAAAATATGCAGGCGTGTTCTGTCTGATTAAATCTATTACAGCATTCTTATCTGTTGGCTGGTATTCTCTAATTGTAGTTATGTTCATCTCAACGTTCATTGTAATTTTATTTAGAAAAGAACAATGCCTGCTTCTATAATCGCTCCTTTATCGTAATTGCTTGATTTATTATAGAATCTGGTTAGCCCATAACCGCCTGTTGCAAAGATACCGAACTTTCTGGTAAATTGATATTCCAGATTGGCACGTGCCTGCAATGCATATAAACGTTTCGGAATCACCTCGTCTTTGTTATCGAAAGCCTCGATATGCTGGTAGCCAAGGTCTCCGCTGATGGATAAGCCTTTGTAAAGAGTGAAGGACAAGCCGGCACGATAGGATGCACTTGCCGAAAACTTATCATTCAATCCCTGATACATGGAGCCGATTCCCAGAATGGTATAAAACAATTGGTTCTTGAAGCGTACACCTATATTGGCAGGCGTAGCATTTCCACCATACACCATCATTTGCACTCTTGTATCAGGATTCGCATTAACCAATCCGAGTTGGAATCCCTTCATATCTTCTTTGTAATAATTGACAAGGCCAATTTGAAGTCCGCGGGCCTGCGTTGCATAATTACATAATGCTATTTGCACCCCATTCAGTTTCGATGCAGTTATGTTGGCAATTCCTGCAATCTGCAAGCCGTTCATGTGTTCGCCTACTACATTCAAAAGTCCGGAAGCCATCAAGCCGCCGAAACTCTGCCCTGTAATATTTGCCGCTCCGGAAAAGTGTAGCCCCGAAGCCATATTGCCCGTCACATTCATGAAACCGCTAATCATTAACCCCGAGGTATTATCTCCTCCGATACTGGTTAAACCGGATATGATTACTCCTTGTGTTCTGTCGCCAGTGATATTTACTAGTCCGGCAGCAGAAAGCCCTACGGTGTTGTTGCCGCTGATATTACTGATACCGGCTAGCTGGACACCCCTCATTGTTCCACCTGCCAGATTGGCTAATCCGGTGATCTGTACTCCGTTCATGTCACCATGTACCACACTTCCCAATGCATTGATACCCACACCGTTCAAGCGATTCATTGTAGACAGGAGACCGATGTTCACATAAGTCGTCTGTGTACTGTCATGCGGTTGCGTACAAATATCTTTCCAGATAGATATATTAATACCTGCACTCTTGTTCTGTGCTGGTAAACAAACGGCAGCCATTAGTATAGCTGCCGTGAATATTGTTTTCTTTATCTTCATTCCTTTCTCTTTTCGGTTTAAGTAATATCTCTATGCAGCTAACTTTATATTAGCCTTTTGCTTCCTGGTATAAATAACGTTTGATGCTCTTCTTCGGTGTCTTTTCGAATTCTTCCGGATAGATTTTCATCTTGGATATTTGGCTGTAAGCCGGTAGCGTATCATTCAGTGCCACACGGTTTTCTTCCATTATTTGCTCGATGTCTTCATTCTTCAGGCCATGAGCGAAAGCGTCGTCAAAATCAGGATAAACAAGTCCGACAAGTTTTTCGTTTTGCTGAACGATAATACTTTCAGCCACGTATGGCAGGTTGTTCAATTTATCTTCAATTTCTTCCGGGTAGATATTCTGTCCGCTGGCACTCAATAACAGGTTCTTGCTGCGTCCTTTGATCGTAACATTTCCTTCGGCGTCCATCAAAGCCAGGTCACCTGTATGCAGCCATCCGTCTTTGTCGATAACTTCTTGGGTAGCTTCTTCGTTTTTGTAATATCCCAACATCACATTTGGACCCTTACATACGATTTCGCCAACAATGTTCTCGGGATCAGATGACAACACTTTCACATCCATACGTGGTACAGCTTTTCCGCATGAACCCGGCTTGAATCTTCTCCAATCCTCGTAACAGATAATCGGACCACATTCCGTCATTCCATATCCTACTGTATAAGGGAAATCAATCATTTTCAAGAACTGTTCTACTTCCTGATTGAAAGCAGCACCTCCTACAATAACAGCTTTGAAGTTTCCGCCAAATGCTTTAATCATTTCTTCGCGTACCGTTGCTTTTATCTTGTCGTTGATGATAGGCACTTTTAGTAAGATCTTCATTGCAGGAGTTTCCAATTTCGGAAGCACGCTCTTCTTGATGATTTTTTCGATGATAAGCGGTACGGCAACAATCAGATTAGGTTTCACCTCTTCGAAAGCCTGGAAAATGATTTTCGGACTCGGCATGCGAGTAAGGAAATAGATGTGGCAACCCACGGAGAACTCATAAAGGAATTCGAAAGCCAGTCCGTACATGTGTGCCATAGGGAGCATGGATACGATCTTATCTCCGGCTTGCAGGTCTAATACTTCAAAAGCAAATTTGGTATTCGACCACAGACTGCGATAGGGGAGCATTACTCCTTTCGAGTAACTTGTTGTTCCTGAAGTATAATTGATAACAGCCAGTTCTTCCGGTTCATCCTTATGATAAGCGATATGCTCTGTGCGGAAATTCTTCGGATATTTTTTGCCGAACATTTCGTTCAGGTGTTCGCGTGCATAAGTCAGTCGTTCGCTGCGTGACACTAGCAGGGTGAAGTCGTTCATCATCAGGATACCCTCCAGTAGCGGCATTGCCGACTCATTCAGGTTTTCCCATACCATATCTCCTACAAGCAGTAATTTTGCTTCGGAATGGTTGACGATGTTATGTATATTGTCCGCTTTAAATTCATGGAGAATGGGTACAACAACTGCCCCATACGTCAGTGTAGCAAGAAAAGTGACTCCCCAATGAGAGCTGTTTCTTCCGCAAACAGCGATTTTATCTCCTTTGCGGATTCCACTTTCTTCAAAAATGATATGGAGTTTTTCGATCTTGCGAGCTACGTCTTTATACTGTAAAGTTGCACCTTTATAATCGGTCAGGGCATCCAGGTCCCAATTATTTTTGATACTATTCTCAATGTAGGCTATAAAACTTTGTTCCATTGTTTTGCACATTTGGTATTAATTTGTGCAAATATAGCAATTATATTAAGAATGAAGAATTAAGAGGGAAGAATTTTTGGAAATGGGGGAAGGGCGATGTAGTGAGATTGCGACAGGCTGGTAGGAGGAAAGATTATGGTTATAGCTAATTTCATTATGCTATAACCAAAAATCATTATGCTATAATCAAAAAAAAATATGCTATAAGCAAAAATCATTCTGCTCATAGCATATTGATTGATTCTTTAAATTCTTATTTCAAGTACCATTCGTACATTCTTTGTACGCCTTCCTCGATTTCAATTTTATGGTGCCACCCCAAAGAGTGCAGTTTCGAAGGATCGGTCAGCTTGCGCATAGTGCCGTCCGGTTTGCTGCTGTCGAAGGTCAGTTTTCCTTGATACCCTACAGTTTCTACAATACGTTCGGCCAGCTGACGGATGGTGATTTCCTTACCGGTGCCGATGTTGATATGGCAGTTGCGGATATCTTTGCTGCCTTCTTTATAGGTATCTTTGAAGTCTACGTGCTCCATTACGAAGACGCTGGCATCTGCCATTTCTTCGCTCCAAAGGAACTCGCGGAGTGGAGTACCTGTCCCCCAAAGAGTGACTTCTGTTTCGCTGATTCCGTATTTTTGCAGAATAGCCAGGATTTCTTCTTTCGGACTGTCGCCATTTACACCTTCCACCGGACGCAGATTCATATCTTTGCGTACAGCTTCCCAGTTTCCTTCTTTCAGACAGTGTGCCAGATGAATCTTTCGGATCATGGCAGGCAGTACATGACTGCGTTCCAAGTCGAAATTATCATTCGGTCCGTAAAGGTTTGTCGGCATCACAGCGATGTAGTTCGTTCCATATTGCAGGTTGAAGCTCTCGCACATTTTCAGTCCGGCAATTTTGGCGATTGCATACGGCTCGTTGGTATATTCTAACGGTGAAGTAAGCAATACATCTTCTTTCATCGGCTGTTCGGCATCGCGTGGATAAATACACGTACTACCAAGGAAGAGCAACTTCTTTACATGGTGACGGAAGCTCTCTCCGATGATATTCTGTTGAATTTGCAGATTCTTATAGATAAAGTCGGCACGGTAGATGCTGTTCGCCATGATACCACCCACAAAGGCAGCAGCAAGGAATACATATTCCGGTTGTTCTTCATCGAAAAAATTACGGACAGCCATGCCATCCAGCAGATCAAGCTCTTTGTGAGTGCGGCCTACCAGATTGGTGTATCCTTTATCCTGCAAATTCTTCCAGATAGCAGATCCCACAAGTCCGCGGTGTCCTGCTACATATATCTTTGCATTCTTTTCCATTCTATTAGTAAAGCAAGTTTTAATGTTTGGTAGCAATCATTCGTCTCACTTTCTCCATATCGTGGCGAACCATGATACTTACCAGTTCTTCGAATGATGTTTTACGTGGATCCCAGCCCAACAGTGTTTTAGCTTTAGTCGGGTCGCCCAACAATTGTTCTACTTCCGATGGACGGAAATACTTCGGATCAACTTCTACCAGAGATTTTCCGGTAGCTACGTCAATACCTTTTTCATTTACGCCTTCGCCTTCCCAACGAAGTTCGATACCTGCTTCCTTGAATGCTAACGTTGCGAATTCGCGCACCGTGTGCATTTCTCCAGTAGCAATAACGAAATCTTCGGGAACATCATGTTGCAGGATTAGCCACATACATTCGATGTAATCCTTGGCATATCCCCAGTCGCGAAGAGAATCCAGATTACCCAGGTACAGTTTGTCCTGTTCGCCCTGTGCGATACGTGCGGCAGCAAGCGAAATTTTACGTGTAACGAACGTCTCACCACGGCGTTCGCTCTCGTGATTGAACAAAATACCGTTTACAGCAAACATACCATAGCTTTCGCGGTAGTTTTTAGTAATCCAGAAACCATATTGTTTGGCTACCCCATACGGAGAACGGGGATAGAATGGAGTTGTCTCTTTTTGTGGAACTTCCTGCACCTTACCGAACAATTCGGAAGTAGAAGCCTGATAGATGCGGGTTTTCTTTTCCAGTCCCAGGATGCGTACAGCTTCGAGCATACGCAACGTGCCGATAGCATCTGCTTCGGCAGTGTATTCCGGAACGTCGAACGAAACCTTCACGTGGCTTTGAGCTGCGAGATTGTAGATTTCATCCGGTTGCACCTGTTGAATAATACGAATTAACGAACTAGAATCTGTCATATCCCCATAATGCAGATTAATCGTACGTTTCTGTTTCATGTCGCGCACCCACTCGTCAAAATACAAATGTTCAATACGTCCTGTATTGAACGAAGAAGAACGACGGAGTATACCGTGTACTTCGTAACCTTTTTGCAATAGAAATTCGGCAAGATAAGAACCATCTTGCCCGGTGATGCCTGAAATTAGGGCTTTTTTCATACGCTAATTATTTATATAATTGAAAATGTGGGTGCAAATGTCGGCATTTTTTGTGACCCAGCCAAGTGACTTTCCAATTATTTTTCAGCACAGTCATTCAGCACGGTTTTTTCCCATTATTTTGTCGATAATCAAAGCGATAGCTCCGTCTCCCGTTACATTGCAGGCAGTACCGAAACTATCCATGGCGATGTAAAGCGCAATCATCAAAGCTTGTGCCGATTCGTCGAAACCGAGCATGGATTGTAGAATCCCCAGGGAAGCCATGATTGCTCCACCCGGGACTCCCGGAGCAGCTACCATAGTGATACCCAGCATAAAGATAAACCCGGCAAACAGGGGGAAGTCGAACGGCATTCCCTGCATCATCATCAATGCCAGTGCACAGGCTACAATTTTCAGTGTACTGCCCGATAGATGGATGGTGGCACATAGCGGAATCACAAATCCGGCTACTTCAGCAGATACTCCGTTCTTTTTGGTCTGTTCCAGTGTCACGGGAATGGTGGCTGCAGATGATTGTGTACCCAATGCTGTGAAGTAAGCGGGCAGCATTTTGCTAAGCAATTTGAATGGATTTCTATGCACAAACAATGCCGCAATGGAATACTGAAAAACCAACAGGAAAATATGAAGAACGAAGATGACTCCGATAATTTTAATAAACACCATTAGGATAGAATATACTTGCCCCGAATGTGTCATATTGAGGAATATGCCGAAGATATAAAGCGGTAGCAAAGGTAGAATGACGGCACTTATCATTCGTACGATAATTTCCTGAAAATCACGTGCCACATTTTTCAATGCGTCGCTGTTGAGTGACGCCAGTCCTAACCCTAGTGTGAAAGCTAAAACCAGAGCTGTCATTACGTTCATCAGTGGCGGAATGGAGACGGAGAAGTAGGGGAGGATTCCCTGCGCTTCGCTTACTTCTTCAAGTGGTGCACCCGGTTCGATGAGCGAAGGAAATACTGTGACTCCTGTGAAGTAGGAGAGAAAGCCTGAAAAAAGAGTAGCGAAGTAGGCGATCAAAGCTGTCACGAGTAGCATTTTTCCTGCGCCTTTTCCGATGTCGGCAATAGCCACAGTAACCAGTCCGACGATAATCAATGGGATAGAGAAATTAAGAAATTCACTGAAAATGCCATTGAACGTAACAAATATTCGCACTAGCGGAGCTGGGAAAACTGTGCCGATGGCAATACCCAAAATGATGGCGATAACGATGCGTGCCAACAAACCGATTTTGATCTTCTTCATCCTTGATTTTATTTGTAGACCACAAAAATAATATTTTAATCTAAAATATTGCGAACAAATGTGCATTTCAAATGTTACTAAGATAAAGAATATTCAAAATATACAAGTTATGGCAAATCAGAATAAAACAGATATCGGACTTATCGGCTTGGCTGTGATGGGCGAGAATCTTGCTTTAAACATGGAGAGTAAGGGATGGCACGTGTCGGTTTATAACCGTACTGTTCCCGGAGTAGAAGAGGGGGTGGTAGAACGCTTCCTGAATGGTCGTGCAAAAGGTAAAAACATCGAAGGATTCACAGATATAAAGGCGTTTGTAGATTCGATAGCTATTCCCCGTAAGATTATGATGATGGTTCGTGCCGGAAGTCCGGTTGACGAACTGATGGATCAGCTTTTCCCGCTGCTTTCACCGGGAGATATCCTTATTGATGGCGGTAATTCTAATTACGAAGATACGAACCGCCGTGTCCAACTGGCGGAATCAAAGGGATTTCTTTTCGTCGGTAGCGGTGTGTCCGGTGGTGAAGAGGGAGCCTTGAATGGAGCTTCTATCATGCCCGGTGGTTCGGAAAAAGCATGGCCGGAAGTGAAACCGATTCTTCAAAGTATTGCGGCAAAAGCACCGGACGGCACTCCTTGTTGTCAATGGGTGGGTCCTGCCGGCTCCGGTCATTTTGTGAAGATGATTCACAACGGTATCGAATATGGTGATATGCAGCTGATTGCCGAAGCCTATTGGGTGATGAAAAAGCTGCTTGATCTGACCAATGAGGAAATGGCTGATGTCTTTGCCCGTTGGAACGAAGGCAAACTCCGCAGTTATCTGATCGAAATCACCGCCAACATTCTGCGGCATAAAGACAAATCCGGAGGTTATCTCATTGATAAAATCCTGGATGCAGCCGGACAGAAAGGAACCGGAAAATGGTCGGTTATCAATGCGATGGAACTCGGTATGCCGTTAGGGCTAATTGCCACGGCGGTATTCGAACGAAGCCTTTCTTCACAGAAAGACTTGCGTCACTTGGCTTCCAAGCAATTCCAGTGTCAACATACACAACCTATATATAATAAGGCGGAACTCGTAAAGAATATCTTTTCTGCTCTTTATGCTTCCAAACTCGTCTCTTATGCCCAAGGATTCGCCGTGTTGCAACGTGCTTCCGACGCTTTCGGCTGGCATCTCGACCTGGCTTCCATTGCGCGTATGTGGCGTGGGGGATGCATCATCCGCAGTATATTCCTGAACGATATTGCAGCTGCCTTCGAAGCCACCGACAAGCCTAAACACTTGTTGTTGGCTCCTTATTTTAAAGAAGAAATGAAGACATTGCTTCCCGGATGGAAGAGCCTGGTGGCGGAATCCATGAAAGAAGAACTTCCCGTTCCTGCTTTCTCCTCTGCCCTCAACTATTTCTATTCGCTCACTTCTGCCGATCTGCCCGCCAACCTTGTACAGGCACAACGCGATTATTTTGGTGCGCACACTTTTGAGCGTAAGGATGAGTTGCGCGGACAGTTCTTTCACGAGAACTGGACAGGCCACGGAGGAGATACGAAATCGGGCACCTATAATGTTTGAGTAAACCTATAATTCATATTTAGAAATTAATAAAGTGGATAAATTTGCAATGATAATTTTCGGTGCGTCAGGTGATTTGACCAAGCGTAAGCTGATGCCTGCCCTTTACTCCCTCTACCGTGAAAAACGGTTGACCGGAGAGTTTTCCATATTGGGTATCGGGCGTACGGTCTATTCTGACGATAACTACCGTTCCTATATATTAGAAGAACTACAACTGTTTGTCAAGTCTGAAGAACAGGACACAGCTCTTATGGCTTCATTTGTCTCCCATCTCTACTATTTACCGATGGACCCGGCAAAAGAAGAAGGTTACCCGCAACTCCGCCAACGTCTGGTTGAATTGACTAATGAGGTAGATCCGGACAATCTGCTGTTCTATCTTGCCACTCCGCCATCACTTTACGGAGTAGTGCCCCTCTATTTGAAAGCTGCCGGACTTAACACTCCCCACTCGCGCATCATCGTTGAGAAACCTTTCGGCTATGATCTCGAGTCGGCACTTGAACTGAATAAAACGTATGCCTCTGTTTTCAATGAGCATCAAATTTACCGTATCGACCATTTTCTCGGTAAGGAAACGGCCCAGAATGTACTGGCTTTCCGTTTTGCCAACGGTATCTTCGAACCTCTCTGGAATCGTAACTATATTGACTACGTAGAAATTACAGCCGTAGAAAATCTGGGTATCGAGCAACGAGGCGGGTTCTATGAAACGGCAGGTGCGCTGCGGGATATGGTGCAGAATCATCTGATACAGCTCGTGGCCCTTACGGCTATGGAACCGCCTGCTGTTTTCAATGCAGACAATTTCCGTAATGAAGTGGTGAAGGTCTACGAATCTCTTACTCCATTGAATGATATCGATTTGAATGAACATATTGTTCGCGGACAATATACAGCCTCCGGTAGTAAAAAAGGATACCGTGAAGAAAAAGGAGTGGCTCCCGATTCGCGCACGGAAACTTATATTGCCATGAAACTGGGCATTAGTAACTGGCGCTGGAGTGGCGTTCCGTTCTACATTCGTACAGGTAAACAAATGCCGACGAAAGTAACGGAAATCGTTGTGCATTTCCGGGAAACACCTCACCAGATGTTTCATTGTGCTAGTGGCAACTGTCCACGGGCTAATAAATTGATCCTTCGTTTGCAACCGAATGAAGGAATTGTGCTCAAAATCGGAATGAAAGTCCCCGGTGCAGGTTTCGAAGTCCGCCAGGTGACGATGGATTTCAGTTATGCACAGTTGGGCGGTGTGCCTAGTGGTGACGCTTATGCCCGTCTGATAGATGATTGTATCCAGGGCGATCCGACTTTATTTACTCGAAGTGATGCAGTAGAAGCCTCATGGAAATTCTTCGATCCGGTGCTCCGCTATTGGAAAGATAACCCCGATGCGCCTCTTTACGGTTATCCCGCAGGTACGTGGGGACCTTTGGAAAGTGAAGCAATGATGCACGAACATGGGGCTGACTGGACGAATCCTTGTAAGAATTTGACAAATACAGATCAATATTGTGAATTATGAAACTATCAGTTTTTCCCTCATCAATTGAAACTTCACGAGCATTGATACTCCGCCTGGTGGAAATCATGAATGAAGAGCCGGACAGAGTGTTCAATATCGCAGTTAGTGGTGGTAATACCCCTGCTCTGATGTTCGATTTATGGGCGAATGAATATATGGAAATTACCCCTTGGGACCGTATGCGGATTTATTGGGTGGATGAACGTTGTGTGCCTCCCGATGATTCGGACAGTAATTACGGAATGATGCGCAACCTTCTTTTGGGTATCACTCCTATTCTCTATGAGAATGTATTCCGTATCCGTGGAGAGGCAAAGCCTGCGAAAGAGGCGGTTCGTTATTCGGAGTTAGTCCGGCAGCAAGTGCCGTTTAAGCGTGGTTGGCCCGAATTCGATATTATACTGTTGGGAGCCGGAGATGACGGACACACTTCTTCGATCTTTCCCGGGCAAGAAGATTTGCTGACTTCAAACTCTATTTATGTGGTCAGTGCACATCCCCGTAACGGGCAGAAGCGTATCGCAATGACGGGATACCCCATTCAGAATGCCCGCTATGTCATTTTCCTGATTACCGGAAAAAATAAAGCCGATGTAGTAGAAGAAATCTGTAATTCGGGAGACACTGGTCCCGCAGCCTATGTGGCTCATCATGCGCAAAATGTAGAACTGTTTATGGATAAAGGGGCTGCCGCATATATTGAAGATCCTAATAAAAAGATGAGTTAGAACAGAACTATTTCATTGACGAAACTAATAGAAAAAAAAGAAAAATATGAATCCTTATCAACATTCATTTGGTGGTAATATCCCACAAGACGTAGCGGGGAAACAAGGCGAAAATGTTATTTTTATTGTTTATACTTTAAAAGATTCGCCTGAAACTCTTGGCAAAGTAAAAGATGTGTGTGCTAATTTCTCGGCCCTGATTCGCAGTATGCGTAACCGTTTTCCTGATATGATGTTCAGTTGTACCATGGGATTTGGAGCCGATGCCTGGAACCGTCTTTTCCCGGAACAGGGAAAACCCAAAGAACTGAAAACTTTCGAAGAGATAAAAGGCGAGAAGCATACGGCAGTTTCTACTCCGGGCGACTTATTGTTTCATATCCGTGCAAAACAGATGGGATTATGTTTTGAGTTTGCATCTATCATCGATGAGAAACTTCAAGGCGTGGTTGAACCTGTCGACGAAACTCACGGTTTCAGATATATGGATGGCAAAGCCATTATCGGCTTTGTGGATGGAACGGAGAATCCGGCGGTTGATGAAAATCCCTATCATTTTGCAGTTGTAGGAGAGGAAGATGCTGATTTTGCAGGAGGCAGCTATGTCTTTGTGCAGAAGTATATTCACGATATGGTTGCGTGGAACTCCTTACCTGTGGAAGAACAGGAGAAAGTGATCGGGCGTCGTAAGTTTAACGATGTCGAACTGTCTGACGAGGAGAAACCTCAAAATGCGCATAATGCCGTCACTAATATTGGTGATGACCTGAAAATAGTGCGTGCCAATATGCCATTCGCCAATACGTCTAAGGGAGAATATGGTACTTACTTCATCGGCTATGCAAGTACGTTCACTACTACCCGGCAGATGTTGGAAAGTATGTTTATTGGCAATCCGGTAGGCAATACCGACCGTTTACTGGACTTTAGTACAGCAGTTACGGGAACACTTTTCTTTGCTCCTTCCTACGATTTGCTAAGTGAACTGGGCGAATAAAAAATAAAAGACTGGGGGGAGTATTACACTTTAGTAATCTCCTCCACTACATATTGGTCTTTTACTTTCTTGCAGGTACATACGAAGAATTCCGGATGTTTCAGAGCTCCTTGTAAAGTATCAGGAAGAATCATTTCTTTAGTACGACGGTCCATTGCAACCGTTGCATACAGGATACCTTCACTCTTGCATTTCTCTATTAATGCACTTTTTAGTTCTTCTACGCTATATTCCATTTGTGTGATCCTTTGTCGCTGCAAAGTTATGGAAAATATGTATATTTTGTGCAATAATATTCCTGTAATCTATGGAAAATAGTTCTTTGATTTATTCTAATCCATGACAAAGTAAGTTAGATTCTTGGTATAAATTTAGAATACACATGTTATAGAATAAAAAAAGTCCTTTAACTTGTTAATAACGAAACTATTTAGTACGTTTGAAAAATAAATCAAATTTTAATGCTATGAATAAAGAACAGGCGATGAGTTGTGCTGCAAAATGTATGTCTTCATTTAACAAGTATGCTACAAAGTGGAATATTCCCTCACATTTAACAATTGAAATGTGGAATATTATAAAGGAAGTTTATGATAGAATGGATTCTCCAATTACAACATGTAATATTGATAGAAATGGAGGGGTTGAACTTGAATATCGAGAAGCTTTTTCTAATGTATTTTATAATGTTTATGTTTGTAGCTGTAAAAATGCAAGATATAATACATCTGCTTCTTTCTCAAAACATGTAAAGTTACAAAAAGATCAATGTATAAATATTAATTATGACCCAGATGTTCTTTCGATTTCTTATCGTATAAATGACATTGATATTATAGATATGGGAGAAACGTATGGTGAATTCTATAATAACCTAATTTAAAATTCAAGTAGTAAAATTAGCTGTTTAAATTTTAAGTTTTTTGTAGTATTGTTTCATCTTCCGAATCCTTCTTTAGAAAGTCGTTTTTATTTGGTATGCAAACATTTTATTTTCATCAGAAGGTCTTAAAAGTGACTTGATTCCAGTTTTATTCAAATGATGATCAAGCCACTTTTTTTCGTTTTCTTTTGATATAATATGACTGGTAATAAAATAAATAGATTAGCCATGTTTAAATTCTATTTAATTAGTATGTATTGCCGCAGTACGGTTGCGGCAATGTAAATAACGTCAAAAGTGACGTTTTAACTTTCAATGATAAATACTCATTAAGAAAGAAAGGGCTCGATTTGAATTTAATAGTTTGTTGTATATCAATTATAAAAATAGCTCCCTAGTTCGTCCGCTGACGAGGGAGCTATTAACACAAAAACTAAACTAGACACATTTTTGGAAATCTAGTTGTATATTCTGTATATCAATTATATAGTCCTGCTTTTTTTTATGGTTCGACTATAATTCGACCATTTGATGTTTTATGTACTATCAAGATTGTAACCATACTATTTTCCGCCACGCCAATTTTATCGGCTGTCTTTCAGCCGATAAAATAAAAATGCCCGTAAGAAAATATTTTTGTTTTAACATTCCGGTTTATAGAAACATGGCAGAAGAGCCTTCTTGTCGCAGTCCTTACCATGAAGAATACATTCAAACAAGTGTTTCAGGTAATTCTGAGGGTCTATGCCGTTCAACTTACAGCTTTCTATCAGAGAGAAGGTGAATGCAGAGTTTTCTGCCGCATCCTCACTGCCAACGTTCATACAGTTCTTGAGCAGCAGCTTTACAGGTTTCATCCTTTGCTCACAGAGGTTGTTCGAGATTTCTGCTGAACCGTCCTTGAGGATATTTCTCAAGGATTTCCACTGGTTTATCGTATAGTTCACGGCCTTTCTCATCAGTTCGTTAGCCATAATCTTCGCATCCTGCATCATAATGACCACCTTATGATGGATACGTTCAAGAATCGGTCCTGTTAGCTTAAGCCTTCTTTCCTTAATCTGCTCACCGCTGAGTTTCATCATACGGAACAGGTCTTCATTTCTGAACATCTCACCGATAGGATCTATTATGTCCATCGCTGTTCTGTCTGAAGGCAGGGCATCAACCCACAACCTTCTACAATGCGTCCAGCATCCTATATGAAGCACCTTTGAGTCGTCTCCGTCAAACATCCTGTAAACCGTATATCCGTCAGTGGATATGGTTCCCATAAAATATTCCAGGAATGATTTTGCCGCATCGGACGACCTGCTGCCGTTATTATAGTGATAATAGACCATCTTAATATGCTTGGCAAAGAAAGCCCATAAGTACTTTCTCCTGTAAGCCTTACCTTCCTTTGTTTCCACTCCAACAAGCTCAGTAGTCTCATCAACCATAAGGTAATTAGCTCTCTGTACAAACTCCTTGAAGACATCTTCCATGAACTCCCTTAGTTTGGCGATTCCGTTATGGATATAGCTGTTCAGCGTGGTATTGCTTATGTGGATACCCTCTCTTGCAAGCAGTCTTATCTGTCTGTTCTCAGGCATGCTGAAGTCATATTTCAGACAAAGCAGACGGGCAAGCAGTTCAGGAGAGAAGATACCTCCAAGGTTTTTCAGCGGATGTTCCATGGTGCTTGTGAAAGTGCCGTCCGCAAGCTTTACCCTTGCCACCTTGTAAACATGCTCCACGTTATAAGCCCTTACATGTTCTATGACCCTGTATTCCCACACATCAGGCATACCGTTGCGGTTCATAAACCGTCCCCCTTCTGGAAGCGTGTAATACTCGTCCACTTCATGTACTACCACCTTGTCAACTTTCAATTTTGTTTTCCCGGCACGTGGTGCGGTTTCCTTTCTCCTTGAAGGTTTGCTGTTCTGGGCAGGTATGTTGCCGGAAGAGGTATTGCTGCCGGTTTCGTTATCATCGGTCTTATTATTATCATCCTTCCTGTCAGAACCGTCATACTCGGATTGTTCCAGAGCGGACTTGTCGAGATTACGGTTGTTCAACAGCCTTCTTTGCTCGGAAGTACGGCCGAAACGGTGTTTCCTGCTGTCCTCAAGCTGAAGTCTGAGATTGGAGATCTCGTTTGCCAGCATCCTGTTCACCTCATCCTTTGCTTCAAGCTGCTTTCTCATAAGTTCCATTTCTTTCCTGTAATGTTCAACCGTGGTTGACTGCTTTTCGATGGTATCTTTGAGATCATTGATGGTATCTATCAGATTTTTAGAGTTCTCCCTGTTGGATTCTTCAATAGACTCAAGCCTCGCAATCAATTCTTTATTCTGTTTGCGAAGACCTGCCTTTTCCTCATTCGCCAGACCCAGCTGGCAGCAAAGTAACTCGTATGCTCTTTCATCAATCATGATATAAAGGTACGAAAAATCAGGCACTTACGCAAACTTTTTACCGTTTATTTTTTATACTATCCTGTTGATAATCAGTATGTTAATATTAGCCTTTCGGACTAACGTACATCTTGTCAACTACAATGCTTTCCGTAAGATAAGCCATGTCCGACCACTGTATCCGGTAGCACCTGGAGACTTCATCAAATACAGGTTTCTTGAATTTGCCCATAACAGGACGTTTTTCGTAAAGCACATAAAAACCGCGTTCGTAATGAAGTATCTTCACAACCTTTCGGTTCCGGGACATGAACATATATACATTGGACGCATCGCTCGGGTCAAGGGACATTTCTTCCCTTATACTCTCACACAGACGGAAAATGCCTTTCCGCAAATCAACATTACCGTTAAACAGGTAATAGTTAAGGTTAGCACTCAGTCCAAGCATATCATCCTATCATTTTATTAAGCAACAGGCTCAAATCAAGAACGGTGGTGTTTCTCAGGAACAGTGTTGCGCCAGACGCCAGCTGTAACTTGATCCATTTTATTGGTGGTTCACCTTCAGGATGTTTCACGTCCAACTTCACAGTTGGACTATTGCATGGTTTCCCGGTTATCTGGACTTTGGCAACCTTGGGCTGCTCAACCTGGACTGTCTTGCCTAACTTCTCACTCCACAACTGGTGACGCTGCCAGTTCATGAACTTGTCGTAATTTACACCATAATCAGCACAGAACTCTCGAAGATCTTTGGTCTCGCTGCATAACTGGTAGAGGTCATATACCTCCTGATAGTTTACTTTTTCTTTTGCCATAATCATTCTTGTTAAAGGTTACGGCGCAAAGATATGGCGGCTAACAACTTATGTCAAGGCGGAAAATAGAATGGTTACATCAAGATTTCTATATTTCATATTTTATATTACTTTAAATATTATATTTGCGCATTGTCAAACTAAAATAGTGCGTTTATGAAATCGTTATTAAAAAATGTCCTAAGAAGGATAAGTAAAAAACAATCTTCTAAAGAAGATAATGCAACAGCCTTTTATCCCCAGTGTTGTGCAAAAGTGGATGATTCCGCTCGTATGCGTATAAAAATGTCTTATGACCAAAATGTAAAAGAAACTATATCAAGCTTGAAAACACTTGCTAATGATATGTCTAGTGGCTTTGTTACTTTTAAAAAGTTTCAGACTAGGCGTTATCAATACAACCCGGATGCAGATGCAACTCTATATGCTTCAAGACTGCTTCGTGCAGCTTCTATATTGGAGTTCCTATTAACTGATCCTGATAATAAATCTTAGAGATTCATTTTTTCAGCTAGAGCAGAGAGCCCTATCAGTAGTTCAGTTATATTTTTGGCTTTTCCGACAACATCATCAACTTTTGCTGCTGTATCAGGGCTTAACTCCTTTTCTAATCGTTCTAGCTGCATTTGAAATGTATCAAAACTTAATATATATAAGTCTCTTTCAACAGTGAATCCCCCTTTTTCTGCAAAATTGAATATTTCAAAATTCAACGTAAGATATTCAATACCATATCCTTTATAGTCAATAAATCTCCTATTTTTGAACTCCTCTAAAACTATTTCATATTGTTCTTTACTGATCCTAAGGTCTGGTATATCTTTATAATTTAGTTTAGCTGTTCTTTTCCCGTTTGCTACAACCAAAATATAATTTAATACTTTATCCTTTTCTTCAGCCGTTATAACTAAAGGATATTCTCTTTCATCTTTGGGTGGTGCAGTTCTAATTTGGCACATATAATAATTAAATTATTTTTCTCAATACCTCTTTTTGTGAATCGATGTTGAATTTTGTATCATTTACTTTGGCAGCCTCTTCTTCAGATATATTCATGTATTTTATAGCTTCATTTAGTTTACCGGAACTTATTGCCCAATATGCAAGATTTCTATATACATATTGTTTTTTAGTGTAAAATTTGCCGGAATCTACATCTTGTTTAGATATCTTGTATTCTTTATTCGGGTCTGTTGCTTCCCTGAACATTTCAACACACCAAAGGCTATTTTCCTTATTCAAATACATTACTACTATCATCTTTTTGTCAATATATTGTCCTGCTTTGTTTTTTATTTTACAGTTAATTATTGCTTTATATCCTTTAATATTTAATGTATCTGTATCAAATAATATACCTGTTGGCTCTTCATAATTTAGTAAATCATACATATTTCCTAGATTAAAAGAATATTTAGAAATAATTTCTTTAGATTCTTCAAATTCAAAAGTCTTACATGCATCTAAGAATTTAATCAAATCACTTTTTTGTCCCCATGTTATAATAGGAGTAAAAAGCATTAGTATTAACAGTATCTTTTTCATTCGTTAATGTGTTTATTTATCCTATATTACGTTCATTCTTCAACATAGCTAATTCGCCTTTCAGTTTTTGGTTCTCTTCAGTGAATAGTTGAATTGTTTTCATCTGCTCATTTATAGTCCCCTGAAGGGTTGCTATTGTATCAACTAAACGTTCCATGCGTTCAATATTTGGATCAGGTTTGATATCTGAAATCAGCATTGGACCTTTATTGCGTAGTAACCAATCTGCTGAAATATCCGTAAATGCGTTTAATGTGAGCCTAATTACTTTAGAGGAAGGTTCTGTGTTTTTTTGAAACATAGAACCAATCACCGATTGGGTTACCCCAATTTTAATGGAAAACTGCCTGTCTGACAGCTTATAATAAGAGATAATCTCTCTAATTTTTTCGTTTACGCTTGTTTCAGCCATATCTATATTAATAGTTAATTAACGTAAATGCGATTATTTATCAAGTTTTATGTTTTGTAATTAACGTAAATACGTTTATATTTGCATCATAAATCAATCAATCATACAAACATACAAAAAATGATTGATAAAACCAATTAAAAAATAACGATTATGAGCTACAATTTATCACAAATAATGAAGTCTGCACACCGCAATTACAAGAAGGGTGGAAAAACATTTTCAGAGTGTTTAAAATCTGCATGGAGCTTTGCAAAACTCCAAGAAAGTTTCTCACCGGAAGCAGTGAAATCAAGAACTGATAAATTTTTAGCTGAAAGACATGAAGCTATGAGCAAGACTGCCAAAGCTACACCTAGCAAGGAATATAATAACCTTAATATTCCCGCTTCCGCTTACTACAACCCAAATAGTACTCATTACGGTGCACATTACGTCGGAGATTAATCAAATTATACAACAATGGATAAAAGAACCGAACTAGAAATACAGCGAGACAAATATGAAGCTGTGATTGAAGAACGAGACGCGTTGATCAGCTCTTTGAGAGGTGAAAATGAAAAACTCAAACGAGATTTAGAATCAGAACGTGGATTTTATAGAGAGAAAGTTTCCCAATGTGATGATTTGAAGAAATTTATTGAATCGCAACGAAACTTAATGGACATAGTTTTGAAGAACAACCAAAGTATTCTCTAACCCTCACTAAAGTCAAACCAAACCGCCGGTTATCCGGTACCCAGTCCGGTCTTTGAGCCTGCCCTTGAAGGGAGACTGGGAACAACAGAGAAGAGTTCTTTGACATATTGGTAAAATGGTGTTTTGGAAGCCGACACGTGCTGAAAGGGATTACTGACGTAGGCGGGCTTCTCAACGATATAATGCTGTGGTTAATGGTCAAGCCGTATCGTTGTAAAACTAAATCAGTTAGACGTTTGTCGGCAAATCGAGGTATTTGCTTTATGTATATAAAGGTGATGTAGCTCAGGCAGGTTAGAGCGCTGTGTGTGGTGGATGGTTGAGAGTTCGAGTCTCTCAAGAAATACTCTTAGCTTAACGGAAGAGCACCACAAGTAGAGGTCGGCGGTTCGAATCCGCTCATCGCTTCAATGTTTAATTTAAAATTAGATTGTATGGAAAAGGATATTCAGAGACGTAACGTAATTGATGTATTACGGAGTATGGATGTTGGTGCAATAGAAGTATTTCCTATCGTTCAGAAACCGTCTGTAACTAATACATTGAATGCTCGGCTTTATAAAGAAAAAGCTGAAGGAATGGCTTGGAAAACAAAGTCAGATGTAAAAAATATGCAGTTTATAGTAACCAGAATTGCATAACTACCTTGCTTGTTGAGATGATCAGAGGTGAAATGGCTGAAATATTGCTAGATAATATTCTCCGTCTGTTTTCTACAGAAACGTTTGGAAAAGATAAGTCTGCGTATTATGTGGGTGGGGAAAAGAAATTGATGAATCTTATAGAAGCGGGTAAGATTGAAAGTGATAAGCCCACTAATGTCCAAAACGGCAAGTGGCATTGTAATGCTGCTCAAGTATTACTTCATTGCCGATGTGCGGGAAGGAAAGTTAAATCTAAAAAACGGAAGAAATGAAAAAGATTAAAGTGATACAGTATGCCATGATGTTCATTGCCTTATGGACAACACTGTATCTTATAGATAGCATTGAAGTTAGCAAGAAAGAATTTATTGCTGCTTTTGTATTGGTGACTGTCGTATCAGTGAATTATATCTGTTTTCGATACTACGAAGATAGGAAACAAAATAAGGATAGCCTGTGAAGGTCTGCATTGCTTAATTTTAGTATTTGTCATGTTTATTTAGCCCGGTTCGCCGGGCATCTGCCGGGATAGCCCAGTTGGTTAGAGCGCATGTTTCTACATGAGGTCAGCGGTTCGAATCCGTTTCCCGGCTCAACTCAATCAGAGTTAAGTAACCCGTGAGGGTGAAAATATATTTGCATTATATATACAATCAATGTAGCCGGAAGCGTCTGGCTACGACCTGAAGGAATGGCGGAATTGGTAAACGCAAGTATGCAGATAGATTGAAGAAAGTCATACATAGGTAATCTATCATCCCGGTTCGAGTCCGGGTTCCTTCACAGAGAATTTTTCTTTTTATGTTTAACTAATGTTGCCAGCGAAAAGGACGCTGTAGGGTTAAAGCCCCTGTTATTTGAGTTTTAATTGTTCTATACTATTCCGGTGTGCTTTGAACGGCTATCCGGAAGCAAGAAGCTCGTGAGAGTGCTATTTAATAGTTAATGTCGTGTTTTATTTTGTGTTTGTGTTCTAGGTGAATGGTTCGTGAGAATAGTTCACTTAAAACGGATGGCTGGTGTAATTGGCAGCATACGCAGATATGCGTGATGTGGGTTCGATCCCCACGCCATTCACCCTTCTGATCCTAATTAAATTATAGTAGTTCATGAGTTTTGTTTTGTGTTTGTGATTGGGGTGTATGGTCTGTGAAGATAGTGCACCTTTTTAATTAATCGGGCGGATATGTATATCGTTGGTTGAAACTGCGGTGAGGTGCACCAATATTCCGTGAGACCGGTTCGACTCCGGTTCCGTCCACTAGCATTTACATTATGTATAAATCAGGGAGCCGTACACCCTTCAAAGCGTAGCCGTTCCATAAGGTACATTGGATTATTCATTTTCTTATTTTTCTGCCTGTACAATATCGTACAGGCAGTTTTTACTACCTGAAAATGGCGTTAAAATGGCGAAGTTTCTGTTTGCTAAACTTGTCAATAACGATTACCTTTACTGATGTAATGAACTAAAAGTCAAACCATTAAATTAGAATTATGACAGCGAGAAAAAACACTGTATCAACGGTTCAGAATGAAGAGAAGAAGAAAAATTCTATCAGACCGCTTCTAGCTTCTGAAATTGAATGTAGGGTTGGTACTATGAAACCGGACGGTTCGGGCTGCTCCTTGCTATTATACAAGGATGCTCGAGTAGACATGAGAATACTTGATGAAGTGTTCGGAGAAATGAACTGGAAACGGCACCATGATGTCGTTAATGGGAATCTATTCTGTACGTTGTCCATTTGGGATAATGAAAAGAAGGAATGGGTGAGTAAACAGGATGTTGGGACAGAATCTAGCACAGAAAAAGAGAAAGGGCAGGCTTCGGACGCCTTTAAACGTGCAGGATTTAACTGGGGAATTGGGCGTGAACTTTATACGGGTCCTTTCATTTGGATTCCACTTGAGAAAAATGAAATATATCAGAGCAAAACAGGTTCTCCTGCTCTATACACCAAATTCAGTGTAAAAGAGATTGGTTATAACGAGCAAAAGGAGATTATTTTACTTGTTATTGTGGACAATAAAAACCGCGTTCGTTTTGCTTATGGTAATACAAAGGAAAAAGTATATGCTCCCAATGTTTCTGCTTCAAACGCTTCGGGCAAAGTATATACTGGTGTAGACCTAGATCGTGCAATTAAACAAATGACTGGTGTTAAAAGCCGCGAAGAGCTTGAGAGAGTTTGGGCTGAACATCCCGAACTTCACAATAATAAGGAGTTCAGAAACATAACTATTGACATGCAGAAAACGTATCCTCCTAGAAATTGATAATAATGATAGAATTAGTGAAATCCAGTGTGGTTTTCAATGAGGAAAACCACACTTATATGCTCGGTGAAAAACAGTTGCAAGGTATAACCGGTATGATTAGCCGGCAGTTGTTCCCTGACAAATATAAAGATGTCCCCGATTTTGTATTGAAGAGAGCTGCAGAGAAGGGTAGCCTTATTCATGCTCAATGCCAGTTTGCTGATGTAACAGGCTTACCTCCTGAAAGTATTGAAGCAGAGAATTATATCAGAATGAGGGTAAATGCCGGATATAAGGCGCTTGCCAATGAATATACCGTTTCTGATAACGAATACTTTGCATCGAATATAGATTGTGTTTGGGAGAAAGCCGGTAGAATTAGTCTTGTTGACATCAAAACTACCCTTCATCTTGATAAGGAGTATTTAAGTTGGCAGTTGTCAATCTATGCTTATTTCTTTGAACTTCAAAATCCATTACTCAAAGTTGATAAATTGTTTAGCACTTGGTTGCGTGGTAATAAACATGAATTTGTTGAAATTAGCCGTAAGTCTGATAAAGAAGTCAAGAAGTTAATGGAATGCGAGAAGAAGGGTGAGCAATATCTATCCAATCTTCCCGTTCCTGCCCCTGATGATGACAAGTTACTTATTCCAATGCAGCTTGTAAATACTATAATCGGGATTGAGGAAGAACTTGCAGATCTAACCAAGATTCAGAAAGATTATAAGGCAAAATTGAAAACTGCTATGCGTGAGAATGGTGTCAAGTCATGGGATGCCGGAAGATTGCGAGTTAGTTATACACCCGCTTCTACGAGTGACAATTTTGATACTAAAAAGTTTCAGGCTGACTATCCGGAATTATATTCTAAGTATATCAAAACAGTTCCTAAAGCTGATAGTATCCGTGTAACAATAAGGGAGGATAAATCATGAGTTTAAACAAATTGATGCTTATCGGGCATGTTGGCAAAGACCCCGATATTAGAATTTTGGAAGCTGGTTCTAAAGTGGCCACTTTCTCCTTTGCCACCACTGAAAAAGGTTATACCCTTGCCAATGGAACACAGGTTCCTGAAAGAACTGAATGGCATAATATTGTTGTTTGGCGTGGTCTTGCCGATGTTGTTGAGAAGTATGTCCATAAGGGAGACAAGTTGTATCTGGAAGGAAAGATAAGAACTCGGAGTTATGATGATAGCAGAGGAATTAAACGGTATATTACAGAACTTTTTGTTGATAATATGGAGATGCTTTCTGTTAAGCCTCAACAAGCGCCACCACCGCCACCTCTTCCGGAACACACCAATAATCAGACTCGAAGTGCGGTGAATGAGTGCCCGCCACCGCCACCACCGACCAAGGACGATTTGCCATTCTGATAGGTTATGGAAGCAACATTGACGAAGAAAGATGGCAAAATCCAAATGGATAAGTCTTTCGAGTTCATGTGCAGCACACTTCGTAATGGAGAATACACTGTAACCATTAAGAAAAAAACACAGCCGAGAACATTAAATCAAAATGCTCTCATGTGGAAATGGTTTCAGTGTATTGGTGCCTGTTTGCGTGAATACACAGGTGAAGAGTATTGGAGCACTGCTGCTGGAGTTCAGGATATACATGACTTGTATTGTAAGAAGTTTCTTGTGAAACAGGTTCATGTGAATGGTAAAGTGGAAACTATTGTGCGAGGAACAAGTAAACTTAATACTTTAGAGATGCATAATTTCATGGAAAGCGTGAAAATAGATGCGGCCACCGAGTTTGGTATTACACTTCCATTGCCTGAAGACCAGCATTACTTAGATTTTATTCATGAGTACCAAAACCGGTACTAATTAATCCTTTTATAATTTATGATTGCAAATTTGAGAAACTACGAACCCGAGACAATCGAGTTTGTAGTTCCCGATTCTATTCGGGAAAAATTTCCCCCTGTTTTATTTCAGGGTTCTACGAATGTAGATGAATTGATAAAGTTGGTGAATGAGCATTTCAATGCTACATTCCCTGAAAGTGAGGTGACACAACGTTTACTGGATGAATTTGAGATTTCCGAAATTCGTGAAGAGTATTGCATCAAGCAAGAGAATGAGGTCCCCAAACGCGAACGTGAATTGTTGGAAGCCATTGAACGTGCGAAGAAAATTAAGAGTGATGCTCAAGACAGGTTAGCTTCTATTAAGACTGAAATTAAAGACCTGGCTGCCGAGGTCAAAAAGGGGACGAGGGAGTATCATCTTTCAAGTAAGAATACGATCCGGTTTGCTCTTGATGGATATTTCCTGTATTATTCATGGGTGAACGGTGAGTTTAAGCTTGTGAAAGCTGAAAAAATTCCTGATTGGGACAAACGTTCTCTTTGGGCACAGGAAGATCGAAACAGAAAAGCGATGCTTGATTTGTTTGGTATTGAATATCCTGAAGTAGAACGTCCTATTGATGATACAGAAGATTATGGGGACAAGTTCGAAGAAGACCTGTCTGATAAACTTCCTGAAGAAGAACCGGAAGACGATGAGTAGATTGCAGCACAAAAAAGGCAGGAAGTCCAACTATGTGAAGCGGCTTGTGAATAATCCAGATTGGGAAGAAGCCAAGCGTAAAGTTCGTATTAGGGACGGACATAAATGCCAGATGTGCGGTAAAGACTTTAATTTAGAGATTCACCACAAAACATACAGGGTTAACGGAAAATCAATCGTTGGTCATGAGCTTGAACATCTTGATTGTCTCGTTACCCTTTGTGGTGACTGTCATTTGAAAGTTCATAAATATCACATCAAATTATGACATACCAGTTAAGAGACTACCAAAAAAGTGCTAGTGATGCAGCGGTCAGCGTTTTTAAATCCAAGGAAAAGAAAAACTACGTGATAGTTCTTCCCACTGGTGCCGGGAAGTCCCTTGTCATTGCCAATATAGCTGCACGGATAGACGGGCCGCTGATAGTGTTCCAGCCTAGCAAGGAAATACTCGAACAAAATTTTGCGAAACTTCAATCATACGGCATATTCGATTGTGGAGTTTATTCAGCTTCTGCCGGAAGAAAGGATATCAATCGTATTACGTTTGCTATGATTGGTAGTGTGATGAAACACATGAGTTTCTTCAAACATTTCAAGCACGTTCTGATTGATGAATGTCATTTAGTGAATCCGGAGAAAGGAATGTATAAGGAATTCTTTGAAGATGAGCAAAGGAAAGTTATTGGGCTGACAGCGACTCCTTACAGATTATGTTCAGGAAGAGGTGGTGCTATGCTTAAATTTATAACTCGTACCCAGCCAAAGGTTTTCACTGATGTTATTTATCACTGTCAGGTGAGTGAACTACTTGCTAAAGGATTTCTCGCAAGTTTGAAATACTATGATATTACAAAGTTGGATTTAAGTAGAGTCAGGACTAATTCTACTGGTGCAGATTACGATGAAAAAAGTCTTCTGCAAGAGTTTGAACGTGTGGACATATACAAAGATATAGTTGGATGGACAAAACGTCTGTTGAACCCCAAATCGGGCATACCACGCAAAGGTATTTTAATATTCACGAGGTTTATTCGTGAAGCTGAAAAACTGGCTTCCGAAATTCCTAATTGTGCGATCGTTAGCGGTTCTACTCCAAAGGAAGAAAGGGCACGAATTCTGAAAGGTTTTAAAGATGGAAGAATAAAAGTTGTTGCTAATGTCGGAGTACTTACAACCGGATTCGATTACCCGGAGCTTGATACGATTGTTCTTGCACGTCCAACCAAATCCCTTTCCCTCTATTATCAAATGGTCGGTCGTGTTATTCGTCCCTGCCAAGGTAAAGAGGGTTGGGTTGTTGATTTGAGTGGGAATTTCCGGCGTTTTGGGCGTGTTGAAGAGTTACGCATAGAACAGCCTGAAAAGGGAAAATGGTGTATAATGAGTCGTGGCCGTCAATTAACCAATGTAGTATTTTAATTATCATGTGGAGAAATTACAAGAAGAAAGAAAAGAAAAAGCCTCTTTTCGAGGTAGAAGGTGTTAAGGTCAAGAAGAAACCTGATCTTGTCGATAAACTAGACAGAATATTTAGTTTATTCATCCGTTATCGTGATACGATGCCTAATGGATATTTTCAGTGTATTTCATGTGGTAAAATAAAGCCTTTCAATAAAGCAGATTGCGGTCATTACATCAACCGCCAACACATGAGTACTCGCTTTGATGAAATGAACTGCAATGCTCAATGTTCACATTGTAACCGCTTCATGGAAGGAAATATTCAGGATTATCGCAGACGTCTAGTTGCCAAGTATGGTGAACGAAATGTGCTGATCCTGGAAGCCAAGAAAAATGTTACTAAGCAATTTAGTGACTTTCAATTAGAAAAGCTGATTACTCATTACAAGGAAGAAGCGAAAAAACTGAAGGAAGCAAAAGGTCTGTGAGTTTTATTACTAATCGGAGTATAATCCCTTAAAATATGGAAAGAAATTCATTCATCTTTTATAAAGGGTGGAGAGAAGCAATCAAGGATTTGCCGGATGATGTCAGGCTGGAGATTTACGAAAGCATAATTGAGTATGCGACAACGGGAAATCTTCGGGGGTTGAAACCTATGGCAAATATTGCTTTCAACTTTATAAAGATAGATATAGACAGGGATACTGAAAAGTATATGTCTATTGTGGAAAGGAATAAGAGCAATGGTTCTAAGGGGGGACGTCCGAAAAGTGAAAACCCAAAAGAACCCAAAGAACCCACAAAACCCACTGGGTTATTTGGAAACCCAAAAGAACCCACAAAACCCGATAATGATAATGAATATGATAATGATTATGTAGATGATAATGATTCTCATTTAAAAAAGAAAGAAACTTCTCCTAAAGGAGAATCAAAGAAAGACGAGCTTTCTTTGTTCCCCGAGGAAAAGATTGATTGGGGTGGGCTAATGGATTATTTTAATTCCACGTTTAAAGGTAAACTTCCTGCTATAAAGTCCATAGATGCAAAACGAAAGAAAGCTATTAAAGCACGTGTCGCACAATACGGGAAGCAAGCTATATTCGATGTGTTCCAATTGGTTTTAGACAGTCCTTTCTTGCTTGGACAAAACGATAAAAATTGGAGGTGCACTTTTGACTGGATATTCTTGCCTACAAAATTTACAAATATTTTAGAAGGTAACTATAATGGAAAACGAACTGATACTGCGGCCACAAGAAGAGAATCGGTTAGCAGTCTTACGGACCTCGCCGAAGAACTACTGCAAAGCTCTATGCCCAAAGAAGGTTGAAGATGTATTTCAAAGTGATGAACCTTCTATTGGCACTATCATAAGAAAGTTTGGTGAACCACAGGCTAGAGCAGTGCTGGTCATATTGATAGCTGATGCCTTGGAGTTTTTCAATGTCAGTAATACAATGTCTGCTACCCAAGTTGCTACTACAGTAGATTTAATCATTGAAGAATATCCCTATATGAAAACTGATGATTTTAAACTGTGTTTCAAGAATGCAATGAAAATGAAATATGGTGAAAATTACAATCGTATTGATGGTTCTATCATTATGGGATGGCTTCGTGAATACAACAAAGAACGTTGTGCTGTTGCTGATAATCAGTCATGGAATACTCATAAGGCTAAATTGTCAGGGGAAACGAGTTTTACAAGTGGCTTGTCGTATGAAGAATACCGGAACGAACTCAAACTTAGAGTTGAGCAAGGAGATGAAGAAGCTGCTAAAGCGTTAAGTCTCTCAAATGAAATAATCTCTTATCTAAACAAAAGAGAATATGGCAAACAAGAAGCAGAAGGTGACAATTTACTGGAACACTAGGCATATCAAACTTGAAGATATTCCTGAAGTGAAAAGAAGAATACGGGAGCGTTTTGGTATTCCTAATCACACAACTGTTAATGGTGAAACGGATTGTTATATCCGTGAGGAAGATATGGAATTGCTTCGGGAAACGGAAAAACGTGGCTTCATTCAAATACGTAATAAGCCCGCATGAAAATGGCGTTAAAATGGCGAAGTTTCTGTTTGCATAACTTGTCATTTTACGATAACTTTACTGATGTAATGAATTAAAAGTCAAACCAATATAATTAAATTATGGAAGTACAAAACATTAGAATTGACCTTATCAGTCCTTCTCCTTTGAATCCGAGAAAGACTTTTGATGAAGCAGCTCTTGAAGAGCTTGCAAGCAACATTGAAAAGCAAGGTTTATTGCAACCTATCACTGTCAGAGTTGCTAAATCCGAGGAGATGACTAACCTAGAAACCGGAGATGTTACCCCATTACCTTACACATACGAAATTGTTTGCGGTGAGCGTCGTTTCCGGGCTGTGTCACTTTTGAAAGCAAAGGAAGATGAAGCGAATGTTGCAAAAATCAAAGCCCATCGAAAAAAGTCGGAAAAATTTCAGACAATATCCTGCATTGTCAGAGAAATGACAGATGATGAGGCTTTTGAAGCGATGATTACCGAGAATCTTCAAAGAAAAGATGTTGATCCCATCGAAGAAGCTTTTGCCTTTGCGCAGTTGGCTGAAAAAGGACGAACTTTGGAAGATATCGCTCTTAAAATAGGAAAGTCTACCCGGTTTGTTTTTGACCGTATTAAATTGAATTCTCTTATTCCTGAACTAAAAGAGCGGGTAAGAAATGGAGATATACCATTGTCCGGTGCTATGATTCTTTCTAAATTGGATGAAGATACTCAAAAAGAGTTTCATGAGGAGGAGGAAGAACAATGTACTACTGCTATGATTCGAGAATTTGTGAGTAATTCTTTCATGGAGCTTGGTAACGCACCTTGGATTAAAGATGATTCCGATAATTGGGAAAATACCGATATTAAATCATGTTCTCAATGTGAGAATAATACGTGTAATCATGGTTGTTTGTTCTATGAAATGAATAGTAAGGATGCTAGATGTATCAATGCTGCTTGCTATGAGAAAAAACAGATTGCTTATGTGACGCGGAAAATTCAACTAGAATATGAACATCTTGTTAAAGTTGGCGAACCTCTTTCATTTGGAAAAACAGTAATTATCGCTAGACGTCCCGATACATATTGGGGAGAAGATAGAAAGGTTTTCTATGAAAAAACTTTGGAAGCTGTTAAACAACTTGGATTTGAAATAGTTGATCCTGATGAAATCTTTAGATGTAAGTGCTGGTATTCAGAAGATGATGAACGCACTTTGAAAATGCTTGAAGATGGAGAAGTTTATCGTTGTCTTTCATTTTTTGGACATTATTCTCCCGAATTTAACGTTAGTTTCTATTATGTTAGAAAAGAAACGGCTTCCTCTACTTCCGCCGTTGCCGATCTAAAAGAGATAGAAAGGGAAAAAATAAACGCCCAATTAAAAAGAGCGAAGGATATAGTCAAGGAGAAGTCTGCTGAAGAAATGCGCAAGTGGGCGCAAGAGAAAACATATTATCAGAGAACAAAAGAATTCTCTGAAAATGAACAACTTGTTTTTGATGTGCTGGTTCTTAGCGGTTGTAGCAGTACTTATCTTGAAAAACTGAATTTAAAAAAATGGAATGGTGAGAGTGATTTTGTAAATTATGTCAAGAACAACCAAGCTGACCGACACCAATGGTATAGAGCCTTTATTGCTGAATGCTTATCATCGAATAATGTGAATTTCTACTCCTATTTGCAAAAGTGTCAGAAAATCCTTTTTGCAGAACAATATCCGGATGATTTCAAAGCGCTCTCTAAGAAACTTGCGGATTCATATGATAAGAAAGAAAAGAAGCTCAAAGAAAGACTGAAAGAACTAAATAACGATAACACAGAGGAAGCCTAGTGGTTTCCTCTCTTTATTGACGCACTTATGAAAACGTGGACTGACGAACAACTTGCTATACTTGACAGTGAGTACCCGACTGCTGATTTAAAAGAACTTGCTAGGCGTCTTGATAAAACACTTAGTGCTGTTAAAACAAAGGCCTTGATTCGAAAACTTAGGCGCTCTCCGAGAATCTCGTTTTGGAATAGTGAGAGACTTGATAAATTGAAAAAGTTGTATCCCAATCATACTAATGAGGAAATAGCACAGATATTAGGTACCACTTATTCTGCTGTAAATGGAGTTGCATTTAAATTACGGCTCTTTAAATCTAAAGAATTTAAATTTCAATGCGCTTCTAAAAGCTTCTTTCCCAAAGGCCACCAACCGATGAACAAGGGACGTAAGCAAACGGAATATATGTCAGAGGAACAATTAGCAAAAACGAAAGCTACTCGATTTAAGAAAGGACATGTCCCCAAAAATCATAAACCAGTCGGTTATGAACGCATAACTCGTGACGGTTACATTGAAGTGAAAACTGCCGAACCGAATGTCTTTGAACTTAAACATCGGCTTGTATGGATTGAGCATAATGGAGAAATCCCCCCTGGTTATAATATTCAGTTTAAAGATGGCAACAGGCAAAACGTTTCCATTGAGAACCTTTACATGATTAGTCGTTCTGAACAATTAAAAAAAGAGAATTCTTTGTATGCCCGATATCCGGAAGATGTTCAGTACCTAATCAAACTAAAAGGAGCTTTGAATAGACAAATTAATAAAGCAACAAAAAAGAATGAATCATGACTGATGGAGCAATAGATAGATTGAAAGAAATGGTTAATAAACCATTCCTTTATCAGAATGAAGAAGTTGTAATTCTCAATTACTGTGACGGTACCGGTGATGATGGTACCGAAGTTGAGATATACTTGAATAATGGCAAAGTATTGGTATTTAGTATGTTTGATTTGGCTTCCAAATTGAATCGTTTTCGGCCAATAACAAACACAGTTGTCGTGTTGGCTAATGAACGGTTGAATAAGGTGTCTACAGTGAACCCTACCATTTTACAAGATTTGAGGAATTTGGTTCTTCAACAAATTAAGGATGTGAAAGAAGATCCTAGTAAAGTGAGCCAAGCAAAACAAGTTTTCCAAGGGGTTAATACCGTAATCAATCTTGCTAAGACAGAATTAGAGTACAGGAAATATTTAGATACAACAGACCCCTCAAAATAAATAATAGTATGCTGATAGATAAAGAATATGTTCATTGGTTTCGCATCAGAGACCAACCTAATAGAATCGTGTGAGATTATTCATAGTCTAACAATTTAACCCGATCGATATGATAACATTGAATAGGTTTGCCCAGAGATGCTTGAATATCATGAGGAAGCGCTTTAAGATGAATGAGCATAGCTCAAGAAAAGCGTTTAGCATAAGAATTGAAGCCGTTTGGAGAAAATTCGATATTGCTTCTAAATATAGGAGTGATAATCTTCCTAAATATTCGGAAGATGAAGAATTGGCAGCCGAGATGATAATTTACCTTGTTGCCTATTTAAAAAGATTTGGTTGTGAGGACATTGAACAGCTTATCAAAGATAAGATAGAGTTCGATGATAGAAAAAATGATTAGGTGTTGTTACTGACTGTTTGTGTTGTTGATTTTGTGTTGTTGATTTTAATATAGTTAGTTATGACAGAGATTATTCAAGTCTGCCTACTTGATTTTAATAAGGGGCAGCTCACGGGATTGCCGAAAAATCCACGTTTTTTTCGTGATTACCGCTTTGAAGCGATGAAGAAAAGCATTCAGGATTCGCCAGAGATGCTTGAGCTTCGAGAACTTATAGTTTTTCCCTACAATGATGGCAGATATATTGTTGTTTGTGGTAATTTACGTTTGCGAGCTTGCAAGGAGTTAGGTTATAAAGAACTGCCTTGTAAAATTCTGGCACCTGATACCCCCGTTAAGAAGTTGAGGGAATATGCCACTAAAGATAATGTCAATTTTGGTGAGAATGATTTGGACGTTATGGAAAACGAGTGGAATAAGGCGGAACTCCAAGACTGGGGCATCGAATTTGCCCCGGAGAAGAAAGAGGATGAATTTAAAGAGCGCTTCGATGCCATCACGGATGATACAGCCATTTATCCTCTCATTCCAAAGTATGACGAAAAACATGAGTTGTTTATCATCACCTCAAGTAATGAGGTAGATAGCAACTGGCTTCGTGAGAGGCTGGACATGCAGCACATGAAGTCGTACAAAACCGGGAAAATAAGTAAATCCAATGTAATTGATATAAAAGACGTTCGCCATGCCCTGCAAAATAGTAATACCAAGTCATAAACGCCATGACCGGGTGTTCGCTAAAAAGTTGGTGAACGATCCTATCATTTGCGTTGCTGAAAGTCAAGCTGACTTATATCAGCAATTTAACCCGGAATGTGAAATTGTAACTCATCCTGACGACGTTATGGGCCTCATCCCGAAACGTAATTGGATGGCAAAGCATTTTGGAGAACTTTTCATGCTTGATGATGATGTCCATGCCTGCAAACCTATTTATGTGGAAAAAGGAGAACCTAGCCGGATAAAGGATAAAGATAAGATAACTAATATCATTCAGTCATTATTTGAGATGGCCAGTATGATGGATGTACATCTGTTTGGCTTCACCGCTCGGATATCGCCGGTAATGTATGATGAATCCGCTTTTCTTTCTCTTTCGAAAATGATAACCGGTTGCAGTTATGGAGTAATCTATAACAAAAACACTTGGTGGAATGAGGAAATACGTTTGAAGGAAGATTTTTGGATTTCTTGTTACATGAAGTACAAAGAACGTAAGGTTTTAACCGATTTGCGGTATAATTTTGAGCAAAAGAACACTTTTGTAAACGCTGGTGGGCTTGCTTCTATAAGGAATCAGGAAGAGGAACGTAAATCTATCCTCTTTATCAAAAAGAATTTTGGTGATAGTATTTTGCTAAAGAGTGCAACCACTAATGGGAAAGACAAAACAAAGCAGCTCGTTCAATATAATATATCATGCAAATTCAAATTCTAATAGTCTGTAAAAAAGGCGTTTAAATGGCGTCCATTCTGTTTGTCATATTCGCCTTTTTTAGCTAACTTTACTGACGTAATAAACTAAAAGTCAAACCATTAAATTAGAATTATGATTATAAGAACAGTTTGCGGATATGATTTCTTTGAGGTGAGTTCTGCAATGCAGAAAGCCATTAGGCGAGCCGACACCGGGGTAGCCGGCTTTTTTGCATTGGAACTTTGGGCGAGTGGGTACCGCGACTATGTGTGGAAGCGTCTGTTTACCATTAGTGCTGAAGATTGCTATGGAATCATTACTAAAGAGATAGAAGCATTGTGGCAGGGGCATGAGCTGGTAAACAAGACTGCTACTGAACCCAAAGGGAGGATATTTGTCAGTAAAGCTGTTATTCTCCTTTGTGAATGTAGAAAGAATCGTGATGCGGATCATTTGCAAAACTTCATCTATGATAGAAAGGATATTGATATAGAAAAGTGGATAAATGATGTCAGGCGTTACCCTATTCCTATTCCAGATTACACTTTCGATGTACATACACGAAAGGGTAAAAAACATGGGAGAACCAAAGAAGAATTCTTTCAGGAAGAATACAAGGCGTTACAACCTCGTGTTCCTGGTTTATTCGATGATTTGGTTCAACCCAGTCAACCAAAGTTATTTAATGATGAAACCACGGCTAAGTAGCTGTGGTTTCTCATTTTTCATATAAGTCAAACCAATTTAATTAAAAAAATGAACACGTATTACAAATTTGCGCCAAATGTATTTTTGGCAAAGTGTGATGAGAAGCACGAAAAAGGTGAAACTATTGAAGTTACCACCAAGTATGGTAAGGAGAACGAAAGTATAGTATTTAACCTAATCTTCGAAAAAGATGGGTTTTACTATTATTCCATCGTTAGAGCTGACGGCTTTAATGTTCAAGAATGGGCTAAGCAAAGAGCGGAACGCAGGCATGAATGGGCGTCATCGGCAGTACAAAAAAGTAATGAGTATTTTCAGAAATCAAATAAGCATCGTGATTTCCTTTCTTTGGGTGAGCCTATCAAAGTTGGACACCACAGCGAACGAGGACATCGCAAAATGATAGATGATGCCTGGAATAACATGGGGAAAAGCGTTGAGTTTAGCGATAAGGCTGCCGAACATGAAAGAGTTGCGAAGTATTGGGAAAAAAGGGCTAATACGATAAACTTGTCCATGCCGGAAAGTATAGATTTCTACGAACATAAGTTGGAACAAGCAAAAGAATATCACGAAGGATTGAAGTCCGGTAAGTACCGACGCGAGCATACATACGCTATGGCTTATGCCAATAAAGCAGTAAAAGAGGCTAAAAAAAATTATGACCTTGCAGTAAAGCTGTGGGGCGATGTTTAATAATCTGTAGTATCTCAAATAATTTACTATGAGAGAATTATCAAAAGAAACCTCATTACAAAGGGTAATGAGGGCTTCAGGTCGTGTACCTGTACAATGCTCATGCAGTGTTTGTAAACAACAATGTCATACGCCATGTTTAGGTACTCCTGATGATATTGAACGAATTATTGATGCAGGTTATGCCGACAGGTTAGCGCTGACGAACTGGGCTGCTGGTATATTCTTAGGGGTTATTAATATTGCTATTCCGATGATTCAGCCCGTTGCTGGTAAGGAGTATTGTGCTTTTTTCGAGAATGGACTGTGTATCTTACATGATAAGGGTTTGAAGCCCACTGAAGGACGTTTGTCTCATCACACAGTCAGGAAGGATAACTTCAATCCTGCTATGAGTATTGCTTGGAACGTTGCAAAAGAATGGCTGATGCCGGAGAATGAGGATGTACTTTCTCGTGTAGTAAATAAATTCTTGAATGCGAGGAAGCCATGAATGTGTGTCAATCAATACCTCGTAGAGATTGTAAGGTGTTTGCTAAATGTGGAGCAAAATCCTTATCACATTGCCGGCGGCACCGCGAAACTGATGAGAAGTGTAAAAGTTGTACTCTAATTCGTCGTAAGCCGCGTAATCGGATTATAGATGATTCAGGACGTGAAATGAAAAGATGTACCCATTGCGGAAATTACTTCTACTTGAACCGGTTCTACAATCGTATAGTGGTGAGAAAAGGTAAGGAATATCATTTGTTGACTTCCTGGTGCCGTATGTGTATGTCACAGATTAATAATCAGAGGGCAAAGAAGAAAAAGTGACTTGTCCATTAAATTTTTTGTATGAAATATTATGCTTCAGTTAGCTTTGGAAAGGATTCCTTGGCAATGCTTTTCATGCTAATAGATAAAGGATATCAGTTGGATGAAGTCGTTTTCTATGATACAGGTATGGAATTTCAGGCAATCTATAACACTCGTGATGCTGTTCTTCCAATTCTTAAAAAACTTGGCATTAAATATACAGAACTGCATCCGGAGCAACCTTTTCTTTGGACAATGTTTGAAAGGCCGGTTAAGAAAAGAGGGACCAATATTATCCATAAAAAAGGATATAGTTGGTGTGGGGGAACATGCCGGTGGGGAACGAGTGAAAAACTTCGTGCATTGAAAGCTCACACAAAAGACGGAATTGATTATGTCGGTATTGCTGCCGATGAGACCCATCGTTTTGAAAAGGAAAAACGACCAAATCGGGTTTTACCACTTCGTGATTGGGGCATTACTGAAGCAGATGCACTCCAGTATTGTTACACAAAAGGCTTTGTTTGGCATGAGGATGGAGTAAGGCTATATGAGCTACTTGATCGTGTGAGTTGCTGGTGTTGTGGAAATAAGAACTTGAAGGAGTTGAAGAATATGTATTTGTACCTTCCATGGTATTGGAAAAAGCTGAAAGAACTTCAGTTAAATACCGATAGGCCCTATCGTCGTAATAGTGGAGAAACCATTTTTGATTTAGAGGAAAGATTTAGACGTGAATTGTTGAAGAAAAAAACTGATTAAAATGGCGTTAAAATGGCGAAGTTTCTGTTTGCTAAACTTGTCAATAACGATTACCTTTATAGACGTAAAGCATTAAAAGTCAATCAACATGAAGAGGAATGAAAAAATAGAAAAATTAGAAAGACTAGGTATTTTCAATCAATGGAAATATAACACAGAAAGAGCAAATGATACATTTAATATTGAGTGTCCTGACTTCTCAATGACAAATGAAGAGCGGGTGAACAATTTGTTAGATGTTGATTGCTGTTTTCATCGATTTCTAGCTATCTCATTCCCTTTTAATGGTACTCCTGAAGGCGTTGCTTTTTGGGAGAATATTGCAAAAAAATAATCGAACTTAATTGAATTGAAATTATGAGTAAAAAAGATTTAATAGAGCAGAACATTACAAGAGTTCAAGAATATGTGAGGGAACTTATTGAAGATGCAAAGTGGAATAATGGTGTTTCGGAAACTCTTGAATCTACTTCAATAATTGTAGGTAATTTTTGTTCTATGGTACTTCGATTAATGGATACTGAAGAATACAATAACAATTATTGCAAATCATTGGATTTAGTTCTGAAGCTGTTTCCTGAAATAGATGGAGAATTATTAGAAAAGGAATTGGATAGATATATTTAAGCATTACAAGGATGAGTAAAATGAATTTAAATGAATTAAGAGACAAAGCATATAAAACAGCTTGTGAACATGGGTTTCACGATCAAGAGCTAAGTAACAATCATTTTCTTTGCCTTGTGATTTCTGAATTGATGGAAGCTGTGGAAGCAGATAGAAAAGGAAGGCGTGCTAATGTTGATCGGTATAATAAGAAGATTGCTAACAGCCGCATTTGTCAAGGATTGGATTCTGACATTCCCAAAGAGCGTGGTTACGAAGTCGCATACAATGAAACTATAAAAGGCTCAATTGAGGAAGAGTTAGTCGATGCTGTAATCCGCTTGCTTGAGCTTGCAGGACTTCGAGGAATAAGCCTTGAACTTGCCAACGGAGATATTGATGACTGTATTGAAGATATGGCAGAAGCTTGTAAAGACGAAACTTTCACCGAATCAATCTATTCCATCTCTACACTTCCTGTTAGGTATGACGGAATATTTGATTTTCCTACAACCGTGAATGATATGATACTATCAATCTTCGGGCTTGCCAAGCACTTAGATATAGACCTGCTTTGGCACATCGAGCAGAAAATGAAGTATAACGAACTTCGTGAAAAGATGCACGGGAAGAAGTATTAACTCTCAATACCGAAGATAGAAATGAGTAAAGCGATAAATGAAAAAGTCCTGAATAGGTAGTCAGGACTTTACTGAGATTAGATATAAATCTGAAACATTAGAGATTCGACATATTTGCCTTTCATATCACTTCCAGTACTTGATTCAAGAGTCACATGATTGGTTTTTACTGTATAGCCATCAGGCATTAAGCTATTTATGTGATTACAAATAGCGTTTTCTAAATGGTTCGGTTCCCCGTAATAAGGAGTTTCACATACTACTTTTACAACAGTGTTTCCGGATGGCTCAAACAATCTCAGTGAAATCCTTTGATTAAGCTCATAGCCTTCTTTTGTAGATTTAATTACTAACATATTTTTATTTTTAAAATTAGACAACAAAGATAGGCAATAGTTATTTATAAAACAATGAGATGATTGATTTACAGTATGTAAATGATATGTAAATGGATAAATATTAATTAAAATCATAAAAAGAAATGAGCGTTTTTGTAAAGCATTTCAGCAAGAAGGTACCCCACAGGTGGTACAGACATGGAAGGAAGGTGTTCCGGCTGACTCCTAAAAGCATGTTTGACAAGAAATCCCGGACTTTCCATTATGAATGTATCGAGAACAACTATAAGAGCGGGTGCTACATCATAGGGTTCAACCTTTATGATGACATGATCCCGATAACGGAGGATGAGTGGCGGAACGCTATGGAGAATTGCATAAACCCGTATTGATTATGAGTGAATATTCATTGAAAGAAAGAGCTCAGATGTTAACATCATTGCTTGTATATGGCGGTCCTATGACATTTGAGCAAATCAAGAAATTAGATTGGTTGAAAAATACATCTGAATACGGAATATTATTCTATCTCCGGGAAGCTGAAAGATATGAATGGATAAAAACTAAATGTTTCAGCGGTGGTAAGCCGAATATCTATTCGGCAACGGCTAAAGGCCGAAGAATGGCTGAAGCAAGAGATTAATATTCAAATACAGAGTAAATATGAGTGAAGTAGAATTAAAGAAGTTGTTTCAAATAGAGGATATATTATCACTTCCTAATGCGATTTTTAAAATAATCTTTGATAATGACGAAAGATTGCATCATATATATCGAGAGTTATTACAACTCAATACTCATGATCTTTCAAGAGATTGGTTTCAAGATATATATGAGGGTGAATTGGCTCAAAGAAACCAAAACAAGCAGGATTTTACTCCTAATGTAGTAGGAATACTACTATCAAGATTGACAGGGGTTTCCAAAGGGGTGATTTACGAACCTACTGCCGGGAATGGTTCCCTTATTATTTCTAACTGGTGGCATAGAGTTAAAACTTTAGGAACTGATTTCAAACCGTCTGAACACCCCGTTGAATGCTGGGAGTTGTCTGATAGGTCTATTCCGTTACTCTTGCTTAATTTATCGATACGTGGTATTAATGCAACTGTGTATCATGGTGATGTACTTGTAAAATCAATAAAAAGTGAATATCGCTTGCTGAACGTGAAAGATATTCCATTCGATTTTTCCATTATAGAAAAGATTAGTTATGATTGACGATAATTTTATAAAGAATCTGTACCAATACACTAGGAAAAGAATCAATTTCTTGTTTCCTGGCATTGATATTAATTACATGGATATCTCTCATTCCGTTATAGCTGACGAACGTTTTTCTATTGAAAATTGGCGGGATTTGGTTGATCGTCTGATTTACGATGAGGTTTCCTTTATAAAAAGAAACAACCGTTTTGGGGAAGCTGATTTAGCAATTAGAAATACTCCTGAAAATATTTTATTATGTAATAAATGTGGGGAGTATGTACCTGAAAGCAAATTCTATTTAAGTACGAAAATTTGTAATTCATGTTATTATATTGAAAATCGGGAAAAAATACTGAAGAATAATAAGGCATATCGGATTCGTAACAGAGACAAATTACTTGCCCGTAGGAAAGAATTGCGAAATGCCAATATTGAACATTATAGAGAATTGGAGAGGGCTAGTTACAAGCGTAGATATAAGGTTAATAAGGAAAAGATATTAGAGAAAAATAGAAAATATCAATTAGCTCACAAAAGTGAAATACGTGAGTATATGAAAGTGTATTATCAAAAAAATAAATCAAAATGGAAACAGTAATAGCAAATCCGCCCTTTTCCGCCAAATGGAGTGCAGATGTCTCTTTTATGGATGATGAACGATTTAGTGAAGTTGGGAAATTAGCCCCTAAATCTAAAGCTGATTATGCTTTTGTCTTGGATATAGTCCATAAACTGGATGTAACAGGGATTGCGGCTATAGTTCTTCCTCATGGAGTTTTATTTCGTGGTGCTGCCGAAGGTGTTATTCGCAGGTTTCTTATTGAAGATAAAAACTGCATTGATGCTGTCATTGGGCTACCGGCCAATATATTCTATGGTACTAGTATTCCTACTTGTATCTTGGTAATAAAGAAATGTCGTAAAGAAGATGAGAACATCCTTTTTATTGATGCAAGCAAAGATTTTGAAAAGCTTAAAAACAAGAACTCTTTGAGTGATGAACAAATAGACAAGATTGTACAGACGTTCCAAGAGCGTAAGGAAATTAAGAAATACAGTCATTGTGCCACATTGCAAGAGGTTATGGCTAATGATTTTAATCTTAACATACCGAGATACATAGATGTATTTGAGGAAGAAGAACCTATTGACATTAAGGCTGTTATGGATGAAATAAAAGAGCTGGAAGCCAAACGTGCCGAATTGGATAAGGAGATTGATGTTTATTTGCGAGAATTGAAACTGATTTAAATAACAAATTTATAAGATATGAAATTGGATGATGTGTATAAGGCTTGGATTTCTGTAAAGAAAAGGCAAGTCAAGACTAGTTCACTGGCATCGTACCAGCAGATATACGTGAAAAAGCTTTCTCCAATGTTAGGATGTATGGGAGTTGGGGAATTGAGCAAAAAGGTTATTGTGCCATTCATGAACGATCTTATGGATAATTCGGGGTTATCTGTGAAGTACTGCAATGATATTCTGATAGTTCTAAAAATGCTAATTCGGTTTGCTGACGAAGAGTTAGACCTTGAGGTACATAACATTACATGGAAGATGGTATGGCCAAGTAAAAATAAGATAGCTGCTCAAAAGCTGGAACGTTATTCTCCTGCTGAATATAAGAAAATCGTCGATTATGTGTTAGCGAATCCATCTCCACGTAATCTTGGAATTTTGCTAACGATATGTTCCGGTATGCGTATAGGGGAAGTATGTGCCTTACAATGGAAGGATATAGATTTAGATAAAAAGACTATTCATATTTGTAAAACCTTAGAACGCATATATATGCCAGGCGAGGATGGTACATTTAATAAAGCAAAAACCCATATTGAGATTGGGCCCCCGAAAACTTCAAATTCTGATAGGTATATTCCTATCTTAAAAAACATTTTCCCTTTGGTGAAGAAGTTTTCTGCTGTGTGTAATCCCGATTATTATGTGTGTACTTGTGGTGAGCAATATACAGAACCTCGGACCTTGCGGAATTATTATGAGAAATTTATTCTTGAAAAGGTAAAACTAGACCACTGTATCAAGTATCATGGATTAAGGCACACTTTTGCCACGACTCTTATAGAGAATAAAATTGATGTCAAAACTGTATCTACTATTCTTGGTCATTCAGATGTAGGTACCACTTTGAATATTTATGTTCATCCATCAGAGGAAGCTAAAACCGATGCTGTTAATTCAGGATTAAGGAGAATTTTTAAATAGCCCCAAATAAGTGATGAATATCGGAATACTAGCAGTCGATAGCAACTATCCTAATCTAGCTTTGATGAAGATAAGTAGCTATCACAAGGCAAGAGGTGATAATGTAGAATGGTATAATCCCCTTTGTTCTTATGATAAGGTTTACATTGCAAAAGTATTTAGCTTTACGCCGGATTACGGCTATTACATCAATGCCGATCAAGTTGAGAAAGGCGGTACAGGGTATGACATAAAAAAGGTTCTTCTACCGGAAATTGATAGAATGATTCCTGATTACGATCTGTATAATGTTGATAAAAATTTGGCTTATGGCTTTTTGACAAGGGGCTGTCCTAATCGTTGTAAATGGTGTGTTGTACCTGCCAAAGAAGGAAACATCACTCCTTACATGGATATTGCGGAAGTATCTGCTGGGCGAAAAAATGTGATTCTCATGGATAACAACATACTTGCATCCAACTACGGTTTGCAGCAGATTGAAAAGATTATCTCCATGGGAGTACGTGTAGACTTCAATCAAGGATTAGATGCCCGGTTGGTTACGGATGATATAGCCCGGTTGCTTGCAAAAGTAAAGTGGATGAAGCGCATAAGATTCGGTTGTGATACACCGGGACAAATAGCAGAATGTGAGCGTGCTACGGCTTTGATTGATAAGTACGGTTACAAAGGCGAATACTTCTTTTATTGTATCCTGCTTAGTGACTTTAAAGAATCGTTTGAGCGTGTCAATCATTGGAAGAATAAAGGCAGTCGGTTCTTGCCGCATTGCCAGCCTTACAGGGACTTAAATAATCCTCGTCAAATTATTCCTCAATGGCAAAAGGATTTAGCCGGATGGGCTGATAAGAAGTGGGTGTTTAGAAGCTGTGAATTTAAAGATTTTATCCCTCGAAAAGGGTTTAAATGTAGTGGATATTTTGATTAATAACAATACGAAAGTTATGATAATATTAAGAATAAAAAGGACCGGGAAAATTTTCCCGGTCCATAGGTCAGTAAACCTTCTGCCCTTTACGGTTAACTACACAATTATATATAGCTAACTCACCTGCTTTATCTCCTGTGCGTTTACAGTAATTGTACGCACCGCGAGCACCAGAGAATTCTCCTCTTCCATGTAGGTAGATAAACTCTCCAAGTAAAGCAGCTCCCTTACAAGCAGCGATAAATAAATAATACTTATTGTTCATAAATATACATTATTTATAGGTTAATACTAGATAGATTCTACCTAACAAACTATGTTATGGTCAGAATTTCTCAGTTAGTTATTACTAACAACTGCAAAGATAATAATTATATAGAAAACTCAAACTTTAAAATTATCAATGAAAGCAATAACAATAAAACAACCATGGGCTTCTTTAATAGTGCATGGTATCAAGGATATTGAGAACCGTACTTGGGCGTGTCCATGGAAATACATAGGGCATAGAGTGTTAATCCATGCAAGTGGGAAACCTGTAGAAATGAGAAATCCCAATAGTGTATTTACAAAAGCTCAATGGGATAGTCTGCCTATTGAGTTTCAACGAAAAATAATATGTGCAGAGGGCATTGTCAATTCTGCTATCATTGGAAGTGTAGAAATAATTGGATGCTCTATCAATCATCCTTCTAAATGGGCAGAGAAAACAGATGATAGTAAAGGCTATTATGAAAATCCTATTTATAACTGGGTACTAGCTAATCCTATATTATTTCCAGAGCCGATACCGGCTAAAGGGAAATTGTCATTTTGGGAGTATCCCAATATCAATTCAGAGGACGATATTTGCTTGTGTAATTTGGTCGTAAATGAAAGGAATCAAGTCGTTAGCTATGGAGAGTATGACCGATGTGTATACTGTGGTAGTAAATGGAGTAAATAACAATAGTACAGAATAATAGTAACATAATAGTTAGATATGAATTATACTGTCAATATCTTCTTCATTGTCAACATACATTTTGATGTATTTTCTTAATAAGGTTGGATTATTGACACATTCATCTGTTTTAATTATTTGGAGATTATTCAATCCATATAAAGATGTCAAATTCCAATTTGTCATTTCTTGTAGTGAGCGTTTTATCTCAATTTCCGATTTTGCGTCTTTAGTGAATATTGTAATATTCTTCTTTTGGGGATTAGTGGATGAAGATTGTCTTTCAAAAAAGGCTTTAAAATATTGGCTGTCATTTATGCCTAATGAATGCCCAAATATTGTAATATCATCAGCATCCATTAAATCATATACCATAGCTGGGGGATTATATTGGGAATCAAATGATTTCTGTATAAAATCATAGTTTTTGTCTATGTTTTCATCTCTTGTTCCTAAAATGATATTCCCGTCTAAACATAAGCCATGTACATACTTAACTGCATCATTAAATTCCATAGCAAAACTAGAGTTGGGAGCTATTGCTCCAAAACTTGTATAATTAAAAGAGTATATGACAATTTCATCATTTACATTGCTTTTGATAAATGTTCTTGCTACTGTAGCAGCTATGGAGTTTTCATTAATAGCTTCTTTTTGAATTTTTATTAGGTATTGCATTAACCCAACTTTAATCAACTGTACGGCTTTTTTATCTCGTTCAATTGGAGAATTTAGCACATCTTCATGTGATAAACAGATTATGTAAGAAAGTCCAGGTTTGGATAATACGCCTATCTTTAATAGTCTATTAACAGTCTCAGCATTTGTTTGTATTAAATCATTATATTCAGAAATACCATGATAGGCATGTATCATTTCTAATATTTTTCTTTCTGTGCTATTATATAAATCGAATGGATGCCCATTATTATTCTTAATTTTAGTATAATAATAACTTAGTTCATTCTCCAAATCATACCACTTGACCGCATCTAAATTATCGTTCCATTTGTCATTTAAATGTTTGATTAAAGGAGATGGGTAGTCTTTGGGACAAAATTCAGATTGGCAAAAGTCCTTGTATGAAGTCTTTCTGCCTAAACAAAGGTCAAATCCGTTACCTATTATCAGAACTCTTTTTCTATCTTTATTCATACTGCAAAAGTAAGGAAAGATTATGATAATAAGAACTGAAATTTATATAATTGTTGAACCTTTGGTGTATTGGTTATCCGATACACCTTTATTTTTTTGTGATGATGAGAAAAATGATTGTAACTGGCAGTGAAGGCTTCATAGGTAAAGCCCTCTGCCAAGAATTAGCGAAAAGAAATGTTGAAGTGATAGGTATCGATCGAAAGAACGGTACTGAAGCTTCAAAAGTATGTGAACTTCTAAAGTACGGTGATATCGACTGTGTATTTCACCTGGCAGCACAAACAAGTGTATTCAATGGAAATCTGGAACAGATCCGGAAAGATAATATTGATACCTTTATGTGCATAGCCGATGCATGTAACCAATACCATGTAAAATTAGTATATGCCAGTTCATCGACCGCGAACCCGGAGAACACAACAAGTCTCTATGGTATAAGTAAGTACTTTGATGAACAGTATGCATCTATCTATTGTAAGGCTGCGACCGGGTGCCGGCTGCATAATGTATATGGACCTAATCCGCGAAAAAGAACTCTTCTCTGGTTCCTGATGGAAAAGGAAAACGTGTCATTATACAACTGTGGTCAGAATATCCGGTGCTTCACTTACATAGATGATGTCATTGAGGGGCTTATCTATTCGGTGGGTTGTAACCGGCAACTTATCAATATTTGTAACGTTCAACCTGTGACTACTATGTATTTTGCTTCTTTAGTAAAATACTACAAACCGATTGAAATAGAGTTGATTAATAAAAAACGAGATTTTGACAATTTGGAGCAGTCGGTGAACCGGGATATCTATTTAGTACCTTTGTCTTACACATCTGTCGAGGACGGAGTAAAGAAGATCTTTGATGAAAGGAAAGGGAAAGATATGTCGTATTGACGACTGGGATAAGCCGGAAGCGGTGAAAGGTAAGAGCTGGTCTCATCAGGAACGGTTATGTGATTTGAGAGAAAAGGTGTCACTTCATAAAAAGGGTGATATCTATTACATCTCCCAGTTCATCCGTTCCAAGACTGGTACCAGCTTTTCAGAAATTAAACAGTCGGAGGAACTTGCATCATTCTTTGCAGAGAGAGCGTGTGAGTTTCTCCACCGCTTCATTGTAGGGGGATGTGAAGGATGGTGTATAGTCACCACACCGCGACGGAGACACTACGAGGGCTTTCATTTTGCAACCTCTATCTGCACGAAAATAGCTGGGGCGGTGAAAATACCATTCTATGAGAATGCAATTCAGTGCCTAACTAAAGATAGATTGAATCCGGAATTCTTTCTTCTTCGTCCGATAAAGGAAAAGAAGATAATAGTGTATGATGACATATTAACAACCGGCAGTACATTACTTGCCACCTATGAGCTTTTAAGAGATAGAGAGCAGCTTCTTTTTCTCATAGGAATAAACAATAATTGATATGGGAAAGCGAGAGGAACCATTAACATTTAAGCAAGAGAAATTCTGTAAATATTACGTTGATACAGAAGGTAATGCAAGTGAAGCATATCGAATGTCTTATAATACTTCCAACATGAAGCCAGAGACAATTTGGAGCGCTGCGAGTAGACTATTAGCAAATAGCAAGGTTAGTACAAGGATAAATGAGATTAAGGCGCAGAGAGCGAAAGAGTCTGAAGTAGAGAGGAAAACTGTTGAGAGGGTATTAATGGATATAGTGCTTGCCAATCCCGATGATCTTCATTTTGTTGACCCTGCAACCGGGAAAACAAAAATGAGAACTCCTTCCCAACTTCCCAAACGTGCCCGTAACGCATTGAAGAAGATACAGAATAAGAGAGGAGAGGTTACCTATGAGTTCAATGGCAAAACAGAAGCGGCCCGGATATTAGGTGCTTGGAATGGATGGGAGGCAGATAAGAATGTCAACATCAAAGGTGGAGATGGAAATAAAATCGGTGAACTTCGTATCGGCTTTGATGAAAAAGGAGATTCGGAAGAATAGAACAATTTGAACTGCAAAATCCGGTATTCACCCTACGGAGAAACCTTACTTTTAGAACAATATGGTTATAAATTATAAGAAGCTAAATCCTAACGGATTCTATCTATTGAAGTACTTGAATGATGAGACTATCCGTTTTATCATTCTCTATGGAGGTTCATCTTCCGGTAAGTCGTATAGTGTGGCACAAACAATACTGATACAGACATTACAGGATGGTGAAAACACTCTTGTAATGCGTAAGGTAGGAGCTTCTATTCTCAAAACCATTTATGAAGATTATAAAGTCGCTGCGGCCGGTCTTGGCATATCCCATTTGTTCAAGTTCCAACAGAATACTATTAAGTGTCTGGTTAATGGTGCGAAGATAGATTTTTCCGGTCTTGACGATCCGGAAAAGATAAAAGGTATCTCCAATTATAAGCGTGTTCAGTTAGAGGAATGGTCAGAGTTCGAGCATCCGGATTTCAAGCAGCTACGTAAGCGTTTGCGTGGTAAGAAAGGGCAGCAAATTATTTGTACCTTTAATCCGATCAGTGAAAGCCACTGGATAAAGAAAGAGTTCATTGATAAAGACAAATGGCATGATGTACCGATGACGGTTACCATTGCCGGCAAAGAGTTGCCGAAAGAACTTACCAAGGTCAAATCCGTAAAGAAGAATGCACCCAGGCAAATACTTAATCTTCGTACTAAGCAAATCGAGGAACAGGCACCTAATACAGTTATTATCCAATCTACCTATTTGAATAATTTTTGGGTGGTCGGTAGTCCTGACGGTACGTATGGTTTCTATGATGAGCAATGTGTTGCCGACTTTGAGTATGATAGAGTCCACGATCCGGATTATTACAATGTGTACGCATTGGGAGAGTGGGGTGTTATTCGTACCGGTAGCGAGTTCTTCGGTTCGTTCAACCGTGGCAAACATTCCGGTGAACATAAATATATCCCGGACCTGCCTATTCATATATCAGTAGATAATAACGTACTGCCATATATCAGTGTGTCGTACTGGCAAGTAGATTTCACTACCGGTATCAAGGTTTGGCAGTTCCATGAGACATGCGCCGAAAATCCTAACAATACAGTAAAGAAGTCCTCTAAACTTGTAGCCAAGTATCTGAAAGATATCAGGTATAGTGATAAAGTCTACCTACACGGGGATGCCTCAACAAAGGTGGCCAATAGCATTGATGATGAAAAACGTTCTTGGATGGACTTATTCATAGATACATTGCAGAAAGAAGGATTCGAGATTGAGGATAAGGTAGGCAATAAGAATCCGAGTGTTGCCATGACCGGTGAGTTTATCAATGCTATCTTTGATTGTACTGTTCCCGGTATAGAGATATACATTGACGAATCATGTTCGGTATCTATTGAGGACTACATGAGCGTACAGAAAGATGCTAACGGTGCCATTCTTAAAACTAAGGTCAAGAATAAAACTACCTTGCAGACTTATGAGGAGCACGGGCACCTGTCTGATACGTTCCGATATGTCGTTGTGGATTTGTGTAGTGAGCAGTATATAGAGTTTAGTAACCGGCGAAAAAGAAACTTGTATGCTTGTAATGGCACTATTAATTTCTTCAATCCAGATACCGAATGTAAATACACTAAGAAGATTCTATATGTGATGCCGAATGTTAATGGGAAATTTGTCCTTATACAAGCGTTTAGATGTGGAAATAAATGGCATGTTGTTGATGTCGTATTTATGGATACTACTTCAACAGAAGATATACGTTCTTCTATTTTGTCCCATGAATCTGATTCATGTGTAATTGAATGTACAGATGCTTATTTCCCTTTTATCCGGGAACTCCGTTCTAGTACAAACAAGGAGATTCGTGTAATGAAAGAGTTTCCGGATGTAGATAAGCGTATTGCTGCAACATCTGATTATGTGAAAAATAGTATTCTTTTTTCTGCATCAAAAGTAGAATCTGATACGGAATATGTTGCCTTCATGAATAATCTGATGGACTATAATAAAGATAGTGAAACAAAAGAGGCCAGTGCTGTTTTGAGTGGGCTAGTACAGTTCGTTGTAAAATTAGGTTTGAATTGAAATGTGTTATATGTGATTGAAAATAAGAATGTTATATTGTTGGTATTATGTTTTCGTAATTTCAAGATTTTAGTGTTTTGGAAAACGGTTTTCCTTTTTACTTAGTTTTGCTCAAAAAGGAACCCAATGAATATTTTTTTTGATAATCTATTTGGAAAGAAATCTAAGACTAAAGGTGAAGTTGAAATAGTTACTTCATCTGAAAATAAGGATATAGATACTCAAAGTGGCAAGACTGAAAAATGGTCAGTTGCATACATTGAGGACCTTACTAGTCCTATTGTAGCGGGCAGTAACTATCTAACGCTATTCAGTACGATACCTGAAGTCTTTTTCCCGATCGATTATATTGCATCGCGAATTGCAGGTGCTAATTTTCAATTGAAGAAAACTAAGGATGACAGTATAGTATGGGCGAATAAACGAATGAATGGCATACTTAGTCGTCCTAATTGTTTGATGCGTTGGAAAGAATTGATTTATCAGCACCATATTTATAAATTGTGTACAGGGAATAGCTTTATTCGTGCCGCTATGCCTGATGTCTTTTCTACAGCTGAAAAATGGAGATATTGCGATAATTATTGGGTGCTACCTTCTGATAAGACTATTGTAGAACCTGTTTACGGGAATATGCCATTGTTTGGCATTGCCCAAACAGAAGATATTATTCGTAGCTATCGTTTGGAGTATGGTTGGAATGGTAGTTTGGAAATTCCTCCATACCAAATATGGCATGATAGAGACGGAAGTGCAGAGTTCTATTCAGGGGCTATGTTCTTGAAGTCCAAAAGTCGTCTTGCTTCCCAAAATAAGCCAATGTCAAATCTAATAGCTGTATATGAAGCTAGAAATGTGATTTATGTAAAGCGGGGTGGATTGGGCTTTATTGTAAGTAAGAAAACTGATGCTACCGGTTCAATAGCGTTGACTGACGATGAAAAGGAACAGCTTTTGAAGCAAAATTTTGAGAAGTATGGTGTAAGGAAGGGCCAGGTACCTTATGGTATTTCAGATGCAGACATTGACTTTGTTCGTACTAATCTTTCTATTGCAGAGTTACAGCCGTTTGAAGAGACTTTGGCTGATGCAATAAATATTGCAGGGGCATACGGCATCCCTGCCGTTCTTGTTCCGCGAAAAGACCAGTCCACATTTAGCAATCAGGCTACTGCTGAAAAGAGCGTATATTGTTCAACTGTTATTCCTATGGCCAAACAATTCTGCAAGGATTTTACAGCTTTCCTTGGTCTTGAAGGAGGTGGATATTATTTGGATTGTGATTTCTCTGATGTTGATTGTTTGCAGGAAGGATTGAAAGAATCCGAGGACGTAAAGACAAATATAAATAAACGTTGTCGTGAACAATTCTCATGTGGGCTTATAACACTCAATGACTGGCGTGCCCAAATAGGCGAAAGTATGATAGAAAATCCCTTGTTTGACAAATTGAAATTTGATATGTCAGATGAGGAACTGGATAAAGTAAATCGAGTTTTTAACACTAAAAGTGGAGATGAAAAAGATGGAAGAGAAAATCAAAAGCCTTCAGTACAAGACAAAGGCAAATGATGTTGATGAGAAGGGTATCGTTACCGTTGCGGTGAACGGTATCGGTGTGAAGGACTCACAAAATGACATATCTATGCCCGGCTCATTCAATAAGACATTGAAAGAAAATATTGGTCGGATGCGTTGGTTCCTGAATCATCGTACAGACCAGTTGTTAGGTGTTCCGTTGAGTGGTAAGGAAACAGAAGGTAATTTGGTTATGGTCGGTCAGTTAAATCTTGAAAAACAGATTGGACGTGATACGTTGGCTGATTATAAGCTGTTTGCAGAGAATGGAAGAACCCTAGAACACTCTATCGGAGTAAAAGCTATCAAAAGGGATTCTATCGATCCTTGTAAGGTGCTTGAATGGCGTATGATGGAATATTCAACATTGACAAGTTGGGGGAGTAATCCCCAGACGTTCCTTGTGAATATTAAGTCTGCTACTGCTGACCAGGTAAAGGAGGCTGTTGATTTCGTCCGGAAAGCGTTCTTGCAGCATGGATATAGTGATGAACGTTTAAAAGGATACGATATGGAATTAAGTTTATTACTGAAGAGCCTCAACGGTGGTGCCGTTGTCTCATGTCCTCATTGTGGTTATCAATTTGATTATGATGCAGAAACGGAGCATACCTTTGCCCAACAGGTATTAGATTATGCTGCTGATTATCAGAGATGGATAACACAGGACATTGTAAGGGAAGAAATGGAGAAGCTCACTCCAGAGATTAGAACCCAAGTAATTTCTCTTATTGATTCTGTCAAATCAGAAAAGAAAGAATTTACTCAAAAGGGTCTACAAGACCTTATGAATTATGTAAGATGTCCCCACTGTTGGGGAAAAGTATATCGTTCGAATGCTATTCTGCAAAATACTTCTGAAGATACCACCGGAAAAAATGAGCCGTCTGTTGACACTCAAGAAAAGAATGACGGGGAAAATGGGGACGATGAAGTAACGATTAAAGCCGCTGATAATGGCACTTTACTCGATTTCAAGAGTTTGAATAGCTGTTTCGAGAATAAATAACTTAAAATTTAAATTTTATGCCAATTAGAAAATTTACAGTATCAGATTTTAATCTGAAAACGGACGGTCTGCCGGCAGAACAGAAAACATTTATGGAAAATATCGCCGGCATGATGTGTGAAGTAGTTAACAAGTCACTTGAAGGATTTGCTTCACCGGAGGAGGTAACGAAACAGTTTGGTGACATCAATAATCTATTGAAAGCCTATGATGGAGAAAAGTTCCAGCAATTGGTAAAGGACAACGAGCAACTTGTAGAACAAGTTAAAACTCTTGGTGAAAGTATCGAGAAAATGAAGCAGAAAGGTCTTTCTATGGATACTATCAACAAGTTCGATGAGAAGTTGAACGAGATGCTTGATTCTGAAAAATTCAGAGATTTCGCAGAAGGAAAAACACGCAAATCAGGAGAATTTGACGGCTTCTCCTTGAAAGATGTCGTTTCCATGACTGACAACTACACCGGTGATTTGTTGATTACTCAACAACAGAAACGTGTTGTGACTCAGGTTGCCAACAAAAAGTTGCATATGCGTGATGTATTAACGACGCTGACAGCTGATCCTGCATATCCTCAACTCGCCTATGCGCAAGTATATGCTTTCAACCGTAATGCCCGTTTTGTAACTGAGAACGGTCGTTTACCGGAATCAAGTATCAAGGTAAAAGAGATACAGACAGGAACTAAGCGCCTTGGTACTCATATCCGTATTTCAAAACGTATGTTGAAATCAAGAGTGTACATTCGTTCCTACATCTTGAACATGCTTCCTGAAGCTGTTTGGATGGCAGAAGACTGGAACATCTTGTTTGGTGACGGTAATGGTGAGAATTTGCTTGGTATTATTAATAATACTGGGGTGACTTCTGTAGAGAAGATTATCAGTACAGCCATTGTTACAGGTGCCGCCGGTGCTGTAAAAGCTATTACCGGATATAACGGTGATAAGGATGTGATTGTAGAGTTTGCAGAACCACAGGATTTGATTCTTGATGGAATGAGTATCACGTTCGCTGGTGCTGCTGTTCTCACTGAACTGAACAAAACACACGCTCTTGTGAAAATGGAAGATGGTCGTATCCTTATTCCTGGTGTCGCGTTCTCCGGTGCTGAAACGGCTACGGATAAAATGACATTCAGTGTTCATGAAGCCGGCTTTAAGAACATTGAGGAACCCAACTCTGAAGATGTAGTGAAAACAGCTTTCGCCGCAATGACATATGCCCAGTATTTTCCGAATGCCATTATTCTTAATCCAATGACTGTTAACGGTATGGAATCAGAGAAAGATACGACAGGACGTAATCTTGGTATCGTTAAAATGGTTGATGGGGTGAAATATATTGCCGGTCGTCCGATTATCGAGTATGGTGGCATTCTTCCAGGTAAGTATCTTTTAGGTGACTTTAACCAAGCCGCAAATTTGGTTGATTATACCACTTTGACACTTGAATGGGCTGAAGATGTGGAGACCAAGCTTTGCAATGAGGTTGTGCTGATGGCACAAGAAGAAGTTATCTTCCCGATTTATATGCCGTGGGCTTTCGCTTATGGGGATTTGGCCGCATTGAAGACTGCAATAACTAAAGCGTAGGATTATGGATTACATACTTAGAGGTAACGATAAGGATGTAACCAATGTGCTTAAAGAGCAACGCATTCGGATTAATAGAGGGATGATTCAACTCATCCCTATTTCCGAATGTGGTCTTGTTACAGAAGAAGATGCCCGAAAGACATTGGAATGTATGCTTGCAGAGAAAAATGAAGAGATTGGCAGGCTTACTGCATCCATTGCAGAGAAAGATAAGACAATTGTTGAACTGACAGAAGAGCGTGAAACAATGAAAGCTCGCATTGCAGAACTTGAAGTACAGGTGCCTTCTGATGAAAAGAATCTTCCGGTTGCCGATTCAAAAGATTTGCAAGAGGAAGATGCCAAGGAGGTAACTGTTACAGATGATAAAGCCGTTTCCGTGGAAGATGAAAAGAAAACCGGGAAAGGCAAGACTTCTAAATAACTATCGCTATGTTGATTGATGTTTCATATTTTATGTCAGGTCCCAGGCATATTGAGAATGTTTCGGTCGCTGAAATGCCTTCGCCCCAATCTCTTGCTGTGAATGAGGTGATAAATGGGTATATTAAGGCATTTCAGCCCGAATTTCTCCGGAATGTTGTTGGTGTGACTCTTTCCCAAGCTATCACAGATTATTTGGAGCTTATTGAACGGGAAAAGGAAGATTCTTCAGATGAAGTTGATATTTCAGAAGAGAAGGAAGCCCCCCAGTCCGGATATGCAGTATTATGCGAGAAGCTGTGTGAACCGTTCGCTGACTATGTCTTTTATCATATTCTTCGTGACGCAAACACCCAGGCTACAATAACCGGGCTTGTCCGTTTGAAATGTGCTAATGAATATATAGCTCCTTTGAAGAGACAAGTAAGCACATGGAATAGCATGGTAGAGAAGAATAAACAGTTTGTTGAATGGGCTATGTCGAATGATTGTCCTTTCGATGTGAAAATAACCAAGAATCTTTTGACCCCAATTAATGCTTTCAATTTATGATAGATTTAGATATAACAGAACTGTTTGAGGAGATTGTAAAGGAACTTCCAGAAGGGCTTGAAATTCTCTATCCAAATGGGAAAGGGGGAACTAAAGTTATGAAGTCCCCAAGGTTGAATTACATCTTCGGTAGCAGTCAATATATCAAAGATATTTTAGATGAATACAGTAAGTCTTCTGCCCAGTCTGAAAGGAAGTTTCCATTGGTTGCACTATTCACTCCAATTAGTGAGGATAGAGGTGATGCGGATTATTTTTCAAAAGCAAAGGTTTCGTTAATTATAGCATGTTCTTCTTGTAAAGAGTGGAGCAATGAGATGCGCAGAACCACATCTTTTAAAAATATCCTTCGGCCAATCTATAAACGTTTATTGGAAGTATTATATGAAGATTCTCGGTTCGACTGCGACTATGACGAAAAAGTGAAACATAGTTATTCAGAAAACTATTCATATGGCAGATACGGAGCCTATACAGATTCCGGTGAGGCTGTGAGCGAGCCGATTGATGCCATAAATATACGCTCGATGGAAATAAAAATTAATAATCTTAATTGTAGAAGAAAATGAGAAAGATTAGAACGTGTAAGGGTTCCCGGATGAACACTGGTAGTTCTGCTTGTAGCATTGACTGGAAAAAGGTCAAAGGTGCTATCTTGACAGAACATGGTGTCAAACTCCCTGCTGATATAACAGGTGAGAAGTTGCTCGAATTGTGCCATGCAGACCGTCCCGGGCGTATTTACCCTATTTTGCCATTCCTGGAGTATGCCAAGAATGGTGGAGAGCCTCAAGTTAATCCTGTAGGGTACGGTGCAAGTGAATACAACGGGCTTAGCGCTCAAACAGACACCTTCACTTTGAAGAAATTTGATGAGGTTTTGAATGCCCAGCTTCTGAAATGTGCCAATAAAGGATGGGACGTTTACTTTTGGAATCAGGATAATATGTTGATCGGTTATAATGATGACACTGATATCCTTGCCGGTATTCCGATGTCTACTGTTTATCCGACCGTGACACAGTACCCGACCAGTAGTGCTAAGTCTGCGATGACTGTTAGTTTTTCACATGAAGATGTGGAAGACAGCCAATTGCACTTTGACTACGTGCAGTTAGACTTCAATCCCAAGAATTTCGTTAAAGGCTTGGTTGATGTTGTGTTTCAAAAGTTGGAGGCCGAAAATACTTACAAAATAGTTGAAGTTGTTGGTGGTTATGACCGTACAGAAGAATTTGGCAGTCTTATTGCTGATGGTGCTGCTGAAGTTATGAATAACGTAACTTCTGCTACGTATTCGGATGGTATCATTACCATTGTTCCTAAAGCTGGGGCGGTTCCTTCGTTGAAAGCTCCTTCTGTATTGTATGAAAAAGGAATCAGAGGTATTGAGCAGGTGTCATGAAGGTAGATAATGTTACGTTCGTCGAGGTTGCTGTGAAGGGCATGACGAAGGAAGAGTTTATTAATGCGCACATTAAAGTCGTGTGGCAGGAACTGAAGGAAGCTGACCGCAAGAAGAAGCTCTCGGAAGTGTACGATGCGATAACTAAGTAACCGACGGGCTGGGGTGTGATTACAGCCCGGCCCGTTATATTTTTACTGTATGGCAGATTTTGATGAATTACATAGAGTTATTCATTCCATTGCATCCGGGTTTGAAGAGGAATGTATTAGGTGTATGGAAGAACATAAGAATGTGCTCGTTGATTGCATTCAGGAGCAATTATATTCCGGTCTGGACGGTACTGAACATCTATTGAATCCTGATTATGATACTGACACCTATTTTAACGAGCCCGGTCCCTGGCAGAACCGTGCGGAACAATATAAACGATGGAAGGAGAGGATAACTCCACCTCTTAGAAGTGAGATGCTTTATTTGCCACCGCGTCCGGTTGAGGTACCTAACCTCTTTATTACTGGTACTTTCTATGATAGCATAACTGCCGATAGAATTGATTCCGGGCTTCGATTCTCAACGAAAGGATTTACGGACGGTAGTTCTATTGAGAAGAAATACGGTGAGCAGATTTTAGGCATTGGTGATACAGCTAAAGAGTACTTTAATATTATGTATCTCCGTCCCTGGATGGAACGTTTCTTTTCAGAATGTGGATATCGGTAGAAAATGGCTTGTAGTTGCGAAATAAAAAAGATGCAGAGTGAACTGGAACGTATCAGTGATCTTGCAAAGAAAGCAGCTGTCTTGGATGGTTGCATGTATGTCGTTTATCAGAAAGAAGATGGTACCTATGCTTTTGATAAACTAGGAGTTGAGATAAAAGGAAAGATTGTTGAATATAGACATTACCTGTAATTATGGCAGATTTAAAATTAAAAGATTTCGTTGATGAGAACGATTTGCAGAAATTGGTGGAGCTTGATAATACTATTGAGCGTGTGAGGGCTGATTATGTTAATGCGGCCAAAGAATTAGCAAAAGGTTTGAAACTAAATGTAGAAGGCGTTGCTGATCTTGAAAAGTTGAGTAATCTTTATAATACCCAAGCAAAAACGGCTGGCTCTGCATCTGCTGAATTAACCGAGGCTCTTAGAAAACAGTCTGAAATAACTCAAACTGTCAGTAAGAAGATAGAGGAAAAGCTAAATGTAGAGAAATTATCTGCTGCTGAATTGAAGAAACTAACCAAGGCAAACTCGGATAATGCTGCGTCCTTGGAAAAGGCTGTTAAAGCGGAAGCTAACTTGACAAAAGCGCAGAATGCCGGTAATACTACTCGTAAGAAAGCTGTTTTATCTGAAGAAGAACGTTTAAAACTTATCAGAACTGCTATTACCTTGACTAATCAGGAAGTACATAGCCGTTCACAAGCAAAGGAAATGAATAAGCAGCTACAAAAGGCTGTTGATGTTTTGAAAGATACGGATGAAAACTATATTCGTACACTTGCCCGTCTTAATTCTACTATTGGAATCAACACTGATTACATAAAGCGAAATTCCGATCGATATAGTCAACAGAAAATGACCATTGGTGCATATCGGGAAGAAGTAAAGGCGGCATGGATTGAAATACAGAACGGTAATAAGTCCATGCAGAACATGGGAATTATTGCCCGGAATGCTGGAATGATGCTTAAAACGGAGATGGCTCCTGGGCTAAACAAAGTTGGTGCAGGATTGAAAGGGTGGGCTGCTGGATATATTGGTGCACAAGCTGTTGTTAGTGGAGTTGTTGCTTTATTTACAAAACTGCGTGAAGGAGTAGGTGATATTGTTAAATTTGAATTAGCTAATAGTAGGCTTGCTGCAATATTAGGAACCACTTCTGATAAAGTGAAGGAGTTAACTGCGGATGCTCAACGTTTGGGTGCTACAACGAAATACACTGCATCCGAAGCTACGGATTTGCAAATAGAACTTGCTAAACTAGGTTTTACTCGAAAAGAAATATTAGATGCAACAGAGCACGTTCTAAAATTTGCACAAGCTACCGGGGCAGAATTAGCAGATGCGGCTTCATTGGCAGGTGCTTCTCTTCGTATGTTTAATGCTGATACAAGAGAAACTGAAAGATATGTGTCTGCGATGGCTGTCGCAACAACCAAAAGCGCATTGTCGTTTTCATATCTCGCTACTGCATTACCAATTGTTGGACCGGTTGCAAAAGCCTTTAATTTCAGTATTGAAGATACTTTGGCTTTGTTGGGTAAATTATCGGATGCCGGCTTTGATGCTTCAATGGCTGCTACTGCTACCCGTAATGTTTTTCTAAATTTAGCTGATAGTAATGGAAAGCTGGCAAAGGCGTTAGGTAAGCCCGTTAAAACATTGCCTGAGTTAGTTGAAGGATTGAAATCGCTAAAAGAAAAAGGGGTAGACTTGAATACTACTCTTGAATTAACTGATAAGCGTAGTGTTGCCGCTTTTAATGCCTTTCTCACCGCTGTTGATAAAATATTACCACTTAGAGAACAGATTACTGGTGTAGAACGTGAATTGGGCGATATGGCTCACACGATGGGAGATAATGTTCATGGAGCTCTTGCTAACTTATCTTCAGCATGGGAAGCGTTTATGCTTTCTTTCTCCGAGTCAACGGGACCTGCTAAGGAGTTTCTTAATTGGATGGCTGATAAAATAAGAGGTATCGCCAATGATTTGAAATCTCCTGAAGAAAAAATAGAAAAGATAGATTATAATTTTAGAACACTTGCAAAAAAAGATGCGAACAAAAAGTTATTGGAAGTAGAAAAAGATTTTCAGGCAGAATATAAGAGGCTTATTGATGCTGGTGATACAGAGGAACAAGCATACACAAAAGCTGTTATTCAAATGAAAAATAAACGTATTGAAGTAACGGCCCAAGAGAGAGAAGCTTTAAAACGGATGAAAACTCGTGCTCAATATGCAACATCAGAGTTTGAAGATATGTCTTGGATAAAGAATGGTGCTGCTAAAATGTTTGGCTATTACACGTCGGAAGCAGAAAAAGCGGATAAGGCTCAGTTGGAATTTTCTAAAAACTTATTCAAAATAGCATCTAGCGATGAGTTTAATCGTGGACTTGATGTGATTGCAGAAAAGTTCCGTCCAAAGGGTAACGACAAAAATGGTTCAGGTATAACAGTCCTTACTGATAAAGAAAAACGTGAACAGGAAAAAGCTCTCAAAGAGAAGCTGAAAATTCATGAAACTTATCAGGAGTCAGAACTAGCTCTTATGGATGAGGGACTGGAGAAAGAACTTGCTAAAATTGGTGTTGCTTACTCGAAGAAGATTGCTGCCGTCAAGGGTAATAGCAAAGAGGAAATTGCTACACGTCAGAATTTAGCTAAGGAAATGCAGGAAAGGCTAGATGAGTTTACTATTAAGTATAATTCTGATCGTGAGAAGAAGGATGTTGAGAACGCTCTTGCTGTTGTAAAAAAGGGGTCCCAGGAAGAACTTGATTTGAAATTGCACCAGTTAGAATTGCAACGTGAAGCAGAAATTGATGCAGCAGAGAAAACAGGTGAAGATGTAATATTGATAGATGAAAAATATGCTAGGAAAAAACAAGAGATTTACGGAAAGTATGCTTCTGATCAGGTAGCATTGATTGCGGAAAATGCAGCCCATGAGCAAGAGATACGTGACGCTGCGTATGTAATGGATATGCTTGCTCTTAAAAAGAAGTTAGCATCCAAGCTAATAACAGAAGAGCAATATGCGATAGAGGAATACAATTTACAACTTGAATATGCACATAAGACTACTGAAGCAGCGATTGAAGCTTTGGAACTGGAATTAACCGTTGAGAATATTACTGCTGAAGAACGTACTAAGATTGTTACTCAGTTGTATGTTTTGAAGGCTGCTCTCGCTAAAAAGGAGGCAGAATTACAGATAAGTGCTATTCAAAATATTACTAAAGCTGAAGATAAAGCGTTAAAAGAACGCCAAAAGAATCTCAAAAAATGGTTGCAAACTGCATCACAAGCTGTAGGGACTATTGGAAATCTTGTTTCTACACTTTATGATGCTCAAATTGATAAGATAGAGGAAGAGCAGGATGCTAATGATGAAAAATATGATAAAGATGTTGAACGGGTTGATAAACTGGCAGAGTCAGGTGCTATTTCCGAAGAAGAAGCAGAAGCGCGTAAACGTGCTGCAAAATCTTTGACAGAAGCAAAAAATGCTGAACTAGAAAAACAAAAACAAGAAATGGCACGTAAACAAGCCATTTGGGAAAAGGCGACTAGTGTCGCTCAAGCTGGAATAGCCACTGCACTGGCAATAACTGAAGCTTTACCGAATATTCCTTTATCTATTGTTATTGGTGCCATGGGAGCAATTCAGGTTGCAACTATTCTTGCAACTCCTATTCCTTCCTATGCAGACGGTACTAAAGGTAATGATAGGCATCCTGGCGGTACCGCTTTAGTTGGTGATGCTGGTAAACATGAGGTTATCATGTATTCTGGAAAAGCATGGATTACTCCTGATGCTCCAACTTTAGTTGATATTCCTAAAGGTGCACAAGTCTTTCCTGATGTTGATAAGGTAGATATCTCTAATTTTGATATGCCGGATTGGGACTTTCCTACATTTTCACCGACATATTTTGCATCTTCTTCCGGTGACACCATTGTTTTCAATGATTATTCCCGATTAGAAAAAAGAGTTGATAGAACAAATCTCCTTTTGATGAAGAGTCTTAAAATGCAGCGTCAGGATGCGTCTAACCGTGATTTTGAACTGTATAAGTTGTCTAAACTGAAATAGCTATGATTGAAAGATTAAATCAGATAACATTGAATGATTTCATTGAGCTTTCATGTGGAAACTATGCTTGTTTGCTTTCGGGTCGCGGATCTGTGTCTGAAAGCATGCTTAAAGAGATGGCATCTAAATTAATTATCGAATACAGAAGCATTGTTAATCCTTCAGGTATGCAGGCTATGATTATGGACAAAGAGGATATGGTGAAGGAACGTGCCAAACTATTGAGCCTTCGTATATGTCAGACTCTTGTTTCTCTTGGCTTTTATGATGATGTTCGTCAGGTGTTGGGCCAACTAAATGTAGATATCCGGGATATGAGTGATGAGCAAGTTATATCGAAGCTTGATTATTTACTTCATTCTGCAATTTTTGAGCAAAAACGGAATGAGGAGAGACGCAGTGAGGAACATAAAGGAAGTAAGGCTACTCCTGAACAAATTCGTTCTTCTTTTGATGCAGAGATTGCTTTTCTAATGACATTCTTTAAAATGAGTATTGATTCCCGCGTAATTAATGCTGCTGTCTATGCGAATATCGTTCATCAAGCTGATGTTGAAATATCGATCAGAAAAAGAAGCACATGATAATATTGGTATTACATATATGCTGTAATTCGATTAATTTTTAATTAAAGCGAATTATTTCATACAGTCGTTTGTACATCTCCTTTAGAATCACAAACGACTTTTTTATGAATAGAAAAAACAGCATCCATTGTATAAATAGGCATTTATACAATGTTTTATTGTCAGAATTACGTACATTAGAGACGAAGTGTAATCGGATAACGGCAGAAGTGTCCGAGGTAAAAAAAATGATTGCCTTATTGCCCCCCGATATAGGCACTCTTATTAGTTCAATCGAGCGTTCTGCTAAGGAAATGCACGAACAAAGTATCATGCACCGGAAATATGTGGAAAGGTGCATTAATGGCGAACCGAAGATACACCTAATAAGGAGGGCTGACAATGGACTTTGAAAAGGAATTATCAGAAATATATCCTTGGATATTAAAGGTGGCAAGAAAATTCTGCTGTTCCATGCAAGATGCTGAAGACTTAGCCGGTGATACAGTTTATAAGCTACTTGTGAATCGTGATAAATTTGATTGTTCTAAACCACTTCAACCGTGGTGCCTTATTATAATGAGGAATACTTATATAATAAGATACAATAGAAATTCCCTTATACATTTTACAGGGCTTGATATGGTAGACGGAAGTGCCATTTCTAACTGTACAGCTCATTCAATACTGTTTGATGATTTGGTTTCCACAATACAACGGTGTGCTAAAAAATCCCGTTGTATTGATAGTGTGATGTATTATGCTAGTGGGTATTCATATGATGAGATAAGTGAAATCCTGAACATTCCTGTTGGAACTGTAAGAAGTCGTATTTCTTCTGGTCGGAAAATGCTACTTCAAGAATTCAAATATTAATAGTGTGACTTATTAGAGAATTAACTTTATAATATCACGAAAATATATTATGTTTGAATATTTAATTTTGAATAATTTTTTTATAAACTATAATGGATGAAAAAATAATAACCACAAATGAATTGGAGGTACTTGCTAATGAATTTTATGGTTCTAAAATAACGCAAGAAGAGTATTTTTCTAGGTTGGATGATATAGATTGTTATCAGGCACATTATTTGAAAGCACGTGTGTATTTGGATAAGCAAGATTTATCTAACGCAATGATAGAAATTAATACTTCTATTCATATGATTGAAGCGTATGATGAAAATGATTTAAAGTGTGAGTTGGGAACTTTTTTCCCTTCTTTGCAAGCATATGTTTATAGAGCTGCAGGAGAAATATATGCAATCCTAGGTGAACAAGATAAAGCGACTGAATTTTACATAAAGTCACAGTATTATTCTATCCAATTAAAGTCTGATTTTGACGGTGTAAAGTCAGGAATTGTTTATTCATTTAGAAGTGTGAGTATTTATTCTTTGTCTGATTTAATATCAAATACTATAACAGTGTGTCATCCTTCTAAAATGAATGACCCCTTTGATAGTCTATTTCTTTTGTGGTCAAGTGAAAGTAATTTGAATAGAATTTGTAAAAATAATGCTCATATAAAGCCTTTCAGTGACTCTTTTCAATATTTTAAAATTAGAAGTTTTGTCGGAAATAAAAAATTAAGTTTAGATAATAACCTAATAAGAAAGGTGGTCATGTGGTCTCATTATGCTGATGCTCATAAAGGTTTTTGTATTAGATATAAACTTTCAACGGTATTTATAAAACAGGCTCAGGGTAATGGTTATTCTCATAAATATTTAAAGAGGGTGCATTATCTCTCTAAAAATGAGAAATGTGATATTTTAACTAAAAAGAAAGATACAAATAGTTTGTTTATATGGAAATCTACAGAATGGAAATATGAAAATGAAATAAGATTAATTAGTTATGACCCAAGCTGTAAAGATGATCATCTTCAAATTCCTCTTGATAAGAACTCTATGATTGAAGCGATTTATTTCGGTTATAGATGCGTTGAAAGTAGTGTAAAGAATATAATGCAAATTTTAGGAGAAGGAGTTCAGTATTTTAAGATGGATTATGATCCTAATAACGTTTATAAGTTGAAAGTGAATAAAATCTTATATAAAGACTATATTGATACATAGTTTTTAAGTTGATTCCGGTTACCTTATAAATTCTATTTTTACTAGATAATTTCGTAATATGCTTAAAATCTGATGCTTACATCTGTGTTTTGTAATGCGTGATTTTCAAGAATTTAGCCAATCGGAAAACCGGTTGGCTTTTTCTATATATTTGCTCGTGAACGTTCAAAAGGAGTTAAAATGCTTTGTAAATATGTACTTACCGTTGATAGTATTTCCTATGATATTCCCAAATCTTGTATTCAGAATTGGGATGAAATAAAGTTTTCCCGTAAACGCTCCGGACTTGAAGGAATAACTAGAACCTTTACTTCAAAATTCCAGTTTGTGGGAGAAGCCTATGATCTCATATTGGAGGAGTATTTGAGCAAATACCTAGCTTCTAATGCTAGTATCACTGTTTATACTATAACTAATTCTCATACTTATGAAGAATTCTTCAGTTGCCGACTGGATTTCGGTTCATTGACCTATGATGGAAATACTGTTTCTATTAATTCGATAGATGATAGTGTCGCTAATATCATAAAGGCTAACAAAGGAACGCAGTACGAATATTCGGTAGATGAGATAAAAGATGTATATCAGCTTTATTATGATAGACTACCGTTTAATTACTACGCGAACTATATATGTGGTGGATACTCTTTAGAAGATGGAGGGCAATATGTTGATTTCTCAAGAGATATAACAGGAAAAACTATATTCCAGTCTCTTCCATTGGAAGTCGTAGAAAAAGACTTACCAGAATCAGATAGTCCTGTAGAAATAAATTCTGTGACTTTAGATACTTCTGTACCTGCTTTTTTAAGGGCGCATAAACCAGTCAAGGTATATATAACCCCCGAATTCAACTTTTATTTAGGCAGAGGAGATGTAATGTTGACACTTGCTAAAGTTGATGGGAACGGTACCACAAGCACTATTGCGAGTTGGATAAATACCGATTATTCAGGAAATACACATACAACAGAAAAAGACACTTATAGACCCGAACAATATCGGGATGTTTATGCAATAGATCTTCAAGATGGTGAATGTCTTCAATTTGTCATACATGATCCGATAGGTAATATGAATGTTAACGGACCTGGAAAGGTGTATTTTTCTAAATATTCACTACAGATTAAATGGACTTCAATAGCATCACCTATCAATATAGATGTGGTAAAACCTATTACTGTTCTGAATAGTTTGCTCAAAAGTATGAATGGTGGTAAAGGGGGTATAAAAGGCGAGATAGCTTCCGGTGTAGACAATCGGTTGGACAATTGCCTTATTTTGGCTGCCGAAAGTATTCGTGGGATATTGTCTGCTAAATTATATACCTCATATACGAAGTTTGTAGACTGGATGGAAGCCTGTTTTGGCTTTGTTCAGAAGATTGAGGGGGATATTGTAAAGTTTGTCCATCGTGACAGCTTATTTACTTTTAATGGTAATAAGAATATATCAAGAAACATTTCAGATTTTCAATTTAAAGTAGACAGTTCTAGGATATATGCACGAGTTAAAGTTGGTTATGATAAAGTTGATTATGAATGCTTGAATGGTCGTGATGAATTTCGATTTACTGCTGAATATACTACTGGATTGCAAGTAACAGATAATACACTAGAGTTAGTGAGCCCTTATCGTGCAGATGCTTATGGCTTGGAAATCGTGTCACAGAAAAGGGGAAGTAGTTCTACTGATAACGAAAGTGATAATGATGTGTTTATCGTTGGCGCAATGCTCGCTTATAATAAGGTTATTGGGAAAGCGGAATATGTACTAGAAAGGAATGCGGATTGGAAGATTGCAGGTGTTCTAAATCCTGATGCAATGTTTAATGTTATGTATTGGCAGAAAGCTATGTTGAAAGCTAATGCTAAGTATATTGGCATGTTCGCTGATTCTCTTCATTATGCTTCTTCGGATGGGAATAGCAATGTTATAGTCAATGATGTGAAATTAACTGATGACTTTATACTTGAAGAGCATTTGGTCACTTGTGGAGATGTTTCATTTACAACCTTTGATGAGGATATTCCACAAACAGATGATGGAACGATTAAGATTCAAAAAGGTGGCCTTGTTTACGAAGGTTACATCAAAGAGGTGAGTAGTACAGTTGAGAGAAACGAGGGAGTGAAGTATGATTTATTTGTCCGTTCAATAACAAAAGCCTAGAATATGATTATAAGTCCGTTTACCCCACTGTTTTTTTCTCCGTCTACCGATAAATTTGGAGCGAAAAGTAAATATGTGCAGTTATTCGCACGTACAGACAGGATTTTTGTTGAATTGATTTTGACACCCAAAGAGCAGGAGCCTATTGTTTACATTAATAATCTTTTAAGTAATATATCTACACTTGTATCATTAAGCTCATGGAAGATGAATGATGATAAGATTCTCTATTTCTATAACATTTCATTGCTTCCATGTGGATATTATACTGTAACAGTTAATGGGAATACGAGTGAGATTTTTAAAGTTACGGATGATGAGTGTGAGTTATCAGAAACCAGCCTTATTCAGTATTCAATGAAAGATAATAAGCAGCGTCTTGATGCTGTCTGGTGGATAGATGGGATGCAATACTTTTTTGATTTTCGAGTTCCTGGTGGTTTCAAAGATAACGGATGGACGTTCGGTGTGGATAATGAGCAGTTCGTGACTTCTGATGAGGATATTGTTGAGCTATTCAGCCACGAATATACAACTATATTATTCACGCTTGGAAATGGGATGGGATGCCCTGTATGGTTTGCTGAATTATTGAATCGTGTCTTATGCTGTAATTACGTCTACTTTGATGGTATTCGATATGCAAGAAAGGAAAGTAATGTTCCGGAACTTAACCAGCAAATCGAAGGATTGAAGAGTTTTGTATTCAATCAAATGTTACAGAGGGTAAAAACGATTAATCCTGTTTTGGAGTGGAACAACCAAATGTCTATAAGAAGAATTCAAAATGATACTTATAGGATAACATCTGACAGTGGAGAGTTGAGGAGCATAAAGTCTGGTGGTGAAGCTGTAGAAGAATATACGTCAGTAATCACCGGTAAGTTGTATGTGCATTATCAGAAGATTATGACTAGTCTTTTTACATCTCATAATTATAGTTGTAAAGTGATTTTGGATAAACCGGCTAATAGTGGGGTGACGTTCATGATACCTTTTAATCTCACAAGCGCTGGTGTCGTAACTTCGGAAGTTAATCAGATTACAGTTGTCTTGGGAGGTTATTCGAATGAAGTTCAATTTTCTCAAAAGGGAAGTTCATACGATATTGATTTATTATCAGGAGGTATATTAGAGTTCTTGAAAGGAACTGATGATAGGACTTATTATGAGGTGACTTGGGACGGTGAATTTGTTGATACGTTACCTGTTGCTTCTGATGAAGTTTCTGATCCGTCATCAAATTAATATAATAGTTTTAAACAATAAAGATAGAATAAAATGACAGAGTCAGAGAAACAACAAATTATTAGCCTTGTGCTGCAAGCGTTGAAGACAAACAGTCTTACAATAGAACAACTGGCTGATACAACAGAGCTATCTAGAGATATGTATGTTGAAGTTAGTGGTGGTCGGAAAATATCTATTGATTTGCTTTCAAGTACCATTGCTAAAATGGTGAATGGGGATTTTGATGCATTAGTGGAGAATGTCAATAAGATTGCAAAAGATTTATCGGATGGAGACGCCGAGTTATTGAAACGTATAACAGGAGTGTCTGATAAATCCAATCCTTTGACTGACCCATTTAAAAGTATTGGCTCTTTTACTACTATTGGTAGCTTTAAAGATAAATTAAAAACAATGTATTCCGGGGATTCTTCTATTGGGAATTATCGGTGTATTTTGTCTGTTGATTCGTCTAAGATTCCTGTAAATATACAAATTGAACGGTTGGAGCTTAATAAGGTTTGTCAATCATTCACTTCGTGTATACAACTGGCTACCATGTCAGACAATGCCGAAGGTGTATATTTAGGTACAGTTTGTACAATCTCACGAATAGGTATTGTTTCCAATGAGAGTGTTGCATGGGGCAAATGGACTTCTGTAATAAATGACTTTGAGGAAAGGATAGGAAAAGCGAACGGTATCGCTCCTTTGAACGAAGAAAGTAAAGTTCCTTCTGAATGTCTGCCTGAACCGTTGTCTCTTGGGGAAGGTGAAGAAGAAGCTTTCCCCGGCAACCGTGGAAAGTCTTTGGAAGATACAATGAAAAATATCCCTTCCGATATAATCAAACCGGGTTCTTTCTCCGTCCTGTCTGACGCTTCCTATCTCGATGTGTATTTTAAGAAAGTGTCCAAAACAACCGGTAAAGAAACGGATGACAGCTTCCGTCTGCCTTCTGCTACCCTTGAACAAGCCGGCCTTTTGTCCGCCGAGGATAAGCAAGCCCTTGAGGATATGAAGAGCGGCACGCCCGCTGACGATGTAACACACCCCATCGTCATTGTTGATGAGATCCGCCCATTGAAAGACGGCTACTATACCCTTGAAACCGCTATTGCCGCCATTGTCTCCTATCAACAGGAATCTGGCGTCAAATATGAGCGAACGGGTCTCATCATTACTTACAAAACAGGCGAGTATGAAATGGAAACCCGGCAGTTCCAGGGTGCTGTGTCCGATTTTGCGACCCCTTCTCTTTGGAAACCCTTCGGGAATGGTGGTGGCGGTTCCGTTTTTGAAACTTCCGATGAACCGGCGGAAGGGGGAAAGGACGCCTTTTCAACTGGTGGCGCCTATGCCTATGTTCCGGCTAACCTCGACGTAAACGTGGAAACAGAAGGCATTGTAAAACTTCAGATGAAGAACGCTGCCGGTGAAACCCTTGGCGATGAAGTGCAGTTCGCTATCGGCACGGGTGGCGGCGGTCAAACTGGTGGTACCATTGTTGCCATTGCTTTCCAGTCGACACCTGTCTATGGCTCTTACGGCTCCACGCTACGAACCTTTGCCGCCATTCGTTCCGTGACCTCGAACGGTGTCGAATCCTCTGACAACCTGATTGAGAAACTGGAACTCGTAGACCGTGAAAGCGGGCTTACCGTCTGGACTGAAACCGTCAACAAAGCATCTTCCGGTGACATGAAGGACTTCTCCTTTGAACTGGACTTCACCACATACTTTACGGCTGCCGGTACTCGGAAATTCAAGCTGATAGCCACTGACGAAAGCGGCAACACCGGTTCCAAGAATGTCAATGTAACAGCTGTTGATATTACCTGTACCTGTGTGCAGGTGCTCAACTATACCCCTGAAACTCTGCTTACTCCGACAACTGAAAGTTTCAGCCTTCCACTCTATAAGTTCGGAAACAACACCTCTGATAAAGGTATCAGTGCCCAGGTTGACATCAAGATTAATGGTGAATGGCAATCCCTGTCTACCACCGTTGTAAATGACAACTACTCGCACTCCGTTGTAATCCGCCCTGCTTCCCTCGGCCTAGAACACGGTACCTATCCCTTGCGCATCCAAGGAACGGATGTCGCATCCGGAGTGAAAGGAAATGTCATCTACACGGCTGTCATGGTAATTGACCCGAATAGTTCCACACCTCTTGTCGCCTTGAGATACGATGATAAAAACGGTGGAGTAGTCCGACTGTACGAAACCGTAGAACTTGATGTTGCCTGTTATGACCCGTTGGAAATGACTTCACCCGTCAGCGTGAAAGCCAATAACGTGCAGGTAACACAAATTGCTGCCAGTCGTAACAAAACCTATCAGGTCAAACAACAACTGCAGGGCTACAAGGCTGACGGCACCGATACGGTCAACTATACTGCCGTATGCAAGGACGTGACTAGCGAACCTGTCCGGGTGACAGTTAGCGGTTCCGCCATTGACGCCGCCATAAAAGAAGGCGCCATCTATAACTTTGACTTCTCATCCCGTACCAATCAGGAAACTGACCATAGCATTGTCAGCGGTAATTATGAAATGAAAGTGGACGGTGCCAACTGGACTACCAACGGTTTTGGCACATTCTTGGGTGAGAACTGCCTTCGCGTAGCCGAGAATGTGGGCGTGTCATTAAACCATGCCCCGTTTGCCGGCTCGTCCATCGAATCCAACGGTGCCGCCATCCAGTTCGCTTTCGCTTCCAAGAACGTGACCGATGATGATGCCCTGCTCCTTAGCTGCTATGACGAAACGTCCGGTGCCGGCTTCTATGTCACCGGCCGGGTGGTCGGCATCTTCTGTAACAATGGCGTTTCCCGTCGTGAAGAACGCGCCTATCGACAGGGTGAAAAGATAACCGTAGCCGTGGTTGTTGAACCTGCAAGCAACTACGTTGAACGTGACGGCACACGGTATTCCATGATGAAACTCTTCCTCAGCGGTGAGGAAGTCGCCTGCCTTGGTTATGTTCCGGGCGGCGGCTCCCTGATTCAGACCAAGTATATAACGATGGATGGCAAACTGGGTGATTTGTATCTTTATTACATGATGGCCTGGAACTCCTATATGGAATGGGCACAGGCGTTCAAGAACTACCTTGTCCGTCTGACCGATACAGAGGTAATGGTGAAGGAATACGCCTTTGAGGACATCCTTAAAAGCCAGACAGCCGAGGGTAGTACCCAAAGCCGCCCGTCGGCTGCCGAAATCTATTCACGCGGTATGCCTTACATTGTCGAATGCCCCTATGAAGGCTCCGATATAGAAGCACTGGACGGCACCACTTCCACCAGTACGAAGATATACATCACGCTCTATTACTTTGACCCCGAACGCCCGTGGCGTAACTTCAAGGCCGTGAGTGTCCAAACCCGCAACCAGGGAACCACCTCTGCCAAACGCCCGGTAAAGAATAAACGCTACTACCTCGCCAAGAGCAAAGGCAAAAACAAGGACACTCGAATCATATTACTTAATCCGGACGATACGACGGAGGAAGGACGCCGTGCAATAGCCTTGGCTGCCATCAACAAAGTACAGGTCGGTGATAATACAATCCCGGTCGATGTCATTACCGTAAAAGTCGATTACTCCGATTCCGGCAATGCGAACGACTGCGGCGCCTGTGAAATGATGAACGTTACATACCGTGCCTTGGGTGGTAACTATATGACACCTGTCCAACGTGCATTTGACGGAACATTTGACAGCGGTGACTTGCATATCGAAGATTTGCAGATGAACCACTCTACCGCCAATCACCCGGTAGCCACCTATCGGTGTAAGGATGACAGCCTGCAAAACGTCTATTTCCATGCCAAAGGCAACTGGAAAGAAGACAAAGGGGAACAGTTTGCCCTCGGCTTCAAAGATACCCCCGGCTATAACAAAGGTTGCCTGAATTATGGTGACTTCATAGAGTTCTTCGGTACTCCTGACGAAACTTTAGACGCAATTGAGATACGCTTCAAACAGACTGACGGCCTCGATACGGACAGTGTGTACCTGCTTTCCCTGTATTGTGGCAGCTCATACCGGATAATGAGGTACCAGGATGGTGTCTGGAAAAAGCAGTCCGGTTCCATGAAGTATGAAAACGGCAAATGGAATGTCACCGGTGACATCCTGAATCCGGTTGAAGGCTTCGAACTTCTTAACTACCAAGGTATGGACTGGTTTCAGGGCGTCGGTTCTGTTCAGGATATGATGGCCATGAAAACGGACAAGTCCTCATGGGTTCAAAAACTCGTGGATAACGGAACTATCTCTGCTGATACCTTCCCGGCATGGACTTACTACTTTGAATCGCTTGTCGATGATGACCAGCTCGCCATTGATTACGCTTTGGGTAAGAAAGTGCCGTATAACCTCTACCGATGGTTGCGCTTCTGTGATTCCTGCGATTACTCCAAAGGCGGGAACTGGCAAAGAACATGGAAGGAAAACCTGTATAAATACGCCTGCCCAGAAAGTGTCTTGAGTTATGACATCTTCACCGACTACCTTGCCGCCACTGACCAACGCGCCAAGAATATGCAGCCGATGTGGTTCTTGGAAGAGTATGCTTCCGTAACAGACGGTGTGTACAGCTCCGAGGATGCCATGCGCATGTACCTGAATAAAATCTATGACTGTGATACGCTCAATAGCAAGGACAACGACGGTGGTTGCACGGTTGACGCCGAGGTGGACCCCAACCGGACGAGCGATGAAACATTCACTAACCCTTATGCTGGCTACGGCTCCGTTCTGTTTAATAACATCTATCTCCAGCAAGTAGTGTGGACTGACTCATCCGGTACGGAACTCTCCCTGCGTACCGTTGCCGCCGCCATGCGTAACGTTCAGGCGACCATTGACGGCGTCACCCTGCACCCGTTCTCACCCGAAGGAGCTACGCATTTCTTCATTGACAAACGGCTCAAAAAATGGCAGAAACTGGTTAGTTCTTACGACGGTGAACGGAAATACATCTCCTATACCGCCACCTCTGATGCTATTTACTTCTATGCCCTGCAAGGTCTTGGACTTACCGCCCTTCCGTCTTTCATCGAAAGACGTTGGCGTATTCGTGACGGCTATTTCCAAACCGGTGATTTCTTCAGCGGTGTAATTTCCGGGCGCGTATCTTCCAAATCAAACGCCACCATCCGGATTGTCGCTGCTAAAAACGGTTACTTCGGTGTCGGCAATGACGCTAGCGGCAACCTTTCCGAAAGCTGCTTCCTTGAAGCGGGCGAAGAATATGTATTCACCAACTTCTCACATGAGGAAGGCGCCTTGCTGTATATCTATCAGGCTGACCGCATGAAGCTGCTCGACCTGTCTGAAATCTCCCTGTCAAGTACGGTGAGCTTCTCCGCCATGCAACTTGTGGAAACCCTTATCTTGGGCTCTGACACCCATACAGAACAATCCATCGGTTCTTACGCACCGCTTACCTCGCTGAACTGCGGCGAAATGCCCTTCCTCGTATCACTCGATATCCGGAACACACAAATCGCTACGCTCGTCACCGACAAATGCCCACGTATCGCCCATATCAATGCGTCCGGTAGCAAACTGGAGAACATCACTCTTGCAGAGACTTCTCCGATTAATGACATCTCTCTTCCAGCAACAATGACAAGCCTCCGTTTTGTCGGTCTTCCTGAACTGACCTATACAGGTCTTTCCGCCCCGTCCGGCCTGCAAATAGAATCCATGCCGAACGTCCAACGCCTGCGTCTTGAAACGTCGCCTAAACTTGACGCCATTCAGATGCTCCGTGACGTCCTCGCTTCACAAACGGCATCCCGTAAACTTTCCATGCTCCGTATCTCGAACATGACACTGAAGGCTGACGGCTCCGAGCTTCTTGCCATTCTCGAATATGGAGTTGCCGGAATGGATGAGGACGGCAACAGACAGGATAAACCGGTAGTCAACGGCACGTATGAACTGACAGTTATCCGTGAAACGGATGAAATCGAATCCCTTGAATCCGGTATCGACGGCCTTGTCATCCTTACCGTCATAGATGCCTACATCGACCTGATCAACTGGTTCAATAATGAGTCTTATGGCGGAGAACCGTACTACGATAACGTAACGCTGGACAACATCAATGAAGTCCTTGAATATTATAACGGCGAAACCTACGAAGAATATCTCGAACGCTTCGCTGAAGACAATATGGATATTAATGATTTAATCAACAAGTAACTATGACGAATGAACAAAGCGCAACGCTGCTTCGCTTGAATAAACAGGCACAAGTGGCAGCACTGAACGCCGTGGGCTTCTCGGATGTCACCGAGAATTCCCGCGCATCTGAATTTGGACAACGTATCAAGTGGGCCGCCGGTCTGCTTGATCTGCATCTTGCCTGTAATCGTATTTCGGATAACTCCAAGGCATACTTTACTGCTGCCGAATGGAACTCCCTTACGCTCGCTAATAAGCAACTGTATATCAAACGCGGGCTTCGTATCCGTGCCCATGGACACTCCTTCGTAATCGCCGCCCAGGAGTGCTATAATGCCGATATGACTACTACCTTCTATTGGGGCGGTCAGGGTAAAGCCATAGACGGCCTGAACCAAAAAGGACTGGGTGCCATGTACGGCTGCTTCACGGGTGAGGAAGATACCGACCTGATTATCACTGGCCTGAAAGACCAAAACAATAGCGGTGTAATCGGTGCGCCGGCTGCCGAAGCCGCCCGTGCATACCGTGCCTACACTTTGGAAAGTGACGGTATCGAGGATGAATCCAACTGGTTCCTTCCTTCATCTGGCCAAATGCTTCTGATGTACCGCTACCGGGATAAAATCAATGAGATGATGCGTACCTTTTGGAGTAGTGACAGTATGCTGATGACTGATAAATACTACTGGTCATCAACAATTTGGGATACTAACTCCGCCTGGGCGTTCGAACTGAATACCGGGCGTATTACGAATCAAAACAAAAATTCAGCCCTTCTTCATGTGAGAGCTGTTGCTTCCGAATAGTATTAACTTAATATTATACAATAAAATGGATAAAAATATCGCCAACGCCATGCTTCTGCGCTTGAATAAACAAGACCAGATAGAAGCCTTAAAATCAATAGGTTTTACAACCGTGAATGAAAACACCCCCGCAAGCGACATCGCCAAATATATGCAATGGTCAGGTACGCTTCTTGACCTTTCTTTGGCTACGCTCCGGATTGAAGACGGTGAACAAGTCTTTTTCACGGCTTCCGAATGGAACTCCATGAGCGCAAATAACCGCTCCAAGTATATCCGTATCGGCATCCGACTTCGCGCCGAATGCCACCAGTTCATTATCGCCAAAAGCGACTGCGTTGACGCAGGCGGCAATAAAACGTTCAAATGGGGTGGCTACGGAACTGACCTACGCGGCCTGAAAAACTACGGCAGTGGTAACCAAGGACTCTATGATACCTTCGACGGCAAGGAAAATACCGATGTTATAATAGAAACCCTTGCAGGCGTCAAGGACACCCAGGGAACTGTCGGCGCCCCTGCCGCCGAAGTTGCCAGAGCCTATAAAGCCTGTACGCTTGAATCTGACGGAATTGAAGATACAACCGTGTGGAACCTGCCCGCATTGGGTGAACTTATGCTTATGGCCAAGTATAAAACCGAAATCAATGAGCTCATAACTTCTATGTTTGGCAATCAAAATATATTTACAAACGACTGGTATTGGTCTAGTACCGAATATGACGCTTCCAGCAGTTGGTACGTGTACTTCTTCAACGGCTACGTCTACACGAACCACCGCCAGGGCGCGAGCCGGGTTCGTCCGCTCGCCGCAATAAACACTTTATCTCTTTAATTCTTTATCCCTTAGAGAGTTAGCTAAATAAAAGCCCCGGTAGGGGCTTTTCAGTTTCACTTTTTTGTGCTAAAATTGTGTTAATTACTTTACAGTTATTAACTTTGCGCCCTCTAATACATACATTAAAATATTAAAAAATTAACATGGCACTTACACAAGACCTTCCTATATCAAATTCGATGTATAAGCTTCTGAATCTTATCATTGATGCCCGGCAACAATTCCCCAAGGCGTTCCGGTATGAATTTGGTACGGAGTTGATGATGCTTGCCGTCCATTGTTGCGAATATATCCGTTATGCAAATACAGATATGAACCTTGAGCACCGTGCAGATTATCTGATGAAGTTTTTGTGTGAGTTTGATGCATTGAAATTACTGCTAAGAGTGTGTGAAGAACGACATTTGACCAGCCTGACTCAAACAGCCGAAATCTGTCTGCTTGCAGAGAGCATCGGTAAGCAAAGTACCGGCTGGTACAAAAAAACGGTTGCAGATCTCCAACGGCAAAAAGCTAACGGATCGCAACAAGTCGCAAAGCCGGAGTCATAATCGCCAAGGGGATTATGAGTGAGCAATTAGAATTATTTATTGGGCATCCCCCCGGTGATGAGCCGGGAAAGACTAAGATAGCGGATGCAACGGCTTCCAGCAGTTGGAACGTGAACTTCAACAACGGCAACGTCAACACGAACAACCGCCAGAACGCGAACCGGGTTCGTCCCCTCGCCGCAACAGGTAATATAATCTATGACATACTTCTTAGCAGTATTTTCGAAGCATCCGAAGATTGTGCCAGGCAGAAAAGAACGAGTACGGATTGTGTTGAGTTCTATAATGATTATCAGTCCGCATTGGTGCGGCTATGGTATTCTATTATTTACGGTGAATATGTACCGGACTTTTCAAAAGTATTCATACGGACTTACCCGGTATATCGGGAGGTTTTTGCCGCCGCTTTCATTGATCGTGTTGTCCATCACTGGATCGCTCTTCGTATCGAGCCGATCTTAGAGGAACGCTTCCGGGAACAAGGAAACGTCTCCAAGAACTGCCGGAAAGGTGAGGGATGCTTGTCTGCCGTGCACTATCTGAATAACATGATAGTCGAGGTCAGTGAGAATTATACTGCCGATGCGTACATTTTCAAAGATGACCTGTTCAGTTTCTTCATGTCTATCTCGAAATCGTTGGTATGGGAAATGCTGAACATATTCGTAAGGGACAATTATAAAGGCGATGATATTGAATGTTTGCTTTACCTTCTAGCCGTTACTATCTTTCATTGTCCACAAAATAAGTGTATCAGACGCTCTCCCGTCTCCATGTGGGACAAACTTCCCAGTAATAAAAGTCTGTTTCATAATGACCCTGACAGGGGAGTGGCTATCGGGAACCTGCCGTCGCAACTCATAGCCAACTTTCTGGCGTCTGTATATGATTATTTCGTGATGGAAATACTGGGATTCATGTATTATGTACGCTTTGTTGATGACTTTTGTATCGTAGTGAAATCACCGGAAGAAATATTGTCCAAAGTCCATCTTCTTGATGGTTTCCTGAAAGAACAACTCCTTTTACGGTTGCATCCACGCAAACTGTATCTTCAGCATTATAAAAAAGGAGTCTTGTTTGTAGGGGCGTTCATTTTGCCTGGTAGAATTTATGTATCTGACAGGGTGGTTGGTAACACATATAACGCTGTCAGGAAATTTAATAGAATAGCTGAAAATGGATTTGCAGAAGCGTATGTTGAGAAGTTTGTGAGTACGATGAACTCTTATTATGGCCTGATGAAACACTTTGCAACGTACAATATCCGCCGTAGAATTGCAGCGATGTTACTTCCTGAATGGTGGGAATATGTTTATATCGAAGGACATTTTGAAAAGTTTGTATTGAAGAATAAATATAACCATAGAAAACAACTAATTAAACATATCAAAAGACATGGATCAAAAAAATATCTTACCGCGTGGGATTGCTAAGCCTATCGAGCAACAGCCGGACGGAACTTGGATTGTACGTCATCACTTCCGGGTGGTTGGTACCAGTGAGAATGGTGAAGAACTGGTAACTTTTGCCAGTTCGGAATATCCCGAGAAACCTACCTTGCAACAGATTCAAAGAAGTATTGACCGTTATCGGGTGTGTCTTACAATGTATGGAGATACGATTTCAGACGAAATAGAAAAGGTTGATCTTTCCGTGTATATGTTTACGGATTAATAGTTCAATCTGTTGGTTGTTTAGGGGTGCTTATCAAGCATCCCTTTTTTATTTATGGAAAAAGTGAAAATTATAATGTCTTGTTTTATAGATATTTATCATAGAATTGATTTCCAAGATTTTCCATTTTTGTAAAACTCGTTATTATACTCAATACATTTGTTCCATACAGAATATTTTATTAATAATTAAACGCTATGAGTATGGGTATAAAAGTATTGTATGATTGGCTTTTGCAATCTAACCGACCGGCACACGTCAAAGCCGGGATGTTCGTCTTTGTTGTAATGCTTGTTTTCTGTTTCCTTCTATTAGGCATTGATTTCTGTAAATCTGCTATTGTTTCTTTAACGACAACCGCCATTGCCGCAATAGTGGTTGAGTACATTCAGAAAAAGTGCGGGTTCATCTTTGATTGGCTTGACGCATTAGCTACTGTTTTGCTTCCTGGGCTGATTACTGTGTTTTCAATATTGGTAGTAACTTTATGATTAATATTATGAGATGGTTATATGAGTTATTTAATGTAGACCAGATACGAATTATTTTCGTTTCGATGTTCAGTTCTCTTCTTGCTTATTTAACGCCGACTAAAGGTTTTCTTATAGCATTAGTTGTAATGTTTGGATTTAATATTTGGTGCGGAATGAGGGCTGATGGTGTTTCAATTATACGTTGTAAAAACTTTAAGTGGGATAAGTTTAAAAATGCCTTGGTCGAACTTCTCCTCTATCTTATAATCATTGAGGTAGTCTTCTCCTTTATGACCTTGATAGGAGACGGTGAGAACTCATTGTTAGTTATTAAGACTATTACGTATGTGTTCTCTTATGTGTATCTTCAGAACGCATTTAAGAATCTAATTATTGCTTATCCTAAAAACAAAGGGTTTCGTATTATCTATCATGTAATACGCTTTGAATTTAAACGGGCCACGCCTACACATGTACAGGGAATTATTGATAGAATCGAGAACGAATTAGATAAAGAGGAAAAGATATGAAAGTATTGATTGATAATGGTCACGGTGAAAATACACCTGGTAAACGTTCACCGGACGGAAGATTGAGAGAGTGGGCGTATTCAAGAGAGATTGCCGATATGGTAGTAGTAGGATTGCGCAAGTTGGGAATTGATGCCGAGCGCATCGTTAAAGAGGATACAGATGTTCCATTGTCTGAGCGATGCCGACGGGCTAATGCTATTTACAAGGAAGCAGGTAAAAAAGCTATCCTTGTATCTATTCATTGTAATGCAGCCGGCAATGGTAGTTCTTGGATGAGCGCAAAAGGTTGGAGCGTGTTTGTATCGAATAATGCTTCTAGTAACAGCAAAAAATTAGCAGACTGCCTGGGACAAGTAGCAGAATGTATTCCGGTTCCCGTCCGAAAGCAGATGCCCGGACGGGAATACTGGGAACAGAATCTTGCCATCTGTCGGGATACTAATTGTCCGGCTGTATTAACAGAGAACTTCTTCCAGGACAATAAAGAGGACGTTGAGTACCTTTTGTCTCGGGAGGGTAAAGATGCAGTTGCTCAGATACATATTGAAGGAATCGTTAAATACCTGGGATTATGAAAGCCTTGATTTATATAACCATATTCCTGATGTCGGGAATATGGTTTACTTCTTGTAAGACTTCTCGGAACATGGAGACGGAGAAGCAGATTGACTATTCAGGGGATTTCTTGTATCTGCAAAACTTGATAGAATCACTACGGTTGGATGTGAATAAGCAAACCAAGATTACTACTGACAAATTGAGTGATTTGAAGATTGAGAATAAAACAGTTTACTTGTCGTCTCCGGATTCAACTGGAAAGCAATATCCGATTAAAGAAAGTACTACTACTGCATCCAAGCAGGATCAGGAAAGAACAGAAGTTGATGAAACATTATCCATTACTTTGCAGCAGTTCTCGAATCGACTTGATACTATTAGTAATAAGGTTAATGTTTTGCTGAATCAAAAAGAAACTGTCGTAGAACTATCATGGTGGGATTTACATAAGGATAAAGTGTATATAGGGATAATAGGTTTGTTTATTGTTGGTTGGATGGTATATAGGTCTAAAATAAAATAGCACTTGATTAGAGATCTTTGTGAATCACAAGCTTTTTGATTTCTTGCTACACATTTGTGACAGTAATGCATCAATATTAACGATGATTGCGATGTTTTTATGTTAAAAATGTATTAACACTACGTCAGTAACAAGGTGAATATATTATTCATTTATAGGGATAAATAAAGTCTGTACTTATTTGAATAACAGGATTATACGTCGTTTTTAACTCATCAATCAATCAATCAATCATCCATGCGTATAAGTTTTGTACAAAATATCCTTGAAAAATCAAATTTGTTTCTTAAAAATTAAATGTTTAGCTTTGTCGCAACAAAAGTAGCGATAAAGCTAATTCGATAAATCTGTTTAAAACAAAGTTTCAGTAGAAGTTGTTATTAATTAATGAGTCTCATTAAGTATAAGTCAGAAGAGAACTTAGAAGCCGCAAAACTTCTTAATGATAATAAGAAGTTTACTTCTAGCGTACATTGCTCTTATTATGCTGTATTGCAAATAATGAAATATGCACTTAACGAAAAGTGCCATATTAGTTATGAAAAGCAAAATGAGCCAAAGGATAAAGACAGTCATATATATATTCGAGATGAGATATTATATCAATTAAGGAGTATCCAAACTAAAGAATCAATTAAAAGATCATTTGATGCAGCCAAGGCCCTTAGAAGGAAAGCTGATTACTTAGAAGATGAAATTGAGGATGTTGATAGTCTTGGGATGTATGAACAGGCTGATGCGCTAATAAAAAAAATAAAAAAGGAGTTTGTTTTATGAATGAAAAAGAATACATTGCTGCATGGCTCAATGAAATGATAGCCAAGTTTGATTGGATTACTTTTCGTTATGAATATTCTCATAAATTACTTGCATATTGTATTGAAGTTCTCCCAGCAAATTCTATAGAACGAAGTGAAGAATATGCTAATGAAGAGTATAACTTTTCTTGTGATTTTGAGCAAAAGTTTAATGAGTCTGTAATATTCTCAAATGGAACAGAATTTTATAGATGCTCAGAAAATGCAGTTGTTATTGGGCAAGTTAGACAAAAAAATATTGAATGGATTAAAGATGACAGCTTTATTCTTGACTTAGAGGATTATATTCTTGATTTTAAGGATGATAATTTTAAGAAAATAGAATCTGGTATCTTTGCAACTTGTAAGAAGTGGGATAATTACAATTTTGATTTGGCCGCTTAAATAATAAGAAAATGGAAAGAAAAGCGATTGTGTCTAAGTTTAGACTTAAAAATTATGTAATTGATAAATCCATATTTGATTATAATGGAGAGGAAGTCAGTTCAGAGCGAAATATTGGTTTTGATGTTAAAGGGCTTATTAAAAAAGACAATCTGTTTGAATTGACATTGATTACAAAGATTGTAGACGAAAATAAAGCATTAAAGATTTTTGTGCAAGTAGTTGCCACGTATGAATTTTCTTCAGATATTACTCAGAAAACGTTAAGTGATATGTTTTATAAAAATGCTCCAGCAATAATATTTCCTTATGTTAGAGCATATGTTTCTTCATTAACAGTATTATCAGGGATTGATGCTGTCAATATTCCAACAATGAATTTAACTTCAATTGCTGAGGATCTAAAGGAAAATACGAAGAAAGAGGAATGATGAGTATTTTGTATTATAGGATATTTAGCCTCGCGTCTTACTGATTCGGGGCTTTTCTTTTGCTCATCTCATTTATAATTCCTATATTTGTGTACAGACGTGGATGTCTGTTGTATCATCTCTCTACGTGGAAGATTTGCTAGATTTTGGGTTTGAGAGATAATACGTTATTTACTCCAAAAAGGATGAGCCTTGACTAAGTGTAGTCAGGGCTTTTTTTATTAATATCATGAATTTGGTGTACTAACGAAGTGCTAATGACTAACAATATGTTATCTTTGTATTACAGTTTACATAATTATTAATAAAAAAAAATGCATCATGGCACTAACTGATTTTTTTAGAATTAATCTTCCTTATGGCATTGTCCGAGATTCTAAAGGTAGATGGTCTGCTTTCAACCGGGAGTATTTACCTCTTGGATGGAATGAAAGAGAGGATTCTCCGGTAGATATAAATTCTGATAATGCTTTTGGGAATATTCCCATCCATACAGAGTATGAGAAAGTAACAGAAAAGAAGCTTTTTGAAATTGCAGGAGATGAAAAGTTTGTAGAGAGAGATACTGATGGGAAAATTAATCGTATTTATTTATACAATGACAGAACTAATCCTCAATCATCAAATGAGTATTGGAATGATTATTTTTCTAAAATAAAACTTTTGAGCCGATTTGAAAGAAAATAAGTTTCTTTTAATCTAAACTTCAAGAATTCCGTTTGAAATTAGAAAATAATAAAATAGAGGTAGCCGAATAAGCTACCTCTTTGTTTTGTAATCCTTCCGATCAACAACACACACAATCAACACACTCTCAAGAAGGCTTACATAAGATAGTACTAACATATAAATGAAAAGTTCGGTAGGGGCATAAAAAAAGTGAGGGGAACCACCCCCTCACCAAAGTCAAACCAAAATAATCCGAATTATGTCCGTATTATCTTGATGTTGCAAAGATACTACTATTTTTTGATAAAGCAATAAAAATCCCTGCATCGGCTCAAATGCAGGGATGGTGTCAAATAAGAGCTTAACTGATCTTTAATGATGTCTGATGAATCATTTCGCTAACATCGTTCAAAGCGTTCAGGAACGTTTTGAGTTCATTGTCAGTAAAGCGAGCCTTTTTCCCGTTGACTATATTTCCGTTAATACGTTGGTATAGCCAGTTTCTACTTTTACCAAAATATTTCTTTGCAATATAACTGAATGAGATTGCTTCGGGCAATTCTCCAAGTTTATCACGTAATATGGCTTCTTCCACTCTTTCTATATAATCATTGCAGGCATTTACCGTTGCTTTTAGCCCAGCTTCAGATGCTTTTTTGTAGGCTTCCTTTTGGGCTTCCGGTAGTTTATTATATTTATCCTGCATTTCCTTTTTGAAAGCTTCTTTTTCTTCTGTGGTTTTTAGTTCTTTGAATCTTTCAAAGTCAGCCTGCATTTCTTTTGTTGGCAGGCAATCATTCCAATCTATCATAGCTTTTAATGTTTGTCCCTCCCCGAAGGGAGGGATGTTAATTACAACTTTTTTAATTTCTCTTGGATTTCGTTCATCCGATCGAGTATGTCATTTATAAGCGTTTCCCGTTCTTTGGCATTTTCAGGAACCCCATAGGCCTCGTGAAATGAAGCGAGAAGTTTTAAATTCTCATACTCTTGTTCTAATTCTTTTTTTTCTTCATCTTTCATCAGTTAAACATTAAAATTAAGAACTCTTATTTGACACTACAAAGATAATAAGCATTTGGTTATTGTGCAAATTCTTAGTGATTTATTTTATATGTGATTATTCATTTTTCAAGTTGTCAAGTATTTCCCTGATTGCTTTATCAGCGTGTTTTCTCATTATTGTGACATAGTTGAAGATTGGTCTATCTTCTTTCATTGATTGCCCGATACAGTATTCCAGTGTACTAAGAGGAATTCCCAGGTCATATCCATGTTGGACGAAAGATTTGCGGGCTGAATATAGGGTGAATTTATGCCTGATTCCTGCCACCTTGCCTAATTGACTGATTTTCCTGGCCAGCAGGTTATAGCAGGAGGTATAGTTCTTGTATTTCCCGAATATGATTTTCCCTGTATTCTTTTTCATATACTTTTTTATAATGGGCTTTGCTTCTTCGGGAATGGAAAAGGAAATCAGGGAGTCCCCTTCTTTGGTGTTTTTGGTCTTTTTCCGGATGTAGTTTATTTCATCCGTCCGGAAATCGTATGCTAGTATGTCTACTAGGTTCATGCCGGCAAGATAATAAGTAAGCATGAAAATGTCCCGTGTTACGTTGAGATTGTAATGCTCTAAATTTGCATCTCTGATTGTTTTGAGTTCTTCCACTGTAATTTGGGTTTCTCTCTTTTGGGTTGATGGAATCTTGGCTGTGATGAAAGGGTCGATATCGTAGGTAACGTATTTCATCTTTATGGCATAGTTGATAATAACCTTTAGCAGGGTTATGTAGATGTTGATTGTGGTGCTTGACAGCTTTGTCTTTTTGAGCCATGATATGTACTGGTTCATTCTGATAGGGGTAATATGTTCCATGAGAGAACCGTTCCCGATGAATTGCATAAACTTGTTTGTGGCCAGCCGATAGAGTTTGTATGTCTTGGTACGTTCTTCTTCATCTATTTGGGACAGATATTCATCCACGACATCCTCGAACTTACGGTGCTTTTCTCCGTTTAATGGGTTAGTTATCATTTTGACTAATTGCGTGCACGTGAGCGAATCAGGGTAGTCCAGTTCCATGTATCGCTTGAAATAAAGGTTGTATAGCTGCTGTAATTTTGTATTGAGAAAATCCTTGTCTGGACGGTGTACTATTTTCCCGTTCTTAAACTCGTTTTCTCTTACCACTATATCCGTGGTGATGAATCTCGTTTCAGAGTTGTGTGCGACTCGAATTCTTATTTTGTGTGTCCCGTCTGATAACTTCTTTGCGGGAACTATTACCAATGTTAATGTAGCCATAATTTGTGTTTTTAGGGTAAAAATGGCGTTTTCGACCATTATTTTTTTAACATCCTATTGTAATTTGCTTATAATCAGATTCTAATCGGGGAATTTTCCGACCATAATCCGACCATTTTATAGCGTCAAAAGTGACGTTTTTGTTCTCTAATATAGACTACTAATTGATAAGAAAAATAGTTCGATTGTGCTTTTAATATGCTGTATATCAGTAAAATAAAAATCGGAAGCTCATGCTCGCTCGCAGGCTTCCGATCAACACAAAAACTAAACTAGACTTAACTAAACTATTCTATTCTTGGAATTTCACAATCCCTTTCTGTTCGTTGCAAAGGTAGATATAAAACGGGTTTTGGCAAACTATAATCGACAAAATTCACTTTTTTACCGATAAATTCATGAATAATTAGCTCCTTTCGTCAAGAAAAGTCTGAAAAACTTGCTTGTAACTATCGCTGATAGGAATATATGTCTTGTCAAAAACAATACGCCCGCGATCGATCACACGTATCTTATCTTTTTGTACGATGAATGAGCGGTGCACGCGTATGAAACGGCTGGAAGGTAAAAGTTCCTCCATTGCTTTCATACTCATCAGTGATAGAATAGGTTTGGAAGCATCTTCCGTATATATTTTAATATAATCTTTCAGTCCTTCGATATACATGATTTTCTTCAAGTCCACTTGCACCAGTTTGTAGTCACTTTTCACAAAAATACTGTCTATCTCTTCCGGTTTCTGTACAAGTTCGAACCATTGAAGGGCCTTGTTGGCAGCTTGCAGGAAATCGACGTAGGAGATTGGTTTCAGCAGGTAATCGAGTGCATTGACACGATAACCGTCGATGGCATACTGTCCGAAAGCGGTAGTAAACACAATGCGGGTGTGCGGATCTACCATCTTCGAAAACTCCAAACCATTAAGCTCCGGCATCTGGATGTCCAGAAACAGGAGATCGACCTCTTCGCCAGGCAATTCTTTCATTGCCTGAACCGCACTGGAATACTTTCCTACGAGTTGCAGGAACGGGGTTTTATTCACGTAACTCTCTAACAAGCTAAGAGCTAACGGCTCATCGTCAACAATTGCACAACGTAACATCATACTATTTTATATCTAAAGTTTTTATATTCAATGTTTTGAAATCTACTCTCTGATCTTGATACTTAATTTCGATTCATATACTTTTTCATCTTTTGAGATACCTTTCGACCAGGTATAAGCCCCGGGATAAAGAATCTCCAACCGGCGGCTGACTTGCTCCAGTCCCACACCCGAGCCACTTTTATCCTCCACTGTCTTTGGATGATTACTGTTGCGAATTTCGCAAATCACTTCCTTATCATTCTCCGAAAGATGAATACTGATGAAACTCGATTCAGTAGGGGAGATGCCATGCTTGAAAGCATTCTCTATCAATGAGATAAAGATAAGCGGAGCAATAAGCGTCTGACTGTCAGGCTGAATATCAAATTTAGTAATCATCTGTACATTGGCCGACAGGCGGATGCGCATCAGTTCAATGTAATTTCGGATAAAATCAACCTCTTTACAGAGAGGAACGTACGTTTGTTGGTTATCATATAACACATAACGAAGCAGTTTGCTCAACTCCTGAACTGCTTGTTGCGCTTTGTCCGAATCAAATGCAATCAGTGCATAGATATTATTCAGGGTATTCAGCAGAAAGTGAGGGTTCAGTTGGTTTCGCAGATTTTTCAGTTCCGCTTCCGCACGGTTTCGTTCCGCCTCTTTGCGGGCAGCTTCATTTTGCGTCCATCGCGCGCTCATACGGATAGCGGCACTTAGGCCGATAGTAAATACGAGGCTCAACATATCTCTAAGGAAGAATAGCCATCCCGGAGGCATACCCGGTCTTTTGGCTTTGGGTGCAAATGACGGATCGAATGTCAGGCTTTGCCAGAGATGTAACAAAATGCCGATGACACATAAAAAGATAATGTTGTAGACGATATATCTTTTGGCCTGACTCTGAAACAGATAACGGGGAACAAGAATGAAATAATTCACGTAGAACGCAATCATAAAAGAGAGTGGTACAGCAAGATGGCGTATATAGGCCATCCAGTTAATGTTCCCGTTTCCACGTTCAACGAAGAAGAACGGGAAACCGAACATAATCCCCCAGCTGATAATGTGTATCAGTATCTCCAGGGGACGACGTGCGGATGTAAAGGTTTGTTTCATAAAGACAAAGATAATTTTTTTAATTGACAACCGACGGTTGTCAATCAATTATTCGTATCTGATGGCTTCTATCGGGTCTAAATCAGCTGCTTTCTTAGCCGGATACCATCCGAAGAAGACGCCCGTAACGGTACATACTGCGAAGGAAAGGAATACACTCCACGGCTGGATATAGATAGGCCAATGCGCTACGCTCTTGACAATCCAGCTAGCCCCGCAACCGATAATCACTCCGATGATACCTCCCGTGATACTAATCATGATGGCCTCGATAAGGAATTGGCTTAGAATATCGACTCCACGTGCACCGACAGACATACGCAGACCGATTTCACGGGTACGTTCCGTAACGGATACATACATGATATTCATAATTCCGATACCACCTACTACCAATGAAATACCTGCGATACAAGCCAGCAGGGTTGTCATCAAATCGGTGGTTGAGTTGAGCATTGTACTCAATTCCTGTTGGGTACGGATGGTGAAATCATCGTCATCCGAAGCTTTCAGCTTATGGTTGCGACGGAGGATCGTACTGATTTCGTCAGTAGCATAATCCGTCATATCTTCGGTAAGGGCAGAGGCAAACACTCCCTGCAAATACGTAACGGCAAGCAGACGTTTCATCACTGTGGTGTATGGTGCAAGCACTACTGCATCCTGGTCTTGTCCCATGGAGTTGTAGCCTTTGGCTTTAAGCACACCTACCACACGAAGCGGTATTTTACTGAAACGAATAATCTTACCTACCGGATCACTTCCGTCCGGAAAAAGATTGTCTACTATAGTCTTTCCAATCACACATACTTTCGCCGAACTCTGTATGTCGGCCTCTGTGAACATCTCTCCGTTTTCAACAGTCAGCTGGCGGATGTCGAGGTATTCTGTTCCGACACCGTTCACGGAAGCTGGGTAGTTGTTGTTTCCGGCAATGAGTTGCCCCGATGATGAAACATTGGGACTGATGGCGGACAGGAAACTTGTCTCATCACGCAAGGCTTCGTAGTCGGCAAGCTTCAACGTTTGCATAGCAGACGGGTCCTGCCGGACACCTCCGCGCATATCAGCTCCTGGATGAATCATAATCATGTTCGATCCCATTTCGGAAATCTGCTGCTGGATGCTTTTCTTCGAACCTTGTCCGATAGCCAGCATCGTGATGACGGAAGCAACACCGATAATGATACCGAGCATGGTTAGAAAAGCACGCAGCTTATTGTTCGCCAATGCCCGGAGAGCTATCTTAAATAAATTAGTTCCATTCATAATGAATAATTTGCTAATTTGTCCATATACTAATGGGGCAATTTCCTGAAGGTATACTCTCCCAACTTGTTTATTGTACAGCCAATCGGCACATTAGTATATCGGCACATTGAATAATTATTAATCCTCGTCGTTTTTCGGCAATGCGGCCAGCGCTTCGGCAGCAGACAGAATTTTCGGATTGGTTGTATCTTCTATAACCTGACCGTCACGCAGACGGATATTCCGGCTGCTATATTGCGAAAGTTCGGGATTATGTGTTACAAAGATAATCGTACGTCCCTCTGCATGAAGCTTTTGAAACAGTACAAGTATCTCGAAAGAGGTACGGCTATCGAGGTTTCCGGTCGCTTCGTCGGCAAGAATCACTGCCGGATTGTTGACCAATGCGCGTGCGATGGCAACGCGTTGCATCTGTCCACCGGACATCTGGTTGGATTTATGTTCCAGACGGTCTCCCAATCCTACAGCTTGTAGGGATTCGATGGCACGGCGACGGCGTTCGGAAGCGCTCACGGCAGAGTTGTACATAAGCGGTAGTTCCACATTTTCTACAGCCGTCGTTTTAGGTAACAAGTTGTAGCTTTGGAACACGAAGCCAATCTTCCGGTTTCTTAGTACTGCACGTTGAGGCTTGCTCATCGTACGTACAGGAATATCGTCGAGCAGATATTCTCCACTGGTCGGGGTGTCCAGGCAGCCTAATATATTAAGCAGCGTGGATTTTCCCGAACCGGAAGTCCCCATGATGGTAACAAACTCTCCTTCATTGATATTGAACGAAACGCCCCGCAATGCGTGGACGGTTTCGTCGCCTACCTGAAAGTTACGTTTGATATTTTGTATTTCAATTACTTTTTTCATCGTAAATAATGTGTTAATGTGCCAATAACGGATTGGCACATTGAATAATTATTTTTTCTTCTTACTTCCCGGAGGGCCAGGCATGAACGGACTTCTTTCTCCGCCACTTTCCTGATTTCCTTCAGCAGCCACATTTTCACCGGGCATTGCTCCTATGGTAGCTTCGGTCACTACTTTTGTTCCTTCGGAAATGCCACTGATAATTTCTGTAGATATACCGTTGCTGATTCCTACTTCTACCGGATGAGCGGTGAATGTGGTTCCTTCACGAGTCCAGAGTTTATGTTCGCCTTCGCAATCTTTTACGATGTCATTATTACCGATTAACGGTTTTTCAGGTGTGAATCGCAGTGCTTTGTTCGGGACAGACAACACATCCTTTTTATCAAGAATATAGATCGTGACATTAGCTGTCAAACGAGGTTTCAGTTTCAAATCAGGGTTGGGAGCAGAGATTACAACTTCATAAGTAACTACTGTAGTGGTGGTGCTCGTACTGCTCGTACTGCTTGCATCTCCCAGACGAATTTGTGTAACTACGCCTTCGAATACATCATTCGGATAAGCATCTACCGTGAAGCTGGCACGCTGGCCTTCTACTACACCGCCTATATCAGCTTCATCCACATCGGCTACTACCTGCATCTGTGTCAGGTCGGCAGCAATGGTGAACAGTGTCGGAGTTTCGAATCCGGAAGCAACGGTTTGTCCAGCTTCCACATCACGGCTGATGACTACTCCGTCAATCGGTGAGGTGATAGTAGCATAAGCCAGGTTACGTTCTGCTTTTGCGAGCGATGCCTTACTGCTATCATAGCTACTTTTCGCTTTCTGATAGTTGTAAAGGGCCTGTTCGAAATCCGTATCACTAATCAGTGACTTTTCGTGTAAGCCTTTGCTACGTTCATAATTCTTCTTCTGATATTCATATTCGGCTTTTGCACCATCGTACGTTGCCTGTTGTGATGCCAGTTCACTTTGCAATGTGGCACGGTCCATTTCGGCAATCAACTGTCCTTTGGTTACTACCGAGTTGTAATCTACGTAAATCTTGTCGATGATACCGGAAACCTGCGTACCGACTTCTACTTCCGTCACCGGTTCGATGGTTCCGGTAGCAGTGACCGAATTTGAAATATCGCCTTTGCTCACGTTGGCAGTGGCGTAGGTGACTTTGTGCTTGGCCGGTGAACCTGCAAAGAACCAGATTCCTGCACCTGCTACCACAACGACTGCCACAGCGATTAAGATAATCTTTTTCGTTTTCATTCGTTTATTATGCTTTTATTTATAATGCTAATTGATCTCCCTGATAGAACTTCAGCAACTGCGTATTCAGTATGGCCATATATTTGGCTTGAAGCTGTTCCTGCTGTGCTTGTAGCAAGTTGTTCTTTTCAGTAAGAAGTTCTATGGTATTCTTCATTCCCAGATTAAACTGTTCGCTAATCAACTCATAGCTGATTTGCGTACTCTTCAACTTCTCGTTTGCTGCTGCATAACGTTGCTGTGCACTGTTAGCATCCAGCCAGAGTCCTTCGATGGTCTTGTACAGAGCCTTTTGTTCGTCAAGCAAGGATAACATGCTCGTCTCGTATTGCAATTTTGCTTTCTGTACGGCACTTTTAGTTTGACGGTTATTGAAGATCGGCACACTGACAGACAATCCGATCGAATTGTTCCATCCGTTTTTCACTTGCTCTCCGAAAGTGAAGTCGCTGCCGCTGGTGTGGTTGGTTCCGATTCCTGCGCTAAGGCTGATTGTGGGCAAATAACTTGATTTGGCAATACCGATACCCAGTTCGGAAGCCTCTACATTAAGTTTGCTAGCTTCAATCTCCGGGCGAAGACTCAATGCACTAATGTACACATCTTTTTTGGTAGGCAACGGAGCCAGTACATTTTCGTCGGACAGGGCAGGGAGGTAGATGTTCATTTCATTCTCCCCATCCAGTTCGAGCAATTGTTTCAGTTGTAATTTGTAATCTTCAAGAGTGGCTTGCGCTGTGACAAGTTGGTATCGGTCTGTGCTCACCTGTGCTTCCAATTGGGCGAAGTCGCTTTTGGCAATACTTCCGGCGTTCAGAAGTTCCTGTCCGCGGTCACGCTGCGCAATAGAGACTTGCAGGGTACTTTCGTTTACTTTGACAGACTCGGCCGCATAAAGAATCTGGATATACACTTGGGCGATAGATTCCTGAATGTTATTTTCGGAAGTCGCTACGTCCAGTTCGGCTACCTGATTGTTCAACTTTTCCTGTTGGATGGTTTTCAGTCTTTTATTACCATTATATAGAGTCCACGACGCATTCAGTCCATAATTACCATTGTAGCTCGTTTTACTATTGCTACTGATAATTTCGCTGCCGCTTACCCGACTACTCGTCTCCTGATACGGACGATTCACCACCTGCTGGCTGGTAGAGAACGAAAGACTGGGAAACAAGGCAGCCTTAGCTGTCTTCACATCAATCTGCGTGCTGGCCGCAGTGATCCGGTTCTTGCGAATCGTGATGTTCTGCTCTTTTGCGTAGTCGATGCATGACTGCAAATCCCATTGAGCCGGAATTTTCGTTTCTTTCAGCGTATCGACTTGCAGCGGAGAAACTTGGGCAGATATGCCGGACAGCATACCTGCTCCAAGAAATGTCATCACTGTCAATCTTCTTACATTTATCATATTCATACTTCTATTGATTTACTGTTAGCGAAGGTACGTACATATTATATATGCCGCAAAAACGATAGACGGATGACGTAATTTCGCCGTTAAATGTTTTTTTTCTGTCGATAGGCAGGTTTTTGAAGAAAAACACAACAAATCACACAACTTTTTTGACTAGTTGTTTGTTTTAATTATAAAAAATGTATATTTGTACTCATTACAAATTATAACGTCAACATATGAAGAATACACTGCTTACGATCTGGAACTTCTATTTGGAGGGCTTCCGTAGTATGACCTTGGGGCGTACCCTGTGGGTTATCATTCTGCTGAAATTATTCGTTATGTTCTTCATCCTTAAAATGTTCTTTTTCCCTGATTTCCTTCGTGACCATCCTACGGATGATGACAAGGGAACATACGTGGGAAACGAACTGATAGAACGTGCCATCCCCGGTAAATCTACTGATTTTTAACTCTTAAACTACATAGGATTATGATTGAAAGTATTGACACCTCGCTGATCGATTGGTCGAGAGCCCAATTTGCGATGACAGCCATGTACCACTGGATTTTTGTTCCTCTCACACTCGGACTGGCAGTGGTGATGGGAATCATGGAGACGCTGTATTATAAAACAGGCAATGAATTTTGGAAAAAGACTGCCCAGTTTTGGATGAAACTCTTCGGTATAAACTTTGCCATTGGTGTGGCAACCGGTTTGATTCTGGAGTTTGAGTTCGGTACGAACTGGAGCAATTATTCGTGGTTTGTAGGAGATATCTTCGGTGCTCCGTTGGCTATTGAAGGTATTTTGGCATTCTTTATGGAAGCCACATTTATCGCCGTCATGTTCTTTGGGTGGGGCAAAGTAAGTAAACGTTTCCATTTGACTTCTACCTGGCTCACAGGCTTGGGAGCTACGATTTCTGCCTGGTGGATTCTCGTTGCCAACGCATGGATGCAGCATCCGGTAGGCATGGAATTCAATCCTGATACAGTTCGTAATGAGATGGTAGATTTCTGGGCAGTGGCTACATCACCTGTAGCGGTCAATAAATTCTTCCATACGGTATTGTCCGGCTGGGTGCTGGGTGCTATTTTTGTAGTCGGCATCAGTTGTTGGTATCTGCTGAAGAAACGTAATCGTGAGTTTGCGCTTGCCAGCATCAAGATTGGGGCGATTTTCGGATTAGTAGCATCGTTGCTTTCTGTTTGGACAGGTGATGGTTCCGGTTATCAGATTGCCCAGACGCAACCGATGAAACTGGCTGCTGTGGAAGGTCTGTATGAAGGCGGCACTAATGTAGGTCTGGTTGGAATAGGAGTGTTGAACCCGGAAAAGAAGACTTACAACGATGGGAAAGATCCTTTCCTCTTCCGTTTTGAAATCCCCAGCATGCTTTCTTTCCTTGCAGAACGTAATGTAGACGGCTACGTTCCTGGTATTACAAATATCATCGAGGGTGGTTATCAACAGAAAGACGGATCGACAGCTCTTTCTGCTGCCGAGAAGATAGAACGTGGAAAAACGGCTATCGGTGCATTGGCTGCCTATCGTGCAGCAAAGAGTGCAGGACATGAGGAGGATGCTCAAATTGCATATAAAGTATTACAGGAAAATATTCCATATTTCGGTTACGGATATATCAAAGATGTGAACCAACTGGTTCCGAATGTTCCTCTGAACTTTTATGCGTTCCGTGTAATGGTAATCTTGGGCGGATACTTCATCCTGTTCTTTATTGTCGTTCTCTTCTTTATCTATAAGAAAGATTTAAGCCAGATGCGTTGGATGCACTGGATTGCTCTGCTGACAATTCCTTTGGGATACATCGCCGGACAAGCCGGATGGGTGGTTGCCGAATGTGGGCGTCAACCGTGGGCTATCCGTGATATGTTGCCGACAATGGCTGCCATCTCCAAACTGGATGTAAGCTCTGTACAAACGACTTTCTTTATCTTCCTGCTCCTGTTTACAGTGATGCTGATTGCAGGTGTCGGAATTATGGTAAAGGCTATCAAAAAAGGACCGGAGAATTGATAATTACCTATTACTTATTACTTAATATTTTAGCTATATGTATATATTTTTACAGCAATATTGGTGGCTTGTCGTTTCCTTGTTAGGAGCCATACTCGTGTTCTTATTGTTTGTACAAGGAGGTAATTCTTTGTTGTTCTGCTTGGGTAAAACCGAAGAACATCGTAAGATGATGGTGAATTCTACCGGACGTAAGTGGGAGTTTACGTTTACTACATTGGTTACATTTGGAGGAGCTTTCTTCGCTTCTTTCCCCTTGTTTTACAGTACCAGTTTCGGCGGTGCATATTGGCTTTGGATGATTATACTTTTCAGTTTTGTATTGCAGGCTGTCAGTTATGAGTTTCAGAGTAAAGCCGGAAATCTGTTAGGTAAAAAGACATACCGGACTTTTTTGGTGATTAATGGAGTGGTAGGTCCTGTGTTACTTGGTGGGGCAGTGGCTACTTTCTTTACCGGTTCTGATTTCTATATTAATAAGGCCAATATGACAGATACCATTATGCCGGTAATCAGTCATTGGGGAAATGGCTGGCACGGATTGGATGCACTGACCAACATTTGGAATGTTATTCTTGGATTGGCTGTATTCTTCCTTGCCCGTGTGTTGGGATCTCTCTATTTCATTAATAATATTGATGATAAAGAGCTGACTGATAAATGTCGTCGTGCAGTACGCAATAATACAGTCTTGTTCCTTGTATTCTTTTTGGCATTTGTCATTCGTACATTGGTATCTGATGGCTTTGCCGTTAATCCGGATACACAGGAAATTTATATGCAGCCATATAAGTATCTCACTAACTTTATCGAAATGCCGGTAGTGCTGGCTTTATTCCTGATTGGTGTGGTACTGGTTCTTTTCGGCATTGGAAAGACATTGCTTAAAAAGACGTTTGATAAAGGAATCTGGTTTACGGGAATCGGTACGGTACTGACTGTTTTATCTTTATTGCTGGTAGCAGGGTACAACAATACCGCTTATTATCCGTCATATACAGACCTGCAAAGCTCATTAACTTTAGCCAATAGCTGTTCCAGCGAATTTACACTAAAGACAATGGCCTATGTCTCTATTCTTGTTCCATTCGTAATTGCATATATTTTCTATGCTTGGCGTAGTATCGATCGTCACAAAATTACCGAGAAAGAAATGGATGAAGGAGGACACTCATATTGATACTTTGTCCACATAGAATTTCGAATTGAGATTCTTGTAGGAACAAATAAACTCCCCTTATTTAATTCTCTATGTCATGGTAGAGAAGTTAAATGAGGGGAGTTTTTATATATAAGCCTTTTCTATCTTTTCGGATATATCGCTTTTTATTTATTGACTATATTCTCCGGTTTTCCGGCAATGTAAGCCTGAAGGTTACTGATTGCAATATTCATCAGACGTTCACGAGCCTCGATGGTTGCCCAGGCAATGTGCGGAGTGATGTAGCAGTTCTTCGCAGTTAGTAATGGATTGTCGGCACAAGGCGGTTCAGTAGAAAGCACGTCTACTCCGGCTGCATAAATCTTGCCACTGTTCAAAGCGTCTGCAAGGTCTTGTTCGTTGATAAGCAGGCCGCGACCGGTGTTGATTAAAATAGCTGTCGGCTTCATCATACCCAGACGGCGTGCATTTACCATTTCGCGTGTCTCCGGAGTAAGCGGGCAGTGCAAACTGATAATATCACATTCGCTGAACAACTGATCTAAATCCATCTTCTTGATTTCCGGTGGCAACTGGAAGTGAGATTTGGAAGTCAATGCATACACTTGCATACCGAAACCGATGGCAACGCGCGCTGTGGTATATCCGGTATTTCCCAGTCCTACCAGACCGATTTTCTTTTCCCGCAGTTCCATCAACGGAGTATCCCAAAAACAGAAATCCTTGTTGTTAGCCCAACGACCTTTATGCACTTCTTCAGAATGGTGTTGCACTTGTTGAGTGATGTTCAGGATATGCGCAAATACCATTTGAGCAACGGAAGCGGTGCTGTATGAAGGAATATTAGTAACGACGATTCCTCGTTCTTTTGCAGCAGCTGTGTCTACCACATTATATCCGGTAGCCAACACACCGATATATTTCAGTTCGGGCAGTGCAGCCATGTGGTCTGCATTGATGATTACCTTGTTAGTCAGAATTGCTTCTGCACCGGCTGCACGTTCTAATACCTCTTCCGGAGCTGTACGATCATAAATTGTACATTCTCCAAGCACCTTCATACCTTCCCAGGATAAATCTCCGGGATTGGCGGCATAGCCGTCTAAAACTACAATCTTCATTTCAATTTCAATATTATTAATATGTTACAATGTTTCCTACTGCTTTATTTTGCTTTTAGCTTCTCTTACAGAAGGGAGTGACTTATTTTACGAACACTTATTTCTTAAATTTGTCTCCCCACAACTGTATCATTCGCTCGGCATGTTTCTGTTCTGCCGGATTGTTTTGCGGTTGCCATATCCGTTTGTCTTTCAGCTCGTCCGGAAGAAATTGCTGTTTGACAAAGTTACCTTCATAGCTGTGCGCATATTTATATTCCTGTCCGTATCCCAACTGTTTCATCAGTTTGGTCGGAGCATTGCGCAGATGCAAGGGCACAGGCAGATTACCGGTTGACCGGACTAGCTCTAATGCATCGTTAATTGCACTGTATGCCGAATTACTTTTAGGACTGGTAGCTAGATATATCGTCGCTTCGGCCAAAGGAATCCGTCCTTCGGGCCAACCGATCTTCATCAATGTATCAAAGCATGCATTGGCGATAAGCAACGCATTCGGGTTGGCAAGTCCGATATCTTCGGAAGCCGAGATCACAAGCCGACGGGCAATGAAAGCAGGATCTTCGCCTCCTTCCACCATACGGGCAAGCCAGTAGATCGCTCCGTCAGGATCGCTACCGCGAATAGACTTGATGAAAGCCGAGATAATGTCATAATGCATCTCTCCATCCTTATCATAAGCCAGTGGATTCTGTTGTAAGCGTTCGGTCACCATTTCATCGGTGATGACAACTGTTTCCTCCGTCTCCGATTGCACAACAAGTTCCAATATATTAAGCAGTTTGCGGGCATCTCCACCGGAGAAGCGCAGCATAGCTGTTGTTTCTTTCAATTCAATTTTTCGTTCCTTCAGTATGGCATCCGTAGTGATGGCACGTTGCAGAAGTTCCTGCAAATCTTCTTTTTCCAAAGATTTGAGTACATAAAGCTGGCAACGGGATAGGAGAGGGCGGATGACTTCGAACGACGGATTTTCCGTTGTTGCACCAATCAGCGTGACTGTTCCGTTCTCTACAGCTCCCAACAGTGAATCCTGCTGTGACTTGCTGAACCGATGGATTTCATCGATAAACAGAATCGGGCTGGACTGCGAAAAGAAACGGTTGCTCTTGGCACGGTCTATCACTTCGCGCACATCCTTCACACCGGAGGTCACAGCACTCAAAGTATAGAAAGGCGTTTCCAGTTTGTTGGCGATGATCTGTGCAAGAGTCGTTTTACCTACTCCGGGAGGTCCCCAGAGAATAAAAGAAGAGATGCGTCCTGCGTCAATCATCTTCCGCAAGATGGCTCCCGGTCCAACTAAATGTTTCTGACCGATATATTCATCCAAAGTTTTTGGCCGTAACCGTTCTGCTAAAGGTTGCATAATTTTTTAGAATACCATTAATACCATGAAACGAATACCGTTTTTGTTGATACCCGGATTATCACGATAAGTGAAACGATGTACATATTCAACGTGCAGCAACTTGAAAATGTTGTAGATACCTACACTTCCTTCAATATAAGGCACTTTCGGGTCCATCACGAAACTGGTGAACTTACCGTCGCGTGTCGGGAAACGGAACAAATCGGGATTGTTGCTCTTAAACGGATTATTCTTATCTGTCAATGTTCCCCACAAAGCACGTACGCGGAACATTTCCCTCCATTTCAAATTCTTGATAAGAGGAATACGGTTGAATAGTTTTCCATTCATATCATAAGATAATGACATGGAAGCGTAACGGTCGTTCAGGAATTCCATGTTATTAATCAAGTTGAACGTTTCGCGCTGGGTGATGTAGGACAAGTTAGCTTCCGGCAAAATCAACAACGGGAAAGGAACTGTGTTCCATTCTGCGCCTGCTTTTAAGCTACAATCAATCTTTCCCCAGGAAGCGGGGAGCCAGAAACGTTTCCATACACTTGCTTCCGTACGGTTAAAACTGTAATCTCCACCTAGTACTCCTTTGAAACCCATGGCATGAGTCAGGGTAAAGATAGGAGCATCCAGCGATACAGGTACGCGGCGTTGTTTGGAGTTGACAAATGATTCACCCGGAGCATAACGCAGTGTCAGACTCGCTTCCGAAGTCGTGACATCATGCACACGGGTTTGCGCGGCATCATTGCGCAGATATTCCAGTTTGCCGGTAGGCTCGTCGTTACGATGGCGCAGCATGGCTTTCACTCCGAATCCTGTCAGCGTTTCAAGTTCATAATTAATGGTGGCATCGCGCATATACGACATCTGGTCTACTGTCGTTGTTTTTACCGACAGGAAGATATTGTCTTTATCTGTGAACAGGAATTTATCCATCGGAGACATTACGTCATAACTGTACGAAGCCGAAAGATAATGTTTCGGGAATTCCCAGACAACATAATCGCGTTTATTGAACGAATAAGTCACCGTACCGCTATATTTCCAGCGTTCGTCTTTCAGACCGTAAGCTCCGTATCCGTTCAAGAACCAGTGTTTATGGAAATGAGCAGTTGTCATGCCGCTTAACCGGAAACGGGTACCATCAATGTAGTTGCTTGAAATCATGGTGTTGATAGGACCGATATCCACTTTGCTCGGATGGCCTTTGCTTCCTGTTTCTACAAAGTTTTCAATCAGCGCTTTCGCTCCGAAGATGATGTATTTGAATCCCGGTATCTGTTCGAGGCGGTTGACGAATACATCCATCGAACTTTCTTTCTTCGTCAGCGGTACTTGACGAACACTCGCCCAATACTCATCGCTTTTCGAAAGCATATCCGCTTCTTTTATCACGCTGCCTTTCAATCGGAACAGTCGTTGTTCGATAGGATCGAATTTATAATTACTATACTTCGTAGTTCGTTCCACCTGCAATCCGCCTGCTGTTTTGTTGGAATTCCAGGATAGGTCTACGGTCATGTCATCATCCGCTAACACCCAGTTTCCGTTAGGGAGTTGCTCGTATTGTTGCACGATGTCCATACGGTTGACGAAGTTTACTCCAGTCTTTTTAGGCAGGTTCATCGTACATTTCTGAACGGCATAAGTGGAGTCGTTCAATACATAAAGATGTCCGGTGAATCCAAAGTCCTGCGAGTTTTGCGGAACAAACGTGAGGTGAACACATTCGCGCTTGTTTACCATCAATGTGTCCATCAGATAATATTTATAAAATGAGATGGCATTGTTACCGATAGGACTAACGAAACGCTGTTGGAGCAACCGGATATCGTCGTCGTAGATATTGATGTCGGCAAATACGTCTTTCAATACAGTGCCGAGCATATCTCCTGTGGAGAAGAATTCATCGATACCGTTGGAGTTTTTACCTTTGATAAGCGTTTTCTTGCTTTCAGGATTTTTGCGATAGATAGTTTGTGAAGCCGTCTCCTGTACGGAAATCGGGAGAATCAATTTGTTGGTTGTTTCCGAAACTTCCACCTGATCTTTTAGGAATGAATATTTCTTGTAGATTCCTTTTTCTAGTTTTTCCGGCGTGAGGTCGTTGATAGACATCTTCATTTTCTCGTACTTGTCGTACTGATAGTATTCATTCACTTCAAGGACTTGTGCCTTTTTGTGTTCGATTACTTTCTTCATGAATTCGACTGCCGGGTTGTTCTTACGGGAGTATTTTTCCTTTTGAGGTTTCACAACAACCTCGTTCAGGAGCACATTATCCGGAGCCAGCTTAACGTTTACCGTCTGATTGTTGGAACCGACTCTAACTGTTTTACTGATATAACCTACAGCAGAGAACACAAGAGTTCCTCCGTTTCTGCGGGCTTCAAGACTGTATTCTCCGTCAATATTGGTGATGGTACCCATATCTCTCTTTTCCTGATAGTAAACAGAGATATACATCAATGGCTCGTGGGTAACTGAATCAGTGACTACCCCTTTTATTTGCTGCGCAAAAGCATTTGAAGCTGCCAATACGAGTAAGAACAGTATAAGTATTTTGCTATATCGTTGTTTCATAACGTTCGTAGTAGGGCGCAAAGTTAACAAATAACTCTAAGGATAACAGAATATATAACTTTTTTTACCCATCGTTTTTTGTTGTTTACAAGCATATGTCATCCGATAATTAAAGGAATCTCCCTTTGTTAATCCTTTTGATAAGGCTGTTTCGGTACTTTGTTCTCCAGGTTCCGGCATTTGAAACTTTTTGTTTCGACGCTTGAAACTTTGTGTTTCCCGGCATGAAACTATTGGTTTCTCGGTGTGAAACTGTTGGTTTCCTTGATGGAAACTACTAGTTTCAAGGCGTGAAACTAACGATTCCATGCCGGGAAACGGAATGGGACAAGTAAGGTGACTGTTATTTACTCGTAAGGATCTGTACGATACGCTCTGCGGTACGTCCGTCCCAACGCTCGGGAAGCTCGCCTCGTTTCCATTCGCCTTGCATCAAGGTATCCATTGCTTTGGCAAGCAGGACAGGATCTTCCCCGACAAGTTCGTTGGTTCCCATGCGCCATGTTTCGGGATGTTCGGCATACGTGTTGAGCGTGATACATGGAATACCCATAAATGTTGCTTCTTCGGCCACGTTGCCCGAATCCGTAATGATTCCTTTTGCCTTGTTTATCAGATAACCGAAGAACAAGTAATTCTGCGGAGGCATTATGTGGAAGTTCGGAGCTTCGATGCCTAATTCTTTGATGGCATTTCGTACGTATGTGTGCAGCGGTGCTACGATAGGCATACCGGCAGATTTTTCAATGATTGTTTTCAGCAACTGACGCAGATTCTCTTTGTTGTTTAGCAATACGCGACGGTTGAGGGTGAGCAGGAGATAATTTCCCTCTTGCAGTCCCAATACGGAAAACCATATAGGTTTGAGCAAACGGTTCCGGTTGTAGCGGATGGTATCTATGAGAATGTTACCTACATAATATACGTTTTCACTTTCCGTTCCTGTCTGGTTCAGGTTGCGGTTGGCAACCATGCCGGCAGTAAACAGATAGTCGGATATTCCATCTGTAATCATACGGTTGACCTCTTTCGGCATCTTCATGTCGAAAGAACGGGTTCCGGCTACGAGATGCGCTACCTTGATTCCTTGTTTCTTGGCAACGATGGCACAGCTCATGGTGGCAGTCAGATCGTCCACCACAAGAACTACGTGTGCCGGATTCTCCGTCAGTTCCTGTTCGAAGGCTACCATGATTCCGGCTGTCAAACTCGTTGGATTACTACTTTCCACTCCCAGATAAACATCAGGAGCTTTCATATCGAGGTCCGAAAAGAGAGAAGCATCCAGACTTGTATCGTCTTTCCTTCCTGTATATACCAGTCGGTAAGAGATACTTTTACCCAGCGCCCGTGCGGCTTCAATAGCGCGTGTAATGGGAGCTATCTTCATAAAATTGGGGCGTGCCCCCGCAACAATTGTTATTTTCATATTGTTTCTATCTTATTCGGTTTAATTCGTGAAGCAAAAGTACATTTTCTTACGGAATTTATTCGTTACTTTGCATACAAAATAACAAATATATGCCCACATTCGTTCAAATTCTTGATTTTATAGGCACATTTGCCTTTGCTATAAGTGGCATCCGGCTGGCTTCGGCGAAACGTTTCGACTGGTTTGGTGCTTATGTGGTAGGACTTGCTACTGCTATCGGTGGCGGTACTATTCGTGATGTCCTGCTCGACGTGACACCGGGGTGGATGACCGACCCTATATATCTGATTTGTACGGGACTGGCTTTGCTGTGGGTAATCTGTTTCGGACGTTGGCTCATCCGGCTCAATAATACTTTCTTTATTTTCGATACCATTGGCTTGGCATTGTTTACCGTGGTAGGTGTAGGCAAGAGCATTGCTTTAGGCTATCCTTTCTGGGTGGCTATTATCATGGGTAGCATTACAGGAGCAGCCGGTGGAGTGATTCGTGACGTATTTATCAATGAAATACCTCTTATCTTCCGAAAAGAAATTTATGCAATGGCCTGCGTTGTAGGCGGTATTGCATACTGGCTGTGCGACGTTGCAGGTCTGGAATCATACGCCTGTCAGTTGATTGGCGGACTGGCGGTATTCCTGACCCGCATCTTAGCTGTCAAATATCACATTTGCCTACCTATATTAAAAGGTAGTGAAGAGCCGGAAGAATAAGGACGGCATTATTTTTCCTCCTTTATATCCAGTTCTCCCTGAAAACTAATGGACTGACGGTTTTGCATATTGACATCGATACTTGCCGAACCATTGGGAAATACTTTTGCTCTGAATTCATATCTGTCTTCAGGATTACGTGCGACGAACTTGATAACGGCATTCCCTTTTTTATCCATTTCCACATTATATTCTTTGAGGATGGCTTTGAAGTTAAGTCCGTCACCTCCACCATACGGAATGCTATAAGCCCGCCCATAATAAGGCAAGTAAGAAATAACCGAATCATTTCTGATTGTCAGTGAGTAGGAAGATGTCAAAGGGATGGAGCGTCCGCGCATCGGCATGGCAGTGTTGACATCTATCTTATAATTTTCAGATTCAATCAGTTTCATTACTGCTTCTTTCTTCTGTTCCTTCTTTTCCTTTTTACTTTGTTGAGCCGAAAGGGTAGGGATGCCCACTAGCAAGGCTAGTAACAGCATAAAGATTTGTTTCTTCGTTCTCATATCAGTTTGCATTTAGGTTGATGTATATATGTATAACAATCAAATATACTAAAAAGACAGGGATACTTCTGTTTCTTTTAATGAAAATTAAACAGACCCCCCTGTTATTTATGAGTTTAGCCCGATTTAGAACTGTTCCAGTATTTCGATTCGTTTTTCGATGGGAGGATGAGTGGCAAACAGTCCGCTAAGTCCGCTGAATATACTTTTAGATGCCTTTTTGGGGTTCTGAATAAATAATTGTGCCACGTCTTTCCTTTCTACTGCCTCGATAGCGGGATCTGCTGATATTTTGCGGAGAGCGTTGGCCAGTGCCAACGGATTCTTCGTCATTTCTGCCGAACCTGCATCTGCCATATATTCGCGTTTGCGTGAGATGGCAAAACGCATCAGGCTTGCAAAAAGATAACCGATGGCGGCTATCACTAAAGCAATAAGAATAAAAAGAACCACACCGCCGCTACCTTTACTATTACTACGCACGCGTATGTGCGTAATGGCATAAAACGTGATTTCTGTCAGCATGGAGAAGATACCGACAAAGACAATGGAAATAATCAGCAGGCGTACATCGCGGTTGCGGATGTGACTTAGCTCGTGCGCGATGACTGCTTCCAGTTCCTCATCATTTAGTTTCCGGATGATGCCCTCCGAGAGAGTAACGGTGTATGTGCGTTCGTTGATACCGCTGGCAAATGCATTCAGGGAACTGTCATAGATGATATTGATTTTCGGCATTTTCATGCCTTGAGACATACAGAGGTTTTCCACCAGATTATAAACTCGTTTATTCTCCTGACGGTTCAGCGGCTTGGAGCCGGTGGCGGAATTGATAATGCTTGTGTTAGCCCAATAGGCAATCAGAAACCAAATTAATACGATTCCCATGGTGTATGGCAACGAAGAGAGGAAGAAATAATTGACTATTGGTATCATTTCGACTTCCATATCCTTTCTATATCCCCAAAGAATCAACAGGTAGCAGGCCAAATAGAGGAGTGCTGCCACGAGACAGGGAAACAGGAATAGTAGAAACGCAGAGTGCAGATTATTCCGGCTCTGCTGTGTTTGGATTCCGACGTATTGCATGCGTGTTCGACTTTTGTAATTGGATGGACGGTGTATATAAAGGTTTTAGAAACTAATTTTGGGTGCCTGCTCCAAATTCGCACGTTCGTTTTTCCCCAAGTCGAACATTATCTCTCTTTGGAATCCGGTCATTCCTGCTACGATATTCGACGGGAATGTCTGCACGGCATTATTGTATTCTTTAGTGGCCGAGTTGAAGTAGCGGCGAACAGCAGCCAGTTTATTCTCTACATCAGAAATTTCTTCCTGTAATTGCAGGAAATTCTGATTAGCTTTCAGATCGGGATAAGCCTCGAGAGTAATCTTCAATCCGGCAAGAGCGGAGCTCAACTGATTTTCGGCAGCTATCTTATCGTCGATCGTTTTTGCGCTGACTGCACCGTTACGTGCCTGAATCACCCGGTCGAGCGTTTCTTTCTCATGTGCGGCATATCCTTTCACGGTGTCTACCAGTTGGGGAATGAGATCATGGCGTTGTTTCAACTGCACGTCGATGTCGGCGAATGCGTTTTCACGATTGTTTCTCAATTTCACTAATGAGTTGTACATGGAAGCAAAGATAATGCCCAGCAATACAATAATTCCTACAATAATAAGTATGGTCATAGCCTTTTGTTTTATTTAATAATATAAAATCAAAAGTAATCTATTTGGTTCTTTTAACCAAGAGGTAAAGGAAATATTTACTAAATACCACCTAAAAACTATCAGAAAGCACCTGAAATCTGTCATTTGATAGAATTAACCCCCAAGAAATGACAAATTTTCCCCTGTTGGATACACAAAATTCCTTTAAACTTGCAAATGTCGAGAAAAAACGAATATTAACCATAAAACCATTAAAGTATGAAAAGTTTAAGTTTCAGAAAAGATTTAATTGGAGTACAGGAAGAATTGCTTCGTTTCGCTTATAAATTAACGGCCAACCGTGAAGAAGCAAATGATTTATTGCAGGAAACATCTTTAAAAGCATTAGACAATGAAGAGAAATATGTTCCGGACACAAATTTCAAAGGATGGATGTACACAATCATGCGTAACATCTTTATTAATAACTACCGCAAAATAGTACGCGATCAGACCTTTGTTGATACCACCGATAATTATTATCACTTAAATCTGCCACAAGATTCAGGATTTGAAAGTACCGAAGGTGCTTACGACCTGAAAGAGATGCATCGCATCGTCAACGCACTCCCCCGGGAGTATAAGATTCCTTTCTCCATGCACGTATCAGGTTTCAAATACCGTGAGATTGCAGAGAAATTAGGATTGCCATTAGGTACAGTGAAGAGCCGCATATTCTTCACACGTCAACGTTTACAACAAGAGTTGAAAGATTTTGTATAAATGAGGATAACGCATACAAACAAGCTTATAAGCAAAAGGAGCAAGGGGATAGATCCTCGTTGCTCCTTTCTTTTTATTTATGATTCAATTATCACTTGCTTTTCTTGTTTTTGCTTTTTTTCTTTTCAACGGCTTTTTCTTCAGGTGGAAATTTAGGAACCAGATTCATCAGCCGTAATATCTGATTTTGTCGTTTTAATATGTATGACGAAGGTTTCGCCGAGTTAAACCGTATCGGATTGGGCAGAGTAGCGGCGATAAGTGCGCATTGTCCCCGGGTCAACTGGGCAGCTGTTGTTCCGAATTTGACCTTTGCGGTAGCTTGCGCGCCGTAGATGCCATTTCCCATTTCTATAGAGTTGAGATAGACTTCCATGATTCGTTCTTTCGACCAGAACAGTTCGATGAGAAACGTAAAGTAGACTTCGAGTCCCTTGCGTACCCACGAAGATTGCGGCCATAAGAACACATTCTTGGCTGTCTGCTGACTAATGGTGCTTGCTCCTCGTTTCCGTTTGCGTGTTTCGTTCTCTTTCATCGCTTTCTTGATTTCTACAAGATCGAATCCGTTGTGTTCGGCAAAACGGTTGTCTTCGGAGGCTATGACCGCCATCGGCAGATTGGGAGATATCTTATCAAAAGAAACCCACGTGTGCTTCCACGTGGGTTTATCTCCTGAAAAAATCTGCTGAACGCTTCGAATAACCATCAACGGAGTGACATAAACCGGCATAAACCGATACACAATCACTGCCAACAGAGTGGATGCAAAGAAGAAAATCAGCAGGTTGCGCGTATAGCGCAGAATTTTTTTAATTAGCAGCTGCTTGTGCATCTTTAATCATTTGTTCACTTGCGTACATGTATACTTCTACACGACGGTTTTGTTCGCGACCGGCAGCAGTATCATTGCTTGCAACGGGATCGCTTTCACCCATTCCCTGTACACCTTTGATCTGATTGGTGGAAACACCACAGCTCAACAAATAACTGGACACGCTCTGTGCACGTTCTTGTGACAAGTTCAGATTTTTCTGTTGGCTTTGTGCGGCAGTGCTGTTTTTCCAGCCCTGGTTGTCAGTGTATCCGTAGATAGACACGTCCATATCCCGGTTCTGATTGAGCACATTGTTGGCAAACTTGCTTAAAGCAGATTTAGCAGCAGCACTTAGATTTGCATTACCGGTAGTGAAAAGAATACCCGAGTCGAATGTTACTTTCACGGCTTGCAATCCGTTGTTGTCTGTTATCTGTTCTACTTGTGCGCCTTCAATTTGTTTTGCTTCTGCTGCTGCTTTGTCCATCTTCTTACCGATAAGAGCACCCGTACCTGCACCTACTGCCGTACCGATAGCAGCACCAATAGCGGCACCTTTACCTTTACCGATAACACCTCCCAGGATTGCACCCAGTGCAGCACCCGAACCACCACCGATAGCAGCACCTTTACCAGTGTTGTTCATACTTCCACAGCTACCAAATATCATGGCAATACTCATGAAGAGAACCATAAATTTCATCTTGTTCATAATGTTGATGTTTTTTTTAATTGGTTTATAAATAATGTTTTTATACGAATCGCTTCGTATTATAAATAACAATGCAAAGATACATATTATTTGGCAAGCATGTACTTTTTAAGTTAAAATAACTCGGATGAATCCCTTTGTTTGTTAATAAAGGAAAACGAACATTATCCTTTTATCGTTGAAGGAATACTTAAGCACTTCTTTTTGATAATAATGAACCAACTCAAAAGAATTAAACCTTTGGCAACGGTGGTGACGCAGACTGCCCACCAGATTCCTTCCACTCCCATACCCATCCGTACAAACAGGATAGCAAGCGGAATACGCATATAGTTGCAACTGATGCTGATAATGGCAGGGGGTATTGTGCGGCCGATGCCGTAGAAAACTCCCTGCATGGTGATTTCGAGCATCATAAAGAGCTGGGAATATCCGTCGATACGAAGGAATACGCCTCCGGCTTCATAAGCAGCCTGTTCGGGCACGAATATGGCGAAAACTTCGTTTCCGAAGAAAACGAATAGCAAAGTACAGAGTGTACCGAAGATTCCCGTCATCCATAGGGTAGTGTACCAGGATTTAAGTACCCGTTCGATTCGTCCGGCAGCATAGTTTTGGGCGATGAAGGCACTTAGTGCGGTGGAGAATCCCTGTGAGGTGTTCCAGGTAATTGCTTCGATTTGTCCCCCGGTGGTGAACGTCATTAAGCCGATGTGCCCTCCCTGTTCGGAAGCGGTGCGGCAGAGGAACATGTTGACGAAGGCAAACAATGTATTTAAAGTCGCTACGGGTAATCCAAGTTTAAGGATTCTCCGCGTGTACTTTTTCTTTAGCCGGGTGAAGAAAGGGAAACCGCCCAACAGCGCATCCCTGCAACGCAACTGATAGACGAAAATCAGGAAAACACTTGCTTCTGCAATCCAGGTGGCGTACGCCGCACCGTTTGTTCCCAGTCCGAAACCGAATATAAAGAGTGGGTCCAGAACGATATTCAATATCAACCCTGTGCCACTGATAAAGAACGGGACTTTGCTGCGTCCTGCTGCATTATAAATTCCGGTGAAGGCAGCGGAAAGGAAAACGAAAGGTAATCCGGTAGAAACAATCCGCAGATATTGAATGGCATTGGCTGTGATATGTTCCTCAAGTTCATAAATACGTATGATAGGTTCTGCAAATATAAAAAGGAGTCCGCCCCAGCAAATGGAAATAATCAAAGCAATCGTAATATTATGAGACGCGAAGCTGCGGGCATCTTCCTGGCTTTGCGCACCGATGGATTGTCCGACACTCACTTCAGATCCTACCTTATTTAATAAGGAGATAGAACCGGACATCCAGGTCAGGATTCCGACAGAACCGATGGCGGCTACGGCTTCACTTCCCAGGCGTCCTACCCACGCCATATCTGTGAGGCTATATGCCATTTGGATAAACGACGTTGCCATGATCGGCATTGCCAGATTAAACAGTTGACGGTTGATAGGACCTTGTGTCAGATTCTTTATTCCTTGCATATAATTTTTCTAATCAAAATGGGCTGCAAAGATACGCAAAATTACTATCTTCGCGCATCTAATTATTCATTAATCAAAGTACATAGATACTATGAAACAGAAATTTTCTACTATTTTTATCTTGCTGCTTCTCTTTTTAGCAGGTTCACGAGTGGTAGCGCAAAATGCTCCGAAACCTTTTGATATTGAACAACCTTCACTTCGCGTATTCCTTCCTGCGCCAGAACTGGCTACAGGGCGTGCTGTGGTTGCGTGTCCGGGAGGTGGATATTCACATTTGGCATTCGAACACGAAGGCTGTGATTGGGCGCCCTATTTCAATAAACAAGGTATTGCATTGATTGTGCTAAAATACCGGATGCCGAACGGTGATCGTACATTACCCATTTCGGATGCTGAAGCAGCAATGAAATTGGTGCGTGACAGTGCCGATGTCTGGAATTTGAACCCGAATGACATTGGTATCATGGGCTCTTCTGCCGGTGGACATCTGGCTTCTACCATTGCCACTCATGCCAAGCCCGAACTTCGTCCGAACTTTCAGATTCTTTTCTATCCTGTGATTACGATGGATAAATCTTATACCCATAGGGGCTCTCACGACAACCTTTTGGGAAAAGATGCTTCTGCTGAATTGGAACTTGAGTATTCTAATGAAAAGCAAGTGACGAAAGATACACCGCGTGCTTTTATCGTATATAGTGATGATGATAAAGTCGTTCCGCCTGCTAACGGAGTTAATTATTATTTGGCGCTGAACAAGAACAATGTTCCTTCAGTGCTTCATATTTATCCTTCCGGTGGACATGGATGGGGAATTCGCGAGGGTTTCCTCTATAAGAATGAAATGTTGGACGAACTGACGTCTTGGCTCCGTAGTTTCAAAGTACCTCATAAAGATGCTATCCGTGTAGCTTGCATTGGAAATAGTATTACGTATGGAGCACGTATCAAGAATCGTGATCGTGACAGTTATCCGGCCGTGTTGAGCCGTATGTTGGGAGAGGCTTATTGGGTAAAGAACTTCGGAGTCAGTGCCCGCACTCTGCTGAACAAGGGCGATCATCCTTATATGAATGAAAAGGCTTATCAGGATGCGCTGGCTTTCAATCCTAATATCGTTGTTATCAAGTTGGGTACGAATGACAGTAAATCATTCAACTGGAAATATAAGGCCGACTTCACGAAAGATCTGCAAACAATGGTCGATGCTTTCAAAGCGCTGCCAGCTCAACCGAAGATTTATCTTTGTTATCCTTCTAAAGCCTATCAGACCGGTGATAATATCAACGATGATATCATCTCTAAACAAATCATTCCGATGATAAAGAAGGTTGCCAAGAAAAATAACTTGTCTGTCATCGATCTTCACGCAGCAATGGACGGAATGCCCCAATTGTTTCCGGATAAGATCCATCCGAATGAAGAAGGGGCTAAAGTGATGGCAAAAGCTGTTTATCAGTCCTTGAAAAAGTAAAATAAGGAACTTGACGATTGTAAAATTTCCGGTTGAAATAATCTCTTTTAGAGAAAATTTTAATCGGAAATTTTTTAGTTTAATCACAAATAATCTTCTTATAATATGCTAAAAAAGTGTCTTTCTGAAAGTTAGATATGTCGCTAATCTATATTTTTGCGCCCGAAAAATAATAAAATGATAAATAGCGTTATGAATAGACTACAAGATTTTACCTTTTTCTCGCAGTTGATGGCTAACGCTAATATGGGATGGTGGAAAGCCAATTTATCAACTGCGAATTATGAATGTTCTGACTTTATAGTAGAGTTATTAGGTCTGGATCAGACCGGAATTATTAGTTTTGAAGATTTCAATAAACGTATTCAGAAAGAGGAACAACTTTCTACAACTATTCATTCCTATGGTGTGTATCAACGGCCGGAGGTGGTGTATTTGCTTGATACGGTGAAAGGACCTGTTTGGGTACGTAGCAAGGTATGTTTTCAAGAAACGGATGAAAACGGAAACGAAATCATTTATGGTATATCCGAAGTGCAAGATGGTCCTGATATGGCATCTGCTTATCAAGCTTTGCAATACAGTGAGCGTCTCTTATCTAACATTTTCAAGTATTTGCCTATTGGTATCGAATTATACGATATGGATGGGGTATTGGTGGATTTGAACGATAAGGAATTGGAGATGTTTCATATAGAGAAGAAGGAAGATGTATTGGGTATCAATATTTTTGAGAACCCTATTTTCCCGAAAGAAATGAAAGAACGGCTGAAGAAAAATGAAGATGCCGACTTTACTTTCCGTTATGACTTCTCGAAGGTTGGTTCGTATTATCAGAATACCCAGAAACAGGGCACAATTGATTTAGTGACTAAAGTGACTACATTATATAATAGTGAGCATCAGCCAATAAACTATCTATTGATTAATGCGGATAAGACAGAAACAACAGTAGCCTATAATAAGATTCAGGAGTTTGAGGAGTTCTTTGAACTGGTCGGCGATTATGCCAAGGTCGGTTATGCCCACTTCAATGTTTTGAGTGGACACGGCTATGCTCAAAAAAGCTGGTACAGAAATGTGGGTGAAGCGTATGAAACTCCGTTGTCCGACATCTTTGGCACATACCGGCATTTCCACCCCGATGACCGTGCCTTGTTGATTCGTTTTCTGGACGACGCACGAAATGGACTTACCACCCAACTTAGCAAAGAGATGCGTGTCCTTAGGGAGGATGGCACATACACATGGACGCATGTCAATCTGTTAGTAAAGAAATATGCCCCGCAAGACCGGATTATCGAGATTATCAGCATCAATTATGATATCACAGAACTGAAAAGGACAGAAGAAATGCTTGTCAAGGCACGTGATAAAGCAGAAGCATCCGATCGGTTAAAGTCTGCTTTCCTGGCTAATATGAGTCACGAAATCCGTACTCCTTTAAATGCTATTGTCGGCTTTTCAAGCCTGTTGACTAGTACGGAAAATGCAGCGGAAAAGGAACTATATAATTCTCTGATTGGACATAACAACAAACTATTATTAAATCTGATTAATGATGTAATTGATCTTTCTAAAATAGAATCCGGTTATCTGGAATTGCGTCCGGACTGGGTTAATCTTACCGAGCTTCTTGACGAGAGTGTAGCGGAGTATGCTCATCAAGTACCATCCGGCGTTGAACTTCTGACTAACTATCCGGCACATGATTCTCTGGTAGAACTGGATAGCCTGCGTATCAAACAGATCTTGAGTAATTTTCTTTCGAATGCCTTAAAGAACACTACCACCGGACATGTGGAAGTCTTCTATGAGGTAGACCACCAATCTGTCAGAATCGGTGTTAAAGATACCGGTCGGGGCATCCCGCAGAATATGCTTGAAAAGATATTCGAAAGGTTTGAGAAGTTGGATTCCTTTGCTCAAGGGGCCGGTTTGGGTTTATCTATCTGCAAACTAATCGTTGAGAAGATGAACGGGCGGGTATTAGTTGATTCCCAACTGGGGATCGGTACTACTTTTGTAATCGAACTGCCGTGTCGTTCTATGCTTGTTGAGTAAGTATATGTGAAGAATCTTAAAAGAAAAATCCCTTGATAACGACTGATTATCAAGGGATTAATTTTGTTTTTGTGATCCGCCTGGGGCTCGAACCCAGGACCCCAACATTAAAAGTGTTGTGCTCTACCTGCTGAGCTAGCGAATCGGTCCTTCAGTGCTTTCTTTCGAATGCGGGTGCAAAGGTAGAACATTTTTTTATAACTCCAAAAGAATTCAAACATTTTTCTTATCTTTGTGCCATTATCAACAATATATAATCATACGTATGGCTGCTGACGATAAAAAAATTATCTTCTCGATGGTGGGAGTGAGCAAGGCTTTCACCCCCAATAAGAATGTGCTGAAAGACATTTACCTGTCGTTTTTCTATGGAGCGAAAATCGGTATTATCGGTTTGAACGGTTCCGGTAAATCAACGTTATTGAAGATCATCGCCGGTTTGGAGAAATCCTATCAGGGAGAAGTGGTGTTCTCTCCGGGATATTCCGTGGGTTACTTGGCACAGGAACCTTATTTAGACAACACAAAGACAGTAAAAGAAGTAGTAATGGAAGGCGTGCAACCCATTGTTGACGCACTGACAGAATACGAAGAAATCAATCAGAAGTTCGGTTTACCGGAGTACTACGAGGATCAGGATAAGATGGATGCTCTTTTTGCCCGTCAGGGCGAACTGCAAGATATCATTGATGCGACTGATGCATGGAATCTGGATAGCAAACTGGAGCGTGCGATGGATGCTCTCCGTTGTCCGCCTGAAGATCAGCCGGTAGAAAACCTGTCCGGAGGTGAACGTCGTCGGGTAGCTTTATGTCGTTTGTTGTTGCAGAAACCGGATGTGCTCTTGCTGGACGAACCTACCAACCACTTGGATGCAGAATCTATCGACTGGTTGGAACAACATCTTCAGCAATATGAAGGTACGGTTATTGCCGTGACGCACGACCGTTACTTCCTCGATCATGTTGCCGGATGGATTCTCGAACTAGACCGTGGTGAAGGTATTCCCTGGAAAGGTAACTACTCTTCCTGGCTGGAACAGAAGACAAAACGCATGGAAATGGAAGAAAAGACCGTCAGTAAACGTCGCAAAACACTGGAACGTGAGTTGGAATGGGTGCGCATGGCTCCGAAAGCCCGTCAGGCAAAGGGTAAGGCACGTCTTAACTCTTATGACAAGTTGCTGAATGAAGACGTGAAAGAGAAAGAAGAAAAACTTGAAATCTTCATTCCGAATGGTCCGCGTCTGGGTAATAAAGTCATTGAAGCGAAACAGGTGGCCAAAGCATACGGCGATAAACTATTGTTTGACGATTTGAACTTTATGCTTCCTCCTAATGGTATTGTTGGTGTGATCGGTCCCAATGGTGCGGGAAAAACGACACTGTTCCGTCTGATTATGGGATTGGAGACAGTAGATAAAGGAGAGTTTGAAGTAGGAGAGACTGTAAAGGTGGCGTATGTAGACCAGCAACACAGAGATATTGATCCGAATAAGAGTGTTTACCAAGTAATTTCCGGTGGCAATGAGTTGATCCGCATGGGAGGACGTGACATCAATGCGCGTGCATACCTTTCCCGTTTCAATTTCTCCGGAGGCGATCAGGAAAAACTTTGCGGTGTACTGTCCGGTGGTGAAAGAAACCGTTTACACTTGGCGATGGCTTTGAAAGAAGAAGGCAATGTACTGTTGCTCGATGAGCCTACCAATGATATTGACGTAAACACACTGCGTGCTTTGGAAGAAGGTCTGGAAGATTTTGCCGGCTGTGCCGTAGTTATCTCGCATGACCGTTGGTTCCTCGACCGTATCTGTACACACATTCTGGCTTTTGAAGGAGACTCCAATGTATTCTACTTCGAAGGGTCTTATTCAGAATACGAAGAAAACAAAATGAAACGTTTGGGAAATGAAGAGCCGAAGCGTGTTCGTTATAGAAAGTTAATGACTGACTAGTATAAAGTAATAGATTGAAGCATTTCTAATGCTTTCTGTTTCAAAATAAAAGGCTCTGCAAATATTGTAGAGCCTTTATCATTTTATAAGGTAGTGAAACGTTTATCTCTCTTAAAAAAATGTAGTATAATCGTAATGTAGTTCTAAATATTATTAATTATATTTGTGCACAGTTTTTAAAAGCAAACAATTTATATTAACTAATCAACTACATTTATGTTAAAGAGAATGCGATCTTTCTTAGTGCTAGTAATGTTGTTTATTGCTGTCACGATGAGCGCGCAGGTTACAACAGCCACGATGAGTGGTAAAGTGACCGCACAAGATGAACCAATCATTGGAGCAACAGTCGTTGCGGTTCACGAACCATCAGGCACTCGTTATGGTACAGTGACTAACGTCAGTGGTCAATTTAATCTGCAGGGTATGCGTACCGGCGGCCCTTACAAAGTAGAAATTTCTTATGTTGGTTATCAAACAGCAATTTACAAGGGAATTAACCTTTCATTGGGAGAGAATTATGTTTTAAATGTTTCTTTAAAAGAAAGCTCTGAATTGTTAGATGAAATCGTGGTGACGGCTTCAAAAAACAGCAATATGAAGAGTGACCGTGCAGGCGCTATTACTAATATTGGAGAAGAGCAGATGGCTATGATCCCTACTGTTGGACGTAGTATGAATGATATTATGCGTTTAACTCCGCAAGGAGCTAACACAGGTAATGGTTTTGCCGTAGGTGGTGGTAATTACCGTCAGTCTTCTGTAACTGTCGACGGTGCTGCTTTCAGTAATTCATTTGGTATCGGTTCTAACTTGCCGGGCGGAGGTTCACCTATTTCTTTGGATGCATTGGAACAAATAGCAGTATCTGTAACTCCGTTTGATGTTCGCCAAAGTGGATTCATTGGTGGGGCAATCAATGCTGTAACTAAAAGTGGTACCAATGATTTCTATGCAACAGCTTATACTTATTTAAATAATGAGAATTTGAATGGTGATAAGGTAGGTGATTTAGAGTTAATACGTGAGAAATCTCAAAAATACCTCTATGGCGCTAGTTTTGGAGGTGCAATCATAAAAAACAAGTTGTTTTTCTTTGTAAACGGTGAATATGAAGATAATGTAACAGCTGGTCCTAAGAGCAGAGCTCGTTTAAGCGACAGTGATGATTGGGGATCTAATACAGCCAATGTGAATCGTCCTACAGTAGGAAAGATGGATGAGATTCGCAACTATTTTATAGACAAGTATGACTATGATCCGGGACGTTATCAGGGATACTCTATCAAGACTCCGGCCTACAAGATCATGGCACGTTTGGACTGGAATATTAATGATAATAATAAACTCAATTTCCGTTTTACACGTGCCCATTCAAAAGATAATAGTGGCCCAACTTCTTCTGTTTCTCCTTTCTATGCAACAGATATTTATGATGGTGGAACAGCAGCTTCCAAAGGATCTGGGAATGTGAATCATAATGCTGCTATGTATTTTGAAAATTCTCGTTACTTCAAGGAATATAACTTTACATCGTATGCTTCAGAATGGAACTCAAAATGGTTAGATGGTAGTTTGAATAATGTGACACGTGTCACTTACTCCTTCCAAGATGAGCCAAGAAGCTATGAGGGAGCAGCAGATTTTCCATCAATTGATATTTTGGAAGACGGTGCTGTTTATGCACGTATTGGACCAGATATCTTTTCTCCGGGCAACTTAGCTCAAGCCAGAACATTTGTTCTCACAGATGAAATGTCTTATACGGCAGGTATTCATAATTTATTGGCTGGTTTCCAGTTTGAGTATAACAAGGCTACAAATGGTTTCCAACAAGCTGGTAATGGATATTATGTGTATAAATCATGGGATAGCTTCGTAAATAATGAATATCCTAAGGCTTTTGCTATCACACACTCTAATGCGGCAGATTATAGCCAATTTAAGGCTGAAATGAAAACTTTGCAATATTCATTGTATTTACAAGATCAGATGAATATTAGTGAGAACTTTAAGTTGACTGCTGGTATTCGTTTTGAGATGCCTAAATATCCTTCTCTAAAGAATAACTATAATGAAGATTTTGCAAGATGTGAGTTTGGCGGAGTAAGCTACTCTACAGATCAAGTTCCTTCTGCAAAGATTTCTGTGTCTCCACGTGTAGGATTCAATTGGGATATTACCGGTGAGCGTAAATATGTTCTTCGTGGAGGTACTGGGCTTTATGTAGGTCGTTTACCATTTGTATGGTTAGTATCTGCGGTTGGAAACTCTAATGTCGGTCAGAATCAATATTATTATACTAAGGTAGCTGATGCAGCTTTGAAACCTCATTTTCAACCTTCTGTATCAGGAGTATTGAATGAATTGTATCCGAATGGTAGAATTGCTGATATTAAAGCTCCTACAGATCCAACTATTATTGATAAAGATTTAAAGATGCCATCTACTTGGAAAACCTCTTTAGCCTTTGATGCTAAACTTCCGGGGGATATTGATTTCTCAATAGAAGGTATTTTTAATAAAGACATCAATCCTGCCGTTATTTCTAATAAAGCTATTAAGCCTTCAGAAGCTACGATCACTTTTAATCCGAATGATACACGTGACTCATATAGCAAATACTCTGATGCTTCATGGACAAACGCAGGTGGAAAACAGAATGTATTCTATATAGAGAATGGTGGTCACAAGGCCTATTATTATTCTATTACTACTCAATTAGCTAAATCTTTTGATTTTGGCTTGTATTTGTCTGCAGCATATACACATTCGAAAGCTAAGGCGTACAGTGATGGTATTGGTGATCAGGTAACTTCTGCATATAGAACAAATACTTATTCTGTAGGCGGTATTAATGAACATGAAACAGGTTATGGTACCTATGTTTCTCCTCACCGTATTGTAGCTTCAGCTGGTTATCGTTTGGAATATGCTAAAAGATTTGCTTCCTCATTATCATTCATTTATGAAGGAATGAATATGGGATATGCTGGTGGTTATGGTTATGCTCGTTATTCCTATACATTTGCTGGCAACATTGTTGGCGATGGTGGAGCTAATAACTTATTATATATTCCTGCTTCAAGAGAAGAGCTGAATAATTGGACATTTGCGGAAAAAACATATAATAGTGTAAATAGAACATATGATGACTATAAATTAGACGGGCAAATTTATAGTGCAGATCAACAAAAAGATGACTTTTGGGCATATATCAACCAAGATAGCTATTTGAAGAAGCACAAAGGCGAATATGTAGATCGCGGTGGAGTGGTTATGCCTTGGCATCATCAATTGGATTTGAAATTTATGCAAGATTTCTATCTTAAAGTTGGTGGTAAACGTCATACTCTTCAATTTGGTGTTGATATTAAGAACTTCTTGAATTTGTTAAATTCAGATTGGGGATTGTATAAGACCGTAAATAATACCAATCTCTTGGCTTACGATAAGGGAAATAGTACTACTGGAGAAGGCAAGGGATATACATTCCAAAAGAATAGTGGCAAAAGATTGACTGAAACGTATACAAAGTATAAAGATTTTAGATCTACTTACTCTGTTCAGTTTAGTCTTCGTTATATATTCCATTAATTCGATAAAATCTCAAAATAATGAAAGGTTGTCTCGTGTTCGGGACAGCCTTTTTTATTATCAGTAAGATTTTGATATAAACGGAATATCTTTAAGGATATGATTATTAGCTTATCATCCTCTTACTCTTTTATAACTTCACCCTCATCACCACCGGATTATGATCGCTATAAGTAAGATCCGGCGAGAAGTAATCCGTACTATTCAGTTCCGGTGAATGGAGAATATAGTCGATTCTTAACAGATGCTTGAAAAACTTGAAAGTATACATATACCCATGACCACTCGTCTGAAAGCCATCCTGCAACTTATCACCTTTTACAGTGTGATAAACATACGAAGACGGCAGAGAGTTAAAGTCACCGCAGATGATAGTAGGATAGGGGGAGGCAGCTATCAGTTGCTTTAGAGTATTAGCTTGTACGGCACGTTTCCGGAAATTCTCATGCAATCCGTCAATCAATCCCAAAGCAGCACGTTCCACCCTTTGAGAATCATCCGTGTGGAGTCCCTTTTCCAGTTTGCGCTTGTTCTGGCTCACTTCCGTTGTTTGGAGATGATTGTTGAACAGGCGGATAGTACGGGCATTAGTCTCAATATCACACCAGAGACTGCAATTTTTCGAATCAGGATAGACGATAAGATTCTCCTCCTTGATGGGGTAGCGGCTGAAAACAGCCAGCTGCAACAAATGTTTTCCTTCGGGAGAAATAGGGATATAATAATACGGCCAATCAGAAAGAACCGCAGCTATACTGTCTACACCAAACTCATCATTAATGCCAAACTCCTGAAAACAGAGAATATCTGCTTGCAGATTTCTCATGTAAGAGGCTATCTCTTTGCATGAATAACCGGTATGCTCATGATTAAAAGCGTCAACATTGTAAGTAGCAACAGTTAAAATACCAGGAGTATACGCATTCATTTTGACCATTGGAGCCGAAGCCGGGCTGAAAAAAGAAGATTGAATCACACAACTAATATAGCTCCAGTTACTGAATATAGCAATCAGAGGGATGAAAACCCAACACCGCCAACGGATCGTCCAGTAGATGACAGAAGCAAGATTAGCCAACAAAAGTATCGGTAACATCAAACCGATGAAAGGCATAAATTTGAAACTATCCGGTGCGGCATTACCTACGAAGGCGCCCGCAATGGTAACTCCTGCCAAAATACTGGTCAGCACGATGGATATGTAATAAAACAGTCTGTAAAAGGCTTTCATCTAATCTAAGTTATTGGGTGATTATATCACTATTAAAGCGTTTTCTATACAATATGTACTCTATAATATGTGCCCTTTTACGGAGGCGACAACCATTTATGAATCATAGCTTTCAGCTTATCATCCGCTATCGGTTTAGCTATAAAATCATTGCATCCGGCCTCCTTCGCCGCTTTCCGGTCCTGCTCATAAGCAAAGGCACTTTGAGCAATGATAGGAACAGTGGCAGACAGCTCCCGAATGATTTTCGTTGCCTCCAATCCATCCAAATTCGGCATTTTAATATCCATCAGGATAAGATCGGGTTTCACCTCATCGAACATCGTGACAACCTCCATTCCGTCATGCGCACGAATAATCCGGTGCTCCTTACCTAAGATAGCCTCCAATAAATCAAAGTTACTGTCCGTATCTTCGGCAACCAAAATACAAGCATGCCGTGTATTTACAGCACTGCTCATACCTCCGCTTGTCTCATCATCATTCTTTTTCTCCGAATCTACACTCACGGATTCTGCAACCGTATACGGCAAAGTAAATGTAAACGTCGTTCCCTTACCAAATTCGGAGCTGACGGAAATCTTGCCCCCGAGCCGTTCAACGATAGACTTACAGATAGATAATCCCAACCCAGTGCCCTGTGCATGATTGTTCAGCTTGGCAAAACGTTCGAACACACGACCCACTTTCTCCGGCTCAATTCCTGTTCCGGTATCCGTTACGTGGAAAACAATCTGGTTATCCACCAGCTTATAACCATAACTGATACTTCCTTCTTTCGTAAACTTAACAGCATTCCCAATCAGATTCGAAATCACCTGGAATACCCGATTCTTGTCCGTTTCAATCATCAGACTCTCGTCCGAAGACTCATAGACAAGGCTTACTCCCTGCGGAGTACGGAATATATGAGCATCGTACACTTCCCGGCAGAGATTATGGAGACTAGCCGGTCCGAAGGAAAACTCGATAGTTCCCGATTCAATCTTCGAGAGATCGAGAATCTCGTTGATAAGTTGCAAAAGACGCTCGTTGTTCGCGTTTACGATGTTGTAGTACGTCTTTCGTTCTTCCGCATCATCACTTTCGGCAATGAGATGCGAGAACCCCACAATAGCATTCAGCGGAGTACGTATCTCATGACTCATATTGGCAAGGAAAGCTGATTTCAAACTATCAGACATTTCCGCCTTTTCCTTCGAAGACAGTAGCTCCCGCTTCATCATTTCCAGTTCCGTGACATCCCATTCGATGCTGACGATGATAGGCGAAGACAGTTCGTCCCCATCCACCCGGATTTTCCGCTTGTCAAGGATAATCAGGTTTCCGTTCCGATCCTTTCCTTCCACCGTCCAGTGCATACCTTTTCCACTGGTGGCCACTTGAATATCCTCCTGTCTCTTCTTCTCGGCCACGATAGGCGGATAGAAATCGAAGTCATTCTTACCGACAGGATCGTTCTTGTAAAGATCGCGGTTATAAGCCTCCCGATTTCGATAAATGTACCGGAAATCATTGTTGATCTCCTTCACAACAATCCCCGCGGGGAGATTATTGATTGTCGTATCCATGATTTGATTGAGCCGTTTGATTTGGGCTTCGTATCGAATCCTCTCGGAAATATCATGAGCAAACGACCAGTAACTTTCTTCTCCGGAGTCATTGGTGACGTTGTACATCGTACCTTCGTAAGCCAATATACCTTTATTGATTTTCGATGGATGATGAGCCACAAAGTTACTGCTGCCACCGTGTATGACATCTTTACAACGTTCGTCCCAAGCCTCTTGCGTAGGCATATCTGCGGCGACATTGTAGATTTTCAACTGACTGATATCCTCACTTTCGGGAATACCGTGATTGTGCAGGAAACGACGATTGGCGAAGATAATCGTGCCATCGGGTCTGGCGGCAAAGATACTCTCTTTGGCGTTGTTGATAGCGTGCGTCAACGTATTGATGTCATTTCTGCGATGCTGTATGTCCGTAATATTCTGAATATACCCCTCGATGTTGAAACTGCCGTCGGGGCGCTCTTCACGCAAATAAGTCTGGATACGCATATAGAAGATTTCCCCGTTCAGTCGGACGCGATAGCTGATGCTCTCCATGTTGAGCTCCCTTTCGTTCACCCGACACCATTCCCTGAAACTCTGACGGTCTTCTTCTACAATCAGTTCCACATATTTTTCAATGGCGAGATTCTGCACACTTTCCTCACACAAAACGCCTGTATAACCCAAATAATGGAAAATATTCTGATTCGTATTGTACGCCCATTGTCCTATCTGGGCTACCTTTTGGATGGCCCGCAGGGTGAGATTTGCTTGTTCCAACCGTCTTTTTACATTGCTTCTTTGCGTGATGTCGCGATATTGGCAAAGCACCATGCCATCATACGGAAACATGAGGCATTTGAAGTAGAAAATTTCGTCATTCAGCACCAGCTTGAAGTTCTTGCTGATGCTACGCTGCTCTTCGAGCACAATCTGAAAGATGGGCATCACCCTCTCTCTTGTATATTCCGGTAAAAGCTCAAATATATTTTTTCCTAAAAGTATATCCTCTTGCAGAAACCATAGATCACAATGAGGCTCAATGTCTACGCAGACGCCATGCCTGTCAACCAATAGCATTGTATCTGCCGTCAGTTTCAATATTCTTTGTGCGTTATTCGCATCATGTAATATTCTGTCCATGTCTGTTTTTTATTAGATGATAGAGACTTATGTCTTATAATTAAGGATAACAAAAGATAATAGCGTTTGTTCTTACTTTTCAGCGCGCTTTGCCTTTTCCCAAGCTCCGCTTCCTTTTTTCTTCTTGAGATAGCGGATGCCTTTCAGCACATTGACATTCATAAATAAAAAGTAGTAGGGGATAAAGAGCAACTTGTTTTTTATCTGTTTCGTAGACAGGTAATATCCCCAATATCCCAATCCGTAAAAAAGAACCTGCATGGCAAGCAGCACTCCGTAAAATATCGTGGAACCACCCAACAGCAGAATCGCAATATTCAGCGGGAAGAGCGCAAACAACAGGAACGGAGTAATAGACCATCGCAATACCCGGTGCGACGTATATTGAAAGCTAAGTATCCCGTATCGGAAGGGATTCAGCAACGGACGAAGCCGCCAGATAGACTGCAATCCTCCCGCAGCGATGCGCACTTTTCGCTTTTCTTCTTCGCGCATATCCGCCGAACCACTTTCGATGGCATAAGCATTCGTACAATAAGCGATGGTGTAACCTTTCATTGTGATCCGGAGTGAAAGAATAAAATCGTCGAGCAACGTATCCGGCTCCATCGCTTCGAACAGCTCGTTACGTACGGCAAACAGTTCGCCTGCTGCTCCTACGGTCGAGTAGAGCCGTGCATCAAGTGCTTTCAGGGTTGATTCGTATTTCCAGTAAATACCTTCACCACCGGCAGCCGCCCCGTCTTTGGTCTGCACGGCAATCCGTTTTTCACCAGCCACGCAGCCCACTTTCGGATCCTGGAAAGCAAGCACAATTTCCCGTATTGCCTCCCGGTTCACTATCGTGTTGGCATCCGTAAAAACAACGAGCGGAGTGTCCACCAACGTCATTCCACGTGTCATTGCAGCCGTCTTACCTTGCCGGAGCGGTTGGAAATGTACGGTCGCTTTCCCCTGCCAGCGCGTCTGCAATCGTTCGTTCGTACCGTCATCGCTTCCGTCCGTCACCCATACGATGTGCAGCTTGTCCGCAGGATAATCCAGCTCAAGACTGTTTTCCATCTTCTCGTCCACTACATCTTCTTCGTTGAATGCCGTAATGAAGAGGGTAACTTCCGGCAGGTCTGCGTCCGATGCCGGCAACGAACGTTTCACAGGCTTCACGAAAAGCTCTTTCAACTTGACAAGAATATAAAGCACAATTCCATAGCCCAAATAGGTGTAGAACACAACGAACAGGGCAAGCCAGAAAATAATTTCAAGACAAAGGGTCATGGTTTCGTTCATAATTATATTTGTTTATTACTTCTTCTTTTTCTTTCTCTACGTTCCATCTTTTTTATTCGTTTATGCCCAAATAGCTTAACAGTTCGTTTTGCGTCCGGCCATTTATTCGATTCGTTTCTTCAACTCCGTCTTTTTATCCGAATCTTTCAGCATATTCACAAAGTAGTTGGCGTCCGCTTTGGCAGAAACATCTGTCGGATTCGCTTCATATCGTTTCACGAAATTCTCGGCGTGTTCCGCCAGGTATTTTCGGCAGTCGATATTTAGCATGAAGAAATCTTTATGGTCACCATAAGAGAGTCCTGTAACATCTTCATTTGATTTTATGCTTTCAATGTCCCCCATTTTAAGCCCGAAAATATTTACAGTCACGGAAGGGTAATAGAAAGGAGCGGAGTCCTCTCCATTCAGATTTAGTGTCAGTTTCCACGTGTGCGTATTTACCTGTTTGATTTCCGGTTTGCTGTGCAAACGATAGTAATAATATTCATAATATTCTTCCTGGTTGGTAAACCACATAGAGTCGTCACCATCTCGTCCGTATGTGTCGTTGAGCCATTCCAAGAAGTTTACCCAACCAGTATCTGTATTATGGGCACCTATAGAAATAGCTGCCCGCTCTTCTTTTGGATTTTCCATTTCCTTGAGAATAGCCGCCTTAATCATATCCGGATTTGTCAGCCCGCTACCTTCGGGTGGGTCATAGAAAGCTCTTTCGATCACTACTTGTTCAATATCTCCGTTTTCTTGAAATGGATAGAGTTTTGTAGCTCCGCTTTGTGCACACAGGGTTCTGATTTTATCATATCTCAAAGCCGCTTTGATATAATTTTTATCTCCATTAGGCTCTGCCAGCATTTTACAAGTTCGATTATTCAGTTTCTCACGTATCATGCTTTGAGCAACAGGAAATTGTGCCAGCAACTTATCTTCTGTTTTATCTTCGTCAGGTAGATTCAAGTCATGGAAAGCGATGCTTACTCCGTAATTCATCATTTCCTGCAAGTTGCCCCATACTAACATTGTCTTTTTATAAAAGCGGAAATAATCTCTTGTATATCCATTTTGTACCCATGTTTGTGTGTTCATTAAATCATCATCGGCAGCCACGGTAGTTCCGAAAGAGAAACGTACTTCCTGTCCGGTACCATTGGTGGTAGCTAATGTTTTTCCTAATGAATAATAATCAGGAGGCAAATCACCGTTTTGCAGATGAGCCAGATCGCAGTAGTAAATATAAGATAAAGGTTTGCCATGAATGGCAGCCCATGTATATGAAAAGGCTGAATGCATACAGTCGTCTTGTGTCATCAGAAACAGCCAATCTTTGTTATATTTCAATGTTGGTATTTCCGTATACAGATATCCTACCTGTCTGTCTGCTTTCAGGTGAATGGTTATTTCTATTTCTTTATCGGCTGTTTCATTACCGAACGGGTATATGAATTCCGTTTCGCAGATGACATCCCGCCTCTTTCCATTATCCTTGTTTTCATCCTCGTCTTTATCTCCTTGATATAGATTCAGTTTGCGGATACATCCCGACATAACTAAGCCAATAATTAAAAATAAAACGATACCGATATTGAGATTCTTGCACATAGGCTTTCCTTTCTTACTTCTTTTTTACTAGATTACTCTCCTCATCCTTATATTCCTTCTTTTGGGTGAACAGTCCTCCGATACCTTTTAATCTGCTGACGACACGCACCTTGAAACTATTGAACAAAGTTCCGTCGGCTCCCACCGTCCCATATCCGGTGACGGCACGCGCACGTCTTTTCCGTACAAATGCAATCTTTCCAAATTGCTTGAGCTGCAAAGCCAGATATCCGTCTTCACCGCGGATAATATCCGTGCGGATTCCCGTTTTCCTCGCACATTCCGTCCGGTAAGCAAATACCAGTCCGCGCACACTAAGCTCCGGACGCTTGAAAGACTGCAACCATAAATGCAAGTCGCGTGCAGCCTCATAGATTTTCAGCCCCATCCAAGAGTGATCCTTGTCGGGAATATAACTCCAAAGCGAGCTGACAGCCACTACACCCGGCTTTTCGAGCGCATCCACCATTGTTTCCACATACTTTGCCGGATACATCGTGTCAGAATCAATGTTGATATGATATTTTCCACGGGCATGGTTCAGTCCGCAAAGACGGGCAAAACCACAACTATGTTGCGTTTCCGTGAAATAAGGCACACCGCAAGCCTCGTAAATCTCCGCAGTGCGATCTTTCGATTCGTTGTCCACACCAATGATTTCTACAGGATATTTACATTTCATCTCGCTCAACGACCAGAGGCAGGCAAGCAGATGTTTTTCCTCATTGTATCCGATGAGTGATACAGTGACAAGCGGTTCGTTACTCTGCAATCCGGCCAGATTGCGGCGTACTTCCTCGATAACGGCTTGCGGAGCTTCCGCAAAAGGTTTCTCATAAACCTGTAAATACTTAGAATACCATTCCATAGATATTGAATGCTTTATTTGTTTTCATTAACCGGGATAATCAGGCTTTCAAATAGTTGTTTCCATTGTTCGGCAATATTTTCTATTCGGAAGCGCTGGACGTCCATACGCGCCTGCTGTCCCATTTTCTTACGTATATCTTCATTCTCTATTAAATAAGAGATTTTCTCCGCCAGTTGTTCGATATTCCCGTCTTCTACCAGCAGACCGTCTTTTCCGTCGCTGATAATATCCTGCGGGCCGCAGGGACAGGTGAATGATACGGGCGGCACGCCACATGCCATTGCTTCTATAATAACCATTCCAAAACCTTCGAAACGTGATGAAAGGGCAAAAATTGAACTTTCACAGTACTTGTCGACAATATTGGAAACAGTAGGTTCCAATATACAACTGGCAGTGATTCCTAAAGAGTCAATCTGCTGTTGCAGTTGCTCACGCATACCGTCTCCGTAGATACGCAGTATCCAGTCGGGATGCTTTCTGGCAACGAGTTGCCAAGCCGGGATCAGGCGGTCGAATCCTTTCTGCGGAACATATCTCCCTACCGCTATTACCTGTTTATGGCTATTGTCAGATATTTGGTCGGGAAAAAAAGGAAGAGGGTTATGGATCACTTCAACATTATCCAGTTCCGTCCATTCCTGTGCATCCTCGTGGCTCAATACGATGAAACGTTTCAACTGGCGAAGTTGCCGGTATAACTGCTCTCTCCAATAATTGCTTACGATTGCCCGTAAGAATGCGGGCAGACGGCTGTTGCTGAAATCTCGGTAATTAGATTTGTTAAAGTGTATTTCACCCAACTTTGTGCTGCCGTCCGTCATCCGATTGATGAAATTGATGTCACGACGGAGCAGGGAGATAGTAATGTCCGGACGAATTTGGTGCAGACATTCGTTGAGTTTCTTTTTAAAACGTCCTTGTTTCGCAATATATTTAGGTAGTTTTTTATAGAATGACATTCCGTTCAATTCATCATAATCAATGTCAAGTTGATGAAGAGTGATGGACGGATGCAGTTCGTAGTACGGTTTCTTGCCCTTGCCGTCTGTGAGGATGATATGTATTTCATAACCAAACACTTCGGCGAAGTAATTTGCTTTCAGGGTCAATACCCGTTCCATGCCGCTAGGGTAGTAGAGGGCGGGGATGCAGTAGGCTATTTTCATGTTTATCAGAATATTGTTTGTTATTAATTGTGTTTTTGTTTATTTATCTTTGGTCTTTATGGCGTCGATCACTTTCTGCATTTGCGCCTTCCACGATAGCGGGCAGACCGATTCGCGTATCTCGGCAGGCGTCATTTTCAGCGTTTTCCGGAAGTCGATCAGTCCCTGAATATCCACCGGAGATTCGTCGGGTGCCACCTTCCATACATACGGCATGTGGTCGAAGTCGTCGTCGGTTTCCGAGTAAGTGAACGCGAAGCCACGTGCGGCATACTCGCGGTTTTTCAACGTTTTGATATACGTAATTCCGCTGCGGTGGCGTCCCAGGCTGCCAATGGCAAAATCTGCTTTTTCGAACATCGCATCCAGTTCGTCGCCATGCAAAGGACCATGCAGAAGAACATACGGTTCGAGATGGTTGTCACGGACAACAGGCAAGATCCCCGCCCGTTCCCGTTCGCCGGACAGCGGGCCTACAATATGGAAATATACTTTATATTCCGGATTGTTGCAGTAATAATCTGCCAATCCGCGCACAAGGCGGTCGAAGCCGTGCCAGTAGTGCACTTCCGCCACTCCGATCAAGTGCAACTCTTTCGATGTGTCATTCTGCTGCTTCTTCATCGGAATCGCCTCAAAATCAATTCCGTTGGAGATGCGTATGGTGTTTCCGCCAAATATTTCTTCCGCATTGGAGAAAGTGACGATACCGTCCAGAGCCTTTGCGAGCTTGTGACGGAAACAGCGGTCGATGGCTAGATGAAATTTCATGGAACGGGTGACGTACTCCTGATCGTAAGGATAAGTAGGAATTTCCATCACCACTTTTGCGCCTGTACGTTTCAACGACTTCACCAGCCGGAGGGTGAACGGACTGGCATTGTGAAAAGAGCGCATATATACAAAGTCGATTCCTTCGCGGCGTGCATAGTCAAGAATAGGAGAGTAGTAGACACGTTTCCAAATCTTTGCGGCAAAGCCCGTGCCGAAATCGGCGATCACTTCGTCATCCACCATCCAACGCCGTTCGCCATAAGAGGTCACATCATAATGACACAAGCGAACATCCACTCCACAATCTTTGAGGGCTTTCACCTGATAACGTATCTTCTTACTAATTCCGTTGGCCTCATTGAAGCCGTGAAATATAAGGAAAAGAGCTTTCATTCTTATTTTCAGTATTCAATAATTGTTTATTCTGTTTTTTCTTTCTCAAACTGTTTTTTCTTCCTCAAACGATTTGGGCGATGATTTGTTTCCGGTATTCTTCTCCGGCATCCGCCACTTCGCTGCCAATGGCAGTTTCGTTGACATATTTTCGTTCCAGTTTCACTTTTTTATGGGCTCCCATCCGCCACCATTCATACTCTACGTCCACATGACCAACGTCGATGGCCTGATAGCCGGCTTTAAACAAATCGTAGGCCAACACAGTGGCTGCGGGGCCGAGGGCAATCAGTAACAAGGCTTCTTTTTCCACTTTGCAGGCTTCCCGCTTGATGTCTTCCAGGCGTTCGAATGCATCTCTGGGCGGACAAAGAATACGCCGGATGCTCCGGGCATTATCGAAAAGATCGTTGCCCACTCCGAGCCGGCTTTTCTCCCCTTCGATGAAGACGATGTCCCGGTTGTCCCAAATGCCCTTCATGTCGTGAAACCATCGGGCGGAATCTTCTTTGCGGGCAAAATCCATATACGGACGGGTGACGAATGTATTATAATATTTTCGTCCCGCTACCAGCAAACGGTCCCACCAAGAACCGTACAGATAAAAATGAGTTCTCCAGAACCGGCGACTTTTGCGATTGTAGCGATACAAATCGCGGAATGCGTCGGAGATGCAGACAATATGTCCTTCTTCGTGACTTTGCAGCACTTCGGTCAGTCTTTTAGCCAATAACGGATCACCTTTCTGGAAACGGATTTCCTTTTCCGGACTGGTGAGCAACACTTCACCGTCGCCAAAACGGCTGACAGAGCAACGGTCGTCGATGATTTTACGTATCGTTTCGTCGATGGAAGCTACTTGCGGTGTGATTTTTCTCTTTTTTCGCAAGACGATGTACCAGAAATTGTACCATTCCACAGTGCTACCATAACTTATTTTATAACGTAGCGTTATAAAAATGTCGCGTATATTCATAGCTATAGACTTTTTTTTCTTAACGACCGCACTTTACCGATCATGTCATACTCATGCGTCATCTGTATATAAATGCCAAAGATAATAAAACTAACGATACCTTTAGCAATAATTGTCACAAAAATATTCATCCCTTCCAGTGCATATTGCATTGGAATGAGGGCTAATGCTATCAAAATGCTAATCACCAACGGAGAAATAAGCTGACGGATGAACGGCCAGGCACTTTGCCGGAAGGTCACCCGGTACATCTGCCAATAACACTGTATAAAGTTGATGGTGAATGTCACCACAATGCAACTGGCCACTGCTGTCAGGGTTCCGAAATGGAAGATGCCGAGCAAAATTCCCGCCACGTTGAACGCGGACGAAAACACTCCGCACACAAACAAACTTCGTGTATCGCCTGCCGCCTGAAAGATGGAGCCGGACGAAGAGAGTATAATCTGAATCCCTACGGAGAGCGACAGTATCCGGAACACGGGTACGGACGGCATCCATTGATCGCCAAAAATAATAAGCGTCACTTCCTCTGCCGTGAAGAAAAGCAGCACGCTAAGCGGCAGACCGATAAAGGCGAGGAAACGGACGATGCGTTCGTAGGAACTCAACAGTTTTCCCTTGTCATTCTGGAAATCGCTGAAAATAGGGTGCATCACCGGAGTGATTACCTGCGTGATATTCTGCAAGGGCAGCATCATCAAACGATACGATTTTTCGTAATATCCCAGATCGGACATACTCATGTATTTGCCAATCAGCAGTTTGTCCAGATTGCGGCTGAAATAGTTGATGACATTGAACAGGAATTGATAGGCGGAATAGGAAAATATCTTTCGGAGTACCGTCAGTCCGAGTGTGAAACGCAACCGTTGCGGGTAACGCTGAAAGGAAATTACGAAGATCAGTACGCTGGATACGATTGGATTGATAATCAATGCGTACAATCCTGCTCCGCAGAGGGCGGCGGTTACCGCGGCTGCACCTGCCGAAATCTGAATGACGAAGCTACGGATAGCAATGAATTTAAATTCTTTGTTCCGGTAGAACATGGCTCCCGGCACAATGGTGGCGGAGGCGAAGAACAGGTTGACGGACAGCAGTTGGCACAGGATGCGCAGGGTGTCACTTTGGTAGTAATCGGCGATGATCCACGAAGAAGCGAAAAACAGAATGCTGATTCCGATGCCCGTCCATATAGTAAATGAGAAGATGTCCGACAAATCATCTTTAGTCAGCGATTTGTGCTGCACGATGGCGGGAGACACTCCCATGTCGGTGAGAAGATTGAAGAAGGCGATGATGACGGTGGCAACAGCTACGATGCCGAAGTCGTCCGGTGATAGCAGACGGGCCAGAATTCCTGCCACAACAAGGGATATGACGACGCCACTGTATTTGGCCAGCGCTGTGTAAAATACCCCCGAAAATAGTTGACTCTTAATGTTATTAGCCATTGATTGCTTGTTTATATGTTTGCGCGTATGCTTGTCCCACTTTGCGGATGCTCATGTTTTCCATACCGTATGCGTAATTCACTTCCCCTTGTCCCCATGCGGCAAGCCGGCGGGCTTCTTCGAGTGCTCGCAGGATGTCTTTCTTGTCGTCGGGATCGAAAGTCGGGTTACCGGTTTCGGAAAGCAGTTCGCCGATGTTTCCCACCTTGGGACCCACCACGACTTTGTGGTAGAGGAAGGCGAGGGGGACATTACCCGAATTCAGTATATCTTTCCGCTGGATGAATATCACGTCTGAAGCAGCCATATAGTAGGGCAGATCGCAGTTGTCTATCAGCTCGTCGTTGGCTCCCGCCTGTAGTTTATACATACGGTTGAGCAGCGGCATGAGCAGATAGTATCCGGCTTTTGAAATCCATCGTTTGATGATATTCCTGCCATAGCTGTTGCGTCTCGAAAAGGGGTAGAGGCGCGGAGCCAGCAGCATCTTGTGCTCCTCGTCCCAGGCGCGGAAAGCTCCGAGCACCATGCGTATTTCTTCACGGTTGCGGAATTTTCCGAAAGCCGTGACGATGAATGCATCTTGCGAGAGGTTGAGATACTGACGTGCACGCTCTACGCTGATATCTTCTTTATAGGTATACTGGTAAATGTGATGAGGGATAATAACATTTTGACTGTCAGGATACTTCGTGAGAAATTCGTCCCGGCTAAACCGTCCCATGTGTACAACGATATCACTCTGCGATTCGATAATGTCATAGGCCCGGCTGATGATTCCGTTTGCGTAATGCGGACGGACATTGTGGCGTGTGTAGACAAAGCGCGTTCCCCCGGAACGAAAAAAACTGATTCGCTCTTCCAGACGCCTGATGATATCAGGATCGTTGCATGTCCATCCCACCACTTCTTCCGGCCACTGGAAATGTATGATATCATAATGCTTATCCGAGTCCCAAAACTCTTTTGTGGAACATCGCACGTCAATTCCAGCCATTCTGATAGCATCGCATAAGATAGGAACAAATAGATTGTCGGTTTCTCCGTTTTCTCTGAAAACGATCAGTGCTTTTATTGATTGGCTGTCTGTTTCGCTATCATTCATTTTTTAAGTTTTAAAGACTTTTATTACATTGCAAATGTAATAAAACTTATGATAAGTTTCTTCTTTTCTGTGTTTTAATTGCAGTTTAAGTTGCTATTTGAGGAAATCTGAAACAGGTCTAATGTTTTTATAAGCCGTTTTTCTTCTTGGGTATAAGGAATGTGGTGACTTTCGATATATTGCTTGAGAAAGATGCAAGCATGTATGAAAATGTCTGTCTTCATATAGCTGGTGAAATTTGTGTAGCGGTGGTAGGAGGCTTCACTGATGTTGATATGAACGCAGAGGTCTCCTATGACTAGCTGTGACGTTTTCAGGAGCTCTTTTATCAGCTTTATTCTGTTCTGATAATGCTCGCTTACTATTTTATTTTCTTCTATTTCTTCCAAAGTTTGGTTGCGTTTTGTATCCATATTGTTTGGGGGTATTAATAATATTTGGCAAAGGTCTGATAAAAAATATATAATCCAACTCTCATTTTTGCGATAGCTGGAATAAAATACATTTCGCACCTTTGCGCCCCGGAAGTATTAAATGTGGAATAATAAATGATAAATGAAAATGAAGAAAGATCAGTATTTCAATTTGGAGGTAAATTTGTTGAATGACGACAATATTGCCAGTATGATGTCGGAGATGAATGCCGCGGAAGCACTCGGAATTTACGTGATCTTGCTGTTGCATCTGCGCACTAAAGATGCTTATGAGGCGTCGTGCAAACCGGTTTTACTGAAGGCCATGGCCCGGCGGTATGATGTGGATGAAGTAGCGGTGGAGCGGGTGCTTCGCGAATTCGATCTCTTCGAACTGGATGAGGAACGACAGATGTTTCGTTCTTCTTACTTGGATAGGGTGATGAAAAGCTTGGAAGAGAAGCGGAAAATGGACATCGAAAACGGTAAAAAAGGAGGGCGTCCGAAAAAGGTGGCAAAAAGTGCTGAAACGCCCGTCAGTAAAGGGAGAAAACCCACTGAAAACCAGAAGAGGAGAGAAGAGGAGAGTAAAGAAGAGGAGAGTAAAGGAAGTGTTTCTGTTGTAAACAATAATAGGAGTAATATAGAAACACCGTCGTCTCTTGTGAGCCGTTTGGCGGATGAAGGCAATCATTGTCCGTTACAACCCGTGTTGCCTTGGGAAAAGTTGGTGGACCAACTTTCTACTTTCCAGTCATATATGGAATTGGCCGGGCAGCATTCCGGTTTGGGAAAGCTTTTTGTAGACCATCAAAAACTTATTCTGGAAATCTTCAAAAAACATATCCGCCTTTATGACAAAGGAGCCGGACTGCTTTTCCCGGAGGACGTGAAACGGTATTTTTCAAATTATATCGCGGCCGGTTCCGTTACTTGCCGCACGTTGAGGGAAACCTTGCTGAAAGAGCTTGAGAATACGGTCGACAAGGATGTAAACCGCTTTGAAAGCGTCGTCGACGGGCGGCGAACGTATCTGGGACATCTTATTCCGGCTGATGCGCCGCCACGTCCCGATGCATCGGCGGTGTGGGATGATGTGAAGAAAAGATGGGCGCATTAATCCGGCAGATGACTGGCTTCGTCCGGCAGGTTGTTGATGTTCGTCTGGCAGGTAACGGAAGCTCGTCCGGCAGGTGGCAGACACTCGTCCGTCAGGTAAGTCCTCTGCGTGTGAATGATTATTTTAAACTATTTTTTAATTAGAAAAAAGGAAAAAATTATGAGAAATTTTGCCAACTATGATGTCGACATCCACGGTAAATCAAGTGGAGTGCTCAAGACGATTTGTAAAAAATGTCTTCCTACCCGCAAGAATAAGCGCGACCGTTCGCTACGTGTCAACGTCGACACGGGCCATTGTCACTGTTATCATTGTGGCGCTGATTTTTATGTTCCCGATGATGTGGAAGAGCGCAAGAATGCCGAACGTGCGGTAGCCCGCAAGCGTCGTGCGGCAGCCATTCCGCAGCATTTTCAGCGTCCGATGTTCGATGTTTCGAAAACCACGCTTTCCGAAGACACGGAGCGTTGGCTGGTGGAGACGCGTTGCATCCCGCAGTCCGTCATAGCTGCCCTACGCATCACCGAACAGGAAGAATTTATGCCGCAATCCGGCAAAAAGGAACGTTGCATCTGCTTCAACTATTTTGAAGGGGGGCAACTGATAAACACCAAATTTCGCGCTCTCCCGAAACTTTTCAAAATGGTGCAGGGTGCCGAACTGATTCCCTACAACATCGACTCCATTGTGGGGCAGACCTCCTGCATCATCCACGAGGGCGAACTGGATGCTGCTTCCTCCATCGCCGCCGGATTTCAAAGTGTCATCTCCGTGCCGGCCGGAGCCAATTCGAACCTCTCCTGGCTCGACCGTTTTATGGAGACGCACTTCGAGGACCTGAAAGAAATCATCATTGCCGTTGATGCCGATTCTGCCGGAATCCGGTTGCGCAATGAACTCATCAATCGGCTAGGGGCTGAACGCTGCCGGGTGGTGACTTACGGTCCGGAGTGTAAAGATGCCAACGAGCATCTCTGCAAATATGGTATCGCCAGTCTCCGTATCGCCATCGAACAGGCAGCAGAAGTTCCGCTCGAAGGGATCTTCACCGCTGCCGACTTGCATGACGATCTGCGGGCTCTTTTCGACAACGGCTTTGGTCCCGGAGCGGAAACGGGATGGGAGGAGATGGATAAGATCTGCACGTATGAACGTGGGCGAAGTGTCTACGTCACCGGAGTTCCCGGTGCAGGAAAATCCGAGTGGGTGGACGAATTGGTGTTGCGTCTCTGCCTGCGGCATCAATGGAAAATCGGGTTCTTTAGCCCGGAAAATACCCCTATCGTCTATCATCTCCGCAAACTGATTGAGAAACTCACCGGACACCGTTTTCAAAACGGCTGTGGCATGACGGAGGGACTCCTTGCGAACTCGGAAGATTTTCTGACTGAAAACGTCTCTCATATCTCTCTGAAAGGTAATGTTTCTCCAGATCGTGTACTGGCCAAGGCTCATGAACTTGTTATCCGCCGCGGCTGCCGCATTATTGTCTTCGACCCGCTCAACCGTTTCGACCACAACCCGCAACCGGGACAGACGGAAACGCAATATATTTCTAACCTGTTGAATAAATTTACAGAATTTGCCGTGCAACATAATTGTCTGCTCGTGGTTGTAGTCCATCCTCGTAAAATGAACCGTAATCCTGTCACGGGCATTACCCCTCGTGTGGAAATGTACGACATCAACGGCTCTGCCGATTTCTATAACAAAGCGGATTACGGTATCATTGTGGAACGTGACAAGGAGGTTGGTGTCACCCGCGTATATGTGGACAAGGTGAAATTCAAGCATCTTGGTGTCGGTGGAATGGCATCCTTTGTCTACGATCCCGTAAGCGGACGATACCTGCCCTGTGAAGAATCTCATGACCCTTCTCTCTCCGCTGACCAGCGTGTCCGAAATACGATGTTCGACAACTCCTGCTGGCTACCTGAAAAAGAACTGTTTTAGGGTGTTAGGTATCAAGTATTAAGTATTAGATGTTAAGTATTATGATGTTAAGCATTATGATGTTATCCGTTGTTGTGATGTGTTTACCACGGTTAATACTTGATACCTAATACTTGATACTTTAATTAGGGTTCTTGTAGCACTTCGATGATGAGCCTTACTTGTGCGGGAGTGTAGTATCTGGCGCGTGGATTCATGCCGGTGGCCAGGAGCCGTTCTTTTAGTCCGGGTGCAGCTTCAATCCATTCGTTGAATCGGTCTACTGCGCTTTGTTGCAGGATATTGGGGAGGTACAACAAGGCAAGTTCGCCTTTCCCATAGGTGCGGTATTGGAATGTTTTTTCTTCTTCTTGTTCGGGGAGAATCTTGTTTTTTGTTTTCATTTATAGTTGTGCTTTTAGGTTGTTGTATTTGAAGTAAAGTTACTCATTTTTAGTGGAATAGGCAAATTTTGAGAGCAGATGTTCGGGCGTATTCATAAAAGAATTGATAATAATAGAATGCCGATTCTTGAAATTTATTGTATCTTTGTTTATGTTTCACGTTAAAAGCATAGAAAGAGGATGGAAGGAACATTCAGACGCTATCCGATAGGGATACAGAGTTTCGAGAGACTACGCAATGATAATTGTGTGTATATTGATAAGACAGAGTTGATTTATCGTTTGGCTAATTCGGCTAAGGCTTGTTTTCTTAGCCGTCCCCGACGCTTTGGAAAGAGTCTGTTAGTTTCCACTCTTGCAGCCTATTTCTCTGGTAAAAAAGACCTGTTTAAGGGTCTGATGATGGAACAGTTGGAGAAAGACTGGACGGTTTATCCCGTGTTGCATATTGATTTCAGTATCAGTAAGTATATGAATGCGGGAATGCTGCGCTCCGCTATCAACAATCGCTTGGTGGAATGGGAACGAATTTACGGATGTGACACGAGCGAAGACACTTTCAGTCTCCGTCTGAAAGGTATTATCAAACGTGCTTACGAGCAGAGCGGGCGTCAGGTTGTGTTACTTGTAGACGAATATGATTCTCCTATGTTGGATAGCAACAACAATGAGGAGTTGCAAGCTGAAATACGTGGCATCATGCGCGACTTTTTCAGTCCGTTGAAAGCGCAGGGAGAATATCTTCGTTTTCTTTTTCTGACCGGTATCAGTAAATTTAGTCAGATGAGCATCTTTAGTGAATTGAACAATCTTCAGAACATAAGTATGCAAGATGCTTATAGTGCCATTTGCGGTATAACGGAAAATGAATTGCGTACACAGTTGGAAGAAGATATAAGAAGGATGGCCGAGGCGAACGGTGAAACGTATGATGAGGCGTGTATGCATCTGAAGCAACAGTATGATGGGTATCATTTCAGTGAAAATAGTGAAGACATTTACAATCCGTTTAGTTTGTTTAATGCATTTGCTCAAAAGAAATATGCCAATTTCTGGTTCTCTACCGGCACTCCCACTTTCCTGATAGACATCTTGCAGCAAAGCGATTTCGATATTCGTCAACTGGATGGCGTTTCGGCTACTGCCGAGCAGTTTGATGCACCTACCAATGTCATTACAGACCCGCTTCCGGTACTTTACCAAAGCGGTTATCTCACTATCAAAGAGTATGACCGGGATTTTCAGATCTATACATTGGCTTATCCTAACAAAGAAGTTCGGAAAGGCTTTATCGAATCATTAATGCCGGCTTATGTGCATTTGCCTGCTCGCGAGAATACATTTTATGTAGTATCGTTTATCAAAGACTTACGGGTCGGCAATCTGGATCAATGTATGGAGCGGATCAAATCATTTTTCGCCTCTATCCCCAATGATATGAATAATAAGGAGGAGAAACACTATCAGACCATCTTCTACCTCCTGTTCCGGTTGATGGGGCAATATGTGGATGCAGAAGTAAAGAGCGCTGTTGGCAGGGCTGATGTTGTGATAAAGATGCAGGAGGCTATCTATGTATTCGAATTCAAAGTAGATGGTACTCCTGAAGAAGCGTTGGCACAGATCAATAGTAAGCAGTATGCGATTCCTTATCAGGCAGATCATCGGAAAGTCGTTAAAGTGGGAGTTAATTTCGACAGTAGTACGCGAACTATTGGAGAATGGGTCATTGAAAACTAGGGAATGATCTTACATATTCCTACATATTTCCACATATTCCGGTATAATTTGTATAATTCGGTGTAATCCGTTTTAATCCGGCATAATCCGGTGTAGTCCGGTGCAATCCGGCAAGTCGTCAACGTGTTGTCGTATCTTTGTTTCATCAACAGAAAGGGAGAATGTACTTCTTTTCGTAGAAACAAGTTATATTATGGCAACAGTTACAGTTGTGCGCTACAAGCGCAGAAAACGGCTCGGTGATGATAAATCACCGATGATGTACCTTCTCAAGCCCAAGGCTGGGGAGTCGAAAATCTATTCAATCGATTCACTGGCACAGGAAATCGAGTCTATCGGGTCGCTTTCGGTGGAAGACGTGTCGCATGTGATGAAATCCTTTGTCCGTGCGATGAAAAAAGTGCTTGTGGCAGGAAATAAGGTGAAAGTGGATGGACTGGGTATTTTTTATACCACGCTGACCTGTCCGGGTGTGGAACAGGAAAAGGATTGTACGGTGAAAAATATCACTCGCATCAATCTCCGTTTCAAAGTCGACAACTCATTGCGTCTTGCCAATGACAGCACGGCAACTACTCGTGGCGGGGATAATAACATGATGTTCGAATTGTATACGGAGAAGAAGTCCGCTGCCGGAGGAAACGGCGGTGACGGCTCCGATGATGATGGTAAAGGTGATGGGGGAGAACCCGGTGGTGGTAGCGGTGGTGGAGAAGCTCCGGATCCGGCAGCATAAACCGCTTTGATTGACTCTGTTCTCAATTTATTAATTTATCATCTCAATCTATTAAAATGTTAGATAAAATTATCGAAATCATCATGACGATTCTGCCTTTTCTGGGCAGTAGCCGCAAGAAGCGCCAGATGATGGCGCAAGAAGTGAAAGAGTTCAGTGAACTAGTGAAAGACCAGTATACTTTTCTGATGCAGCAGTTGGAGAAAGTGTTGAAGGATTATTTCGACCTTAGTTCGAAAGTGAAAGAGATGCACGCGGAGATTTTCTCGTTGAGAGGACAGCTGACGCAAGCTGCGGCTCTGCAGTGTAGCAGCAAGGAATGTGTGCAACGAGTACAGATGGTCACTGAAACGGAGGGATGAATTTATGCGAACCATCAATTTGATTGTGATCCACTGTTCCGCCACAAGGGCGGACAGGGATTTTACGGAAGATGATTTGGAAGTGTGCCACCGTCGGCGTGGTTTCAACGGGACGGGTTATCATTTTTATATCCGTAAAAATGGAGATATAAAGACCACCCGTGAGATTGAACGAATCGGTGCGCACGCAAAAGGACACAACCAGAACAGTATTGGCATTTGTTATGAGGGCGGACTTGACTGCCACGGTCATCCCGCCGATACCCGTACCGAATGGCAAGTTCATTCAATGCACGTACTGATTCTTACGCTCTTGCGTGATTATCCCGGCTGCCGGGTGTGCGGACATCGGGATTTGAGCCCCGATCTGAATGGAAACGGAGAGATTGAACCCGAAGAATGGATTAAGGCATGTCCGTGTTTCGAGGTGAAAGCCGAGTGGGATGGTTAGATAAAATCACCTTCGCTACAACTATCTGTGGCGAAGGTGATTTCGTTAAAAAGGGAAGTTTTGACACATTCTCTTTTTGATTTAGTTATTGCTTTTTGGTATTTTACTTGGCAAATTCTTTATATATTTTCAGCAGCGATTCTGCCGTATTCCGCCATGAAAACAACTGGCTACGTTGTATGCCATATTCCACTTGTTGCTGATAGAGTGTCTGGTCATTTTCCAGTTGCAGTATTTTTTTTGTAATATCATTGGAGTTGAACGGATCTGCCAGTAAAGCTCCCTCGCCTGCAATTTCGGGCATGGCTGATGTGTTTCCCGCAATGATGGGCGTTCCGCAAGCCATTGCCTCCAGCATCGGGATGCCGAAACTCTCGCGAAGCGATGGATAAAGGAATGCGAATGCACCGCAATAGAGTGCTACAAGGTCGGTATTCGCAATGTATCCCGGAGCGTGGATATAACTCTTGATTTCTGTAATATTTTCTTCTTCCAATATCCGGTCGATAACATCTTCCTTGAGGTCGGCAATGAGCAATGGCAGCTTTTGGGTGGATTGTTTCAGATAGTCGCTATATGCTTTCAGCACTCTGGGAGTGTTCTTCTTAGGGTCGGTGTTTCCCAGAAAAAATAGATAATTGTCTGCATCAATATATTTTCGGGTGATCTCCGGAGCTTTGGGTTGTACATGAAAATGACTATTGAAACCGTTGTACACGGCTACTAATTGTTCTTTCGGCAGATGCAGCACGTCAAGGATTCGTTCACGCTCAAATTGCGAGACTGTAATAATTTTCTCGCAGTTGGCCAATACGCGTGGTACTACCATCCGGCGGTAAAACCATCCCATTTCCTGATACCAGGTGAAGCTGGAAGAATGACGCTTTTCTAAATAAATAATGTCGTGTAGTGTTAGTATTAATGGTACGGGACATTGCAATGGGGCAGTATTGCTTGTGCAGTGCAATAAATCGGGCATGATTTTTTTTACTGCGCGTGGAAGAGCCACTTGTTCCCAAAGGGGGTAAGTGGGGCATTTTAGTTCGATAATATGCACATTTTCCGATTCTTCCAAGCATCTGTCTTCACCAGGAGTAACGAAGATGAAATATTCGTTCTCATGGTCTATTTTTTGCAATTCCCGGATACTTTCAAGAGCAACGAAATCCATTCCGTGTTTATTAGTGCGGAAAATTCGTTGGGCTTCAATAGCGATTTTCATTGTTGTTTTCTTGTTATGTTTGATTTCTATTTATGGTGTTCACCATGCTCCGTATGGATAAACTTTTTATTGGCTCCTTTCAATTTAAATAAGTTACCAATCATAGTAACAGCCAGCATAGGCATTTTGGTGATTGCTTTCCCTACCTGTTTGGTAAATAGTCTGCCGCCCGGTACGGGTAGCGTCATGGCCGCTACTTGTGCAGCCGACAATATCCACCATTTGATGGCTATCATCCATTCGTTGCTGCCATTGCATAGGCTCAATATAAGGCCGATAACGGTAAAGACAAAGGTCAAGCCGAATACTCCTGCCAACTGAATCAATCGTGGCGGAAGCATCCATTGGCATATCTTGTCGCAGTAATCGAAATTTCCTTGTATGAATGCTTTAGGCAAGTGAGGCAGCGAAGCGCGGAGTGCACCGAATTGTGCTGCTATCCAGCGTTTGCGCTGGTTACTGATAGCCTCTTTCTTTTGTGTTTTCTCGTCAAACACAAGCAGGTCGGGCAGATAAACGGTATAGATGCGCTGTTGCAGGAGCATGGCTTCCAATTCTTTGTCTTCACCTGCTGTCTGGAGATATTTCACATTCTGATGAAACCATTCTGCTTCGAATGCCATTCCCGAACCGGATAGTCCGGCAGAAAGTCCTATAGCGTTATGTCCGCTGCGGAAGAATCCATTGTTTATTTCTTCGCTGGCGCTGTCGAGTACGGAAATGTCTGTGTTCAGATTCTTTCCTGTACGGTGTGCCTGTACGGATTTTATGCCGCTGTCAAAAACACGGTTGATGGTAGACAGGAAATCGGGCGTGATCATGTTGTCGGCATCCATGATGACTACAATGTCGAATGCATTTGTATCAATGGAATCCATGGCCATTGCCAGTGCTTTGGCTTTCGAACTTTCCTTATAATTTGCCATCAACAGGCGGATGGGAAGGGCTGCCAGAGCGTCGTTTGTTTCCGGTCGCATCTGATCGGAAATGACTATGATCTCATAGAGTTCCTTCGGATAATCCTGTTCAAGAAAGCTCTGTATGGAAGCAACAATCACGCGGTCCTCCTTGTAGGCGGGAAAGAGCACGACGATGCGTCGTAGCGTACGGGCTTCGGGGTATTGGGGAGCCCGGTAAAACTTGGAGGCAATAGCGTATAGTAATAGGTAGCATACGCAAAATACCAGGGGAATGTAGAGAATCCAGTCAATAATGTTCATAGTATCTAGAGTTTTTTAAATGTGTTATTGTTAGTATCTGATGAAGACATGAATAGCCCTGTGCAGACTCCATAATAGGTGGCACAAAACAGGTCGAAACGGCCTTTGAAAGCGAATGACAGACTGTTTTTGCCGGCTGCAATGGTGCTCTGGTAAAGTACGGACATCAATCGTTCCATGCCTTTCATATTACGGCGGGCATAGAGCAGGCGATTTCGTGTCAGGAAATAGGTGCGTAGTTTGCTTAGTTGGCCGGTGCTTTGGCTTTCTTTATGAAAAACAGTGCAACGCGGTTCGTACCATAGCTCGTAGCCGGCACGGGTCATGCTTGTGCTCCAGTCGAGTTCTTCGTAATAAAGGAAGAAGATTTCCGGCATCATTCCGATTTTTTCGATCACTTCGCGTTTGATAATCATGGCTGCCCCGTGTAGATAGGGGGTAGGATGGGGGGTATCGTAACTTCCGTCATCGGGACAGTCGAAGCCCAGCATATTGTTGCGCAATGTTATCTTTGTCAGCGGGGTAAATCCTGCAAACTGTATGTGTTGCGGCGGAAAGGCGAAACGTATTTTAGGAGACACGCCCCCGATTTCCGGACGACTTTCCAATCGTTCCACCAGGTAGGCGATTTCATCGGATTCGATATATGTATCGTTATTGATAAGGAAAATGTATTTGCCTTTTGCTGCACGGATGCCAATGTTGTTACCACCGGAAAAACCTCCGTTCTCATTGCTGCGGATACTGATAACCGTTGGGTATAATTCGTGTATTTTGGCTGCTTCATCTTCGCGTGAAGCATTGTCTACCACTATGATTTCATAGCTCACAGACTTCAGCTTTTTGTGCAGTGATTCTATCAGTTCACAGGTGTCTTTGAACCCGTTGTAACAGATGGTAATAAATGATATGTCGGGACTACTGTTTGTCATTCTTGTTCGTTGGTTTCGTTATTAGATAGCTGCCGTTCTTTTTCTTCGCTTTCTTCTTTTTTTTCACTGATGCGCTTGTCGATATGTGGAGCTGCAAAACAGAGTGCAAAGCCTATGTATACGGGCAACTGGTTGGGATACTGCATAATGTCGTTGACATAAGTGGCGATAAAAAATCCGGCATCCATACAGAGCCACGCTGCGATAAGTCCACGCAGGCCTTTGTTGCGTACTTTAAACATGAGTATCCAGGAGCACCAGGCAAAGAGAATGCCGTGTATGGAAAGGTAGAGTATCAGTCCCACAATTCCCGTTTCCACCCATACGCTGACTAGCCATGAGTCGGGAGGGTAGGGCATTTGCTCTCGTGAATCGAAGTTACCGGCTTTGGAGAGTCCAATGCCGTAGCCTAACGGTTTCTTTGCCATCAACTCTTTCATTCTTTGCCGGTTTTCGACACGCACCTGGTAGGAAGCGTCTTCGGACGGATGGAAAGAGGAGCGCATCTTGTGGATATATTGGTTCCCGCTTCCGATATTGGTATAACTGAAGAACACGAAAACGCTGATGGATATGAATATACCTGCCAATAACGCTTTCCAATTTTTGGCAATGACGGTTATCATTAACATTCCTCCCATGATGACTCCCATAGCTGCACGGGTTCCCGAAATACCCATTCCGTAAAGTCCCCCGACGGCGATGCAGAGGAAGTAAATGCGTAGCCATTTGGACTCCACAAAGAAGGCGGAGATGGCAAAGACTACAGCGGACATGGCGGCATGTACTCCGTAGTTTGCTGCGTCGGAGAAGCAGGAAAAATAGCGGATACCCGACCAGATGATATGTGTACGCCATCCGCCCAGCACGTGCAGGAAATAGAGGTCTTTGGAGCTGAAACCATAGTTTTTTTGCCAGTAACCTTTTATCGTAAAGACGAGGACGAATACCGACCAGATGATTAATAGCAGCTCGATGTCTTTTTTTGTGCGGACAACGAGCGGAACAACAAAGGCGCATATTAAAGGTATCAGCGCATAAGGTGTAAGGTTGATGTTCCATGCTGCCAGCACGTTGTTGGGATTAAGAATTTCGAGAAGATAGAAGCACAACCAGATTGTGAACATATAGGTCATGATGTTTTGACCTGCTTTCCAGTTGGTTTGTTCATCATTGTTAAGTTGTATCAAACAGATAGTAGTAAATGACAAGATAATGATCATAGAGAATAACCCTACCTTGATATTTACTAACATTCCTGCTGCAACCAACACAAATTGTAAAGCAAGCAGGATATGGAAAGTCACTATCTTATTATTCGTCATCGTCTTCTTCAGTCTCTTTCGCTTTTCTACTTAGATTGAATATGATTTTTTCTGTAAGTGACAATTGGCTGAAACGATAGCTGACTCTGCGTAATAAGGTATATGGCGGAAGTTGTCCGGTGAAATCTTCCACTGCCTCACGCTTGGCGTTGGTCAGGCACACACGGAACGGAACATCCGTTTTACCCATTTGTGTCGTGAGCTGTTCGCAAAGTTGTTTGTCGATGGTTTTCCATCCGCGGTCTGCCGGGCTGACCAAAATGTTGACATTAGCGTCGTGCAACAGTGCAGTCGGGATATTGCTTGACGACAATGGCGGATAGGCAACGATCAGTATGTCTTCTCCTTGCAGGGTATAAAAATCGGTAATGTTTTTTGCAAGCAGGTATTGAGTAGAATCTGTGTTAAAATCTTCTCCATACGTGATGAATCTCGTATTTAACATCCGGCTTTGCATATATCCGCAGATCAGATTTCCAACGATGTCTTCACCGGAGTTTTCGCTGGTACTGAACAGGTTGATGATAAATACTCCGGGGGATTTCCGCTTCGTCAGGAAGCGGAGTATGGAGTTGCTCAATTCTTTGATGGAAAGTTGGACGTAGGTTTTGGCTAGTCCGCCATAACGGGAAGAGGAGGGGCTGGGAACGGCTCCTATTACCTTAAATCCGGTCACTCGTTTGGTTCGGTTTGCATCACGCAACGTTCTGTCAAGAATCTCGATTAATAATAATAGAGCGATGATTATCAGAAAACTACCTATGCAGGCGGCAATGACAATCTGCTTGCGGTTGGTTGAATTGGATGCAATCGGATAGGTCGGTTCATTGAGCACTTTCAATGTAGCAGAAGTCATTTCCAGATTTTTCTTTCTCAACAGGGCTTCGTTGTAGCTCTGTAACACGGTCAGGTAACTGCGCTCCGTAAAGTTGATGGAGCGTTCTTTTTGTTTGATGGTGGTACCTACAGGGGCGAAAAAAACGTAGCGGTCGTTCAATTCCTGACGGGCATTTTGTACAATTAGTAGTTCGGCCTTAGCTTTTTCAAACAACAGGGTTTGTTCCAGCCATTGGTCGATGATATTGGTCCGGCTGGCACCTTCTTTGGTGTATTTGTGACTTACGTAGGAAGTGGTTAAATCATTTAATTCTTGTTTAAGTTCGCTCAACCGTTTTTTGTCACCTGTCAGAGATCCGGTATCTTTTTGTTTGGAGTCGCTCATTGCTTCCACTTCCGAGATTTTGCTGGTGATATTGGATGCTTCTCTTAATTTGTCCACAAATTCCATATTCTTGAGCACTTGCTTGGCATTGCTGTCCATGTGCTTCTCCAGTTCTTCGAGCATTGACTTGGTACTGTTGTATGCAAAAAGTGCATCTTGTTCCCGCAGCTCGAATTCTTTACTGATGGCCGCGATTTCTTTGGTTTCGTCCAGATAGTTGATGATACGTTTTTCTACGTTGTACTTGGTCAGGTCGTCTTCCTCCGAGTTGAGTTTTTTGCCGATGCGTTTCAACTCTTCCTCAAAGTATTTGATGACTTTGTCTGTTTCTCCGTAGCGAATACGGCGGTATTCTTCCACAAATTCGTCCATCAGGATGCTTACCGTGTTGTAGGCTATGCCGGGATCGCCGGAAGTATAGCTGATGTCCAGCAAATCACTCGTGAGCCGGCGTTGCACTTTGACGTTTTTCAAAGCGTTGTAGCTATAGAAAGGGTGATTGTAGTAGAACATTTCATAGATGTAGTTACCTTTTTTCGGACGCATATATGCTTCCAGATTGGCAACTGTTTTATCTTCGCTCGATTTGTCGATCAGCTTTAATATTTCCGGTCCATGCGGACTGTTTTTTAAGTGGTTATAGGTGTAATTGTAGCTGGATGGGGTGACTCCGTCGTTGTCATTGTCCGGATTTCCCTGGATAAGTACACGGGCAAATAATCGCAGGAATACTCTTTTCAGGGTGCTCTCGGCTTGCATGATACTTATCAGGTTGTCCATCGAATTTTGTACTGTCGCCCAGTCTGTGCGTTTATCGCTTTCCAAGTTGTATCCCGAGGCTACTCCGGTATAAAGTGTTGCTTTCACGTCGTATCCACCTTGCATGTGACGCGTATAGTAGAAGACGAGTAACGTGAAGATAGCGGTCCCTACCAGTATTAGCCAACGGTGGCGAAAGAGGGTCCGTATGATAGAAATGATGAAGTTCATATCTTAGTTTTTTTATTTTCTTATGATGGGAGTACGTGAAATAACCTCAAGTATCATTAAGCTCTTTGTCAATTCAAACTTGCTATTCTCATATGCCTCACGTGCAGTTGACTGCCTTTCTTTATCTACGGCCAAGTCGGAAGATTCTATGGTTCCGTTGGCAAAATTCTTTTCAGAAATTTCATATTGCACATTAGCAAGTACCAAACTTTCACTTCTCATTTTAAGTACTCTTATCTGTGAGGTAGCCATCGCATACATCTCAATAATATTCTTCTTGATTTCGTCGTACTTCACTTCCCGTTCCAATTCTGCACTGCGTAATGTGAGCCTTTGCCGGCTGATTTTACCCTTGAGGTCGAATAGGTCGTCTAAGGGGATGCTTAGACCGGCACCTACTGTGTAGCCATTTTGTGCCTGGGTGGAGTAGGTGAGGTATGGGGCGAGTGCCACGTCCGTATAAGTGGACTCATTGCCGAACATTCCGTATTGATAGCTTCCCCGTAGACTGAAGAAACCCAGAAATGACCATTTCTCTTTTTGGAGTAATTTGCGCTCGATTCTCGCCTTTACGTCCGCCATCTCATAAATGGGGCTGTTCTTGGCATTTTCGAATAAAACGGATAGAGGGGGAAGCACTATTTTAGTATAATCTTCTTCACTTAGTTGAGAATAGTCAGACACTTCTTGTGCAACTACACGAGTGGTAGAGACGAACAGAAGTAATAACCCCGAAAAAAAACATATAAATTGCTTCATAAAAAAATCCTATTATTTGCTCTTGCTGTGTTATAGCTTGCGCAAATATAAGGATTAATTTCATTTATGTGCAGTCTTTTATTATCTATTTTACAATCTTTCTTGTAATTTGTGCACAATTTGTCGCGTAAATGGCGTCAAAAGGCTTCTGTCATGTTGAAGTAGAACAAATTCTGCTTGTTCACCATGTCTCTGCCGAAGTCAAGGCGTACATTCATACGGGGTTGAACTTCAACGCGTAACCCTAATCCGAGGTTGGGAAGCACACCTTCTATCTTGCCTGGAGTGGGTCCCATGAATCCGCATCCTCCCCAGGCTACATATCCTATATGACTTAACATCTTTTTTACCCAAGTGCTTTTGTCCGTATTTATCATCTGGCGGTATTCGGCCATCATGACATGCGAGGACTTGTCGCGAAACTGTCCCATGTAGTAACCGCGAAGATCGAAGGGGGTTCCGCTAAGTACATATTTTGTTAGGGGTACATCTCCGAATGCGTTTTTGCTTTGCACTGTCCAGGCTATCACTTTGCGGCGTCCTACTGTTTTGTATTGGCGGTAGTCGATTTCCAAACGGTAAAAGTTATTATCGCTGCCGAATACCTTGTTATACATCATTCCCCGAAAGTCGAGGTAGGTTCCGCTATATGCATTTGCAGGAATATCACGTGTGTCATACGTCAGCAGGAAACCAAGTCCGGAACTGAAATTTTTGTATCCGTGTTCTGTTCCTCCTGCCGCTATATATGAGGGCTCATTAACCATTCCGGCAGCCGGTTTGGTAATTTTATCATAGTTCAAATCGACTTGGGGACCTGCAAAAATATTGCTTTCTCCCAGACGGAACAGGAACCAGGGGTTTACTTGGATGCCGCTATAACGGTATTCACTGGTATCTTCTCCACGTTCATAATCTTTATTAGTGGAATATCCGATGCCATAAAAATTTTCGATTGTATTTTTATATGAGAAAGTTCCGAAGATACGGAAGCGGTCGCCTTTAAAAAAGAGCTGTGGTTTTGTCATCAGGTTCAAGCCGCCTTTGAACATCAAGGCAATGGCCATCGGCACTACCGAACGTCGTTGGGTGGTATCACTCGGATTCATCCGGAATGTCATCAGTGCGCTACCGCCCACCAGTAAACCAAAATCCGGCGTATAACTGGGACCACCCAATATGTTATAGTGTAAATTCCGGTTTGCCACGCGCTGGCGACGCAGCTCGCGCTTTGAAAGGACAGGAATGGTATCTGACGGGATGTCTTCAATATCTGTAGGAGTAGTATCACTGATAGAAGTTGTAGACCTTTGCAGTTCATCGCTCTTTACTGCCGTACTATCAGCCGCGGCTGACATCATATTGATGGATGGAAGCATCATCAATATTCCTATTATATATTTCTTCATAATTTCTCTGTGAGGAATTCGACTGCAAAGAAAACTCTTTTATTTTGATTAGTTTTGAAGTTCTTAGATAATAAATCTAAAAAAGTCATTCTAAGGGCAAATAAAGGCTATTTTGGTATGCGGATTTTTCCTAACAGTAGAGGGATATGCTTCTTGCAGAATATAATGAGTGGATAATTGATTGCTGTAATAAGTAGACTTATAATAAAGGCTATGAATGTAGAGTAGGTAATATTATCGATATGCAGGTATTTTTCTATAGCAAAATTGAATACACCTATGAACATCCAATGTATACCTAAAATAACCATTGTGCCTATTGATACATTATAATTTATGGTGGATGTAATTTGGTTGAGTATAAATCCGATTCCAAGAATCATACAGCTTCCGGTGAATCTCAGGAGGTGGAAATTTACTATTTCGGGCAGTGTTGTATAGTTACTGGTGTATCCCATCGAAAAAAATGTGGCAAATGAAACAATGGATAAAATCAGCCAGATGATACTTTGATGCAAGGAATTTGCGATGTTTTTTATCTTTGTCCGTTTCAATGCTTGTCCGGTAAAAAAGAATATTTGCAATGCAAAAAAACTATGTGTAGCATAGGTACCATAGATGGAGTGTTGGTTGAGCCAATAACAAATGAGTATGGAGACTAGGCTGCTGATACCTGCCGTCAACCAGTATATTGATTGTTTTTTTTGTATAGTGTAGGAATATATTTTTATCATAAACAGGCAATATATAAACCATGTGGGGCCGTTAATGGGGTCTGACGACAGTGATTGAATGAGGGGTTGTATGATACTATTGTGTATATTGATGACTTGATGAGGTACTATAAGTTCTCTAACAAACCAATACGGGTAAAATATGAATTGATAGATGAGATAGGGGAGCAGCAAAGTCTTGAGATCCTTATATAATTCTTCTTTTATTGTTCCTTTAGGGTTGTATAAGTAACCGGATATAAGAAAGAAAAGTGGCATGTGAAAGGAATAGATGATCGTGTGCGTCTCTGATTGCATTGGTACATGTCCCCAAATAACTAGAAATATAGCTATTGACTTACTCCAGTCAATCCAATTATATCGTACTGATTTTGCGCTTGTCATTTTGTTGTGTTTTAATTTTGTGTGTAAATATACGATTATTTATTCTATCTGCAGGTTTTTCTACAATAAGTTATTATTGTTTGCTAAAAAATATTATTCGTTTTTTAGGAGTTTGTTTGCATATATCTAAGAATTCAACAACCTTTGCAAAAGAGTAATATGTTTTATCTATTATAAGAAGGTGAAATATGACAACATTTTAATATCAAATCAATGAATAAACAGATTTTATCAATTTTTGTTTTATGTGCTTTTTCTTATTCTACACAAGCGCAAGAAGTGAAAGGAGGCATCAGCGACTCCATGATGCAACAAATCAAGCAGAGTTACGCAAACACTCCTACTGACAAGGCTATCCGCAACGCTATCGGTAGCAACGACATTCGTAAACTGGCTCTCAATCAGGATAACCTGAAAGGGATGGACACACATTTCTCCATCAAAGTGCCTTCCAAAGGTATCACCGATCAGAAATCTTCCGGCCGTTGCTGGCTTTTCACAGGTTTGAATGTGATGCGTGCCAAAGCGATCGCCAAGCATAACCTCGGTTCTTTCGAATTTTCGCAAACTTATCCTTTCTTCTTCGATCAGCTGGAGAAAGCTAATCTCTTTCTGCAAGGTATTATCGACACCAGCAGTAAGCCGATGGATGATAAAATGGTGGAATGGCTCTTCCGCAATCCTTTGAGTGACGGTGGAACATTTACCGGTGTAGCCGATATTGTCAGTAAATACGGGCTTGTTCCCAAAGATGTGATGCCGGAAACCAACAGTAGTGAAAATACCTCCCGTATGGCAGGCCTGATCGCCCTGAAACTTCGTGAACAGGGGCTTCAACTCCGTGGTCTCGCTGCGCAAGGTGCCAAGCCTGCTGCCCTTGAGAAAACAAAAACAGAGATGTTGAGCACCATCTACCGCATGTTAGTGTTGAATCTCGGTGTTCCTCCTACTGAATTTACCTGGACTGAATATAACGCTAAGGGTGAGCCTGTGTCTACCGAAACTTACACTCCGCTTTCTTTCCTGAAAAAGTATGGTGACGAAAAACTGATTGATAATTATGTCATGTTAATGAACGATCCGAGCCGTGAATATTATAAGTGTTATGAGATAGATTACGACCGCCACCGTTACGACGGCAAAAACTGGACGTATGTCAATCTTCCCATCGAGGATATCAAAGAAATGGCTATTTCTTCTCTCAAGGATAGCACGATGATGTATTTTTCTTGCGATGTAGGTAAGTTTCTAAACTCTGACCGTGGTCTGCTGGATGTCAAAAACTACGACTACGAATCTCTTATGGGTACTTCTTTTGGCATGAACAAGAAGCAACGTATCCAAAGTTTTGCCAGTGGCTCCAGTCACGCCATGACTCTTATGGCCGTCGATCTTGACAAAAATGGAAAACCGACGAAATGGATGGTTGAAAATAGTTGGGGACCCGCCGCCGGTTATCAGGGTTATCTCATTATGACAGATGATTGGTTTAACGAATATATGTTCCGCCTAGTAGTAGAAACGAAATATGCATCGAAAAAAGCTCTCGAGGTGTTGAAACAGAAGCCTATCCGACTTCCTGCTTGGGATCCTATGTTTGCTGAATAGTTCTTTTTCTTTGCTTCTGTCTTTTGTTCCGGAACAAAAGATAAAAGATTACGTGCACGAACACGAAAGGAATTACGGATATTTTTCCGTAATTCCTTTCTTTTTTCCTCCCGAATCCCAATCTTATTTATTACTTTTGCGGCAAATTTATGAAACCATTATTTTATATAGCATGGCAAATGTAATAAAGTTACGTAAAGGCCTTGACATAAACCTGAAAGGAAAAGCTGCTGAAACGTACGCAACAGTAAAAGAACCGGGATTCTACGCACTTGTACCCGATGACTTTCCTGGAGTGACGCCTAAGGTAGTCGTGAAAGAGCAGGAATATGTAATGGCTGGTGGACCCTTGTTTATCGACAAGTATCATCCTGAAGTGAAATTTGTTTCGCCGGTGAGCGGCGTGGTGACGAGTGTTGAACGTGGTGCTCGTCGTAAGGTGTTGAACATCGTTGTGGAAGCTGCTGCAGAGCAGGACTATGAAGATTTTGGGAAGAAGAATGTTGCTTCGATGGATGCTGAAGCTGTGAAAACCGCTTTGTTGGAAGCCGGACTTTTCGCGTTTATCAAACAGCGCCCTTATGACATCATTGCAGATCCGACGGTAACCCCGAAAGGAATCTTCATCTCCGCATTCGATACCAATCCATTGGCTCCGGATTTCGAGTTCGCCCTCAAAGGCGAAGAAGCAAACTTCCAGACAGGGCTTGATGCTCTTGCCAAACTGGCAAAAACCTACCTGAACATCAGTGTGAAACAGAACGCTGCCGCACTGACACAGGCTAAGAACGTTACAATCACCGCATTCGACGGACCGAACCCTGCAGGTAATGTAGGCGTTCAGATCAACCACCTCGACCCCGTATCCAAGGGCGAAACGGTATGGACTATTGATCCGCAAGCCGTAATCTTCATCGGTCGCCTCTTCAATACAGGCCATGTAGATTTCACCCGTACAGTAGCTGTGACAGGTTCCGAAGTGTTGAAACCTGCATACTGCAAACTACAGGTAGGCGCATTGCTCACCAACGTGTTTGCCGGCAATGTAACAAAAGACAAAGATTTACGCTACATCAGCGGTAACGTGCTGACAGGAAAGCAAGTATCCCCGAACGGATTCTTGGGCGCATTCCATAGCCAACTGACTGTTATCCCCGAAGGTGACGACATTCACGAAATGCTTGGATGGATCATGCCACGCTTCAACCAGTTCAGTGCCAATCGTTCTTATTTCAGCTGGTTGATGGGTAAGAAGGAATATACGTTGGATGCCCGTATCAAAGGTGGCGAACGTCACATGATTATGTCGGGTGAATACGATAGAGTATTCCCAATGGACATTCTGCCCGAATATCTGATTAAAGCAATTATCGCCGGTGACATCGACCGTATGGAAGCACTCGGCATCTACGAAGTAGCTCCCGAAGACTTCGCCCTTTGCGAATTCGTCTGCTCTTCAAAGATGGAACTGCAACGCATCGTTCGTGCCGGACTCGATATGCTCCGTTCAGAAATGGCGTAATCGAATAAGAGATTAAATAATAAAAATTAAAATAAGCGATAGTTGAAATCTTGCGAAACGGCTCTCTGTGGATACAGCATAAACCCAGCACAGCCAATTTTCAACTCTCAACTTTCAATTTTCAATTAAATAAATGAAAGCGTTAAGAAATTATCTCGATAAGATAAAGCCGAACTTTGAGGAGGGCGGCAAATTCCACGCATTCCAGTCGGTGTTTGACGGCTTCGAAACATTCCTGTTCGTGCCCAGCAAGACTGCGAAAACGGGAACGCACATACATGACGCAATCGATAGCAAGCGCATCATGTCGATTGTGGTTATTTCGTTAATACCGGCTTTGCTGTTCGGTATGTACAACGTAGGTTACCAGCATTTCACTCACACAGGTGCTACTGGCAGCTTCATCGAAATGTTTATCTACGGATTCCTGGCAGTACTGCCTAAAATAATCGTATCATACGTAGTAGGTCTTGGCATTGAGTTCGTCGTAGCTCAATGGAAGAAAGAAGAAATCCAGGAAGGATTCCTTGTTTCCGGTATCTTGATCCCGATGATCGTTCCGGTAGACTGTCCGTTGTGGATTCTTGCCGTAGCTACTGCATTCTCTGTTATCTTCGCAAAAGAAGTATTCGGTGGTACAGGTATGAACGTATTCAACGTTGCGTTGATTACTCGTGCATTCCTGTTCTTCGCATACCCGACCAAGATGTCCGGTGATGCCGTTTGGGTGTCAGGCGACAGTATCTTCGGTTTAGGACAAAGCGTAGACGGACTCACCGTTGCCACTCCGCTGGGACAAGCTGCTACATCAGGCAGTGTGCCTGCATTCAACATGGATATGATTACAGGTCTGATTCCGGGTTCTATCGGTGAAACCAGCGTAATCGCCATCCTGATTGGTGCCGTTATCCTGCTTTGGACAGGTGTTGCAAGCTGGAAGACAATGATTTCCGTATTCGTAGGTGGCGCATTCATGGCATGGGTATTCAACTCAATCGGCATGGAAAACAACACAATGGCTCAAATGCCTTGGTACGAACACCTCGTTCTTGGTGGTTTCTGCTTCGGTGCCGTATTTATGGCTACTGACCCTGTGACTTCCGCACGTACAGAAAGAGGTAAATATATCTTCGGATTCCTGATCGGTGTGATGGCTATCGTTATCCGCGTACTGAATCCGGGTTATCCGGAAGGTATGATGCTTGCCATCCTGCTGATGAACATCTTCGCTCCGCTGATTGACTACTGTGTAGTACAAAGCAATATCAGCCGTCGCGAGAAACGCACTATCAAGTCTAACCAATAAATACCGAAAGAAAATGAATACGAATAGTAATAGTTATACTATCATTTATGCTTCGGTAATGGTTATTATCGTAGCATTCCTGCTGGCATTCGTTAGTTCTTCACTGAAATCTACACAAGACAAGAATGTGCAGTTGGACACTAAGAAACAAATCCTCGCTGCATTGAACATTAAGAATGTGGAAGATGCGGATGCTGAATATCAGAAATATGTGAAAGGGGATATGCTGATGAACGTAGACGGTACGCTGACCGAAAATACGGGCGAATTTGCTACCAACTACGAGAAAGAAGCAAAAGAACAACAACGTCTGCACGTGTTTGTATGCGAAGTGGACGGTCAGACTAAATATGTAGTTCCTGTTTACGGTGCCGGTCTTTGGGGCGCTATCTGGGGATACGTTGCACTGAACGAAGATAAAGATACCGTTTACGGTACTTACTTCTCACACGCTAGTGAAACTCCGGGTCTGGGTGCTGAAATTGCAACCGAACATTTCCAAAACGAATTTGTAGGTAAGAAGACTTTGGAAAATGGAGCTATCACTTTGGGAGTCGTAAAAAATGGCAAGGTAGAGAAACCTGATTACCAAGTGGATGGTATCTCCGGTGGTACAATCACTTCAGTAGGTGTAGATGCCATGTTGAAGTCTTGCCTGAATAGTTACTTGAGTTTTTTAACTAAATAATAAGGAGGAGAAAGATAGAATATGGGACAACTGTTTTCAAAGAAAAATAAAGAAGTATTCTCTGCTCCGCTGGGAATTGATAATCCGGTAACCGTACAGGTGCTCGGTATCTGTTCTGCACTTGCTGTTACCGCAAAGCTGGAGCCTGCCATCGTGATGGGACTTTCAGTAACGGTGATTACTGCATTTGCCAACGTTGTTATTTCACTGTTGCGTAAGACGATTCCTAACCGCATCCGCATCATCGTCCAGTTGGTTGTGGTAGCTGCTTTGGTAACTATCGTAAGTGAAATCCTGAAAGCGTTTGCTTACGACGTAAGCGTACAGCTCTCTGTTTATGTAGGTTTGATTATCACCAACTGTATCTTGATGGGACGTCTGGAAGCATTTGCCATGCAGAACGGTCCTTGGGAGTCTTTCTTGGATGGTGTAGGTAATGGTTTAGGCTATGCTAAGATTTTGATTATCGTTGCTTTCTTCCGCGAATTGTTTGGTTCGGGAACATTGCTTGGTTTCAATATCCTGAATTATGAACCGATTCAAAATATCGGATACGTAAACAACGGCTTGATGTTGATGCCGCCGATGGCATTGATTATCGTAGCATGCATTATCTGGTATCAACGTGCACGTCATAAAGAATTGCAAGAACAAAGTAATTAATTATTTCTGATTTCTGAATTATGATTTATGTCTAGCTTTATAGTCATAGTCGCATGATAAGTCTGCTGAATCATAAATTATAAATCATAAATCATAAATCAAAAAGAATTATGGAACATTTATTAAGTTTATTCGTCCGCTCTATCTTTGTGGACAACATGATATTCGCATTCTTCTTGGGTATGTGTTCATACCTGGCTGTTTCGAAGAATGTGAAGACTGCCGTAGGACTGGGTATCGCCGTGACTTTCGTGTTGCTGGTGACGCTTCCGGTCAACTACCTGTTGCAAACTAAGGTGCTGGCTGCCAATGCTATTGTTGAAGGTGTTGATCTTAGCTTCTTGAGTTTTATTCTTTTCATTGCCGTTATTGCCGGTATTGTGCAACTGGTGGAGATGGTGGTAGAACGTTTCAGCCCCTCGCTGTACGCTTCGCTGGGTATCTTCCTGCCGTTGATTGCTGTTAACTGTGCCATCATGGGTGCCTCTCTGTTCATGCAACAACGTATCAACCTTGGTCCGAGCGACCCGAAATATATCGGTGATGTATGGGATGCTCTTTCTTATGCATTAGGTTCCGGTATCGGTTGGTTGCTCGCTATCGTAGGTCTGGCTGCTATCCGCGAGAAAATGGCTTACTCTGACGTGCCTGCTCCGTTGAAGGGCTTGGGTATCACATTTATCACAGTAGGTCTGATGGCAATCGCATTTATGTGTTTCTCTGGTTTGAACATCTAAAAAGAAAGGAATAAGACAATGGATATGAATTTAATATTAGCGAGCATTGGGGTATTCCTTGTGGTTATTCTGTTGCTTGTTGTTATCTTGCTGGTTGCCAAAAATTTCCTGGTGCCATCAGGAAACGTGAAACTGACAATCAATGGCGAAAAGGAATTGGAAGTTGCTTCCGGTTCTACTTTGCTTAATACTCTGTCTGTAAACGGAATATTCCTGTCATCCGCATGTGGTGGTAAGGGATCTTGCGGGCAATGTAAATGCCAGGTGCTTGAAGGTGGTGGTGAAATTCTGCCTTCTGAAGTTCCTCACTTCAGCCGTAAACAGCAGCAAGACCACTGGCGTCTGGGTTGTCAGGTAAAAGTGAAGGGGGATATGGCTATCAAAATTGATGAATCTGTACTCGGTGTGAAAGAGTGGGAGTGCGAAGTAATCTCCAACAAGAACGTGGCTACATTTATCAAAGAGTTCATCGTTGCTCTGCCTAAAGGCGAACACATGGACTTTATCCCGGGTTCTTATGCGCAGATTAAGATTCCTAAATTCTCAATGGACTATGACAAGGACATCGATAAGAGCTTGATTGGTGATGAATATCTTCCTGCATGGGAGAAATTCGGTTTGCTGGGTCTGAAGTGTAAGAACGACGAGGAAACAATCCGTGCTTACTCTATGGCCAACTATCCTGCCGAAGGTGACCGTATCATGTTGACAGTACGTATCGCTACTCCGCCGTTCAAACCGAAAGAACAAGGTCCTGGATTTATGGATGTAATGCCGGGTATCGCTTCTTCTTATATCTTTACCCTGAAACCGGGTGACAAGGTAATAATGAGTGGTCCTTACGGAGACTTCCACCCAATCTTCGATTCTAAGAAGGAAATGATGTGGATTGGTGGTGGTGCCGGTATGGCTCCGTTGCGTGCGCAAATCATGCACTTGACCAAGACATTGCATACTACTGACCGTAAGATGTCTTACTTCTACGGTGCCCGTGCGCTGAACGAAGTGTTCTATCTGGAAGATTTCCTGCAAATCGAAAAGGACTTCCCGAATTTCACTTTCCATTTGGCTCTCGACCGTCCGGACCCTGCTGCTGATGCTGCAGGCGTGAAGTACACTCCGGGATTCGTTCACAACGTAATTTACGAAACTTACCTGAAGAATCACGAAGCTCCTGAAGATATTGAATACTATATGTGTGGTCCTGGTCCGATGTCGAAAGCTGTAGAGAAGATGCTCGACGATCTTGGCGTTCCGGCACAGAACCTGATGTTCGACAACTTCGGAGGATAATTCGCAGAAGAGAACAAACCGGTCGGAACAATGACCGGAAAGGTTACATAAACACAGAGCGGGAAATCTGAAAAGCAGTAATGCTTCTTCGATTTCCCGCTTCTTTTTGGTATTATCTCATAATGTCTTTCCGTTATGGTTTGTATCTATTTTATGTCTGTTTTAAAGATAGTTCTCCTTTTTTATCCGTACTTATCTATTATATTCGTATATTTGGCTACACAATAGAATTATTAAAGTACAATAGGTTATGGAATATCATCGTATATCTTTTATTCACAATGATACAGAGTATTCATTTATCAAAGCTATGAGTTCAAGTTTAACGGGATATGCCTTGGTGACAGCTTGTAGGGCAGAAGTAACCATTTACATGAAAGAGAATAATCTGAAAGGTTATTATATATTGACCGGCATGGCTAAAGTTTGATTGTATTTTTATCTCCGTACTCTTTCCTTTTTGTATCTTTGCCCCCATGTTAGAGAAAAATGAAATTATACAGTCGGCTCTCCGCAATTTGAAGATTGAGGAGCTGAATCCGATGCAGGAAGCATCACTTGAACAAGCTACCGGAAGAAAAGACGTTATACTATTGTCACCGACAGGATCGGGCAAGACATTGGCTTATCTGTTACCTTTACTCCTTACTCTAAAACCGAACGACGACAGCGTGCAGGTTTTGATTCTCGTTCCTTCGCGTGAGCTGGCCTTACAGATAGATTCTGTATTCAAAGCAATGGGGACTTCCTGGAAAACCTGCTGTTGTTACGGTGGACATCCTATCGCCGAAGAAAAGAAAAGTATATTGAGCAATCATCCTGCTATCATCATCGGTACTCCGGGACGTATCACCGACCATTTGTCGAAAGGCAATTTCAACCCTGAAACCATTGAAACTTTAATTATTGACGAGTTCGACAAATCGTTGGAGTTTGGTTTCCACGATGAAATGGCAGAGATTATCACCCAGCTTCCGGGATTAAAAAAACGTATGTTACTTTCAGCTACTGATGCGGCAGAGATTCCCGAATTTACAGGATTGAACCGCACAGTTAAGTTGGACTTCCTTTCGGACGATTCTGAAGAACAAGAGTCGCGCTTGAAATTAATGAAGGTGCTTTCACCTTCCAAAGATAAGATTGATACTTTATATAATCTGCTTTGTACATTGGGAAGCAGTTCGAGCATCGTGTTTTGTAATCATCGGGATGCGGTGGACCGTGTACATCAGTTATTGGCAGATAAAAAACTACTCGCAGAACGTTTTCATGGTGGTATGGAACAGCCGGACCGTGAACGTGCGCTTTACAAGTTCCGTAATGGCAGTTGTCATGTCTTGATTTCTACCGATCTGGCAGCCCGTGGACTGGATATTCCAGAAGTCGGACATATCATCCATTATCATTTGCCGGTCAATGAAGAAGCCTTTACGCACCGCAACGGACGAACAGCACGTTGGGATGCGACCGGAACGTCTTATCTGATTCTTCATGCCGAAGAGAAACTTCCTTCTTATATTCCGGAAGAAATGGAGATAGTAGTGTTGCCTGAAAACCCTCCCCGGCCTCCGAAATCGGTCTGGGCTACTATATATATAGGTAAAGGAAAGAAGGAGAAACTTAGTCGGATCGATATTGCCGGATTCTTATACAAAAAAGGAAATCTGACTCGTGAAGATGTCGGAGCGATTGATGTCAAAGAGCATTATGCTTTCGTAGCTATTCGCCGGGCTAAGGTGAAGCAACTCCTGAATCTGATTCAGGGGGAGAAAATCAAAGGAATGAAGACTATTATAGAAGAAGCGAAGTAAAGATCTTTTCTGTAAGATACCTTACTTGACATCTATGGATAACAAAATGGTGTATATATCCTGTATAAACCAATAAAAAGAAAGGAAAATCTGCTTTAAAACAGTATTTTTATAAGGAAAGATTTGTACGGCGGAAATAAATTCGTAAATTCGCAAGGTCAAAAGACAAAAGTAACGAAATTGTTAAACCAAAAACAAACTTCAAATGAAAAAGCATAATTTCAATGCAGGACCTTCCATTCTTCCGCGTGAGGTGATAGAGGATACAGCGAAGGCTATTTTAGATTTCAACGGCTCTGGTCTCTCTTTGATGGAAATCAGCCACCGCGCCAAAGACTTCCAACCTGTGGTTGACGAAGCAGAGGCATTATTCAAGGAATTACTCAATATCCCCGAAGGCTATTCGGTACTGTTCCTGGGTGGAGGTGCTAGTATGGAGTTCTGCATGGTTCCTTATAACTTCCTGGAAAAAAAAGCTGCTTACCTGAACACTGGTGTATGGGCTAAGAAAGCAATGAAAGAAGCTAAAGGGTTTGGCGAAGTTGTAGAAGTTGCTTCCTCTGCTGAAGCTACATATACTTATATCCCAAAAGATTATACAATCCCGACAGACGCAGATTATTTCCACATTACGACTAACAACACAATTTACGGTACAGAATTGAAGAAAGATCTCGATTCTCCAGTTCCGATGGTTGCCGATATGTCTTCTGATATTTTCTCACGTCCGATCGACGTTTCTAAATATATCTGTATTTATGGTGGTGCACAAAAGAATCTGGCTCCTGCTGGTGTTACATTCGTTATCGTTAAGAATGACGCATTGGGTAAGGTTTCCCGTTACATTCCAACGATGTTGAATTATCAGACTCATGTTGACAGTGGCTCTATGTTTAACACTCCTCCTGTTGTACCTATTTATGCAGCATTGCAGACGCTTCGCTGGATCAAAGCACAGGGTGGTGTGAAAGAAATGGAACGTCGTGCCATTGAAAAAGCGGATATGTTGTATGCTGAAATCGACCGTAACAAAATGTTCGTGGGTACTGCTGCCAAAGAAGACCGTTCACGTATGAACATCTGTTTCGTGATGGCTCCCGAATACAAAGACTTCGAAGCTGACTTCTTGAAGTTTGCTACTGAAAGAGGTATGGTAGGTATCAAGGGACACCGTTCTGTAGGTGGTTTCCGTGCATCTTGCTACAATGCTCTGCCGAAAGAAAGCGTACAAGCTTTGATTGATTGTATGCAGGAATTTGAAAAACTTCATTAATAATATTTTCACCACAGATTATACAGACGGACGCAGATTTTTTTTATTCTGTGAGAATCTGGGTAATCTGTGGTGAGTCTTTATAAACAGAATTAGATTATGAAAATACTTGTAGCTACTGATAAACCGTTTGCTAAAGTTGCAGTAGACGGTATCCGTAAAGAAATAGAAGCAGCCGGATACGAGTTTGCTTTACTTGAGAAATATACAGAAAAAGCCCAGTTACTGGATGCAGTGAAAGATGCTAATGCCATCATTATCCGTAGTGATATTGTTGATGCAGAGGTGCTTGATGCTGCTAAAGAATTGAAAATCGTAGTTCGCGCCGGTGCAGGATACGATAATGTGGACCTGGCTGCTGCCACAGCTCACAATGTATGCGTGATGAACACTCCGGGACAGAATTCTAATGCTGTTGCCGAACTTGCTTTGGGTATGATGGTATATGCTGTCCGTAATTTCTATAACGGAACTTCCGGTACAGAATTGATGGGCAAGAAATTGGGTATTCATGCTTATGGAAACGTAGGCCGCAATGTAGCTCGTGTTGCCAAAGGTTTCGGAATGGAAGTGTATGCTTATGATGCATTCTGCCCGAAAGAAGTAATCGAAAAAGATGGTGTGAAAGCACTTGATTCTGCAGAAGAATTGTACAAGACTTGCCAGGTGGTATCTCTTCATATTCCGGCAACTGCCGAAACAAAGAACTCTATCAATTATGCTCTGTTGAAAGATATGCCGAAAGGTGCTATGTTGGTAAACACTGCCCGTAAGGAAGTGATTAACGAAGCAGAACTAATCAAACTGATGGAAGAGCGTGCAGACTTCAAATATATCACAGATATTATGCCTGCTGCTAACGCAGAGTTTGCAGAAAAGTTTGCCGGACGTTATTTCTCAACTCCTAAGAAGATGGGTGCTCAAACTGCCGAAGCAAATATCAATGCCGGTATTGCTGCTGCTCAACAAATTGTGGGCTTCTTGAAAGATGGTTGCGAGAAATTTAGAGTAAACAAGTAAGATTCTGAATAAGTCTGCCGGATTTTTCAGGATAACTATGGTAGTATCTGAATAAAAACAATCCGTTGCAGAATGTCTTTTTTAGAAATAAGTAGTATATTTGAGCCACAGATTTTCAAGAAGTCTGTGGCTTTAATTTTTTACATATAAAATACTAATATCATGGCAATAATCAAACCTTTCAAGGGCATTCGTCCTCCGCAAAACCTCGTAGAACAGGTCGCTTCACGTCCTTATGATGTACTGAACTCTGAAGAAGCCCGCGCAGAAGCGGAAGGTAACGAAAAGTCTCTTTATCATATTATTAAACCGGAAATAGATTTCCCTGTTGGTATGGATGAACACGACGAACGGGTGTATGCTAAAGCTGCCGAGAATTTCCAACTGTTTCAGGACAAAGGCTGGTTGGTGCAGGATAATAAGGAAAACTATTATATCTATGCCCAGACGATGAACGGGAAAACGCAATACGGATTGGTGGTCGGTGCTTATGTTCCCGATTATATGAATGGTATTATCAAAAAGCATGAGCTTACCCGTCGTGACAAGGAAGAGGATCGTATGAAACATGTACGTGTGAACAACGCAAACATTGAGCCTGTTTTCTTTGCTTATCCTGATAATGAGAAGCTGGATGTTATTATAAAGAAATATACAGCAAACAAGCCGGTTTATGACTTTATCGCTCCGGGTGATGGCTTTGGACATACTTTCTGGATTGTCGACCAGAATGCAGATATTGCTACCATTACTGCCGAATTTGCTAAAATGCCTGCTCTTTATATTGCTGACGGGCATCACCGTTCTGCCGCTGCTGCATTGGTGGGAGCAGAGAAAGCAAAGCAAAATCCGAATCATCGTGGTGATGAAGAATATAATTACTTCATGGCTGTTTGCTTCCCTGCAAACCAGCTAACCATCATCGATTATAATCGTGTAGTGAAAGATCTCAATGGTTTGACTCCCGAGCAATTCCTGGCTGCACTTGATAAAAACTTTATAGTAGAAGAGAAGGGTGCGGATATCTATAAACCATCCGGCTTACATAATTTTTCACTCTATTTGGGTGGTAAATGGTACAGCTTGACTGCTAAGGCCGGTACGTATAATGATAACGACCCTATTGGTGTGCTTGATGTTACAATCTCTTCCAACTTGATTTTGGATGAAGTTTTAGGTATAAAGGATCTGCGTTCTGATAAACGTATTGATTTTGTCGGTGGTATCCGTGGATTGGGAGAGCTCAAGAAGCGTGTGGATAGCGGTGAAATGAAAGTGGCTTTGGCTCTCTATCCCGTATCTATGAAACAGTTGATGGATATTGCAGATACAGGCAATATTATGCCGCCGAAGACTACTTGGTTTGAACCGAAACTTCGTTCGGGACTGGTGATTCATAAGTTAGATTAAAAAATATCTGTAAGATGATGCGAAAATCATTGTTGATAGGGACTATATCAGTAGATGTGACGCTTGATTGATGTAGAAAAAATAGTGACGGGATATGCCCGGGATAGTGACGGTATCGTTGTGGTATACCGTCACTATTTTTATTGGATAGCGTCACTATTTTTAATTCCCCCAACTGCCTATCATCGATAAGTGGAACATTAATATTTCCAAATGATAGATTGACTTTTCTCATTAAAGCCGTATCTTTGCAACATGACTGCTGAAGATACTTATAAAACCATCATTGAGCCTTCCGAAGGTATTTATACGGAAAAACGAAGCAAGTTCATTGCTATAGCCCTTCCTGTGCGTACTCTCGATGAGATAAAGATGCATCTTGAAACGTATCAGAAAAAGTATTATGATGCACGGCATGTATGCTATGCTTATATGTTGGGAGCTGCGCGAAAGGATTTCCGTGCCAATGACAACGGAGAACCTTCCGGAACAGCGGGTAAACCTATTCTCGGACAGATAAACTCGAATGAACTGACGGATATACTGATTATAGTAGTTCGTTATTTTGGAGGAATCAAGTTGGGGACAAGTGGATTGATTGTTGCTTACAAGGCCGCTGCTGCCGAAGCGATTGCTGCCGCTACTATTATAGAAAAGACGGTAGATGAGGATGTGACGGTAATGTTTGAATATCCTTTTATGAATGATGTCATGCGCATTGTGAAAGAAGAGGAACCGGAGATTCTTAATCAGTCGTATGACATGGATTGTAGCATGACATTGCGGATTCGTCGTTCGATGATGCCTAAGTTGCGTGCACGTTTGGAGAAGGTGGAGACAGCGCGGATTCTTGATGATGAGAATATTTTGTAGGTAAAGTATTAGAAGTAGTAATAGAGATAGAGAGTGGATTGCATGATAAATAAATGTCACATAATTTTTAGTCTGTTTTTAAGTTCCTTTGTATGGATGAGCGTTCAGGCGCAAGCACAAATACAGGAAACTCAAAAACTGGCTCCTAATAATATTCCTGTTCCGTGGTATTCGCAGAAAATCGCGGGATGCCCTTACTCGCATTGCTCTCTGGCTTCTTCGTTAATGGTCTTTGATTATTTTAAGGGAATGACGGCTGATACACAACGTACAGCCCAGGATGCAGAAAAGAAACTGATTGAATATCAGCGGAACTACTTTCTGAAAAAACGTGCTCCTTTCCGTCGCCGTACTTCAATAGGGCAGGGAGGATATTATTCTTTTGAGATTGATTCGTTGACACGTTATTATGAAAACATGATAAGTGCCGAACATTTCCAGCAGAAAGATTATCGGATATTGAAAGATTATATTGATCGTGGCATTCCTGTGCTTGTAAATGTGAGATATACAGGTGCAGTTCGTGGTTTGCGTCCTGGTCCGAGAGGGCACTGGATGGTGCTTCGTGGCATTGATGATAAACATGTGTGGGTGAATGATCCCGGACGTTCGCCGGAGATGCGGACTAAAGGAGAAAACATCTGTTATCCCATTAAGAAACAGCCGGGTAACCCTTCCTATTTTGATGGTTGTTGGACGGGACGATTTATCATAGTCACTCCCAGAGAATGGATACGAAACTCCCTGTTTGCACAGGTAGGCAAGCTCCCTCCATTGGAGGAGGTGACTCATATAGTTCCTCCGGTTGTGTCGTCTGTAACCTTACCGCAGGTTATCAATCAGTAGAAGCAACTCATAGTTAGGAAAATTCAGTAGTAGAATTAAGATAGAACATTTGTAGTAAAATAAAGAAGAACAAAAATATATGGCATTTGAAGCAACCAAAAAAGAATGGTGCGAACTCTATTCTTTCTTTCGTCTCTTAGCAGATGGAAAAGTAGTGTTAGGCACAGCAGAAGCAAAGGCGGGAGATACATTTTGGCCTGTTGCAATGATTCAACGGGAAGAACATGATGGAACACGTCAATATTATATTGAAGAAGATACGATTCGTATAGAAGGAGAGAATGGGAGTAAGTCCATGCCTCGTGAAGATTTTGGTATTGTAGCTGATCTGATATTACAGGCTGTGAAATCTTCGTCGGAAAATGATGTTGTTTCTCCGGAAGGAGTAGAAGAGTTTTTAGACGAAGCTGCCATTTTCGATTTGGAAGCAAAAACAGAAGATCGCACAGATTTTTCCATTGCATTTTGGCATCCGAAAGCTCCGTTAAGAGGTTTCAATGTCCGTTCACGGTTGGGCGTAATGAATCCGTTGTTGGACGGAGGACGTGCAGCGAATCTTAAACTGGAACAGAGTGGAGTCAAATTTGCCACTCCAACAGTGAATAAAATCAATGCTTTGCCTGAATCTCCGAATGAAGTTGCCGAACGGATGATGATGATCGAACGTTTGGGGGGCGTACTTAAATACGCTGATGTAGCCGACCGCGTATTCCGCAGTAATCTTTTGATGATTGATCTGCATTTTCCACGTGTACTGACAGAAATGGTTCGTATCATGCATTTGGATGGTATCTCCCGTATTAGTGAGTTGACGGAAGTTATTAAACAAATGAATCCGTTGAAGATTAAAGATGAACTAATCAATAAGCATAAGTTCTATGAATTCAAGATGAAGCAGTTCTTGATGGCATTAGTATTGGGAATGCGTCCTGCAAAGATTTACAATGGATTGGATTCGGCAGTGGAAGGTATTCTATTGGTGGATGGAAATGGAGAAGTGCTCTGTTATCATAAATCGGAAAAGCAAATAATGGAGGATTTTTTGTTTTTAAATACCCGTTTAGAAAAAGGATCTTTAGAGAAAGACAAATACGGGTTCCTGGAGAGAGAGAATGGAGTCTATTATTTCAAACTGAATGCAAAGATTGGGCTGGTCAAACGGTAGAAAAGTATAATGTATTGATGCAGTTAAACTAATAATGATGGCATACTTATATAAAATACTTGTTATCCATGAAAACAAATGAAGTTTTAGAGAACATTAAAGCACGCCGTAGCGTACGGGCTTATACTGGCCAGCAAGTTTTAGAAGAGGATTTGCAGGCTATTTTGGAAGCTGCAACTTATGCACCGAGTGGAATGCATCTGGAAACATGGCATTTTACGGCTATTCAAAATATGGATAAGTTGACAGAACTGAATGAACGGATTAAAGGGGCTTTTGCAAAAAGCGACGATTCTCGTTTGCAGGAACGTGGACATAGTAAGACTTATTGTTGCTATTATCATGCTCCGACTTTAGTGATTGTATCTAATGAGCCTACTCAATGGTGGGCTGGTATGGATTGTGCTTGTGCCATAGAAAATATGTTCCTGGCTGCCCAGTCTTTAGGTATCGGCTCTTGTTGGATCAATCAGTTGGGGACAACATGTGATGATCCGGAGGTTCGTGAATTTATTACTGCTTTAGGTGTTCCTGCCAATCATAAAGTCTACGGTTGTGTAGCTTTGGGTTATCCTGATTCGAAGATTCCAATAAAAGAGAAAAAGGTAAAGGCTAATACAATAACTATCGTTAGATAGAATACAGCTTCTTGTCTGATAAAAATAATTCCGGGACTTAACGTATGTGAGTCCCGGAATTATTTTGTGAGGTGATTTTTTAAGAGACAGTGCTCTAGAAATCTCTTTGGATAGACCTCTTTTTACTCGAAAGTACCATAGCGAGTGGGTAGTAGCTTACGGTCTCCCAAGGTGTTATCTACGCGAGCTACATTTATCCAGAATTTATTATCACGTACACTTTCTATAGGATAAGCTGCTTTCTCGCGTGTATATGAGTGCTCCCAACGATCATTTATAATTTCATATTCCGGATGAGGAGCATTAATCAATACATTATCATCTTTATCCGCTTCGCCATTCTTCACTTCTTGAATTTCTTTCCAGATATTTAGCATGACATCTACGAAATTGTCTAGTTCTGCCAGACTTTCACTTTCTGTTGGTTCAATCATCAAGGTACCGTGGACAGGAAAGGAGAGGGTAGGAGCATGATAACCGTAATCCATCAGGCGTTTGGCAATATCATTCTCCGAGATGCCTGCTTCCTCATGTACTTTCCGGCATTCCAGAATCATTTCGTGTCCTACGAAACCGTTAGCTCCCCGATAAACAATTCCATACGTATCTTTCAGACAAGTAGCCAGATAATTAGCATTCAGGATCGCAATTTTAGTTGCCTGTGTCAGTCCTTCTGCACCCATCATACGGATATATCCGTATGTGATAGGCAAAATACCTGCACTGCCGAATGGAGCTGCTGATACTTGATTTTGTGAGTTGCCGAAGATTCCGTGTCCGGGAAGGAAAGGAACCAAATGTTCGGCTACGCAGATAGGACCGACTCCCGGACCTCCGCCACCATGAGGGGAAGCGAATGTTTTATGAAGATTCAAGTGACAGACATCTGCACCGATGAATCCCGGATTGGTTAATCCTACCTGTGCATTCATGTTGGCTCCGTCCATATATACTTGTGCACCACAGGCGTGAATGATGTCGCAAATCTCTTTTATCTCGGTCTCGAAGATACCATGTGTAGAAGGATAAGTAATCATCAGTGCAGCCAATTCATCTTTATTTTCTTCAGCTTTTGCACGTAGGTCAGCCATTTCTACATTCCCCTGCTCGTCGCATGCACAGGTAACAGTTACGAAGCCTGCCTGTATAGCAGACGCAGGATTTGTTCCGTGAGCCGAAGCTGGAATCAAGACTTTGTTACGGTGTCCCTGACCGATACTTTCGAGATAGGCGCGAATCACACGAAGGCCTGCATATTCTCCTGCAGCACCCGAATTGGGTTGTAGGCTGACCCCTGCAAACCCGGTGATAACTTTCAAATCTTCACTTAGGTTCTTGATTAATTCACGATAACCTTCTGCTTGGTCTTCCGGAACCAGCGGGTGCATACCCATAAACTCGGGACGGCTTAAAGGCAACATTTCTGCGGCTGCATTCAGCTTCATTGTACATGAACCGAGGGAAATCATGGATTGTGCAAGAGAAATATCTTTGCGGTCCAGACGTTTGATGTAACGCATCATCTCTGTTTCCGTGTGATACTTGCTGAATACTTCATGTGTCAGGAAAGGAGTTGTACGTTTTAAATCCTTGTCGATGTTGCTTCTTTCCGGAATGTCGTCTACTTTCTGGTAATCTTTTCCGGCGGCAATGGCAAAAATCGAGAGCAACACATTGGCAGCTGCCACATCTGTTGTTTCGTCAATGCTGAAACCAACATTGCCATTTTCATAATAGCGCAGATTAACTTCTTTGGTAAGTGCTATCGTGCGGATTTGCTGTGCCGAAACGTGTTCGGGCAATTCGAAACGTAAGGTGTCAAAGTATTGAGCGTTGACTTGTGTATATCCGCATTTCTTTAATTGCTTTTCAAGAAATACAGTAATGCTGTGTATACGTGATGCAATTGTAGTGATACCCTCCTGACCGTGATAAACGGCGTAAAAGCCTGCCATAGTAGCTAATAATGCTTGTGCGGTACAGATATTTGAAGTTGCTTTTTCCCGTTTGATATGTTGTTCACGTGTCTGTAAAGCCATTCGGTAGCAGAGTTTGCCATATTTGTCTTTAGACCATCCGATGATTCGTCCCGGCATATTCCGTTTGTATTCGTCTTTGGTAGCAAAGAAAGCAGCCGATGGACCGCCATAGAACATTGGGGTACCCAAGCGTTGTGTGGTTCCGAATACAATATCTGCTCCCCATTCTCCCGGAGGAGTTAGCAGGGCGAGACTTAAAATATCAGCGGCAACAGCTACTTTGCAGTCTGCGGCATGTGCTTTTTCGGTAAATTCAGAATAGTCCTCTACGTTTCCATGTGAGTTCGGATATTGCAGAATACAGGCAAACACTTCCGGTGAAGGTTCAAAATCTTTATATTTACCTACACGTAGTTCGATGCCTTGAGGTACGGCACGTGTAGTCATGACAGCTAATGTCTGCGGAAAAATATTCTCGTCTACGAAGACTACGTTCGCATTGGCTTTCTGTTGCGCGCGGGAGCGTAAGGCATACATCATGCTTACGGCTTCGGCGGCGGCAGTTGCTTCGTCCAGAAGTGAGCAGTTGGCGAGTGGCATGGCAGTAAGATCACATACGGCTGTCTGGAAATTCATCAATGCTTCCAGACGTCCTTGCGATACCTCTGTCTGGTACGGAGTGTAAGAAGTATACCATACCGGGTTTTCAAATACATTCCGCTGGATAACAGCCGGGGTGATCGTGTTGTACCATCCCAAACCGATATATGTGGTATATAGTTTGTTTTTAGCTGCCAGTTCAGCGATGTGTTTTCCAAATTCGTATTCCGTCAGCGGACTAGTCAATGCAAGCGGCTCTTTCAGCCGTATATTGGCGGGAATTGTCTGATTAATCAGTTCGTCCAGTGAGTTCACGCCAATTTTGCGGAGCATTATGGCTGTATCTTGTTCATTGATGCCGATGTGACGGCTAGCTAACAAATCGGTTTTCATAATAATCAAGTATTAAAGTATCGAGTATGAAGTATCAAGTATTAAGTATTACTGTAGTTAATGGGCGATTTGCCTTGTTAATACCTAATACTTGATGCTTGATACTTATTTTTTATTATCTAAAAAATGGGTTTTCAGCTTTCTCCATTCCGATAGTCGTGGGAGCTCCATGTCCCGGATAAACGACTGTTTCGTTGGGAAGAACAAATAAACGGCTGCAAATATGCTCTATCAGTTCATCGAAGTTGCCTCCTGTGAGATCAGCGCGGCCGATGCTACCTTGGAACAGAACGTCACCAGAGAACATGCAGTTGTCTTCTTTGCAATAGTACACCAAACTGCCGGGTGAATGTCCGGGTACGTGTATTGCTTCCAGTTTGGTATGTCCGAAAGTGATGATATCTCCGTCGTGCAGGTATTTGCCCAGTGGTACAGGTTCTTCCTGCAACTGAAAACCAAACATTCTGCTTTGTTTCGGTGCTTCGTCAATCCAGTACTCGTCTGCTTTGTTTGCTTCTGCCGATAACCCGAATTCTTTCAGCATGAACGGATTTCCGAAGATATGATCCAGGTGTAAATGAGTATTCAGCAGATGCTTTACATTCAGTTCATTGGTAAGAATGAACTTTTTCAGTGCCTGCTTTTCTTCTTCATAGAAACAGCCCGGATCAATTACGACTGCTTCTTTAGTGTCATCCCATAATACGTAGCAATTTACGGGAAACATATTAAATTCAAATCTTTTTATTTTCATGGTTTCTCTATGATTTATCATCTATCAGAACATATAGTCTTGTTTAAATCGGAACATATACCACTTTTTTTGTTTTAAAGAACTCTTCCTCGAAGTTGTCGCTCAAGCTATGAATGACCGTTTTATGTTTGAACGGCATTGTTTCATGCTCCAGTTCACCGCCTTTGAGACAGATAAGTCCGTTGGGCAATGCATTCTGTTGTTTCGAAGAGATATTCTTTTTAATAATCTTAATCAAATCCGCCAAAGGCATTACGGCACGGCTGACAACAAAGTCGAACGTTCGTTTCTCCTCTTCTGCACGGGCATGGCGGAAAGTCACATTTTTCAGTCCGATGGCATTTGCCACTTCGGTTGCTACACGTACTTTTTTGCCGATACTGTCTACGAGGTGGAATTTTACCTCGGGAAACAGGATTGCTAAAGGAATGCCAGGAAAACCTCCTCCTGTACCCAAGTCCATGATGCTGGTTCCGGGGCGGAATTGGATGACTTTGGCAATGCCTAATGAATGGAGCACGTGATGCTCATATAAATTCTCAATGTCCTTGCGGGAGATAACGTTGATTTTTGAATTCCAGTCAGTGTAGAGGTCGTATAGAGCTGCAAATTGTTTGCGCTGCTCTTCCGTCAGATCAGGAAAATATTTCAGTATGATTTCCACTGTTTGAATTTTGAATTATAAGTTTTGAATGATAGATGTGGATGAATATCCTATTCTGTCACATGGAAGTGATAACAACAGGATATTCATTGGTGTTCAGCTTTTTATGATTTTTAATTTTTTAGCTCTCCCAGAATCGGGTTACTGCCTAATAGATGTTCCATCATAGCAAATGGGATTGTTACCTTTACAGGTCCCATAGAATAAGGAGTGATATCGTATACATTATAATAGAAGGTGATTCCTTCTTTGCTTAGATAGAAATTTTCTGTCGGAGCGATGTCCCCGGTGGAAGCATATCCCATATCTTCCAATGCTTCGTGAGTGGTCACTTTGTTATCTGCCATGAGCTGATTCCAGATCAGGTCGGTCAATGCGTCTTTGTAGTCTCCGACAAAAATATCATCGAGGCGGAGCGGACGCATCAGGGTGAGGTCCATATTTAAATAAGTTGCCATGTAAATTCCATGTGCACCTCCGGTGTATTCGTTATAGTCGATGCGGTATACAAGTAGATCTTTATCATACAGTTGCACATGGCTTTCTATACCTTTATAATAAGAATACCAGGCACCGATGGAAGATTCGTCTTCCTTGTCTTTCTCATCTTCGGTATACATAGGCTCGAGATCGCGACGGTATTCGCTGATATAATTCTCGGTATATTGCTTTACAACTTCTTCCGGTTTTTCGCCGATGTATTTATCTCCGAAACAAGCCGAAATGAAATAAGTATTCAGACTGTCTTTCAGCATATCATCCGATGATTTTACCGGATAAGCAAAATTAATAATAATATTGCAGGCCGGTTTGGCTGTATCATTGAAGAGGTGAGCTGTCTTATTCACTTGAATGCTATCAAATTGTAACGCACCTGTATTTTTGTTCATCTTGTCATGACAAGAAAACAAAAAGCCGCTTACCGAAAGTATAATTGCAAGCAGACTGACATATTGTTTTTTCATACCCGTTTTTTCTGTAAATTCAACATTTGTTTTATCATTCACTATTGACAAATATAGATGAAATTCGTGAACCGGGCTAATAAAAACAGAAAAATTTGCAGCTATTTATCGCCTAAAATGGGATTGGCGGATATTATCCGCCAATCAATGCTTGCAAACTTTAGTGATATCTACTGTGAATCCATCTTCAGCAGACATAAATTTCCCTTTCATTTTCAGAAATTCGATAAGGGTATCTACATCCATGTTTTCTGCCGAGCAGGCATAAAAACGTTGCTGTGAGCCAAACTTCTTAATGATTGCTTCCCGCAATGATGATTCCGAGTAGCTATTTCCTTCCATCATGTGGAGGACTTCATGAGCATGTAATTGTTCCATAATCTTTTTTTCTGCAAAGATAGGGCAGAGATTGCTTAGAAACTGTAACATATGTGACAAAACTGCATAATATTCATTGAAAATTGAAAATAACCATTTCACAATGCGTTCCTATTCTGAAAGGTGGTCCCCAAAGAGACAATCCGGAAGATACATACACGTGGCTGTTTCCCCATTGGCGATAACCGTGGCTTTGCTCGAATATATAATCGGTCACCCAATTAATAGGCCATATTTGTCCGTGGTGTGTATGCCCGCTGAATTGCAGGTCGATGCCGGCAGCTTTTGTTTCTTCCAAATCAAAAGGTTGATGATCCAATAAAATGATAGGTTTGCTTTTATCGATATTCACCATTAACTCTTGCAGGGAACGACGCTTGCGGTTATGACGGTCATCACGTCCTATCAGTTGTATACCGTTGGGAAGTGTAACTACTGAATCGCGCAATAATTGTATTTTAGTGCTTTTAATATATCGGATACTTTCATCGATACCGCTAATGTATTCGTGATTGCCGAGAACCATATAGATGCCCATAGGAGCTTTCAAGTTAGCCAATTCATCCGCCATATTCTCTGTATAAAGAGGTACGACGCTATTATCAATTAAGTCACCACTAATCAGTATCAAGTCGGGATGCTGCGCATTTATCATTTCCACATATTTTTTTAATGCAGTTTTCCCTGTACCGTTTCCCAAGTGAACGTCGCTGATTGCGACGATTTTAATTGCTTGGGGAGTATCTTCATATCGTTTATTGGTTAAAATGCTGACTACATTGGTTTCCGGGTGATGATAGTTATATACCCCATATCCCAGCAATCCCAACGTGAACACTAAAGACAGATAGAACCTATATTTGCAGACAACTTTGAATAATTTCAAGATATCAAACAAAAGCAAGAATAATGCCATGTATAGAGTAAATATCAACCAACTTGTTCCAAGGATGTACATTGAATGGGAGATAAAGACAGGCATCTCAAGGTTGCGAGCCAACATTGTGCCGAAAAAGGATAAAGCACATATCCAGAATAAAACGGTCAGGAATATTTTTACTCCGAGAGATTTAACTTTCAGAGCTTGCTTTGCTCTGATAAATATGTAGGCATTACCTGCCAGATAAAGAGTGATAATGATGAGTAAATATGTAAGCATAGCGTTTACTTAAAAATCAGAGAATTTATTGGGGCAAAGATAGGTTTTATTGTTGAGTAAAAAGAGTTAATAGTGCTGATATGACTCTAAAATAGCCAAATAAAGGAAAGAGAATGTGTCTGTATTGGATTGATTGAATCTTAATTACGAAAAATTATAGGAAAACCTGTTTTTATTCTTATCTTTGTCCTCTGAAATGAAAAAACTAGCCTACATAACAGCACTTATCCTTTCTCTCCTGATTATCTATTCAGGAGGTGGAGTCTCTATTGTGCATTATTGCTGTGTCCGTTGTGAAACGGTGCAGAGCTGTTGTGATACAGGCTGTCCGAAGTGTAAAAAGACTCATACTTGTGATTCAAAAAAAGGTTGTAAAGATAAGGGTTGTACAGCTATTATCTATAAGCTCGATTTGATGAAACATACTACTGAACTGACAACATCAGCTTTAGTAGTCGATCTTTTGTGTGAGCATTTTTGCTATCTGTTGACTCCGACCTATGCGGATAAATCGGTAGAATATGATAGTCTGACCTCTCCGCCACCTCTCTGTTCGAGGCAGAAGCTGGCGCTATATTCCACTTATATTATTTAGCCACTATTTCTTTCTTATTTATTCCTTTGCTTTCTATTGAATATGGAAGTAAAGCGAAACTGAATGCAACTAAGTTGCATGAGAAATGAATTAATTTTGTATCTCGAAAGTAACTTTAGAAAGAATGAAATATATGATAATAGGACTGTTCCTGTTATTTGCCGGTAATATATATGCGCAAGTACGGGGAACGGTAAAAGATAGTACTGGGGAGGCTATTCCGGGTGCAAATGTATTCTGGATGAATACAGGACAAGGAGTGACAACTAAGGAAGATGGTAGTTTTTCTATTGCAAAACCTTCCAAAAGCCACATGTTAATAATTAGTTTTATTGGTTTCCAGAATGATACCATTCATGTGAGCAGCAAAAATCAGCAGTTGGATATTGTGCTTCGTGATGGAGTGGAATTGAATGAGGTGAATATTGTCACTCGCAAACTGGGGACGATGAAATTACGCAGTAGCGTGATGAATGAAGATATGATAAGCAGTGCTGAATTGAGTAGAGCTGCTTGTTGTAATCTAGGTGAAAGTTTTGTGACCAATCCTTCAGTAGATGTGAGTTATTCCGATGCGGCAACAGGAGCCAAACAAATTAAATTGTTGGGGCTGTCCGGCACTTATGTGCAGATGTTGACGGAAAATATTCCGAATTATCGGGGAGCCGCCGCTCCTTATGGATTGGGATATGTCCCCGGTCCGTGGATGCAGAGCATACAGGTTTCCAAAGGAACATCTTCGATGAAGAATGGTTATGAAGCCATCACAGGACAGATAAACGTAGAATTTAAGAAACCACAGTTGCCGGAAGCCGATTGGGTGTCTGCCAATCTTTTTGCAAGCACTACTAACCGGTATGAAGCCAATGCGGACGCTACATTGAAACTTTCCAAACGATGGAGCACTTCTCTGCTGGCGCATTACGAAAATGAGACCAAGGCGCATGATGGCAACGATGACGGATTTGTGGATATTCCGCAGGTGGAACAGTGTAATGTGTGGAACCGGTGGGCATACATGGGCGACCATTATGTTTTCCAGGCAGGTATCAAAGCCCTTTCTGAAACACGTACCAGCGGACAGGCCAATCATGGAGGGACAATGCACTCCGGTGACCTGTATAAAGTAGGGATCGATACGGAACGCTATGAATTCTTCACCAAGAATGCTTATATCTTTAATAAGGAGAAGAATACGAACCTGGCTTTGATTCTTTCCACCACTTTACACAATCAGGATGCTACGTATGGACGCAAACTGTATAATGTGGATCAAACCAACGTCTATGCTTCGCTGATGTTTGAAACGGAATTTAATCCGCAAAATAGTTTCTCCGCAGGGTTGAGCTTCAATTATGACGCTTATGACCAACATTACCGTTTGGAAAATACAACGGACAATCCTCTCAAAGCCTTTGAAAAGGAAGCTGTTCCCGGTGCTTACGTGCAATATACGTTGAACCTGAATGATAAATGGATGGTAATGGCCGGTCTGCGTGGTGATTACAGTAACGAACATGGTTTCTTCGTGACTCCGCGTGCGCATCTGAAGTACAATCCGAATGATTATGTGAATTTCCGTCTTTCTGCCGGAAAAGGGTACCGTACCAATCATGTGTTGGCAGAAAACAACTACCTGCTTTCCAGCAGTCGTAAGGTGGAAATAGCAAAGAACCTGGATATGGAAGAAGCATGGAACTACGGTGCCAGCGTCTCTACTTATATCCCTATATTCGGCAAAACGCTGAATGTGAATGCAGAATACTATTATACGGATTTCCTGAAACAAGTGATAGTGGATATGGATAGCAACCCCCATGAAGTAGCTTTTTACAATTTGGATGGACGCTCTTATTCGCATGTGTTCCAAGTGGAAGCAAGTTATCCTTTCTTCAAAGGATTCACTCTGACAGGTGCTTACCGGCTCACGGATGCGAAAACGACCTACAAAGGTGAACGAATGGAGAAACCGCTGACCAGCAAATATAAAGGACTACTCACGGCTTCTTACCAAACTCCGCTGGGAATATGGCAGTTTGACGCCACACTGCAACTGAATGGTGGCGGTAGGATGCCTACTCCTTATGAACAGGGAGACGGACAGTTGTCTTGGGAACGTCGTTACGGCAGTTTTGAGCAGTTGAGCTTGCAGGTGACCCGTTACTTCCGCCGCTGGTCTATCTACGTAGGAGGCGAGAACCTAACAAATTTCAAACAAAAGAATCCGATTATCGATGCGGCAAATCCCTGGGGGAACAACTTTGATTCTACCATGATTTGGGGACCGGTGCACGGAGCAAAAGGATATATCGGAATACGTTTTAACTTAGCTAGAAATAGTGAGTAAAAGCAGGAAATAGCGGATGAAAGAAACGATCACATAATAAAGAATATTAATTTTAAACTGATAAGAAAAATGAGAACAAAAAGATGGATGGCCACTTGCGTGGTGGCTCTTTTGAGTGTAACAGCTGTATTGGCAAAAGATATTCGTGTTGTTGTATTTAAAGTGTCGCAGATGCACTGTGAGAAATGCGAAAAGAAAGTAAAGGACAATATGCGTTTTGAGAAAGGGCTGAAGGATATTTCGACCGAAGTAAAAACGAAAATGGTAACCATCACGTATGATGCTGAAAAAACGAATGTAAAGAAGTTGCAGGCAGGGTTTAATAAGTTCAGTTATGAAGCCGAATTTGTAAAAGAAACAAAAAAAGACGATCAGAAGGCTGATAAGAAGTAATTGAACAAATACCTGTATTAGCTTGTTTCTATAAACAAACAAAGGTTCTTCCCCAACTCCTTTTTTGAGAGGAGGGGAAGGCCGTAAACTATAATTATATGGGTAACACAACAAAAAAGGCATTTCCTGTGCTTAATATGCATTGTGCAGGATGTGCCAATAATGTAGAAAAAACAGTAAAAAAATTGCCGGGAGTCATTGAGGCTTCCGTTAATTTTGCTACCAATACATTGACCGTTTCTTATGAGAAAGAGCAGCTGACTCCCGGAGAGATTCGTGCGGCTGTGCTTGCGGCAGGTTATGATCTGATTGTGGAAGAAGCCCACAAAGAAGAACGCCGGGAAGAGGAACAGCATAAGCGTTACACTCGTTTGAAATGGAAGGTAATTGGAGCGTGGATTTTGGTAGTACCATTGTTGGTATATTCCATGATACTGATGCATGTGCCATACTCTAATGAGATTCAAATGGTACTTGCTATCCCTGTTATGGTCTTTTTCGGAGGTGGTTTCTTCACCGGAGCCTGGAAACAGGCTAAATTAGGACGGAGCAATATGGATACTTTGGTTGCGCTTAGTACTTCCATTGCTTTTCTGTTCAGTCTGTTCAACACTTTCTTCCCCGAATTCTGGTATGACCGCGGATTGGAACCGCATGTCTATTATGAGGCTTCTGCGGTGATTATTGCTTTCGTTCTTACCGGAAAGTTGATGGAAGAACGTGCCAAAGGAAATACCTCAACAGCCATCCGTAAGTTGATGGGAATGCAGCCTAAAGCGGCTCGTGTTCTGCGCAATGGAGTGGAGGAGGAGATCTTGATTGAGAAACTTCAGGTAGGTGATTTGGTAGTTGTACGTCCGGGAGAGCAAATACCTGTGGACGGTCAGCTTTCCGAAGGCGACTCGTATGTCGATGAGAGTATGATTAGCGGTGAACCGGTTCCGGTAGAAAAGAAGAAAGGTGATAAAGTGTTGGCAGGAACGATCAACCAGCGTGGTTCATTTATCATTCGTGCCGCACAGGTAGGCAGTGAAACCGTGCTTGCCCGTATTATCGCTATGGTGCAGGAAGCGCAGGGTAGCAAAGCTCCCGTGCAACGCATTGTCGATCGTATTACGGGGATTTTTGTACCTGTCGTGTTGGGTATTGCCATTCTAACATTTGTATTGTGGGTTACCATTGGTGGTAGTGAATATATCTCTTATGGTATTTTGTCGGCTGTTTCTGTTCTTGTCATTGCTTGTCCGTGTGCATTGGGACTTGCTACACCTACTGCGTTGATGGTGGGTATAGGTAAAGCTGCCAGCCAGCATATTCTGATTAAAGATGCAGTGGCTTTGGAACAAATGCGCAAAGTAGATGTCGTTGTTCTGGATAAAACGGGAACACTGACTGAAGGACATCCTACAGCTACCGGATGGTTATGGGCGCAGTCGCAGGAACCACATTTCAAAGATGTACTTTTAGCTGCGGAAATGAAATCGGAGCATCCGCTTGCCGGCGCTATTGTCTCTGCGCTTCAGGACGAAGAAAAAATAAAACCTGCCGCGTTGGATAGCTTTGAAAGCATTACGGGAAAAGGAATCAAAGCCTCGTATGAGGGACATACTTACTGGGTAGGCAGTCATAAACTCCTGAAAGATTTCAGTGCGACAGTAAGCGATGTGATGGCTGAAATGCTGGTTCACTATGAATCGGACGGTAACGGCATCATTTACTTTGGACGTGAAAACGAGTTGTTGGCTATCATTGCTGTTTCCGACCCGATAAAGGCTACTTCTGCCGAAGCAGTGAAGGAACTGAAACGCCAAGGGATTGACATCTGTATGCTGACGGGCGACGGACAACGGACTGCACTAGCCGTTTCTTCCCGTTTAGGAATTGAACGTTTTGTTGCCGACGCTTTACCGGACGATAAGGCCGAATTTGTGCGTGAGCTTCAAATGCAGGGAAAGAAGGTTGCGATGGTGGGCGATGGTATCAATGATTCGCAGGCACTGGCATTGGCTGACGTCAGTATTGCCATGGGAAAAGGAACTGATATTGCTATGGACGTGGCTATGGTGACTTTGATGACATCGGACTTATTGCTGCTTCCTAAAGCCTTCCAGTTGTCAAAGCAGACGGTCAAACTGATTCATCAGAATCTTTTCTGGGCGTTTATTTATAACCTGATCGGTATTCCTATTGCTGCCGGTATCTTGTTCCCGCTGAATGGTTTGCTGTTGAATCCGATGCTGGCAAGTGCCGCAATGGCGTTTTCCAGCGTGAGTGTAGTGCTCAATTCTTTGAGTTTGGGACGAAAATAAGAAACGAACCATAAAAGACAGGAACCTGTAAGCTGTAAACGATGAATGGTAAGCTGTTATTTATGAACAGCGAACTGTAAATAATAGACGGTGAATACTTTGCGGATAATGCGCAATTTATTCACCGTTCATTGTTTTGCATCTCACCATTTATGTTTTCTATCGTCCTTCGTGAAAATTATCTGTTTCTAAAGTCCAATGGTGTCATTCCTACATATCGTCTGAAATACTTGCCAAAGAAAGAGGCGCTGGGGAAGTTTAGAGAATATGCTATCTCTTGGATAGTCATATTGGTCCCTTTCAGTTTGGCTTTAGCATCCATGATAACGATATATGCAATGGTATCCAAAACACTTTTACCTGTCACTTGCCTCACGGTCGTGCTTAGATGTTGAAGAGATATACCTAATTTATCTGCGTAGAACTGTGCACGACGTTCATTTTTATAATTCTCGGTGATGGCTTGAATCAGTTCCCGGCAGATTTCCTTTTTGCGGTTCGAACTGCTATTTTCGCCCGGAAATTTATGATATATCAGTCGTATGCTTGTCAGGATAGTCTGAAGAGACAATTCGACCAATTCGGAATCCATTTCGAAGTTCTCATTGCAACTGGCCCGTGATAATAGAGCAAAATAGTCTTTCAGATAACTGGCTACTTCTTCATTAAGAGGAACTACCGGCTGTTCTATCAGTTTGGGATATGCGTTACCAATATTCTTCATGAGATTGATTCGTCCGGCACAATGAGCAGAGAAGCCGGCAAAGCAAAGGCATACTTTTTCTGTTCTCTCCCGAAACTGAATGATTGTTCCCGGTAATAATGTTATTAAGTCATTGGGGTGAATTTCGTAATCAAGCAGATTGATGGAGGCTTTCATCGAACCTTCGGTACAGATGGCAACAATACATGCTTGCAACCGACAAGATTGCTTGTAAATATTGAGAATGTCTTCTGTTACATTCGTCCATGCTAATACTTCGGTAGGCAAGTCTACCTGTGGAAAGTCCATTTTCATAGTTGTGTGTGTTATATTAGGCCAACAAATGTACGCATTTTCTTTTTATTTCTTACCTTTGTTTTTATGAAAACATTTTTTATTGATTGGAATTTGATACCATACGCCGAAGCATGGCAACGGCAAACAGAATGGTTTGATAACATTGTCCGGGCAAAAGTTCAGGGCGAGAGTTATGAAAACCGTATTGTGATGTGCGAACATCCCCATGTTTATACATTAGGACGTAGCGGGAAAGAAAATAATATGTTGTTGAGTGATGAACAACTGAAAGCAATTGATGCCACCCTTTATCATATTGATCGAGGAGGGGACATTACTTATCATGGTCCGGGACAACTGGTGTGCTATCCGATATTAAACCTGGAAGAATTTCAGTTAGGATTGAAAGAGTACGTTCATCTGTTGGAAGAAGCGGTGATTCGGGTATGTGCTTCTTATGGCATTGAAGCCGGACGTTTGGAGAAAGCGACAGGTGTCTGGTTGGAAGGTGATACGCCTCGTGCGCGTAAGATTTGTGCTATCGGAGTGAGAAGCAGCCATTATGTCACGATGCATGGACTGGCTCTGAATGTGAATACCGATTTACGTTATTTCAGTTATATCCACCCTTGCGGATTTATAGATAAAGGCGTCACTTCTCTTCGTCAGGAATTAAAGCACGATGTGCCGATGGACGAAGTGAAGCAACGCCTCGAAGAGGAGCTTAGAAAACTATTCCAACTCCCAGTTGCCAGGTGCGGCGCATAAAGCAATCTTTATCAGCCAAGGCGTATGAGAAGTCTGCACGTATCGGCCAGAAGTTTATTCCGCAGCCTAGAGTGCCGTAGTTGCCTACTCCTTTGTCTTTGTCTCCGAAATGATATCCCGCACGGACAACACCATATTTCAGGAAATTATATTCGGCTCCTATGCCAGCCTGGAGATGACGGATTTCAGAGGGGAGCAGATAGTTGAAGTCGAGCGCCACCTGCAAACGGTTTTCTATGCTGAATGGCAGGTCGATTGTACCTCCCAATCCTAATCTGGCGGGTAACTTTTGTCCGTCCAGCTTTTTACCTAAGTTGGCAGCTTGGAAACCAATGCTCCAGGAAGCCATTTCGTCCAATAGAGCCATATTGCGATAGTAGGTCGCGCCGAAGTCCAGACAAACGCTATTCTTGCTGTCTGCGCTTTCCGCGGCTTTGGCTTGCAGGTATCTGAACGTTAATGAAAGAGACAGATTCTTGGCTACATTTCTGAAATAAGCAGCTTCTAAGTCCCATACGTGAGGACGGTAATCAAGCACCTTAGGATCTTTGAAATGTCGGAAACCTACAGCAAATCCATGTATGCCTTCCCTTCCGATCCGGTAGAAAAGAGAGGCGCTATGTAGCGCATAATCTTGGTTGATCTTAGCGTATGAATAACTCGCACCCATCACTTCTTGTGAGAAAGCGATGGTAGAAGCATTATGAAAAATAGCTGTACTACCGTTGTCGGTGGTAGCTAATCCTGTACCTGCCATACCTGCCGATTGGGCGTCCGGAGTAAGTTCCAGAAAATAGGCGCTTGCCATTTCTTGTGCTCCCAGCAAAGTGGGGAATAAGCACGAGGCGAGAAGGAAATGTTTTACTCGTTTCATAATCAGTTATTTTTAGAGTGAGACATCCGGACAACACGTATGCCTGTCCACGATTTATTGTTGTTTAGCATGTGATTGAGAGGTTCGTCGCTGACAACTACTTTTCTCAATGTAGAAGAAGCGTGCAGCAGGTGCAGTTTTCCCTCTTTATATTCTGCTATTCCCACATGAGCAATGTCCAGTCCGGGCATCTTCGTTGTGATAGCAATGATATCTCCATTCATGATCCAGGGTAATCCGGCTTCCGGCAGTTCGCTTTTCGGCAACCAATGTACGACTTTTCCGGAGATTGCTTTTTCATATTCGGCCATTTGTCGTACATTTTCCGGCGAATCAGCCAATTTTTTATATTGCTTGGGATGGGTAGACATATAGGAAAGAGAGATTCTCTGGGTATGTGCACTGTTTTTGGCAGTAATATCGGTGAGGAATCCGTGGCGGATTCCATTCTCTATCCATTCGGAAGTATAATGCAACCGGGAAGGATATCCGTTGATGATGCCGTCCCGATAACGTATTTTTTGCAGATTGTCGGCAAAGGAAGAACCGAGTGCCTGTGCCAACGTGTATTCTACGAAAGTGAGGCAATCTACGGCATCAGTCCGGATCACTAATGATTCTTCTCCGTTTTGATCTAATGTGTTAGCCACGTATTTAGTTCCCAGGTAAGATTTCCCGATTCGTAACATGGGTTCGGGGTTTTCCGGGAATACAACGCCGTCGCGCAACCATTTCTCCAATTCCTGTGTCCATTGTTGCTTATATTTAAAATGGTCCTGAAATCCCCAGCCATGTCCTCCGGTAGGATAAACATGGAGAGTTGCCGGAACCTTGTTTTTTTGTAAAGCAAGGTAATAGTTCACTCCGTGGTAAGGTGCTACGGAAGGGTCGTCGGAGGTAAGAGCGATAAATGCTTGTGGAGTATCGGGCGTTACTTGCAATTCGGCAGAGAACTTCTGTATTTGTTCCATTGTGGGATTTTTGCCAAGCAATGCAGCTCTGGTATTTCCCCGGGTGACTTGCATCATCGTAACCACCGGATAAAGTAATATCTGAAAGTCCGGACGTGTTTCCGAATTATAATGAGTAGCGAGTGTAGCAGTTAAATGCCCTCCCGCAGAGGCTCCCATTAATCCTACCTTGTAAGGATCGACATTCCATTCTTTGGCATGTTGACGTACCATGCGAATGGCTTGTTCGGCGTCTGATACGGGGACTTCCCAATGTCCGTTCGGCATCCGGTATTTTAATACCATATAGGTAATACCTTGTCCGCAGAACCAGGGGGCCATATCATACCCCTCTCCATCCATACCCAGTCCACGATAACCGCCTCCGGGACACATGATAATAGCCATTCCATTCGGCTTTTCCGGATGGTAGACCGTCAGGGTGGGATGCGTGACATTCGTGACAAAATGAGGGCGCGTTTCCTGCTCTTCTCCGGTTAGTCCACTGGAGTTGGGAGCACCGTCGGGCCACAAAGGTAGCTCGACGGGCTGCTGCGCAAATGATATGGCAGTTACAAGTGATACTATAATGGATAATAGTCTCCTCATAATGATTTATTTAACTTTCATTGAAGCCTTTATAAAGTAAAGAATCAGTAAGGCATACGCTCCTAATGCCAACACTTCTGACCAAGTATTGTTCAACCATGCCTCATTAACCAGATTGATTCCACCAAAGCGCATCGCGGCACTGATTACTCCCATCAATGCACCTCCGGCAATGAAACCGGATGCCAGTAAGGTTCCTTTTTCACCTCTTTCCGTATTCAGAGATGCATCTTTGCTACGTGTTGTAACAAACCAATTCACTGCTCCACCCACTACCAGCGGCACATTCAGTTCCAATGGAATAAACATACCCAATGCGAAAGCTAATGCAGGAATTTTACAAAGAGTCAGAATAATAGCTAAGACAGCCCCAATACCATATAACAACCAGGGTGCACCTACACCACTCATCAGTGGTTCGATAACGGCCGCCATCGCATTTGCTTGTGGAGCAGCCAGTGCGCCACTTGTAAATCCGTATGTCTTATTCAGGATAATCATTACACCGCCTACTGTTGCAGCCGATACGATTGTTCCCAAGAACTTCCATGTTTCCTGTTTGGCAGGCGTACTTCCGAGCCAGTAACCAATCTTCAAGTCGGTGATAAAACCTCCTGCCATCGACAGCGCGGTACATACTACGCCACCCATTACCAATGCGGCAACCATGCCCGAAGGACCTTTCAGTCCGACAGCTACCATCACTACGGAAGCCAATATCAGTGTCATCAATGTCATTCCCGAAACCGGATTAGTACCAACAATCGCAATGGCATTAGCTGCTACTGTGGTGAACAGGAAAGAGATGCCGGCAACCAGAACAATGGCTACCAATGTATGCAACAGATTCCCTTGCATGACATCAAGGTAGAAGAATAATACGATTAAGATCAGTGTGATGATGGAACCGATGGCGATAATCTTCATGGAAAGATCCCGTTGGGTACGGATAATGCTCTTCTCTACATTCCCTTTACCGCCCATCTCTTTGGCTGCCAGTCCGACAGCGCTCTTGATGATGCTCCAGGAACGGATAATACCGATCACACCCGCCATAGCGATACCGCCGATACCGATGCTCTTGGCATAATATTTGAATATTTCTTCCGGACTCATCATACCTACGGTAGAGGTGATTTCCGGATTCCATGCATTCAGTACACTGTCACCCCAGATAGCAGACATTCCCGGAATGATAATCCACCACACAGCCAATGAACCGGCACAAATGATGGAAGCATATTTCAGTCCGACGATATATCCCAAACCAAGCACGGCGGCACCGGTGTTTACCTTGAATACCAATTTTGCCTTTTCTGCCAGCATTTCTCCGGCACTGCAAACACGGGTGGTAAAATTCTCGTTCCACCATCCGAATGTCGCCACGATGAAGTCATATAATCCGCCGATCATACCTGCCATCAATAACGGTTTGGCCTGACTGCCGCCTTTTTCGCCGGAGATCAACACTTGTGTAGTGGCTGTTGCTTCCGGGAAAGGATATTTTCCATGCATGTCGCTGACGAAGTATTTACGGAAAGGAATCAGGAATAGAATACCCAATACGCCACCCAATAAAGAGCTGATGAATACCTGCATGAAGGTAACCGTCATCTCGGGATATTTAGCTTGGAGAATATAAAGAGCGGGGAGGGTGAAGATCGCTCCGGCAACGATTACTCCGGAACAAGCTCCGATAGACTGGATAATCACGTTTTCTCCCAACGCATTTTTTCTTTTGGCAGCTCCGGAAACTCCTACGGCAATGATCGCAATTGGAATAGCTGCTTCAAATACCTGTCCGACCTTCAACCCCAGATAGGCTGCGGCGGCCGAAAAAAGGATTGCCATGGCAATACCCCATGCTACTGACCAGATATTAACTTCCGGATAATTTTTAGAGGGACCCATCAACGGGTTGTACACTTCCCCAGGTTTCAACTCTCTGAACGCATTCTCGGGTAACCCGGTGAATTTGTCTTCTTCTTGTTTCATAGTTTTTATAATTTGCTAATGTGTTAATTTACATTTCCGTCCTCAAAGTAAACAAAAAAAAAGGAGAACCGAAAGATTCTCCTTTATGTAATAGTCTATTTTTTCCTACTTTGCATCTTTTGCTGTCATATCGCCTTCGATATACAATCTTACCATCTCTGTTTTGGCGTTGGTACGCAAGGTGATTGATTTTTTGAAATGTCCCGGATATTTGCCTGTTCCGTTATAAGTCACCTTGATTGTTCCTTTTTTACCCGGCATGATGGGCTCCTTTGTATATTCGGGTACTGTACATCCGCAAGAGGCTACAGCCTGATGGATCACCAGAGGGGCATCGCCGATATTAGTAAAGGTAAATGTGCAACTGACAACCGGGCTGTTTTCAGAAAACTTACCGAAATCGTGAGTTGTTTTGTCAAACTTGATATCTGCATTTGTTTGCGCAAATGCAAAGCTTACGCCCATTACTAACAGGGTCATTAAAAAAAGTATCTTTTTCATTTTTCCTTCTCTTTTTGATTACAAACGACAAAGATAATGCTTTTCCCCTAAAATATACTTTATGGAGTGCGAAATAGTATTAAACGATTCTCTTTTGCTATTTTGAGAGCTGGAATCCGAGCATCATTCCATCGTAATTTTCGGCCAGTGAACTAACTGTTTTCAGTGCGGTACTGCTACTTTTGCTACCGATGAAAGCCATTAGTTTCAACAGTTTGTCCGAGTTGAACAGTAACTCCAGTGAACTGGAACTGCAATTTACTTTAGCGTGCAGATTCAGAAGTTTCAAATACTTCAAATCAACTTGTTTGGTTGAAGCATTGTAGGAGTAAGTGCCTTTCAATGTTTTCTTGCCCACCGTGCTGGTGAAAGTACTGTCGGCATTGAAAGTGAAACTCATCTGGCCGTCTTTAATACCTATTTTGCTTAATTGTTCGTTCAGCTTATTTTCAGCCATAGTAGCTGCGGCAGCTCCGCCTGCTTTCATTAGTAAGTTATCCGATTCGAACTCTACCGCCGAACCTTTGTAGCTCCATGTTCCGGTCATGTCGATAGATTCGGTGGTTCCGGTGATGGCATTTACTACTTTTGAAATGTTGTCCTTATTAAATAAGTCGGACCATGATTGCGCCTGGCTGTTAGTCGCCATCAGCATAAATACTGCCATAAAGGCAATAGATAAAAAATTCTTTTTCATTTTCATTCTTCTTTCATTTAACATTGAGATCCTTGTTTATGTTTTCTATGTAGTTGAGTATATCAATACGTCCTGTGCGGTCTTCCGAGGAAGATACGAAGTGAGGAGGGAGCTCTTCCCATTGTTTGCCCAACTCACGTAAATAGGCATTGATATTCATTTTTAAACGTCCACCTTTTAGCTTGTCGGCTTTGGTAAAGATGATAGAGAAGGGGATACCGTTCTCGCCCAGCCATTCCATAAACTCGAGGTCTATTTTTTGAGGTTCCAGCCGGCTGTCTATCAGGACAAAGAGGTTGGTCATTTGCTCCCGTTCCAAGATATAATCTTCGATTATAGTGCGTATCTGGTCTTTCCCTTTTTGTCCGCGTCGGGCATAGCCATATCCCGGAAGGTCGACGAGATACCAATTCTTATTGATAAGGAAGTGGTTGATTAACATCGTTTTTCCCGGAGTGGAAGAGGTCATGGCCAGACCTTTACGGCTGGTCAACATATTGATAAGACTTGATTTTCCCACATTCGAACGGCCTATAAAGGCATATTCCGGGAAAATACCGGCCGGGCATTTCTTCACGTCCGTATTGCTAATCACAAATTCAGCACTTGTTATTTCCATTTTCTTGTCATTTATTTCTTTATAAAATCGTTTATAATAAACTCGCTCATCGTTTATAATAAACTATTGCGCAGTTTATAATAAACTCTGCCATTATTTATTATAAACTCTGGAGTACCTGTTTTTATGGCACTTTCAGCGTTTTCTCTTTTTTGGACATACACATTAACCCTGCAAAGGTAAGCGTTCCATTTAACATTAGCAATTCATAACCGAATTTATATCCGGTTTCTTTTCCAATCCACCAGTTGGCAAGATAGCAGAACAGTGGTGAAAGGATGGCTATGAGAGGAACCCACCGGTCGTTCGTTTGCCTGCGTGTAAAAAGTCCGAAAGCAAACATTCCGAGCAGGGGGCCGTATGTGTAGGAGGCGATGATATATATGGCGTCAATAACGCTCTTATTATTAAGTATTTCTACCAGGCAGATGAAGAATGCCAATAAGACTGATAACGATAAATGCACTTTGTCTCTTTTGCGACGTGCCGTTTCTTCTGTGTCTTTTTCCGTATTTAGCAGATCTACGCATACACTGGTTGTCATGGCTGTCAGGGCGGAATCCGAGTTGCTGAAAGCTGCTGCGATAATACCGATTGTAAAAAGTACCAATACGGATTGTCCCAGATAACCTTGGGCTGCAAACATGGGCAGTATATCATCATTCATGGCTGGCAGTTCGAGTTGCATTTGTCCCGCTAGCGCTATCAATAGAATTCCCAAGCATAGAAAAAGGAAATTTAGCGGAATGAATGAGAAACCGTAGCAGTACATGTTTTTTTGTGCTTCCCGGAGGTTCCGGCAAGAAAGATTCTTTTGCATCATATCCTGATCCAGTCCGGTCATTACGATGACAATGAAGATACCACTGAAGAACTGTTTGAAGAAGTTTTGCCGGGATACCCAGTCGTCAAATACAAAAATACGGCTGTGTTCGCTGTTTTGGATTGTTTGCACAATGCCGCTGAAGTTAAGGTCTAATCTTTGGATCGTAAAATAGATGATAAAAATCAGAGCGGCAATCAGGCAAAATGTTTGTAAGGTATCTGTCCACACGATGGTCTTTATTCCGCTTTTATGAGTATATATCCATACCAATGCAACCGAACCGACAGCAATCAGCCAAAAGGGAACGTGCATTTCCTGAAATACATACGTATGGAGAATGAGGCATACCAGATAAAGTTTGGCTGCGGTTCCCAACATGCGTGACAGCAGAAAGAAAAAGGAACCGGTGCGATAGGCACGCACCCCGATGCGGGTGCCGAGATATCCGTAGATACTTGTCAGATTCAATTTATAATATAAAGGAAGTAAGATATGGGCTACGGCCATGTATCCGAAGAAAAATCCGAGTACCGTTTGCATATACGTCATATCCATTCCGCGCACCATTCCCGGTACAGAGACGAAAGTGACTCCGGAGATAGAGGCGCCAATCATTCCAAAAGAGACTATATACCAAGGTGATTGGTTTTCTCCCTTGAAGAACGCTGCATTCGATCCGCCCTTACGTCCGGTGATACGGGCTATTAGTAATAATACCGCGAAGTAGCAAAGAATAGTGACTAGTATCATCATAACAGATGCAAAGGTAGCAATTTTTGTAGGTATTAAAAACAATAATCTGTATCTTTGCAGGGTTTTATCGATAGAACAGCAAATATTATCTATGAACCAACAATATCCTTCTATACTGCTTGAAAAGGCAGTCGGCGAATTTTCCAAACTTCCGGGTATCGGGCGTAAGACGGCTATGAGGCTTGTTCTGCATCTGCTCCGTCAGGATACGGCTACTGTGGAAGCTTTCGGAAATTCTATCATAACGTTGAAACGTGAGGTGAAATACTGCAAAGTGTGTCATAATATATCCGATACTGAAACTTGCCAGATTTGTGCTAATCCGCAACGGGATGCTTCCACTGTCTGTGTGGTGGAAAATATCCGTGATGTAATGGCGGTAGAGGCAACCCAGCAGTATCGCGGGCTTTATCATGTTTTGGGTGGGGTTATTTCTCCAATGGACGGAGTCGGACCGAGTGACCTTCAAATTGAAAGCCTGGTGCAGCGGGTGGCTGAAGGTGGAATCAAAGAAGTTATTCTGGCATTGAGCACTACGATGGAGGGGGATACTACCAACTTCTATATCTATCGCAAGCTGGATAAACTAGGGGTTAAACTAAGTGTGATAGCCCGTGGCATATCGATTGGTGATGAACTTGAATATGCCGATGAAGTGACTTTAGGACGCAGCATTGTGAACCGGACGCTTTTTACCGGAACTGTATAATCATTATTAATTATTTAAGAACGAACATGGAAGAACAGATAAAACGAGCTGTCAGAAATTTGAATATCAGTTATGTTTTCTTTTGGGTGCTCCCGGCATTTTTGCTTGGGGCAGGAGAGTTTGAACTCTATCCCGTAGGAGGTTTGGTAGATAACGCACCGGCTATCTACTATTTTGAGACGGTCGGCATTTTGCTCACTGCTTTGTGTGTGCCTCTTTCTCTCAAATTATTTAGCTTGGTGCTTAAGAAAAAGATAGATCACATGACTATCACGCTTGCCTTGAAGCGATATGTGCAATGGAACATTGTTCGCTTGGGAGTGCTTGAAGTAGCTATTGTGGTGAACCTTTTGTGTTACTACCTGACGTTGAGCAATACGGGTAATCTCTGTATGCTGATTGGCCTGACAGCGTCACTTTTCTGTCTGCCCAGCGAGAAGAGATTGCGTAACGAACTTCACATTGCAAAAGAAGAAAAGCTATGAGACAGTCCTTCTTGATGAACGATCGTATCTATCTTCGTGCGGTAGAACCGGAAGATATGGATATAATGTATGAGATGGAAAATGATCCTTCGATGTGGGACATCAGTAACTTTACGGTTCCATACTCCCGTTACGTGTTGCGCCAATATATTGAAGGTTCGCAGTGTGATGTGTTTGCGGATAAGCAATTACGTCTGATGATTGTGCGCAAATCCGACCAGTGTATACTTGGTACGATTGATATTACGGATTTCGTTCCCCTTCATTCGCGGGGAGAAGTAGGAATTGCCGTGCATAAGGATTATCGGCAGCAAGGTTATGCCACCGACGCATTGAAGCTGCTTTGTGAATATGCTTTTGATTTTCTGTCTTTAAGTCAGCTTTATGCACATGTCACGACAGATAATGACGTTTGTGTAAAGCTGTTCACGTCTTGTGGCTTCGTTCAATGCGGATTATTGAAAAACTGGCTGCAAGTGGAGGGCTGCTACAAAGATGCATTGCTCCTCCAATGTTTGAATCCTAAGAAATAAAATATTAGTTGAGAGTAGGCACTTGTGGGAAGCGTGACCACGTTTCGTACTTGCTGCCTAGTTTCTCTAAAGCAGTCCGCCACATATCTTTGATATTGTTTTTCATCAGATATGATTTTTCTTCTTCAGACACCAACCATGTGTTTTCTCTGATTTCGTTATTTAACTGTTCGCTATCCCAACCGGAATATCCCAAGAAGAAACGAATGCATTCACTGATTTTATTCCCTTGTAATATATATTTCTTTATTTCATCAAAATCTCCATTCAGATAAAGCCCTTTACTGATAGAAATGGATCCGGGGATATCAGATAATGTGTGGAGATAAAATAGGGTATCAGTGGCAATAGGTCCACCTTTGTATAGAGGAATCTCATCCAGATATTTAAATTCCATGATGATATCGTTAAGGAACAATGGCAGTTGCTTGTTGATAACCAATCCCATACTTCCTTCATCCGTATGATCGACCAGTAAAATTACGGATCTGCCAAACGTTGCGTCACGTAGAAAAGGTTCTGATATTAAAATCCTTCCTCTCGATGGCAACACATTATTCGATTGAATCTTAAATATGTCAGAGTCGATATTCATGCCACTAAAGTAAGAAAAAAAACGGAATAACAATCGTTCTTTCCGTTTTTTTTCATTTTAAGAATGGCTTTTATGAATATCTTATGTCAAATAATCAGGCTATCGGATGATTTTCAGCAAATAGTTTCATTCTTTCATCCAGTTGAGCATATTGGTGGTCTTTAATGAAAGAGGTACACGCGCGCAATCCTTCCTGATGGCTTCCTGTAGTTACTAATGAGATAGCGCTGACTCCGTAGTACATCAATTCTTTCGCCAGTTCGCCACTGGTCATTCCCGGATAACCGATGGTGAAATAAAATCCGTCTGCAATCGGCTCGCCCAGATCGTTGTCATATACCAGATGAAAACCGTGACGGAGGAAGATTTCTTTTAATTTCCGTGCTCTTTCACCGTATATCTTCACTTCGTTAAGGAAATTATATTGTCCTTCGTTGGCAGCTTTCAGCATGGCGGCCATGGCGAACTGTGCAGAATGACTAGTTCCTGAAGAAAGCGCATAAAGCACACGGTGAATGAAAACCGTTCCGAAAGTTCCGCCACCATATCGTTTGGTCAGTCCCGGATAGCTTCGGTGGTATAGTTTATCAGAGATACAACTTACCCCAATACGTTGCCCGGCGTAGCTGAATGCTTTTGAGCCGGAAATCAGCAATACGTAATTGTCCGTATAATGGGCAACTGATGGCTGGAAAGGAGGTTGATACGGTTTACTTAAATCTTGGCGGAAGTCCATGGCAAAATAAGCCAAATCCTCCAGAACAATCACATCATACAGTGTTGCCAATTCACCGATAATCCTCAATTCTTCTTCTTTCAGGCAAATCCAGCTGGGATTATTGGGATTTGAATAAATGATGGCTGATATATTTCCTTTTTTCAGATAGCTTTCCAGTTTCTCTTTCAGTTTTTCTCCGCGGTAGTCATACACATCAAATGTTTCAAACTTTTGCCCCATTACAACCAACTGCTGTTTCTGTACCGGAAACCCTGGATCGATAAACAAAATCGTATCTTTCTTTTCGTCACATTGGCTGCAAGTAAGAAATGAAGCGAATGTACCTTGCATGGAACCAGTGACAGGCACACAACCTTCCGGACTTAAATCTACGTTGATGAATGCTTTGATAAAGTTGGATGCCTCTTTCTTTAGTTCCGGCAATCCGTTGATGTCGGGATATAGACTGGCAATGCCATTTTGTAATGCTTCAATTTCCGCTTTCACGCCTACAGCGGAAGGAGGAAGTCCCGGAACACCCATTTCCATTTTGATAAATTCAACTCCCGATGCTGTTTCTGCTTTTGAAGCAATGGCTTTCACTTCACGAATGGTAGCTTTGGAAAAATCGACAATTTGAAACTCATTGATGGTTTCGTCAATCAGATGTCGTTCAATTGGTGTATTTTTCATTCTATTTTCTATTTTATTAGTAGCTGCAAATGTACACGATAATTCTTAATAAACCCACTTTTTCAGAAAAAAGATACTGAAGCTATTGCAGGTTTCAAAAAAATATCTACCTTTGCATCCGCAATCGAGAGAGATGCTAAAGTGAATATTTTGGTGCGTTAGTTCAGTTGGTTAGAATACATGCCTGTCACGCATGGGGTCACGGGTTCGAGTCCCGTACGCACCGCATTAGGAAATAAAAAATCCTCTGATTTTCAGTAAATCAGAGGATTTTTTATTTTGAAGATAGCGAATAATCGCTATCTCTTTTTTCCATCATATCCCCATTTCACATAGATGGCTCCCCATGCAAATCCTGCTCCAAATGCAGTAAGAATTAGGTTATCTCCTTTTTTGAATTTATCTTCAAAATCCCAGAGGCAGAGTGGGAGAGTGCCGGCACTAGTGTTACCGTATCGTTCGATGTTGACCATGACCTTTTCGACAGGAACTTCCAAACGTTGTGTTACGGCGGTGATAATACGTTGATTAGCCTGATGAGGAATTACCCAGTCGATGTTTTCTTTGCTTAGATGGTTTCTTGCAATGATAGATTCACAGGCATCAGCCATGTTGGATACTGCATATTTGAATACAGTACGTCCTTCCTGATAGATATAATGCATTTGATTATCCAATGTATAATAAGAAGGAGTACATATAGAGCCACCCGCTTTAATGTGCAAAAAAGGCAATCCTTTACCATCTGTTCTTAACACAGCATCCATAATGCCAAAATCTTCAGTAGTAGGTTCAAGCATGACAGCTGCTCCGCCATCACCGAAAATCGGACAAGTTGCCCGGTCGGCATAATTTATTATTGACGACATCTTTTCAGCGCCTACAACTACCACTTTCTTGTAATTTCCAGAACGGATAAAATTGGCTCCAGTCTCCAGTGCATATAAAAAACCGCTGCAAACAGCTTGCATGTCAAAAGCAAAAGCTCTTTTCAGTCCCAGTCTTTCACATAAAATAGAAGCCGTGGAAGGAAAGCGGTAGTCAGGGGTTGTTGTAGCTACAATTATCAGATCAATATCATCCGGATTTGTTCGGGTGCGTTTTATTAACTGTTTGACAGCTTTACGAGCTATGTAAGAAGTTCCCAGTCCTTCCTCTTTCAAAATACGTCTTTCCTTAATACCAATACGCCCCATAATCCATTCGTCGGTAGTATCTACCATTTTGGAAATCTCATCATTGGTCAAGATGTAATCGGGTACATATCCTCCGACTCCTGTAATTACTGCGTTTATTTTTTCCATTCGTTTTATCTAGTTTTGGTAAATTGAATAAGGAGGTTCATTCGAAAATCAAAAATGCGGGCGCAAATATATGGAAAAGAGACCGAATTCCAATAGTAGTTTGTGAAACTGTAGCCTTTTTAATTAATAAAAAGGAATATTTGACCAAATTTTGTCTAAATTTTTAGCAGGCAATTTTTGTTTAAATGAAAGAGTTGCTGTAAATAATTGATTCATAAGTAATTGTGAATGTTGCTCCGGTATTGCTAACTACGAAGTTTGTCAAACAACTCGTCATTGTATAAAGATGACTTATTGGTTAGAGACTATTTAAATTTTATGCAAATCATATTTTCGCTTCCTTTCTTGTCTTGCAGGTTCAAGATTTTCTTGATGACTTGCAAATGTGTGTTCTTCTAAATCCATACTGCCATCGGTAATGTATGGTAATAGTCAGTTATTCATCAAGAAAAATATTGTATATGTGAAAATATACACAGCGATATGATAACCGGCAGAAGCTGCAGTACGTGCCAGATGCAGTGCAAATGCTGTTTTACCTACCGCAGGACGGGCAGCAATAACGATCTCCTCACCGGGTTGCCAGCCGCATGTCACCCGGTCAAGGTCGGCAAATCCAGTAGTCAGTCCTGTAGCACTGTTCTTGTTGCTGGCCATGCGGGCCTCTATCAACTTATAGTGTCCTCTATGAGTTGTGACGTGGAACGGAGATGTTCGGCAGTACCACATTCATTTTCCAATCGGTCGAGGAGGGTATGGGCATTTGCCAGCGTATCGTCTATATCAGTTATCCTGATAGTTGGGAAAATAAGCCACTGCCATCTCGGATAGTACGTGGCAACCGTGAAGCAGCCAGTCAAAAGATTGATTATCCATTGTTTAAAATATTTTAGTACGCCGCAAAATTATGACTCGTTTCATTGGATGAAAAAAACGTTTTTCTGATGCTGGTAATTTAAATGTAAAATAAGTATGAATATTTTTAAATAAAAATCTAATTATTTAAACAATCTTTTCTATATTTGCATTTGATATTAAATTTTATATGACGGTTTTGTCGATTAATAATCAGTAATATCAAACCATTTATATATAACTAAATTTTATAATGTTGAAAGGAATAGAAATAATAAAAGATCGTTTACAACGAAAGCGAAAACAGTACATCCATCAGGGAGAGAAAATAGAACAAATGAAGTGTACAATGCAAAACACCGGTGAGGAAATTGAGCAACTGGAATATGTGCTTAATGAGATGGAGCATATAGCGGATGTAAATCGTGCGCCACGAGTGATTCCAAATGCTAGGGTGGAGGAGGTGTTTGCATATCTCTGCCGGGTGTTTGAGTTTTTGCAGCACCGTTTAAAGCTGCATTTCAAATATAAATTGGCATGCGAAGTCATCTTTGCCTACTATCAGTTTAAAAGTCGGTTGCATACTCCTGGACGGGAATATTTAAGCTTTGCAACTATACTGACTTACTTTAAACGTGAAAGAGGAATGGCGTATGGGTGATTTCAAAAATATCGAAATATAGAGATAATAGTGTGAAAAACAAATGTTTTAGGAACAGAAATGACGAATTTGATATTTTTTCCTTATTTTTGTGTGTCCATTTTTGAATGATATGATACAGATAATACGATTAAAAGGAAAAGACAAACACTTATATCGGCTTTTAGCGCCGATGGTGATGGATCCCGAAGTGATACGCGCAAACAATAATTACCCTTTCAAGACGGGCGAAGAGTATGTGTGGTTCATTGCGATTGAAGATAAAGAAGTGGTGGGCTTCGTCCCCGTGGAACAGAAAAGCCGGAAGAAAGCTGTAATCAATAATTATTATGTGAAGGCAGAAGGCACCGTACGGGAGGAAATCCTGTCACATCTGTTGCCCGCTATCGTTGCGGAATTTAGGCCCGAGAGTTGGTTGCT